>JAOAPB010000084.1 GCA_025462645.1 Edaphobacter sp. | reverse complement strand
GATCCGCCGTGTCGACGTGCGCTGCCGCGCCACCGTCGGCGAGGTGGGTAACGCCGAGCAGGCCAACATCAACTGGGGCAAGGCCGGGCGTATGCGCTGGAAGGGCAAGCGTCCCCACGTCCGCGGTGTTGCCATGAACCCGGTCGACCACCCGCATGGTGGTGGTGAAGGCAAGACCTCGGGCGGACGTCACCCTGTCACTCCATGGGGCCAGCCGACACGCGGATACAAGACCCGCAACAACAAGCGGACGGATGTTTTCATTGTCAAGCGCAGGAGTAAGTAAGAAGCTTTGGTTTGTTTTTCTATACACCAAGTCTCGCAAGTAAGAGATTCGTCGTATCCAGCATCGCAACAAAAGAAAGTCGGAGCTCAGCACAATGTCACGTTCAGCGAAAAAAGGTCCCTTCATCGACGGTCACCTTACCAAGAAGATCGATGCGATGAACCAGGTCAACGACAAGAAGGTACTACGCACCTGGTCCCGCCGGTCCACGATTCACCCGGACTTCGTCGGCCACACCATCGCCGTTCACAATGGCCGCAAGTTCATCCCCGTCTATGTGACGGAGAACATGGTTGGTCATAAGCTCGGCGAGTTCTCGGCGACACGCACTTTCAAGGGCCACTCCGCACGCGCTGCTGAGACCTCCGCAAAGCCCAAGGGTTAGTCCAGGCCTTGCAACGTTACGAACACCGCTAGTTCCCCGTGTGGGGCAGCGAAGTAGAAGTTTGAAGGACGAAGATCATGGCTAAGGTAGCAGTAGAAAAAATCCGAGAGTTCCGCGCTGAGGCAAAGTTCCAGCGCACCAGCCCGCAGAAGGCGAAGTTGGTTCTGGATCTCATCAAGGGCCTCCGCGTGGAGCAGGCGCTCAACACCGTTCACTTCAGCACAAAGCGTATGGCGCCTGTCGTCGAGAAGGTTCTGCGTTCGGCGATTCAGAACGCCAACTATGTCTCGCAGGAGCAGGGTCTGGATGTTGACGTCGATAACCTCTACGTCAAGACCGCGATCGCGAACGAAGGCCCCCGCATGAAGCGGATCCGCCCCGCCCCGATGGGTCGGGCGTTCCGTTACCAGCGCAGGTTGGCACACATCATCGTCACCGTTGCTGAGAAGAAGTCGGCCACTGCGATCAGCGCAGCCGCCGAGACTGATTCAGCTCCGGCCGCGAAGAAGACCACGAAGAAGACAGCCACCAAGACTGCGGCGAAGAAGCCGGCAGCCAAGAAAGCCGTCGCCAAGAAGCCAGCAGCCAAGAAGGCCGCGAAGTAAGCAGTTTCTTGTAAACTTAAAGTTTTTGCACTACCGCTCGCCGGCTCAACCGGACTGAGCACGGAGTAAAGGGAAGCTATGGGACAGAAAGTCCATCCGTATGGGTTTCGCCTCGGCATCAACAAGCCGTGGAAGTCACGCTGGTTCGTAGAGCGCGGCTATGACAAGCTGCTGGTCGAGGACGTGAAGCTGAAGGCTGAGCTGCGCGAGAAGCTGAAGGCCGCCGGCGTCAGCTCGGTTGAAGTCGAGCGCCCAGGCAACAAGCTACGCCTGATCATCCGCACCGCGCGCCCGGGTATCATCATCGGACGCAAGGGCGCTGAGATCGACAAGCTCAAGGCCGACATTCAGAAGCGCACCAGCCGCGAGGTCTTCATCGATATCCTCGAGGTCAACAAGCCGGAGCTTGATGCTCAGTTGGTCGCCGAGAACATCGCTCTGCAGCTCGAGAAGCGGGTCAGCTTCCGCCGGGCGATGCGCAAGAGCGTGGATTCTGCTCTCCGGTTCGGCTGCAAGGGAATCAAGGTTCGCGTCTCCGGTCGTCTCAACGGGAACGAGATCGCCCGCTCCGAGTGGTACCTGCAGGGTCGTCTGCCGCTGCACACGCTGCGCGCCGATATTGACTACGGTTTTGCCGAGGCGCACACCACCTACGGAATCATCGGCGTCAAGACGTGGGTCTACCGTGGCGATATCTACGAGCAGAAGAAGCGTCGCGACCAGGGCACCACGACCGGCGCATTCACGTCGTAAGAGTTTTTCCGGTACTGCCGGAGCATCTGGGGGTCGAAGCATCCCCGAAAGATTGAAGAGGGTTTCATTATGTTGATGCCAAAGAAGGTCAAGTTTCGCAAGCAGCAGCGCGGTCGCATGTGCGGCAAGGCGTGGCGCGGCTCCGATCTGTCGTTCGGCGACTTCGGCCTCAAGGTCATGGAGTGCGGTTACATCACTGACCGCCAGATCGAGGCCAGCCGTATCGCGATGACGCGTTTCATCAAGCGTGGTGGCAAGGTCTGGCTCCGTTTGTTCCCGGACAAGCCGATCACTAAGAAGCCTGCCGAAACCCGTATGGGTAAAGGTAAGGGCGCTCCCGATCACTGGGTCTGCGTCGTGCGTCCCGGTCGCATCCTGTTCGAGATGGAAGGCGTCACCCCGGAGCTCGCCAAAGAGGCCATGCGTCTTGCGGCCCACAAGCTCCCGCTGAAGACCAGCTTCGTCCAGCGCCACGACGTCAAGGCGACGGTTGTTGCCAAGTAAGAGCGCCAAGTAGTTTAGTAGTTCAAGGAAAAGACAATGGAATTCGAAAAGATTCGCAACCTCAGTGACGACGAGTTGAAGAGCGAGCAGGCCAAGGCCGGCGAGCAACTCTTCCGTATCCGCTTTCAGAAGAGCCTCGGCAATAACGAGGGCATCAAGAAGCTACGGACGCTCAAGCTCGACATCGCCCGCATCCAGACCGCAGCCCGTCAGCGCACTCTCGCTGCGGAGAAGGCCGCTAACCCTGTTGTAGCGAACGTCGCACCGGCCAAGAGCACTCGCACCGCCCGCAAGAAAGCGAAGAAGGACTAATCATGGCAGATACAACCAACACCACCGTAGCCACGACGCCCGCCGAAGCCACCTCACGCCGCAATGAGAAGGTCGGTCTGGTCGTCTCGACAAAGATGCAGAAGACCATCGTCGTCGAGATCGAGATGCGTAAGGCTCACCCCAAGTACAAGCGCGTGATGAAGTCGAACAAGAAGTTCTACGCGCACGATGAGCAGAACTCCGCGCGCGTTGGCGATGTGGTTCGAATTCGCGAGGCACGCCCCTTGTCTAAGCTGAAGCGCTGGTCGCTCGAGGAGATCGTTCGACGCTCCTCTCTCGCGCTGGCCGATGACAAGAACGCCGCTGCTGCAGAAGTTAAGTAACGAAGCACGGCCGCCGTATGGCCCCGTGAACAGGATTGAGCCAAAGGGGCTTTAGCCCCTGGCCGGTATACCAGGAGACGAACGATGTCAGTACAGATGAGAACAATCCTTGACGTGGCCGACAACTCCGGCGCGCGCAAGCTGCAGGTGATCCTGCCCCTCGGTGGCGGTCTCGGCAAGAAGGCTGGCCTCGGCGACATCGTCACCGCGGCCGTCAAAGAAGCCTCGCCCGATGGAACGGTCAAAAAGGGTAAAGTAGTAAAGGCGGTTATCGTCCGCACCCGCAAAGAGTATCGCCGCCGGGATGGAACCTATATTCGTTTCGACCAGAATGCCGCTGTCGTGATCAACGATGCGATGGAGCCGGTCGGAACCCGCGTCTTCGGACCAGTGGCCCGTGAGCTTCGTGAGAAGAAGTTTCTCAAGATCGTTTCGCTTGCACCCGAAGTTATCTAGTTATCGCCACGCGTCCGCGCATGGCACCCACATTTTCCGGAGTCCGACTCCGCGTACTACAGATCGTCGAGGATGAGAGAGAGTTATGGCAGGCATCAAGATCAAGCGCAATGACAAAGTAGAAGTGATCGCAGGCAAAGACAAGGGCAAGCAGGGCCGCGTCCTTCGCGTCATCGCCGATAAGAATCGCGTCCTGGTTGAGGGTGTGATGATGGTGAAGAAACACGTCAAGCCGAACCCTCAGCGGAACATCAAGGGCGGCATTGCCGAGCAGGAGTCCACCATCCATGTCTCGAACGTCATGCTGGTCGACGCCGAGGGCAACAAGACCCGCGTCGGGTCTCGCCTGGAAGGCGACAAGAAGGTTCGTTTCTCGAAGGCAAGTGGCAACACGATTCCTGAGAAGAAGAAGTAGTTAAACTCTGTAACAACGGTTCACCCCACGTATCGGTAGACGGGCAAAACCCAATCCGGAATCGTGGAGAAAGAGAAGAAATCATGGCAGCACGTCTGAAAGAGAAGTATGAAAACGAGATCAAGCAGTCGCTTGGCAAAGAGCTGAATATCACCAACGCCATGGCAATTCCGAAGCTTGAGAAGATCGTCATCAACATGGGTCTCGGCGAAGCTACCCAGAATGTCAAGATCATGGACCCTCTGGTGGCCGATCTTGCCGCCATCGCCGGCCAGAAGCCTGTGACCACCAAGGCCAAGAAGTCCATCGCCGCCTTCAAGGTGCGCGAGGGCATGCCCATCGGAGCGATGGTTACCCTGCGCGGTGAAACGATGTACGAGTTTCTCGACCGCCTGATCTCGATCGCTCTTCCTCGCGTTCGCGACTTCCGCGGAGTGTCTTCGAAGAGCTTCGATGGTCGCGGCAACTATACGCTGGGTCTGCGCGACCAGTTGATCTTCGCTGAGATCGACTACGCGAAGGTCGACAAGCTCAAGGGCATGAACGTCACCATCGTTACGACGGCGGCCGACGACAATGGCGCCCGCGCTCTGCTGAAGGGTTTTGGAATGCCCTTCCGCGTTGGAGCATAACTCATACGAAGCCAGGCCCATCGGCCTCGAACAAGTTTGCAGTAAAGATAGAGAGCAAAAAAATATGGCAACTACCGCAAAACGCGTCAAAGATGCAAAAAAGCCGAAGTTCAAGTCCCGCCAGCACAACCGCTGCCAGCTCTGCGGTCGTCCTCGCGCCTTCCTGCGCAAGTTCGGCGTATGCCGCCTCTGCTTCCGCTCGCTCGCTTTGAAGGGCGAAATTCCGGGCGTCGTGAAGTCGAGCTGGTAGAATACATGTATCTGCGTACGGTTCAGCCGTGCGCTCCTTCCAGAGACCTCATTCAAGCCATGGCTTAGGATGCTGAAGTCTGGGAGCCTTACCGCAACAAACATCCCCGCTGGTTCTCGCGAGAGACACTCGTGAGCGAACGGGGGATGAAGGAGAATGAATGAATCTCACCGACCCAGTAGCAGACTTTCTAACGCGCATCCGCAACTCCATCCGTGCGCGCCACCAGAAGCTTGACGTTCCAGCCTCGAAGCTGAAGAGCGAGATCGCTCGCATCCTCAAAGAGGAGGGCTACATCGCGAACTATAAGCCTACCGAGGAGAATGGTCAGAAGGTTATCCGCGTGTACCTCAAATACGGCCCGAACAATGAGGCTGTCATCCGTGACCTACAGCGCGTTTCGCGCCCCGGTTGCCGCGTATACCTTGGTCGCGATGAGATCCGCCGCGTTCAGGGCGGACTCGGCATCTCGATCATGACGACCCCGAAGGGCGTTATGACCGGCCGTCAGGCACGCCGCGAAGGTGTTGGCGGCGAGATTCTCTGCGAGGTCTGGTAACTCTTAGGGAGTCCTCGGCCGTACAGGCCAGGAGTTCTCCTATGTCAGGTCAGTATTTCGGCGGTATAACCGCCCGGCTGCAGTGGAACAGGGTTCAACTCCTGCAACTCGCAAGCCTAAGAAGGAATTATCCATGTCACGTATCGGCAAGAAGCCAATTCCCATGCCCGCTGGCGTCAAGTACACCGTCAACGGCAACACTGTCCTCGTCGAAGGTCCCAAGGGTAAGGTCACCGCGATGCTCCCCGGCGGAATCACTCTCGTCCAGAAGGATGGCAACCTCATCGCCGAGCGTCAGAGCGACAAGCAGGCTGCTTTTCATGGTCTGGCCCGCGCGCTTGTCTTCAATGCAGTTCACGGCGTTACCACCGGCTGGACCAAGGATCTCGACGTCGTCGGTATCGGTTACCGCGTGGAGATGAAGGGCAAGGGCATGGTTGTCTTCACCCTGGGCTACTCCCACCCCATTGAATTTCCCTTGCCCAGCGGCATCGAAGTTGCGATCGATCCCAAGCAGACGCACGTCACCATCTCCGGCATCGACCGGCAGAAGGTGGGTCAGGTCGCCGCTGACATGCGCTCTCTCCGCAAGCCCGATCCCTATAAGAATAAGGGCGTTCGCTACACCGGCGAGAAGCTGAAGAAGAAGGTCGGAAAGACCGGCGCAAAGTAAGCTAATCGGGGTAGAGGTGAGGGTTCTTGTTATCCTCCTCTCTGCCCCAGACAACCCGAACGTCGCCAGTACTCTGGCGCCGCCATTAGGAAGGAAAGAGAATCATGATCAATCCCCGTCAACGCAACGTCATCCGCCAGCGTGTTCATACGCGCATCCGCGAGAAGATGTCCGGCACCGCCGAGCGCCCACGTCTCAACGTCTACCGCTCGCTCAACCACATCTACACCCAACTCATCGATGACCTGAACGGGGTTACGATCGCCTCCGCATCTTCCCAAGGCAAAAAAGGTGAGGAAAAGAGCTATGGTGGCAACGTCGCTGCTGCCGCAGAAGTCGGCAAGCTGATCGCCCAGCGCGCGCAGGAGAAGGGCATCAAGAAGATTGTGTTCGACCGTGGTGGCTACCTCTATCACGGCCGTGTGAAAGCCCTTGCCGAAGCAGCCCGCGAAGCCGGACTCGATTTCTAAGGTTTATAAGGCGCCCAGAGCGGCAGCCAGAAAGCTGGATAAAGACATTATGGTAATCAAGAAAAAGCTCGACGCGAACCGGCTCAACCTGAAGGATGAGGTGGTTTCCATTAATCGCGTCACAAAGGTCGTCAAGGGCGGTAAGAACATGTCCTTCGCCGCACTCGTCGTCATCGGTGATCCCGGTGAAGGCGTGGTCGGATACGGTTCCGGCAAGGCCAAGGAAGTTCCCCAGGCGATTCGCAAGGGGATCGAGGCGGCCAAGAAGAACCTGCACAAGGTCAACCTCACCGCGACCACCATTCCGCACCAGGTTCTCGGCCACTTCGGCGCCGGTCAGGTGATGTTGAAGCCTGCGGCTGAAGGTACGGGCGTCATTGCCGGTAAGACGGTTCGCGCTGTGATGACCGCCGCTGGCGTTCAGAACGTGCTGACCAAGTCGCTTGGTTCGGCGAACCCGCATAACGTTATCAAGGCCACCTTCGACGCTCTCATCCAGCTTCGCAATAAGGCCGAAGTTGCCGCCCTGCGTGGCAAAGCAGAAGAGGAGCTCTAGTCCGATGGCTGACACGAACGCAATCGCCAAGATCAAACTGCAGTACTTCCGTTCCAAGATCTGCACTCCAGTGAAGCACAAGCTCGTCATCAAGGGCCTTGGATTCACTCGTCTGAACCAGATCGTGGAGCGCGAGGACACACCATCCATCCGTGGCATGGTTGCAAAGGTTCCACATCTCGTCCGCGTCGTAGAGTAATCGGTCGACGTCGACACAAACCGTTTCAAGCCCAATTGGGCCACAAATCATATGCGAGTCGGCGGGCCAATGAGCCTGCCGGCGTTAAGCGAGGAAACAATGGCAATCCGTAATCTCTCCAATCTACGCGCCCCCAAGAAGGCGAATGAGAACAAGAAGCGTGTCGGCCGCGGTATGGGTTCTGGCATGGGTAAGACCTCGACCCGTGGTCACAAGGGTCAGGGCTCCCGCTCGGGTTCGTCGCTGATGCGTGGCTTTGAAGGCGGCCAGATGCCCCTTCACCGCCGTCTGCCGAAGCGCGGCTTCACCAATATCTTCCGCGTCGAGTATCAGGTCCTGGGGCTTGACCGCGTCGCCGAGATTGTCGCCGCAGAGAACGTGACCGAGTTCACGCTCGACAAGATCATCGCTCTCGGCCTTCTGCGCAAGAAGAACGGTTTGATCAAAGTACTCAATAATGGAGAGTTGAAGACCGCTGTCACCATCCACGCGCACAAGTTCTCCAAGACCGCGCAGGAAGCAATCGAGAAGGCCGGTGGCAAGGCTGTCCTGATCGGCTAGGCAGGATTTAGACTCTAAGGCAGGCGAGGGCGATGCCCTCGCATTGCCGTCTCAACCGACAACGTTTTCCCCGAGGTCTTAGCCTTCGATGTTCGAGAAAATCGCAAACATCTTCCGTATCCCCGACCTCCGCAAGCGCGTCCTCTTCACGCTTGGCATGTTGGCCGTCTATCGTCTCGGATCGCATATCCCCACACCTGGCATCAACGCCGACATGCTCGCACAGTTTTTCAATCAGAACTCCGGCTCGGCTCTGGGTCTGGTCGATCTCTTCTCCGGCGGAAATCTTCGCCGTCTCACGGTCTTTGCGCTCGGTATCATGCCGTACATCACGGCATCGATCATCTTCCAGCTGTTGACGGTAATCTACGAGCCTTTGGCGAAGCTGCAGAAGGAAGGCGAGCTTGGCCGCCGTAAGATCACGCAATGGACGCGTTACGTCACTGTCCTGCTGGGTATCGTACAGTCGTTCGCCATCGCGCTGACGCTGACCAGCACCACTACAGGCGCACCGATGGTCACCATCTCACGGGGCGCCTTTATCCCGATGTGCGTGCTCACGTTGACCGCCGGCACTGCCTTCATCATGTGGCTGGGTGAGCAGATTACAGAGCGCGGTATCGGAAATGGCATGTCGCTGCTCATCTTTACCGGCATCGTTGTCGGCCTGCCGCGCGGTATCGAGGAGCTCTATACCAAGGCTCGCGACAGTGCCTGGGGTGCCTTTACTCCCATTGTCATCCTCGTCCTCATCGCCGGCATGATCGCCGTTGTTGCGTTCATCGTCTACGTGGAACGCTCTGAGCGACGTATTCCGGTTCAATACGCAAAGCGTATCGTTGGGCGCAAGATGATGGGCGGTCAGTCGACTCACCTGCCGCTGAAGGTGAACTCCGGTGGCGTGATGCCAGTCATCTTTGCAAGCTCGATTTTGTCAGCTCCTCTGCTGTTCTCCGGCGCCCACATCTTCGGCTACTCTCTGCAGGACTCGCCGTTCTTCGGTCCGCTCTTCCGCGCCCTGGCTCCCGGCGAGCCCTGGTACGAGATGCTCTATGTCGTCGCCATTATCTTCTTCGCATACTTCTATATCTCCATCGTCTTCCGTCCGGATGACATTGCGGACAATATGCGTAAATACGGCGGCTTCATCCCTGGGATTCGACCCGGCAAGCGCACCGCCGACTTCATCAACGATGTGCTGACGCGCATCACTCTGGTTGGCGCGATTTACCTGATCATCATCTCGATCATTCCGCAGCTTCTTATCAGTGGTATTCATTTCAATCACCTCTGGCTGATCGGACCTGTCTTTGACCGCTTCCCGACCTGGGTGACGAATGGCATGGGCCTCAACTTCTACTTCGGCGGCACCTCGCTGCTCATCGTGGTAGGCGTGGCAATGGATACCGTTCAGCAGATCGAATCGCAGCTCATCATGCGCCACTATGACGGCTTCTCTCCCAAGAGCGGTCGTATCCGTGGGCGCAAGAGCTGGTAGGGAAGTGCCAACGTTGACCAATGACTCCGTAGTACCTCATACTCCGGCCCCGGCAGACGATGACTTTCTGCCCGGGCCGGTTCTTCTTCTCGGTGCGCCCGGTGTGGGCAAGGGCACGCAGGCCAAGCTCTTGATGGCTGAGTTCGGTATTCCTCAGATCTCAACAGGAGACCTGTTGCGCGCCAACATTGCGCAAGGTACTCCATTGGGCAAGGCAGCCAAGTCCCTAATGGATCAGGGACAGCTGGTCTCCGATGAACTCGTCAACCAGATGGTCGCCGACCGTTTGGCTCAGCCCGACGTCAAACGCGGCTATATCCTCGATGGCTTTCCTCGAACCCTAAATCAGGCGGAATGGCTGGACTCGGTGCTTGTCGCCGATAGCGCAACGCTGCCGGTCGTCGCAATCAGCATTGTCGTGAGCTACGACCAGCTGTTGCATCGCATCACAGGACGGCGCATCTCGCCCACGGGCCGGATCTACAATGTCTATTCGAATCCGCCAGTTGTGCCTGGGTATTGTGATGTCGATGGCTCGGCGCTGATTCAGCGTTCCGACGACTCCGAAGAGGTCTTCGCCGAGCGGATGAAGACCTTCGCTGCCCAGACCGCACCGGTGATCGAGCATTATCGCAACCAGGGCCGCTTCGTAGAGGTGGACGGCGACCAGGCCGTCGAGCAGGTCACCGCCGAGATTACCTGTGCTCTGAAGCATCTGCGTCAGAAAGCCCAGAAGAGCTAGCTTATGGCCATCATGATCAAAACGCTGCACGAGATCGAGAAGATGCGGATCTCTGGCAAGGCCCTTCGCCAAGTCCACGATGCCATCGCTCCCCACGTTATCCCGGGCGTCTCCACCATGGATTTGGAAGAGATTGCAGTCCGCAAGATCGCCGAGTTGGGCGCCATCGCGGCTTTCAAGGGGTATCATGGCTATCCTTCCGCCCTTTGTACCTCTGTCAATGAGGAGGTTGTCCACGGGATGCCCAACGCTAAGCGCATCCTAAAAGAGGGTGACATCCTGTCGATCGATTGCGGCGTCATCATTGACGGCTTTTATTCCGATGCGGCCGTCACCTATCCCATCGGCGAAGTTACTCCGGAGACCCGCAAACTGCTTGATGTCACTAGCGCCTCGCTTGAGAGGGCTATCGAGCAGTGCAAGGTTGGTGGCCGTCTGGGCGACGTCTCCGCTGCAGTCCAGGATCTATGCGAGGCCGAAGGCTTCGGGGTCGTTCGCGAGTTTGTCGGTCACGGAATCGGTCGTTCCATGCATGAAGATCCCCAGGTTCCGAACTTCGGAGTCAGGGGCAAAGGTCCTCGCCTGAAGGCCGGTATGGTCCTCGCTATTGAGCCCATGATCAATGCTGGTGGTCCCGAAGTACATGTTTTGAAAGATGGTTGGACCGCTGTAACCGATGACAGCAGCTTTAGTGCTCACTTCGAGCACACGGTAGCCATCACAAAAGATGGTCCGATGGTACTGACCCGGTAGGAAAATCATCAGGTTTGGGGTACTATAAAAGATGCTGTGTGCGTAAGTACGGGACATGGCACTATCCCGGAATCCAAACTTCTCAGTTCGAACAGAGTAGTGGATTCGGCTCGCTGAACAAGTTATGGAAATAAAGGGCTTAGCCCTCGAACTTCCAAAGGAGAATCGTTTGTCGAAGGAAGATGCAATTGAAGTAATGGCAGTGGTTGTCGAAACCCTGCCGAATGCGATGTTCAAGGTTGAGCTTGAGAACAAGCATCAGGCCCTTGCGCACGTCTCCGGACGTATGCGCAAGAACTTCATCCGCATCCTCCCCGGCGACCGCGTCGCGATTGAGCTCAGCCCGTACGATCTCAATCGTGGCCGCATTGTCTACCGCTACAAGTAGACGGTGCGATCTAGCCTCCGGCTCTTAGCTCTTAGCTTTTAGCTGGAAATACAGCAATACAAGAATGAACTAGCATGCCTCTAACCAGAGGCTGGGCTAATAGCTGTCTTTAGGAGTTTTATGAAGGTCCGTGCATCAGTAAAGAAGATCTGCGACAAATGCAAGGTGATCCACCGCCGTGGCGTCGTTCGCGTCATCTGCGAGAACGCCAAGCACAAGCAGCGCCAGGGCTAGCGAGCTTCTGGCAAAGTTCCGGACCCGCTGGGCTAGTTAGCCGATGTCGATTCCTCGATATCAAAGGCTTGCGTTGAACCCAGCGGTCAGACCGCAAACCGATCACCCCGCTTTCGTGGCGAAGCTACGAAGACGAACCGAAAAGGAACCCCATGGCACGTATTGCTGGAGTCGATGTCCCTAATAACAAACAGGCGCGCATCGGTCTCACCTATATCTTCGGCATCGGCGATTCTCGCGCCGCCAAGATCCTCGCGAAGGCGGATGTCGATCCGATCGCGAAGGTCGGCACGCTCGACGAGGATCAGCTGAACCGCATCCGTCAGGTCATTGAAGCTGAGGGCCAGATTGAAGGCGATCTCCGCAAGGACATCTCGCTCAACATCAAGCGCCTTATTGAAATTCAGTCCTATCGTGGCCTCCGTCATCGCCGCTCACTTCCAGTTCGTGGCCAGCGCACCCACACCAACGCTCGTACCCGCAAGGGGCCCCGCAAGGGCACCGTCGCTGGTAAGAAGAAAGCGACGAAATAACCATGGCGAAGACACAGAACAAGCCTGCAGGTAAGACCGCTGGCAAGAATAAGAAGTTCAAAAAGCGCGAGCGGAAGAACGTCCCATTTGGCCTCGTCTTCATCCAGGCCAGTTTTAACAACACCATCGTCACGATTACCGACCAGACCGGCAACACGCTGTCCTGGAAGAGTTCGGGCTCACTCGGTTTCCGCGGCTCCCGCAAGGGAACCCCGTTTGCCGCGCAGCAGGCCGCTGTTGGCGCAGCCAACGCAGCCCGCGATCATGGTCTTCGTTCGGTCGACGTGCGCGTCTCGGGTCCCGGCTCTGGCCGCGAGTCCGCGATTCGCGCTCTCGCCACGACGGGCATCGAAGTTCGTAGCATCCGCGACGTTACGCCAATGCCGCACAACGGCTGCCGTCCACCGAAGCGCCGTCGCGTCTGACGCTTTCTCTTTTTGACTGAACCTCCGGCGGGTGTCTCGCGGGAGGTTCAGTCTGGTACTTTCAACCGGATCGCGATGAAGCGCTGCCAGCGTGTAAAACGATCGACAACCGAAGTCAGGAGCTATAAAAATGGCACGTTTCACAGGACCCGTCTGCCGTCTCTGCCGCCGCGACGGCACCAAACTCTTCCTCAAGGGAGCCAAGTGCTTCTCCGAGAAATGCCCCATCGAGAAGCGTAACTTCCCCCCGGGCCAGCATGGCCAGTCCCGCAAGGTCAAGAAGGTTGTCGGTTACGGCCTGCAGCTTCGTGAGAAGCAGAAGGCCAAGCGCATCTACTTCACCCTCGAGACTCAGTTTCGCGCTTACTATCAAAAGGCGTCCAACAAGACCGGCGTTACCGGTGAACTGTTGCTGCAGCAGCTTGAGACCCGTCTGGACAATGTGGCTTACCGCCTCGGCTTTGCGATGAGCCGTCGTCAGGCTCGCCAAGTCGTCCGTCACGGCCATGTTAGCGTCAACGGCCGCAAGGTTAATATTCCTTCGTTCCAGTGCAAGGTCGGGGATGAGATCGCGATCCGCGAAGGCTCCAAGGCGCTTGTCATTCTGGAAGAGTCGAAGAACTTCGCCAGCGGTCAGCGCACGGTTGCGTGGCTGGACATCAACCGTGACAATCTCTCCGGCAAGGTTATTGCTCTGCCGAAGCGCGAAGACGTCAACCTGCCTGTCAACGAGCAGCTGATCGTCGAACTCTACTCGAAGTAAGAGTCAAGTTTTGCCTGCCTGCCGCAGTGGAGATATGTTTTCGCTGCGGCAGGCAGGTCATCCGTACCACTACAATCTAACGCAACAGAACCACCCGCCAGTCCGCAAAATGCATCGCGGCTAGGACGGATAAAGGAGAAACACATGCTTTGGAGAGGTTTTCAGAAGCCCAAGCGTCTTGCAGTCGAAAACGAAACACTCACCGACAAGTACGGTAAATTTTCAGCACAGCCTTTTGAGCGTGGCTTCGGTACGACCATAGGCAATGCGCTTCGTCGCACCCTTCTCTCTTCGATCGAAGGCGCGGCCGTAACTGCCGTTCGCATCGAGGGCGTTCTGCATGAGTTCCAGTCGATCACCGGCGTTGTCGAAGACGCGACCGACATCATCCTGAACCTTAAGCAGATTCCGTTCAAGCTCAATGGCGATGGCCCCAAGGCTCTCTACCTTCGTGCCGACCAGGCCGGCGTTGTTACCTCCGGTTCTATCGAGGCTGATGGCGATGTCGAGATCCTCGACAAGGACGTCTACATCTGCACCATCTCCGAGGGCGGCAAGATCGACATGGAGATGCGCCTGAAGCGTGGCCGCGGCTACATCTCAGCCGATAAGAACTTCGACGGCGATCTCGGCCTCGGCTTTATTCCGGTTGACTCCGTTCACTCTCCCGTCCGCAAGGTCAACTACCTTGTTGAGGCAGCGCGTCTCGGTCAGATCACTGACTTCGACAAGCTGACGCTCGAGATCTGGACCAACGGCACTGTGCTTCCGGCAGACGCGCTTGGCCTCTCCGCCAAGCTGCTCAAGGACCACATGACCATCTTCATCAACTTCGAGGAAGAGCTCGAAGCTGGCCACGATGGCCTGCACGATGGTCCCGCCCTAAGGAATGAGAACCTCAACCGCTCGGTTGAAGAGCTTGAGCTCTCCGTCCGCAGCTACAACTGCCTGAAGAATGCCAACATCGCCACCATCGGCGAGCTCATCCAGAAGACTGAAGCCGAGATGTTGAAGACGAAGAACTTCGGTCGCAAGTCCCTGAACGAGATCAAGGAGATTCTGGCGCAGATGGGCCTCTCTCTCGGCATGAAGATCGACGAGAACGGCAATCCGCAGCCCGGACCAACCTCTGTGCTGCCAGCAGCCACGCTTGCCGCCAGCTTCGGCAACTTCGATGACGACGATGAGGATGACGAGGACGATGAAGACCTCGATCTTCCCCACGAAGCAGAGAACTTCTAATTGAACAGGCGGTGGCGAGTATCTCTTCGTCACCGCTGGTTCTATTTGTATGCACCATCCGCACGAAGCCTTACGCCTCGCGCGCATTCTAAGCAATCCCGACTCCCGGCCTAAGCCGAGTCGAAGGAGATTACACCATGCGTCACCGCAATGCAGGATTCAAATTAGGCCGCAATACCAGCCATCGCCGCGCCATGCTGCGCAATCTGGTTACATCCATCATCGTGATGGATCGCGTCGAAACCACCATCACCAAGTGCAAGGCGACCCGCCCCATCGTCGAGAAGATGATTACTCTTGGCAAGCGCGGTGACGTGCATGCCCGCCGCCAGGCTGCGGCCTACCTTATGACGCCTGAGTCGGTCGACCGCCTCTTCGCCGTCGTCGCTCCTCGTTATGCCGCACGTAACGGAGGCTACTTGCGCATTACCCGGACCGGAGCCCGCAAGGGTGACGCTGCCGAGATGGCCTTTATCGAGCTTCTCGGAGCCGAGCACGAGCTCAACGAGAAGGCTCAGAAGCGCGCCGAAGCCCGCACGAAGAAACGCGAGGAGCTGGCTAAGCAGATGGAAGAGCAGAATCCCGGCGAAGCTCCAGATCCCAACGCTGAGCCATAGAAATTTCGTATCCAGCACCAAGCAAAGAGGCGCACCCGATCGGTGCGCCTCTTTGCTTGATGTCATAATCCTTTACTCTCCACTGTGCACCATAACGCGATTCTTGCCAGCACGCTTGGCTGCATACAGGGCTTCATCGGCTAACTCCACTAGCTGGTATCCATGGATTAGAGAGTCGTTCATAGAAGCCATTCCCATGCTCACCGTTACCGGCTCGTTCTCCCACTCTTCTGTGGCCACCCGCTGCATGACGCGACGAGCCAACCCCATGGCGCTTTCCTCGCCGCTCTCCGGCAGCAGCACCACAAACTCTTCTCCACCATACCGAGCGGGCATGTCCGGCAGCCGAATCGTTGTACGCAGAATCATTCCCAGTCGCCGCAAAACGTCGTCACCCGACGCATGGCCCCAACGATCGTTGATCAGCTTGAAGTTGTCTACGTCGAGCAGCAGTATGGAGAGCTGCCGTTTGCGTCGTCGTGCCATGGAGAACTCCATGACCAGGCGCTCTTCGAAGGCGCGCCGGTTTCGCAATCCGGTCAACTCGTCCGTTACAGCCAGCTTTCGCAATTGGTCGTTGGCCTCCTCGAGCTCCCGGTGATACCGCTCCAGCTCGGCCTTGTGCGCCACTTCTTCGGAGACATCGACTGCGACCCCAGCCAGCAGCACATTTCCGGCGGAATCATGGCATGGGAACTTGAAGGAGCGAAGCGAGCTGATCTTGCCATCGGCTCCGCGAATGTGCTCCTCTGTCTCGACGATCTGACCGCCAGCCATTACCTCCAGATCGTGCGTCCGGACCGACTTCGTGAGATTTCGTGACCACAGCTGCTCATCCGTCCTGCCCAACCAGGCATACTCGGTTACTCCGAACCGTTGCGCGAAGCTCCTGTTATAAAACAGGAGACGCCCCGCAGCGTCCTTGATGTAGCTGAGAAAGGGGCTGGCATTCATGAACGCTCGAAACAGCTCCTCGCTCGCTTGCAGGCTGGCGGATGCCTTTTCCTTCTCTTGTACGACCTCTTCGAGGATCTTCCGCTGGACACGCAGCTCCATTCGAGCGCTGATCTGCCGTCCCATGACCTCCAGGGCATGTGCCTGCTCCGCGGTGAGTATCCGGGGCTTCGTATCGATCACACAGAGTGTTCCCAGCGTGTGTCCGTCCGTCGTATGCAGTGGCACCCCGGCGTAGAATCGCAGCACTGGCTCCCCCGTCACCAGCGGATTCGTGCCAAATCTGGCATCCATCAACGCGTCTTTTACAACGAACAAGCCATCCTGTCGGATCGCATGAGCGCAGAAGGCAATCTCCCGTGCAACGTCTCCCAACCTCAACCCTTCGGATACCCTGAACCACTGATGTCGTTCGTCTAACAGCGTCAGTAGACCGATGGGAGCCCCGCACAGCGAAGCCGTCAGCTGAACCAGCTCATCGCACTCCTGCTCTGGATGACAATCCAGCAATTCTCGCGTCCAAATGGCTCTGGATCTTACGTTTTCACTCTCAGATCGACGTACTGCAGTCATCTATCACCGTTGATTTTAGTAGTTAGAATAGCTTGCACAAAGGTCTTAATACCATTCGTTTTTTGTTTCGCTAACTAAGGTAAGTAACCGTCGCTATTGCGGTAAATATCGCCTTCGCTTCAAGCCGATCAACTCCTTTTTGGTATGCCATCAGGCGCTCCCACACTTCTGTAGTCGACCACCAGGAGTACGGCTCCCCTGGAGTGTCGTGACCTCCTTTATGAGGGGAGATACCCCCAGGGGGGTTATCTAGAAGTAAGTGCCTTGAGATCAATGAGATAGAGAATGTTTTCCTTGCTAAACTATTCTATCTAAACGGTTTAGGGATAAACTATTCCATTCAAAGAAGTTATATGTAAATTGTTGTTTCTAATGGGTTTCTGACTCAAAAAGAAAGCCTCAGCGGTTCGCCGGGGCTCTGTTGAATCCTGTATCCAGTGTAACGGATGGACCAAAACTAATATGCAGGGACTATCTCTTTTATTTGTACTTATTTATGGGAGATGGGGCTTGACAGATTTGAGTTTCGCTAATTTCGAAGCGATTAGTGTTTGATCAGCCACATTGCCCAGCTCGCCACGATGGTCCCGCCGACAAACAGCGCGAAGCAAAAGGCTCCAAAACGGATCATCATCCGTGGCTCAGAGCGTTGCGTGATTCCGAACACGATAGAGGTAAACAGCGAGAACAGTAGCACAGCGCCGAAGTGGGAGATGGTCACGAGGCCTTCCTTCCGGTTGCCAAGGAGTGCGCATCCACGGCGGAGATAATGTTCAGCAAACCCGCAACCACGATGAACTTCGTGCCATAGTCCGCCACCGCTATCTGGACCGAACCCTGGCCCAGCTCGAACACCCGCGCCAGAGCGTAGAGCAGGCCGGTGCCGAGGTCCCCTGCGAAGTTCAGCATATCTAACAGTTCAGAGGTATTGGGCGAGTAGACCTTGCCCTTCAGGGCTATTCCGATGGAGAACATGGCCACAATCGAGACGAAGATCAGGGAGCCACGAATCCATTTGCGAAGAAGGAAGTGGCCTGCGCCCGGGATGAGCCATCCGGCGATGAGGACCAGTGCGGCCGGCATCGTCGAGGCCTTTTGAGCGGTGCCAGCGGTCGCTTGTACGTTCGAGGTCATCTCAGATGTGATGATAACAGCTTGACAAGCAACTTCGTTGTTGTGCAGAGATGCGGCCTGCTCTCGCTCAGATACGGACCAGCTCGTTCTGGATTCGGCCGGTGACTTCGGCTTTGCCGGGACGGGTGATCATGTTGACTTCGTTGCGGATGCCGAACTCGCCGGGGAAGTAGAGGCCGGGTTCGACGGAGAAGCAGGTGTTGGGCAGGATGAGGCGCTCGTCGTGAGTCTCGAGGTTGTCGAGGTGAGCTCCGTTGCCGTGGAGTTCGGTCGCAATGTTGTGACCGGTCCGGTGGGTGAAGTAGTCGGCGAAGCCTGCTGCGCGGATGACGGCGCGAGAGGCGTCGTCGGCCTGCCAGCCGGCGATGAGGGTGTTGATGGCGAAGGCCTCCTTGACGAAGGCGATGGAGGCGTCGCGGGCGTCGCGGACTGTGTTGAAGACGAGGTGCTCGCGGTCGGTGGGCTCACGGTCAACGACGCCGGTCCAGGTGATGTCGTACCAGATGGCCTCGGGCTGGTTGGCGAGTTTGGCCCATATGTCGATGAGGACGAAGTCTCCGCGGCGGATGGGTTTGGAGGAGGCGCGCGTGGGCTCGTAGTGGGAGTCGGCGGAGTTGGGGCCGACGCTGACGTTGGGGCCGTGCTCGGTGACCATGGAGGCACGCTTGATGGCCTGCTGGAGGAACTCGACGATGCTGTACTCGTCGCTTGCTGCATGATTCGCTCGAACGCGGCGGCCGATCTCGCGCCAGCCTTCGGCAAGGATCTCGTCGAGGCGACGCTGCGCTTCGTAGTGGGTGGCGAGCTGCTCGTCGGTGAGGACGGCTTCAAAGTGGCTGACGAGGTCGGCAGAGCTGACGATCTGCTTGCCGAAGGAACGGAGAAGCTCGACGGTGCCGGCGTCGACCAGCGAGACGTACATGATGGCGTTGCGGGGGGAGTACTGCATGGCCAGCTTTGTCTGGCCAGCGAGCATGGCTTCGAGTCGGGCTTCGAGCTCCTGCCAGGAGGAGTACTCCTCGCGGAGGCCGGGAAGGGAGTCGAGCTTTCCACTTTCGATGCGGTGGACGAGCTTGCGGGGCTCGCCGGTGGCGGGGATGAAGTAGTACCAGCGGCGGGTGACGTGCTGGTTGGGGGGCAAGCCGAGGATACGATAGGCGAGGTGGTCGCGGTTGTGGTGGTCGTAGAAGAGCCAGCCGTCCATTTTATTTTCGTGGAGGGCGGATTGGATGGTGGAGAGGTCGAATTTGGTCTCGCTTTTTGTCTCGGTGATGGTGTTCGGCATGTGCACCCCCTCCTGGGTGAAAGTGCGCAAAGTATTCAAAGCAGAAGACATGAGTCCGAACTTACTGGTTCAAGTCTACTCGCTTAAATGCGGAGGCCCGGCGGTTGGCCGGGCCTTTTCTCTGAATTAAGGTTATCAGGCGTGTCAAGGATTTTGGCTGTGGAAATGGACAGTGAGCTTTGCGGTCGAGCGAAAAGCAGATGCAACGGCGAAAAACAGATGCAACGGCAAAGCAAATGCAAATGCAATAAATAGTCGCTCCGACTTCGCCTTCGCTCGGGCCTTCGGCAGAGCGGTAGGCCGGTTCGTGGCGGCTAAGAGACCCAAGGCTAAGGCCTTGGGGTACCTAGAAGCAAATGCAGCAACGGCAAGGACTCGCTGGGATTCATTTCCGCCCATCGCGTGAGGCTGAGATTCATTTCTACCCATCGTGTGAGACTGAGATGGATGGCGCACCCGAGCGTTCTGCAAAATCCACGTCTCAGAATCGAGACAGTGTTGTCCTACAGCGGCATCGATCGGATGACTCAGATAACAACTATGTCCCTGGCAAAGTAATACACCGTTGCCGAGTTTGTAATCGAGCCAAATCTAATCTGAGCCGCGAAATTTTTATTGAGTGGCTGCAAAGCTGGGTTCTCAGTGAACGGATCGGGAGATCCGAGAATTATGCGCCAGCTTCGGAGAACATCTGATGCGCATTTAGAGCCCAACACAAAGGCCGGGATTGCTCCCGGCCTTTGTGTTGAGTTGTACTGCTGGACTTCTGGATTATGCGTTGACGGAGGGTTCTGCGGCAGCAGCGGCAGCTTCCTTTTCGCGCTCCGCCTTCTCAGCCTTTCGTGCAGCGGCTGAGTTCTGGCCGAGTTCAGCGGCGAGGGTCTCCGTGGTGAACGACTCGATGATGTCGGCAACACGAATGTCCTTGAAGCCGTTGAGGTCGATACCGCACTCGACGCCCTGGCGAACCTCGGAGACGTCGTCCTTGAAGCGCTTGAGCGAGCCGATGCGGCCTCTCCAGATCTCGGTGCCTTCGCGGAGCAGGCGAACCTGCTGGTCGCGACGGATGAGACCATCGGTGACGCGGCAGCCGGCGATCTGGCCGACCTTCGTGATCTTGAAGACGTTGAGCACTTCGGCGCGGCCGGCGTAGTTCTCCTTGAAGACGGGCTCGAGGAGGCCGTACATCGCCTTGGTGATCTCGTCCTGCAGCTCGTAGATGATGGAGTGCAGGCGAATCTCGACGTTCTCGCGCTCCGCGATCTCGGCCGATTTGCGGTCGGGCCGGACGTTGAAGCCGATGACGACGGCGTTCGAGGCGGAGGCAAGAAGGACATCGGACTCGGTGATAGCTCCGACTCCGGAGTGGAGGACGCGAACGCGAACCTTCTCGGTAGACATGCGCTGGAGCGAGTCGGCCAGAACTTCGACCGAGCCCTGCACGTCGCCCTTGAGGATCAGGTTGAGATCCTTCATGCCAGCCTGCTTGATCTGCTCGGCAAGGCCTTCGAGCGAGACGCGGGAGCTCTTGGCGAGCTGCGCCTCGCGCTCCTTCATCTTGCGGTACTGCGCGATGCCCTTGGCCTTGTCGCGATCCGCCATGACGAGGAAGGTATCGCCCGCGTCCGGCATTCCTTCCAGGCCCAGAATCTCAACGGGCGTAGATGGACCGGCTTCGGTGATGGCGCGACCACGATCGTCGAACATGGCGCGGATCTTGCCGAAGGTGTTGCCGACGATGTAGCTGTCGCCGAGACGAAGAGTTCCGTTCTGCACCAAGATGCTGGCGACGGCTCCGCGACCGCGATCGAGCTTGGCTTCGATGACGGTTCCGACGGCTGGCCGGTCCGGCTGTGCCTTGGGTGCGCTAATGTCGGCGACGAGGCAGATCATCTCTTCGAGAAGATCGAGGTTGATGCGCTTCTTCGCGGAGACATCGACGAAGACCGTGCTTCCGCCCCAGGCTTCGGGAACCAGGCCGCGGTCGCCGAGCTGCTGCTTGACGCGGTCGGGGTTGGCCTCGGGCTTGTCGATCTTGTTGACCGCCACGATGATCGGCACATTCGCCGCCTTCGCGTGGTCGATGGCTTCGAGGGTCTGGGGCATCACGCCGTCATCCGCAGCGACGACGACGACGACGATGTCGGTGACCTTCGCACCACGGGCACGCATGCGGGTGAAGGCTTCGTGGCCAGGGGTGTCGAGGAAGACGATCTCGCGACCAAAGGCGGGAGAGTCGGGCTTGGTGACGTGGACCTTGTAGGCTCCGATGTGCTGGGTGATGCCTCCGGCTTCGCCTGAGGCGACGTCGGTGGAGCGGATGGCGTCGAGGAGCGAGGTCTTACCGTGGTCGACGTGACCCATCACCGTTACTACCGGCGAACGGGTGATCTCGACCATGCCTGTCGTGTCTTCGAGGAAGCCTTCGATGGCCTCGTTCTCGAGCTGCTCTTCGACCGTGATGACCTGGGCTTCGGCGCCGAACTGACGGGCGACGTCCTTAACCAGCTCGCCTTCGAGGGACTGGTTGACAGTGACGAAGACACCACGCATGAGGAGGGTTGCGATCAGGTCCTTACCGCGTACGTCGAGCTTCTCGGCCAGATCCTTAACGCTGATACCTTCGGTGACGGTGATCGTGCGGGTGATCGGTACCGGTTCCCGCGAGATCTGCGATCCCCCGAAACGTGGTGGCGGCTGGAAGCCCTTCATCGGGCCTTCCTTGGTCTTCTCGTAGCGTTGGTTACCGCGACGAGACGCCGGACGTGCAGCTGGACGCATTCCCGGCTTCTCGCCTGGGCCTGGCATTACGCCAGGAGCGGCTCCGGGGGCACCACCGGGACGGGCTCCAAAGCCAGGACGAGCGCCAAACGCGGGACGTGGACCGCCCGGCGTAAAGCCAGGACGACCAGGAGCACCACCAGGACCGCTCGGGCCACCGGGGAAGGTGCGTGTCGGATGCATGGGGCGTCGGGCGCCGGGAGCCATGTTGCTGGGGCGTGATCCTGGAGCGCCCGGGGTCTGAGGGCGTGGCCGTTCAAAGATGGGCCGGCCGCGCTGTGGGGTTCCAGGCGCGACGGGCGGAGCTGTGTAGATCGGACGGGGTCCGGTCTGGGGCATGATCACACGCCGCGGAGGAGGGCCTGACGGTGCCGGTGGCGCCGGGGCGACCTCAGGCTGTGGTTCGGGCGTTGCAGCGGCCTCAAGTGTGTGCGGGCTCTCTGGAGCGGGCTCTGAGGCGGGCGGCGCTGATACGGGAGGAGCTGTAGCCTCTACCTTTGCGGCTGGCGGGGGTTCTGCTGCCGCAGACTTGGCCACTGCTGGAGTAGCGACTGGAGGAGCCGCGACGGCGACAGGGCGCTCGGGAGGGGTCTGTGCAGACGCAGGCGCTGCGACGGGAGGCTTCGCTATCACAGGGCCAACCGGCGGCCTGCTGGCGATCGCCGGAGCTGGCGGCGGAGCCACGATATTCGCTCCCTGACGGGGTAGGGGCACGATGCGACGAGGAGCTGCGGGCGCTGCCTGTGGTGGAGCTGCCGCCGTGCTGGTGGGTGGAGCTGCCGCGACAGCAACTCGCGGTGGGGTAGCAACGGGGGCGGAGGGTGGAGGCGCAACAACCGCAGCGGGGCGCGGCGGAGGAGCGGCTTTGACGGCGGCCTCTGCCTGTTTGCGCTCCAGGATTGCCTTGAGCGCATCGCCCGGCTTCGACACCTTCGAGAGGTCGAACTTCGGCTTCGCTTCAACAGCGGGTCTGTTCGCGTTGGTGCCGCGGTTTCCGCTGAAGTAGTTGCGCACCTTCTCAGCCTGGTCGGCTTCGATAGAGCTGGAGTGAGTTTTTCCAGTAATACCGATCGCATCGAGGGCATCCAGAATCGGCCTGCTCTTCACTTCCAGTTCACGTGCCAGATCATTGATTCGAACTTTGCTCATCCGTCCCTTTTCGCTTCCTTGCGCCCTTAGCTGTTCATATCAGCCTCATCGAGGTAGGAATTTCTATTGTAAGTATTATCCCTGAAATTGCGGTCTCCGCGTGTCAGGGATGGCTGTCCAGCGTGGCTTTTGCGACTAGCCACGATCATGTCCGTCGTTGTCGATGCCTTCGTCGGAGAACTCCTGGGCTTCGTCGACCAGGGTGTCCACGGCATCGTTGTTCAATTCGATTTGTTCTTCGCGGGCATCAGCATCGCTGAAGGCATCGCTATTTGACTCGGCATCCTCAGCTGTTGCAATGTCTTCCGTCGAGAGGTCGCGAACCTCTTCCACTTCTCCGGCATCGAGTGCCTCTTCCGCAAGGATCGCCTCGGGTGTCTTTTCCATAGGAGTCTCTCCCGTCCCTTCGTTTTCAGATGCTGTTTCCGCAGCGGCGGTGATAGCGGCGGCAGGCCGTTCCTCGCCTTCCTCGTACTGTCCGAAGTAGTGGCGGACGGCGACCGAGATCTTCTCCACAGTCTTCTCTCCGATGCCTGGAACCTCTTCCAGTTGCTCCGGAGTCATATCGGCCAGGGCTTCGACTGTGGTGATGCCGGCTGCGATCAGCTTCTCGAGAACAGCATCGCCGAGTTCGGTGACCTGTTCGATGGGAGTCGTCGGACCGCCGGACATGGCCTGCATCTGCTGCTCGACCTCCTGGCGCTTCTCCTCTTCGCTCTTGATGTCGATCTTCCACTGCAACAGCTTGGCGGCGAGGCGGACGTTCTGGCCCTTCTTGCCGATAGCGAGCGAGAGCTGGGTGTCGTCGACGATGACCTCGATCTGCTTGTCGGCGAGGTCGGTGATCGAGACGCGGCTGACCTTCGCGGGCTGGAGGGCCTTCTCGGCGAAGGTGGTGATCTCCTCGGAGAACTCGATGATGTCGATCTTTTCGCCGCGCAGCTCGCGGATGATGGACTGAACTCGCATGCCCTTCATGCCGACGCAGGCGCCGACGGGGTCGACGTCCTTGTCGCGGCTCATGACGGCGATCTTGGTGCGCTCGCCGGCTTCGCGGGCGATGGCGCGGATCGTCACGGTGCCGTCATAGATCTCCGGGACCTCGCTCTGGAAGAGGTTCTGAACGAGAGCGGGGGCGGCGCGGGAGACGATGACCTGCGGACCCTTGGCGGCGCGGTCTACGCGGAGGAGGACGACGCGGACGCGCTCACCCACGGCAAACTGCTCGAGGCGAGACTGCTCGCGCTTAGGCATGCGCGCTTCGGCTTTGCCGAGGTCGAAGATCACGTCCATAGGCTCGAGGCGCTTTACGGTTGCTGTGAGGACTTCGCCGGCGCGGTGATTGTACTCGTTGAAGACGGTGTCTCGCTCGGCTTCGCGAACCTTCTGAAAGATGACCTGCTTGGCCATCTGGGCGGCGATGCGGCCTAGCGGGGAGGTGTCCTTGTAGAAGCGGAGTTCGCCGCCGACCTCGACCTCTGGGGCGAGTTCGCGGGCCTGATCGAGGGCCATCTGATTGATTTCGTCCTCGATGAGGTCGGGGCTCTCCACGACGGTCTTGTAGACATAGGCGCGGATCTCGCCGGTCTCGCGATCCATCTCGGCGCGCATGTTCTCCTGCGTCTTGTAGTACTTGCGGGTGGCCAGGGCGATGGCATCCTCAACGGCACCGACGACTACCTCCGGCTCGATTCCCTTGTCCCGGCTTAACATCTCGATTGACTGATATAGAGCGCTTGCCATCTTTATTCGTCCTTCACTGTGCCTGTATTGATTCCAGGCTTGTTATCTCATTTTGTTGAGATACCGTGCGGTTTCTGCGGAGGGCTATTAGATCTCCGCAACCAGGTTTGCCTTTTCAACGTTGACCAAAGGGATCTCAACGAGCTGTTCGGTCGTCGCTTTTTTGGCCTTTCCTTTTTGCTTTACGGCAGATAGATCGATTGTCAGGGTACCGTCTGCGAACTTCATCAGGCGGCCTTGCCATTGCCGGTTCTTGTTGACCGGTGTGAATGTCTGAAGCTTGACCAGGCTCCCCTGAAAACGTGTGAAGTCCTCTGGTTTGAATAGTTTTCGTTCCAGACCTGGAGAGGAGACCTCTAACGTGTACTCGCTTCCGGGGATCAGGTCTTCTACATCGAGCACGGTGCCAAAGTCTTGGGCGAACCGGGTGCAATCCTCGTGGGCTACGCCGGAGAGCATCTCTACGGGAACACCTTTGGGCAGTGCAATCCCTTCTTCGCTCCCGGTACTCGCGATGGCTGCTTCGGCGAGCTTTGCGCGCTCAAGTGCATTCTTTTCAATGAAGATGCGCAGTGTGCGGTGCTTGGCGCCCCCTTGAAATTCAATGTCCACGAGATCGAGGTCGTGCGAAGCGGCGACGCGCTGGGCGGTGGCTCGAATTGTGTCTAACTGTAGTGCCATAACGGTGATTCCATTCGTTTTGATGCTTGCGCGAAACGCTTTTTAGGACAAATAAAAAGTGGGCTCTAGCCCACTCATCCCTTCCGTCAATTTACCGGTGCGCTCACGGCTCATCACTTACGACGGAACAAAATCGTCTGCAATAGCGATGATACATCCAGTTACTTTGGATTTCAATGGCAGGGTAATTTGCTCGAGATTTTTGGAAGGTTTTGGATTTCCGGGTACAGACTGATGGTAAATGGTGGTGTGAATGTGGTGAACGGTCTGGCAAGCGGCGGTTGTGTCTGATTGTGTTGATTTTTTGGCAAATTTTGGGGCAATCGTAAAGACACTCGGGTCGCTTCGCTCCCCTCGAAATACGGGGGTTCTTCGCTGCGCTCAGAATGACAACGTAAAAACTAACAACAGCAAGGACGACAATAAACTGACAACAGCAAGGACGGCGTAAAACTAGCAACAGCAAGAACAACGGCGACCGCAGATCTTTCGATTTGCTCTGGTTCGCAAGCAACTCTACAATCTAGTGAACCCCGTGGCAATCAGGCCTCGTCCGGCACCCCTCATTGGCCCACTCCTACTCTATGATAGAAATCCCCGTTCCCGAAGCTTTGACTTTCGATGACGTCCTTCTTGTTCCCGCCTATAGCGATGTCGTTCCGACCCAGGTAAGCACCCAGACGCAACTGACCAAGAGCATCACTCTGAATACGCCGCTGATGTCCGCTGCCATGGATACGGTGACCGAGTCCCGGCTGGCGATTGCGATGGCGCAGCAGGGCGGACTGGGCGTGGTTCACCGCAACCTCTCGATCGAGCAGCAGGCGGGGGAGATTGACAAGGTGAAGCGCTCGGAGAGCGGCATGATCGTGGACCCGGTGACGATTACGCCGGAGCAGACGATCGCCGATGCGCTGGAGGTGATGCGGCGGTACAAGATCTCGGGCGTGCCGGTGACGAAGAACAAGAAGCTGGTCGGCATCCTTACGAATCGCGACCTGCGGTTTGTCTCGCGGACCGACCTTTCGATTGACTCCGTGATGACGAAGACGAACCTGATTACGGTTCCGGTGGGGACGACACTGGAGCAGGCGGAGCAGATTCTGCACCAGCACCGCGTGGAGAAGCTGCTGGTCGTCA
Source organism: Edaphobacter sp. (assembly GCA_025462645.1). Lineage (GTDB taxonomy): Bacteria > Acidobacteriota > Terriglobia > Terriglobales > Acidobacteriaceae > Edaphobacter. The sequence continues at coordinate 91,619 of JAOAPB010000084.1, read as the reverse complement.
ACGACGACTATGAGCTGAAGGGTTTGATTACGGTCAAGGACATCCAGAAGAAGCTGAAGTATCCGAACGCCTCGAAGGATAGCCAGGGCCGACTGCGCGTGGCTGGCGCGATTGGCGCTACGGGCGATTTTCTGGAGCGTGCGGAGGAGCTGGTCAGGGCGAGGGTGGATGCACTGGCGATCGACTCGGCCCATGGACACTCATCGCGCGTGCTGGAGGCTGTGGCTGAGGTGAAGAGGAAGTTCCCGGAGATCGATGTGCTGGCGGGAAATATCGCTACCTATGAAGGGGCGCTGGCGCTGATCAAGGCGGGCGCGAATGCAATCAAGGTGGGCATCGGGCCGGGCTCGATCTGCACGACGCGCATGGTGACGGGCGCGGGCATGCCACAGATCACGGCGATCTCAGAGGCGTACCGGGCAGCGAAGCAGCATGGCATTCCGGTGATTGCCGATGGCGGTATCAAGTACTCGGGCGATGTGACCAAGGCGATTGCCGCTGGAGCCAGCGTGGTGATGATGGGATCGCTGTTCGCCGGTGTGGACGAGAGCCCGGGCGAGACGATTCTGTATCAGGGCCGGTCGTTCAAGGCATACCGCGGCATGGGGTCGCTCTCGGCGATGGCGCAGGGCTCGGGGGAGCGGTACTTCCAGGGGAAGGAAGATATGAACGAAGCCGCGAGCACGGAGCGGCCTTCGCTGACGGCACGCGAGAGCGGGACTTCCAACAGGCTGGCGAAGTTCGTTCCCGAGGGGATCGAAGGGCGGGTGCCTCATCGCGGACCGCTGGAGGGAATGGTCTACCAGCTAGTGGGTGGACTTCGTTCGGGAATGGGTTACCTGGGATGCGGGTCGATTGCGGAGCTTCAGACCAAGGCTCGATTTATCCGGATATCGAATGCGGGTCTACGTGAGAGCCATGTGCACGATGTAATCATTACGCGCGAGGCTCCTAACTATCATGTTGAGTAGGGAAATAGGTTTAATCTGATCTTCGGGGAGATGAGAGCTTTTCGCGGGCGTCTAACAAATGGGTGGTTTCGGCAGATGTTTCTTTCTGTGAGGCTGCCGATGAGTAATTGAGATTCTCTATGGCCAATACACAGCGACTGGCACTGCCCATAGCCTGGCTTCCGGTTTTCTTTGGACTCAGCGTTATCTCGCTGGAGTCGACGGCTACGATGAGCGGCGCAAATACGGGGAGATGGCTGCTGGAACTCTGCCATGCTCTGTGGGGCCAGACGGATGGGCCTTCGTTTGAGACGGCGCACTTTCTTTTGAGGAAGCTGGGGCACTTCTGCGGGTATGGGATGCTGAGCCTGCTCTTCTACAGGGCGTGGTTCGTGAGTGTGTCTGGGTTCTGGAAGGGGTCCCTTAGGGGACTTCGCCTTGAGGCTGTGGGCCTTGCGGTGTCGTCCACCTTTGTTATCGCCTGTCTCGATGAGTGGCATCAGAGTTTTCTAACGGGGCGGGTGAGCAGTATTTATGACGTGTTGATCGATACGGCGGGGGCTGTGTTGTTCAGTTCGATCTTGCAGGTGGTGGTTGCTCGGCGGCGTCGAGAGATTCGGTTCAGGGCGGTTGGATAAGAGTGTAGGTTGGCTCCGGTCGGGATGATTTCTCTGGGTGGAACGAGGTAAGAACAGACAACAGCAAGGGTGGAGTGGGTTGGTAAAAAGGGCGGGCGTTTGTGGTGAGTGAAGACCTTCGGGGTCCTTCGCTTCGCTCAGGATGACGGCAAGAACAAGAACAAGTACAAGAACAATAGCAAGAGCAACGACAACCGCAAGAGCAACGACAACCGCAAGAGCAACAGCAACAGCAACGGCAAGAGCAAGAGCAACAGCAACAGCAACAGCAACGGCAAGAGCAACAGCAACGGCAAGAGCAACAGCAACAGCAACGGCAAGAGCAACAGCAACGGCAACGGCAAGAGCAACAGCAACGGCAACGGCAAGAACAATAGCAATAGCAATAGCAAAAATTAAGTTGAAGACTGTAGGGGGAAAATGACGATCGCGATTAGCTATAGGGATTGCGGGGATCTGTCGAGGACCATTGCGTCGAAGCGGTGCCGGGTGAAGAAACCCAGGTTCTCGTAGAGTTTGACCGCCTCCTGGTTGGCTTCGGTCACGGTGAGGGTGATGGCCTTGAAGCCGGAGTCGGAGAGATGGCTCATGCAGTGCTTCAGGAGCGCTTTGCCGAAGGCTTTGCCGCGGTGAGACGGCGCTACGCAGAGCTGGGTGATGTGGGCGACGTTGTCGGCGACTCGGGAGCAGAGCACCATCGCCACGAGGGCTCCGCTGGGCTGCTCGCGCAGCACCCAGGAGTGAGCGGGCTCGAAGACGCCGCAGCCGGGGAAGCGGACGATGTTGTGGAGGAAACGGAGCGAGCCGTGGAGCGAACAGTACTGGTCGTTGATGAGGGCGTCGATGTGCCCGATGTAGGACTCGTGAATCAGCTCTGCTGCTGCCTGATAGTGGCCGGCGGACCAGTGACACAGGTCGATATGGCTGGGAAATCTGTGGGGAGCGTGGCTTCCGTTCAACCCTAGAGGAGAGCTATCCGCCGGAGCGTAGTTGTACTCCATGAAGAGGCGTGGGTGCATGGCGAAACCAGCTTCAAGGAAGGCTCCTTCGATGACACCGGCATCGTAGAGCAGTAACTGCGACTCGATGCGATCGACGTTGGGGGAGTGATGAAGCAGATCGAGCAGACGATGGAGAAGGACTCTGGTGGTTTGCAGGGCTTGTTCCGGATCGTTCGCGATGGCATAGACGTCGCCGACGACCGCCTTATGGCCTTCATAGACGCAGAAGGTGTAGCCGCAGATGCGGCCACGGTCGAGAGCGACAAAGCCGGGCAGGACGCGCGAGTCGAGGTACTGCAGCAGAAGCTCGGTCGAGCCACGATAGTCCCAACGCAGGCGATTCTCCCAGATACGTGCCTCGGTTTCGAGCAGGGAGCGAAGCTGGCGCGCGGAGAAGTGGCGGAGGTCCAGAATCTCGAGTTGGGTCGCGACAGTCATAACTCGCAAAAAGTATTCGTCGAGCTTATAGGAATCCAAGGTCGAGAGGGTAGTGATGGAATCAAGGAAGACTCAAGCTATTGAGAGGATGGTCGATGGGGGAGGGCGGTTGGGCGGGATAGAAAAGGGAGTGTTTGAAGGCTAAAGCTCTATTTTTCTTTCCTGAATGCCCGGGTTGAAGCATCCCATTCCCTCAGAAGAACAGTAGAAGCGGACAACGGCCGAGAGCAGGCGGTAGCCCGTTCAAGGTCGGGCGTAGACCTTGTAGACTGCGAGACCCTGGGCGTCGTAGAGGAACAGAGGTTTGTACAATCGACCGGTGAGCCAGCGATCCAGTTGCGCTGCATCGCTCGAACGAATGACGAGGAGATGCTCGCCGGCAGGGACGCCGTCGGCGCTGTAGTGGATCAGGGACTCATTGCGATAGAAGGCGAGGCCGTAGTCCATGTCTCGCTTGACGCCTTCGATGGCGAGGGGTTTTACGCCGGGCGCGAGTCGATCGATCTCGCGGGCGAGAGGACGGGCGGAGTAGTTGACGTCGAGATCTTTGCCATGGAAGCCGAGCAGGAAGATAAGCGTCCCCAGAACGGGCAGGAGTGTGGCGTTGCAGACCTGAGGGATGCCCCAGCGCCGGATGATGAAGAATACGATGAGGCCGATTGCGACGGCTGAGGCTCCGGCGATGAGGAGCCATTGTGTCGGGGGGACGAGAGTCTCGTACTTCATGTGCTGGGGGGCGAGGACGAGGACGAAGACGAGGATGGCGCAGATGGCGGCGTGGGACCAGAGCAGCCACTTCGGCAGGCCTTCGCGGCGGACGCGGTTGAGGTAGTCGGCGGCGAGGATGGTGATGGGCGGAATGGACGGCAGGATGTAGCCGGGCAGCTTGGAGCCGGAGAAGGAGAAGAAGGCGATGGGGAAGAGCGCCCATAGGACGAGGAACTCGGGGAAGGCGTCGCCGGCGCGGGAGTGTCCAAGGTATCGCTGGGGGTTGTGGCGGACCTTCCACTCGGCGATAGAGACCTCGATGGAGTCGACGAGGGCGCGGATGGCGATGACGGTCCAGGGCATGAGGCCGATGAGCAGGACGGCCAGGTAGTACCAGAAGGGTTGATGGTGCTGGTAGCGATTGGTGGCGAAGCGCTCCAGATTGTGCTCGAGGAAGAAGAGCTTGTAGAAGGTCGGGTTGCGCTTCTGGACGGCGATGAACCAGGGCAGCACCATCGCCAGGTAGAGCAGGATGCCGGGTAGCCAGATGGTGCGGCGGAGGAGGGACCACTCCCGGCGTAGACCGGCGAAGAGCACGATGATCGCCAGGGCAAGGAATGGAGCTACGGGGCCTTTGGCGAGGGTGGCGGCGGCTCCGAAGAAGTAGAGGTCGAAGAGCCAGAACTTTTTGCCGGTCTCGTACCAGGCGTACCAGCCCAACATGCCGATGCAGAAGGGCGCGGCCAACTGCATGTCGGTGGAGGCTCCGCGGGCGAAGCTGACGATGGCGACGCAGGAGGCGGTGATGAGGGCTGCGTCGAGGTGGCCTCCGGGGCGGAATCGCCGCATGTGGAGGAAGATGAGGATGATGAGGGCGAGGGCTCCGGAGGAGGAGGGGAGGCGGGCTGACCAGTCGGAGACTCCGAACTCCTTGAAGAAGCTCATGGCGCGCCAGTAGTAGAGCGCGGGCTTCTCTAGCCAGGGCTTGCCGTAGAGGATGGGGGTGATGGTACCGCCGGCGATGCAGTGGAAGGAGTTGTGCAGGTCCGTCCAGTGGAGGCTGCGGGGGACCATCTTGGCGTTGAGGTCGTGGCAGATCTCGGAGTGGGCGCTAAGCATCTCACGGGCGACCTGGGCGTATCGGGGTTCATCGGCGCCGACGAGGCCGAGCTGGTCGCCCCCGAAGATGGGGACCACACCGTAGAGCAATGTGAAGAGCGAGACTGCGAGGAGAATCACGAATTCGCGCAGGGCGGATGGGGCAGGGAACTTCATGTGCCGGCGAAGCCATACGATGGGTGCGCGTTCAGTCCACGCGGCGGAGCCGACGGGTTGTTGTATATCGTTCATTTCTTAAGAGGGCGAGACAAGGCTAACAGAGTTCCATGCGAAGCTGGGTCAAGATGCGGTTCGTGGCCTCCCCAAGGGGGCCATCGAGGGTGCATCCGCTGGCGTTGCGATGGCCGCCACCACCGAAGCGCTCGGCTATCTGGGCGACGTCGATCTTTCCTTTGCTGCGGATGCTGAGACGGAACTGGGCGGCTGAAGGAAGTTCGCGGAGAAAGACTGCGGACTCTATGCCAGCGATGCCGATGAGATAGTTGACGACGCCTTCGCAGTCCTCCGCTACGGCGCCGATGTCGTCCATGTCGCTCCTGGTGACCCAGCTCCAGGCAAGGGGTCCGTCGCACTGGAGATTGGAGAGGGCTGCTCCGAGGAGGCGGATCTTGCTGGCGGGGTTGGAGAAGTAGACGTCGCAGGCGATCTGGCCGGGGTTGGCGCCGTGGGCGGCGAGATCCTGGGCAAGGGCGAAGGTGTCGGCATTGGTGCTGGAGTAGGTGAAGGAGCCGGTGTCGGAGAGGATGGCGGTGTAGAGGCAGGTGGCCAGGCTTGGGGTGATCTCGACTTTGGCGGCGAGGGCGATGCGGTAGACCATGGCGGCGACGGCGCAGGCATTCTCATCGATCCAGTTGAGTGCGGCGAAGCGGCGGCCGCTGGCGTGGTGGTCGATGTTGATGAGGCAGCGGCCCTCCAGGCCCTGTAGGCCGGTGCGGGCGATGCTGTCGCACTCGAGAAGGATGGCGGAGGTGGTGAGGCTGGGGTCGACGTTGGCGGCAGAGGGGACGTGGTGGATGCGCTGGACGTTGGGAAGGGTGCGGTAGATGAAGGGAACGGGGTCGGCGAGGACGACATCGGCGTGACAGCCGAGCTGGTCGAGGATCTCGGCGAGGGCGAGGACGGAGCCGATGGCGTCGCCGTCGGGGCGGGCGTGAGAGGTAATCAGGAACCGATTGCCGGAGCGAAAGGCATCCAGGAGCGCGGTGATTGGGGCTTCTGGCGTCATGGTTTGGCTGGTGGCGCGGACGGTTCTGAATCTGTGCGCTTCTTGTCGCGCTTTCGAGTGCGGGCGAGGAGCTCCTCCATGCGGCCGGTCATCTTCTGAGAGCGGTCGATGGCGAAGGAGAGCTCGGGAACGTGGCGAACGCCCATGCGGTCGCGGAGTTGCGTGCGAATGTAGGCGCGAGCGGTGGTGAGGCCTTCGAGGGTGGAGTCCTCTTCTGCTTCGGTGCCGTGGACGGCGACGAAGACTCGGGCGGACTTGCCTCCGGGGGCGAGGACAACGTCGGTGACGTAGCTTGGGGCGATGCGTGGGTCGGAGAGTTCGCCCTCCAGCATGGCGCCGATCTCTTCGGAGAAGGTGTTGGCGACTCGGTTGCGGTGATACGTTCTGGCTCTTTGCTCGGGCATAGTTTTTATACAGCAGTAAACGGTTGAGGATACCAAAATCGGGCCGTTCACCCTAGTTTAACGCACAGAACGGATAGTGGTCTGGTTGAGGGGCTCTGATTCGGTTATTCGGAGAGAATTTCGGCGTAGGAATCGATGATTTCGGCGCCTAGTCCGATTGCTATGCGGTGTGCGGCCTGATCGATCTGCTGGAGTTGTCCGGTGAGATAGGTGGAAGAAGAGGAGATGCTGGCGATGCCGAGGGTGGCCCGGTTCCAGACGATGACGTCGTCGAGCTCGGCTATGGAGAGATTGAAGCTGTTGCGTAGCTTGTCCTTCATGGAGCGGATGACCTGGCGCCGATCCTTGAGGGACTGGGAGTGGGGGATTTCGATCTCGAGGGTTAGTTTGGCGACCGGCATTATTTTTCGAAACCCCGATTTGGTGGAGTCAATCCATAGAAAGATCTCTTTCTTTATAGTCTGGCCGGCATTTTTTGTTATGTGCGGCCATGAGCTTACGCGCAGGTTGAGTGGATGCAACTGGTTGACGCCGCGCTGTTTGCGGTCCTAGTGTGGATGGAATAGCGAGTTACTCCTGATCGGTGAGGTGATGGAATGGCTGCCCTGGAACATGTTCGCCTGCGTGAGTGCAAGGATGGAGCGAAGCCGTGGAAGCAGTGGGGACCTTACCTTAGCGAGCGGCAGTGGGGAACGGTTCGTGAGGACTACAGCCCGAACGGGGATGCCTGGAGTTACTTCAGCCACGACCAGGCCCGGTCGAAGGCTTATCGCTGGGGCGAGGATGGGATTGCGGGGATCTCGGATGATAAGCAGCAGCTTTGCTTTGGAGTAGCTCTATGGAATGGGGTGGATCCCATTTTGAAGGAGCGGCTGTTCGGCCTCACCAATGCCGAAGGAAATCATGGCGAGGACTGCAAGGAGTATTACTTCTATCTCGATAACACTCCGACTCACTCTTACATGAAGTACCTGTACAAGTATCCGCAGGCGGCTTATCCGTATGACGAGCTGGTGGAGGCGAATCAAAAGAGGACGCGGCTGGAGCATGAGTATGAGTTGATCGACACGGGCCTCTTCGATGACGATCGATACTTCGATGTCTTTGTGGAGTATGCGAAGGCTGATGCTGAGGACATTCTTATCCGGATCTCAGTAGAGAACCGGGGACCCGAGGCTGCTTCGCTGCATGTGCTGCCCTCGTTGTGGTTTCGCGATACATGGTCGCACCAGAAGGGCACGGCCATGCCTGAGCTGCGATCTTTGAAGGGCAGGGGAAAGGTATCCGTCGTGTCGGCGCAGCATGAGACGCTGGGACAGTTCTTCCTGCATTGCGATGGGTGCGTTCCTCTGCTGTTTACGAACAATGAGACGAATGAGCGGCGGTTCTCCGGCTCGGCTGACTCGACGCCGTATGCGAAGGATGGATTTCATGAGTATGTCGTCCATGGCAATCAAGGCGCGGTGAATCCAGAGGGCTTTGGGACGAAGGCTGCCGCGCACTATCAGGTTACGGTGGGTGGGCAGCAGAGTGCGGTGATTCGGATGCGGCTGTCGCGGGCGAAGGCGATTGCTGGCGGAGGGGTTGGCAAGGCATTCAATGGGATCTTCGAGGAGCGAATCAAGGAGGCGGATGAGTTCTATGAGACGCTGTTCCCACCTCGCTCGACGGTAGACGATCGCAAGATTATTCGGCAGGCTCTGGCGGGGATGCTGTGGACGAAGCAGTTCTATTACTTCGACCTCGATCTCTGGCTGAGGGACCATGGGTACAACGCAACTGGTTCCAGGCAGAACCAGAGCATTCGCAATGCGCCGTGGTTCCACATGCTGAATGCGGACGTGATCTCGATGCCGGACAAGTGGGAGTACCCGTGGTATGCGGCGTGGGACCTGGCGTTCCATACTGTGGCATTGGCGATGGTGGATGTGGACTTTGCGAAGGGTCAGCTGGAGCTGATGGTCAGCGAGTCGTATCTGCATCCGAATGGGCAGCTGCCCGCGTATGAGTGGAACTTCGGGGATGTGAACCCGCCGGTTCATGCGTGGGCGACGCTGTACGTGTACATGACGGAGAAGAGCATCCGGGGAGAGGGAGACCTGGAGTTTCTCAAGGGTTGCTTCCGGAAACTGCTGCTGAACTTTACCTGGTGGGTGAACCGGAAGGATCGCTCGGGGAGGAATATCTTCGAGGGTGGATTTCTCGGCCTCGACAATATCGGCGTGTTCGACCGCAGCGCTACGCTGCCGGATGGCGGGTATCTGGAGCAGGCCGATGGCACGGCGTGGATGGCGATGTTCTGCCAGAACATGTTGAGCATCGCGCTGGAGCTGGCCGCACACGATGAGAGCTACGAGGAGATTGCGGTCAAGTTTCTGGAGCACTTCCTCTGGATCGCAGGGGCGATGGACCCTGCGGGGTGTAGCGAGAATGAGCTATGGGATGAGCACGATGGATTCTTTTACGACGTCCTGTATCTTCCGGATGGATCGGCCTGCCGGCTTCGGTTGAAGTCGATGGTGGGCCTGCTGCCATTGTGCGCTGTGTCGATTATTCCAGGGGAGCTGATGGAGAAGTACCCGCGGCTGAGGAAGCGTATGCGGCACTTCTTTGAGAGGCGTCCGGAGTTGGCCGCGAACCTGCACGATCCTGACGTGCCGGGCGAGGAGGGACGATTTCTGCTGTCGGTGTTGAATCGAGACAATCTGCGGCGGGTGCTGACGCGGATGCTGGATGAGAACCAGTTCTTCGGCAGGCATGGGATTCGTTCGATATCGAAGGAGCATAAGAACAATCCCTATGTATTCGATATGAACGGGACGCGGTACAAGGTGGAGTACGAGCCGGCGGAGTCGACGACGGGGCTGTTCGGGGGGAACTCGAACTGGAGAGGGCCAGTGTGGATGCCGGTGAATGCGCTGATCGTCAAGGCGCTGTTGCTGCTTTACCAGTACTATGGCGACTCGTTCACGATGGAGTGCCCGACGGGGTCGGGAGTGCAGAAGAATCTATTCGAGATCGCGCATGAGATCTCCGACAGGCTGGCGAATATCTTTCGCGAGGATAAGGACGGCCGACGGCCGGTGTATGGGGACACAGAGAAGTTTCAATCGGACCCGCACTGGCGTGACTATCTGCTGTTCTATGAGTATTTCCATGGCGACAATGGCGCGGGAATTGGAGCGAGTCACCAGACCGGGTGGAGTGGGCTGACCGCGCGATTCATTCATCTATTCGATAGTGCGAGTGCCGCGGATCTGTTGGCTGAGGGGTCGAGTTCATTGCTTCAAGCGCGCCTGGTAGTGGGTACAGAGGCCCATGTGGCTGGCGAAGTCGGCCCTGTTACGACTGAACCCGTGCCGGTTACGAAGTAATCTCCAGATATGTGGGATGGCATGGAATTGGGGTGGGCCTTTGCTCGCGTCGCGGTGTCTGTAAAATGATGAGCAATAGGCTTGGTTTTTAGAACCCAATCGGCCATCTCCCTACCCCGACATAGGGAGATGGCCGATAGCTTTTCTTCTTTGCGCATCACTGGATGTGAGTTTGAATTGAAATCTCGGCCCATGGCTGGAGGATATATATGGCACACGCGAGTTTTGACGGGTTGAGAGTTCTGTCGCTGGAGTCCCGTCGTGCCAAAGAGGTTGCGAAGCTCATCAAGACGTATGGGGGCGAGCCCTTTGTTGTGCCAGCGATGCGTGAGATACCGCTGGAGTCGAACCGGCACGCGCTAGAGTTCGCAGACAACCTGATGCAGGGGAGGTTCGACCTTGTCGTATTCCTGACAGGGGTGGGAGTGCGGGCGCTATTGGAGATCGTCCAGACCAGGTATGACCGTGAGGAGTTTCTGCAGGCGCTGCGGTCGGTTCGGGTTGCGGCGCGTGGTCCGAAGCCGCAGGCTGTACTGCGGGAGTTGAACGTACCCATTGCCGTTACCGCAGGAGAGCCAAATACGTGGCGGGAGATGCTGCAGGGGCTCGACGATGAGTTTGGCGCGTCGCTCAGCGACTTTCGGGTTGCGGTGCAGGAGTATGGAGCCTCCAATCCAGAGTTTCTGCAGGCGCTGACGGAGAGGTGTAGTGAGGTAACGAAGGTTCCGGTGTACCAGTGGGCTCTGCCGGAGGACCTTCAACCACTGCGGGAGTGCGTGCTTGGCATCGCGAGCGGTGGCGTGGATGTGGTGCTGTTCATGACCGCTATTCAGGCGATCCATCTGTTTCAGGTGGCCGAGCAGATGAATTGTCAGGAGGAGCTGCGGTCGGGCTTGATGGCGATGGTGGTGGTCTCGATTGGGCCGACGACTTCGGAGGAGTTGAAGCACTACGGAATTACCCCTGACTTTGAGCCTTCGCACCCGAAGATGGGTTTTATGGTGAATGAGGCCGCGCAGTATGCGGGCAAGCTGCTGGAGCAGAAGAGAAGTAGCGAGGCGCGGAGTCTGACGTCGCGACAGGCTGGATTGCGGGTGGTGCAGGGAAAGGGCGAGGAACAGCGCGCTGCGGCTGCTGCTGAACGAGTGCGCCGAGTGGCTGCGTCGACGTCGACGATGGCGGGTTTTCGAGAGGGGTTGACGCCGATCGACTTCCTGCATGAGATCAGCAGTCGGATTGCTGCGGCGGACTCGTTTCACGTGGTGCTGGGACGCATCGTTGATTTTGTGACGACGGTGATTCCGTGTGACTCATGCTTCATCTACGTTCTGGAGGGAGAGAAGTTGGTGCTGCGTGCGTCGAAGAATCCCCATGCAGACCTTGTGGACCACCTTGGCGTGCAGATTGGACAGGGAGTTACGGGTTGGGTGGCGGAGCATCGCGAACCGGTGGCTATCGCAGCCAATGCGTCGGAAGACCCGCGCTTCAAGGCGTTCAAGAATCTTCCGGAAGACCGCTTTGAGGCTATGCTGTGCACGCCGATTCTCTGCGCCAGCAAGGTGGTGGGCGTGATCAATCTGCAGCATCGGCTGTCGTATCAGCATACGACGTCTGAGGTGAGGCTTCTGTCGACACTTGGATTTCTAGTGGGAGCAGAGATCGAGCGCGCGAGGCTGGAGGGCGAGAATGTCCAGCTTGTGGGAAGGCTCGAGACACGGAAGGCCGTCGATCGAGCAAAGGGCGTTCTGCAGCGTGATCTTTCGATAAGCGAAGATGAGGCCTATCGGATGATGCAGCGCGAGAGTCGGCAGCGGCGTAAATCGATGCTGGAGATTGCCGAAGCGATTCAGCTGGGCGATGATCTCAAGAAGGGTCGGACGGATGGAGAGCAGAAGCTGGGGAGTCTGACCTCTTGACGCACAATGTTTGTGAGCTATTCCCCGAGGCTGTAGGGAAGTGCGAAGCGTCCAATCTGAATGAACTGATGGTCTGAGGGAGCCCATAGGCGAAAGGATTCGACACGAGAGCCTGTAGAGAGGCGGTGGGCGGTTGCCGTGCCGCGGTCGGCTCCTGTTGCGGCGTCGTAGAGCTTGACGCTGAGACCTGACTCGCTGCGTTGCCAGCCGAAGACGTAGTTGCCCGGAGAGAGCGCGATGTCCCCAACGGTGATGGGTGCCTGGACCAGAAGGTAGTGAGAGTATTTGCCGTCGGCCGAGTAGCCGGCAGTGATGAGCACGACTCCAGCGATGATCTTTCCCTGCGTGTTGATGATGCCGGAGGCGGTACGCTTCTCGGTCTCGATCCTCTCCTTCTCAACGGGAGCGCGGGCAGGCAAGGCTGTCTCCAACTCAGTGGCCGTCGCGGAGCGCCAGTGCGATTTTGACTGAGCACCGAGATTGGGTAAGACAGCAAGACTTACGAGCAGGAAGAGAACGAGAGATTTCATCGTGGATTGTCTCATTTGAGATGTACGATGCCGCGCTGGAGAGCGACGGTTGCGGCGTGTGTGCGATCCCCTACGCCCAGTTTGCCTAAAAGGCTATTAATATGGGATTTGACGGTGGCTTCGCTGATGTCGAGATCGGATGCGATCTCCTTGTTGGCGCGGCCGGCTACGATGCGTTCGAGCACGGCCAATTCACGAGCGGTGAGGGCTTGACCGCTCATTCTCTCAGCTAGCTTTTCTGCGATGGTGGGAGAGATGCGAGTCTTGCCTTTGTGTACGGCCAGGATGGTCGATAACAGCTCTTCGACCGTCATGCCTTTGAGGAGATAGGCCTTCGCGCCAGCCTGAAGCGAGCGGAAGATGTCTTCGTCGCCATCGAAGGTGGTGAGAACGATGAAACGCGCTGCGGGTGCGTCGGCCCGAATCCTGATAATGGCGTCGACGCCGCCAAGTTTCGGGAGTTGCAGGTCCATCAGGGTGATGTCCGGCTGCAAGATTTGATGGAGCTTGATTGCCTCGAGTCCATCGCTGGCTTCGCCCACGACCTCGATCTCGGGCATGATGTTGAGCAGCGCCACGAGACCTTGCCGGACGACATGATGGTCATCGACTACAAGGATGCGAATTCGTTCACCCATTGTTTTTTGTACCTTTCTCGACAAGGATGGGGACGTCCAGTGTGATCCTGGTGCCCTTGTCCGCTGCGCTTTCGATGTTGAGCTGCGCGTCGATGTGAGCTGCGCGTTCACGCATTCCCTGGAGTCCGAAGTGGCCCTTTGCGGGAAGGGAGTCGTCGGAGGCGTTGAAGCCGCGACCATTGTCGGAGATGATTAACGTCAGCCGGGTTGAATGATAGCGCAGATCGATAGAGACGTGGGTTGCGTTTGCGTGGCGAGCGACATTGGTGAGGGCTTCCTGAGCGATGCGCAGTACCTCCTCTTCGATTTTTGGTGTGAGGAGACGATAGGTTCCACCAATATCGAGATGAGTGGTCACGGGCTCTACGTTCGATTTTTCCACGAGGTGCGTGAGTCGTGTGGGTAGGGTGTGCTGTGCCGTGACGGCGCGAAGATCCCAGATGCTGCGACGTGCCTCAGCGAGGCCCTCGCGCACATAGGCCCGCGTGCGGTCGAGCTGCTGGCGAGCCTCGGGGATCTGCGATTGGATGAGGAGTTGAGAGGCGAGTTCGAGTTGTACGGAGACTCCAACGAAGCTCTGTGCCAGCGTGTCATGAATCTCGCGAGCCATTCGATTGCGCTCCGCGAGCACAGCCTCAAATTGAGAGTGTAAGCGGCGAAGGCGCAGGCGGTAGAGGAGAACGGTGATCGCGGCAATGAGCGCAACACAGAGCAGTAGGAACCACAGCCTGCGGTAGAAGGGAGGTCGCACGTAGAAGGCAATTGTTGCTCCGGTTTCATTCCAGACGCCATCGTTGTTTGCGGCCTGTACGTGGAACCTGTAGTGACGAGGAGGCAGGTTGGTGTAATAGGCGATGCGGCGCGACCCAGCCTGGGTCCATTCCGCATCGAAGCCTTCGAGCTTGTAACGATAGCGGACCTTCGCCGGCACTACATAGCTTAAGCCGGCGTATTCGAAGACGAAGCGGCTGTGCCCTGGAGGAAGGATCAGTTCGGTGGAAGAAGGTATGAGTTCGACGTCGTCTACTATAAATCGCTCGATGACTACAGGCGGTGCAACGCGGTTCTCCGAGAGATGTTGGGGGTCTGTGATGGCTACACCCTTGCGCGTCGCGAACCAGAGGAGTCCTTGTGCGGTCTTCCAGGCGGTGGGGTGGCCGATTGCAGAGGCCTCTTCGGTGGGCATGCCGTCAGCGTAGCCATAGGAACTCGGGTGAGGATTGCAGTTGGGCGAAGATCCGCAGGCGACGAGCTCGGAGCGCGAGACTCGTGTGATGCCATGGGGCGAGCTCAGCCAGAGAAATCCGCGATCATCTTCGAGGATGGAGTCGATTCTTTGTGGAAGATCGGACCGATGCAAGGCAGTGAAGCCATCAGCGGTCGAGTGGCTGAGGCCATCGCCCTTCGTTCCTATCCAGAGCGTGCCGTGGGAGTCCTCGAAGAGAGAGGTGATGACGTTACCGGAGAGGCCGTTTTTTGTGGTGTAGGTGCTTATCTTCCCGTGCCGCAGGCGGGAGAGACCGTCCAGGGTGCCTATCCATAGATCGTGAGGAAGAATCTGCGGAGAGCTGGGGAGGTGAGATTTCAGCAGTGCCCCAATCAGATCGCTCTTGAGGCCACTATCGTGGTTGAAGGTTGTGACGTTCTTGTTTTGCCAATGCGCGAGACCACGGCGGGTGCCGATCCAAAGAGAGCCATCGTCGTCGGCGAGAAGAGATCGGATGAAGTCGTCGGGTAAGCCGTCGGCGGAGGTGAAGGTTGTGATCTTGCCTCTTTCGATGTGATTCAGGCCGTCGGGTGTTCCGACCCACACATCCCCGTGAGCGCCGGCAGCCAAGGCGAGGATCACCTCGCTGAGGAGGCCGTTCCGCGTCGAGAGATGCTGGACCTGGCCGGATTGCCAGCGGTCGAGACCGTCTCCGTTGGTCCCTATCCACATTGCGGCATCCGTAGTTTGCACGATGGCGGTGATGACGTGATCGGACAAGGCGGGTAGGGTATGGAAGTTCTGTTGGCGGAGGATATGGAGGCCGGCCGTTTCTGTGCCGATCCAGAGATCGCCTTCTCTGTCTTCGGAGAGGGAGAGGATGCTGTCGGTGCCGAGGGCTGGTTGAAGTTGGGGATGGTTGTCTTTATCGTTCAGTACGAACAGTCCTTTGTTGGTACCGATCCATCGATTTCCGCGAGAGTCTGCCAGGAACGACTCGATGCGTGTGGCAGGCAGATCGTGTCCGGCTTGCAGGATTTGGCGATGACCGTTTTGCAATAGGACGATGCTACCGCGGGTTCGCAACCAGAGGCTGTGATCTGGAAGGGTGCCGATGCCCAGGATGCTTTCTCCTGACTGACCAAGGCTGAGTGATGTGGGGTGAATGCGACCATGCTGATACTGAAAGATTTCAGAGGATGAAGCGAACCAGACGCTGCCATCATTGCCGGACGCCATGGCTGATGGCGTGACAGAGGAGGGAGGGTGAAGTGGGGAAAAAGTCTTGCCGTTGAAGCTGGCGGCTCCATTGTTCGTGAGGACAAAGAGAGTGCCGTCATCGGCTACTGCAAGCGATGTGATCTCGGGGGAGGGCAACCCATCGGCCGGGGAGTAACGACGAAACTTGTTTGCTGAGTATTGCAGGAGGCCGTCTGATGTGCCGATCCAGAGAGCGCCGTGGGCATCCTGCGCAAAGCAGCAGACGTCATCGCTGATGAAGGCTGAGTCGCTTTCATGGTTGAAAACCTTGAAGCCAGTGCCGTTGAAGCGAGCCACGCCGCCTTCGGTCGCGATCCAGATATAACCGTCCGGGGACTGGAAGACCTGATGGACGCTGCTTTGGGGGAGACCGTTCTCCGTGGACCAGGATTGGTGGCCCAGGTTTGCTGAAATTTGCGAATGGGCTGTGATCGTAGTGGAGACGATTCCGCATAGAGTCCCGATGAAGACCGAGCGCAGCACGGAATGGAGATGAGAGAGAGGATTCATGCGATGCTTGCGTGCAAGGACCCCGCAGCCAGGTTCATGTCAACGCTTTTGACTGGTCTACTTTTCTTTGTCACTTTTGTCGCGGCAGGAACGAAGGTAGGCAACAAGATCCTCTGTCTCTGGTTGTTGCAGGATATCCGCAAAGGATGGCATTTGGCGACCACCCTGAAGAATCTGTGATCTGATCTGAGCTTCGCTCAATCTGCGGCCTACTCCGGAGAGGTCGGGCCCCTTTGCGCCACCATTGTTTCGGATGGTGTGGCAGTGCAGGCAACCGTTTTCAGAAAAAACCGTTGCTCCATGTTCTTGCTGGTTGCTGGAGGGAGTAGCCGATGCGATAAGAGACGAGCTGGCTGCGAGGAAGAGGAGAACGGAGGGTAATAGATTCATTGGGCAGCTGATCCGCTTCCGGGGGTAGACTCTGGCGCGAAGTCGCTATGGGTGTGCCAGAGTACACTCTCCGATGCGATTTCATTGTGTTTGCGCAGGAACTCCAACGCATAGGTTCCGGCCGTAGGATCGTCTTTCTGATCGGAGAAGGCCGCTGCTTCACGAGAGGCCTGCTCCTTCATGCCGAGCCTGCGGTAGACGATGGAGAGGATGTAGTGTGCGGCGAGATCGTCGGGGTCGACTGACTGGAGGGCCTCGTACTCGACGCGGGCCTCATCGTATTTGTGTTGTTGATAGAGGGAGAATCCGAGCTCACGAAGCGCATCGCGGGAGCGTGGGAACTGCACAATGACCTCGCGAAGATCTGCGATGGCGTTGTCGAGTTGCCCCTGATTTCGCTCTACGAGCGCGAGGTAGTACAGCGCCCTGGCATTGTGGGGGCTAAGAGCGAGAGCCTTGTTCAGGCTGGCGCGGGAGGCGTCGTAACGCTGCCATTGGAAGTTGGCGATCGCGATGTTGGTAAGTGCATCGGCGTAGTCGGGTCGCATCTGGGCTACGCGCTCGAATGCGTGGACGCTCTCTGCGTATTGCTGCGCGTCCAGCATAGCGATGCCGTAGTTGTTCCAGCGCATCCACGCCTGATTGTCCTGTGGATCGACGGCTGGAGGGTTGTTGCCGAGTACCAGGGTACGGGTGCGAGCGGACATCTCGACGATGGGCATCTCGTAGTGCTTGTCCATGGCGAAGTCCATGAAGTGCTGATCAAAGCGACGGTAGTTGACCCTGGCTGTGACCGAGATAGGACTCCTGGCGTCGGCGGGTACCTTGAACTGATAACGCACAATCTGTGAGCGGCCGGAGGAGATGGTGTTGTTGTAGGCGGCGATGCGAGTGTTCCAGACCTGATGAAGAGCGTTCAGCTCGCCCTTGGCGTTTATGAGGCGATTGGTGAAGCTGTGGGCTCGGGGATCGAGCTCTCCGTCTGGCTGGATCGCACCGGAGTGCGTAAGGATGTGACCGGCTGTATCCCTGGCTTCGAACTCGACCCAGCTCTCGTACATATCGCGCTGCTCGGGGACGTGGCTGTGGGCGATGCCCTTGTTCTGTATGACGACGGAGACGGTAAGCTTGTCCCCGGCAGCTACGGTGAAGTCCTGAGTGCCAAGAGGAGCGAGCACGTTGCCGCCATTCTTCTCGAGCCCAAAGATGTCTACGTTGAAGACACCTGCGCGCAGGAAGGCGATAGTCTTCTCCATCTGTGTGTCGTAGTTGTAGAACTTCGACATGACGGTGTTGGCTCCGAGCCAGCGGTGGGAGGCGAGTTTGCCGTCTTTGGCACCGTAGTCGTATCCGACGAGAGCCTCGCGCGGCATGTGGCAGGTCTGGCATGTGGAGACCTGGTCTTTGACGTAGAAGGGAAGCGGAGATTGCTTGGCGAAGGAGGAGAGCTGCCACTCGTCGTACAGAAAGATGGCACGTTGCCATTTGTAGTCGTTCAGTTGCTGGGGCAGCGCCGCTTTGTGGCATGCCGAGCAATATTCACTGGACTTGTAGAAGTCCTTCATGACGGCCTTCGAGTGGCGGTCCAGGTGGGACAGGATCTCCTTGTCGGAGACCTCTCCGTAGATGGGTTGACCCTTTTCGTCGACCAGGACGGCAGGTTGTGCCAGGACATAACTGCCGGTGCCGCGTGTGTCCACCTTCTGGATGGAGTGGCAGACGGAGCAGGTGATGCCGTCCTCGTCGAACTTGCGATCGACGGTGGAACCCTCAGTGAGAGCGCCGGAGACGAGGGCGGTGGGGTTGTGGCAGCCCTCGCAGTGGCGAGTAAAGGCGATGCCCTTTTCGGTGGTAAGGAGATTGACGTTCTTCACATACCAGGGAGCTCGGAAGGAGTTGGCGTGGGCTGACTGACGCCATTCGGTGTGAGCTTCCTGATGGCAGTGGCCACAGTATTTTGCCGCGGGGAAGGCTTTGGCGTTGATGAACTCTCCGGTATCTGTGGTCGCGAATGAAGGGAGAAAGGGCTGGTCAGCGCCGAAGCGATAGTTGTAGTGCTGCGTGACCGATTGCGAGTAGGCCTGCCGTTGCGAGGGTGTGGCCGGATTGTACTCGGCGTGGGCTCCGCCGGTCCGCAGGGCCATGATGCCGCAACCAACTGCTCCACCCAGCAGGGTACCGATCAGAATGCGAGCAACTCGCTGCGGGTGGAGCTTGGTTTTCATAGCAGTCGTGAATTCTAGTGAACTGGAGGGGTAGTTGCCTATCCAGCGATGGATGGATGCGGGTCTCCATCAAAAGGTGGATAGGCTGGGTGAAGCTATGGTTTCGTTCCTTTGCCTTCCACTAGTGTGACGATCTGGTCTGCCTTGGCGATGGCAAACTTCTCTTTTGCGCCGCTGGGCCAGGTCACTTCGACCGCATCGATGGTGGTCGCGTCGCCGAGTCCGAAGTGAAGGCGTGGATCGTGGGTGGAGGCGTAGCTTGCGCCCGAAATGACATCTCCACGTTGCTTCTTTCCGTCCGCAGTGAGGTAAACGGTAGCTCCGACCGCGTCACGTGGGCTCTTAGAACCGCCTACGAGTTTAAGCTCGATCCAGTGATGCTTGTCGGGGGAGATGTTGCGCAGCAGGACAGGGTGGCCGTCGAGGACGTTGATGACAGCATCAAGTTTGCCGTCATTGAAGAGATCCCCAACTGCCACACCTCTTCCCGCAACTACCTTTGCCAGGCCTGTGCCTTCCACTGGCGGGACGGGGTCGAATCTTTTGCCTTCGAGGTTGCGAAAGAGCAGAGGGCGTTGCGCCCAGGAGGTTCCCCAGGACATACGGTCAACCTGTGGGTAGACGTGGCCGTTTGCGATGATGATGTCCTTCCAACCGTCGTTATCGAAGTCCAGGAAGGCGTCTCCCCAGCCGAGAAAGGGGATGGTGGGTTCGGCGATGCCCATCTGATAGCTGATATCCGTATAGTTGGCATTGCCATCGTTTCGATAGAGCGGGTTGTAGTCGTCGGAGAATGTGGTGTTGTAGAGATCGAGGAGACCATTATTCATGTAATCGCCGATGGCGATTCCCATGGAGGCTGTCTCGCGACCGTTTTCGTTGAGGGCGTATCCAGAGGCGTAGCTGGCGTCCTCGAAGGTGCCGTCGCCCTTGTTGATGTAGAGGTAGTTCGGCGTGGAATCGTCGGCGACGAGAAGGTCCAGCTTGCCGTCGTTGTTGACGTCGACGAAGGCGGAGGCGAGTCCGTAGTATGCGTTTTTATCGGCGACGCCAGCTTTTTCGCTGACATCGGTGAAGGTGCCGTCACCGTTATTGTGGAAGAGGTGGTCGGATTCACCTTTGAGACCTCGCGGTCCGCACATGACCTCCACACCACGAAACTGACAGAAGCTGAACGAGATGCCAGGACCGCCGGAGGAGGGCTGGTTTGCCGTGTCGTAGTGGATGTAACCGGGGACGAAGAGATCGAGCCTTCCGTCACCGTCGTAGTCTCCCCAGGTGGAACCTGTTGACCAGTTGCCGAGGGCGACACCTGCCTTCTCCGCAACGTCGGTGAAAGTGCCGTCGTGATTGTTGTGATAGAGGCGGTTCTTGCCGAAGTTGGAGACGTAGATATCGGGCCAGCCATCGTTGTCATAGTCGGCTATGGCTACTCCTACCCCCCATCGTTCGTTGGCTACGCCTGCCTTTTCTGTCACGTTGGTGAAGGTTCCGTCGTGGTTGTTGTGGAAGAGAGCAGCCTTTGGCGCAGGCGATTTGCCTGCGAGGGCCTCCTGGGTGGAGCCGTTGACGAAGTAGATGTCGAGCCAGCCATCGTTGTCGTAGTCGATGAGGCCGACTCCGGAGCCATTGGCTTCGATGATGTAGCGCTTTTCGGGAGTTCCCATCGTGTGCTTCCACGTTGTCAGGCCTGCCTTTTCGGCGATGTCCTGAAAGACGATGGGCCCGGTCTTGACGAAGCCCCCAGCTGTGATCGGCCTTCGTTCCTTGTCGAGGATTGGGGCGTGGACTCCTCCTGTGTTGACTCCTCCTGCGGCTGGCGGTTGTCCACCCTCCTGCGACTTGGCCTGGGAATCAGCAGTGGATTGAGCCAGCGACTCGCCTAAACCCATCGAGAGAATGGCGCCGAGAGCAAAGACTGCAAACGAAGTGGACGAGGGCAAACTACTACCGAGGAGGCAACTACGAATAGGCATGGTCGGATCCTTGCAGCGTTACATATTAGTTTCGTCATTAGTTTCGTCCGGGGGACGGAGCGTTCCAAGAGTACTGTTCAAAATGGCGTAGTGGCCAGCAACCAGTTTTACCATGATGGTCCATCTCCTCCCGAGGGCTGCCCCTTAGCTTAGAGCCTGTTATGAACTACGATCACTGCTTCCCTTAGGCCCCTCCCCCCGGGGGTACTTTGACTGCAAGTCCTTTTGATTCAGCGACTTAAGCAAATATATTGCTGCAAATTCGTCATTCTAAATGAGTTATGGCTAAAGTCGTCTTTCTAAAGGGCTTATTGGTTTAAAGTGAGAAGCCCCGGTGGTTGGCCGGGGCTTTCTCTGACTCTGTATTAACTATAGCCGATTGAGTAAAACTAATATGCCACTTTGCGGAAGACTATTTTCTGAGACTAAGGGGTTTGTTTTGTTTGATTTGCGTACGGAGATGCGTATTAGTTTCGGCGGCAGGGGCTTGACAGGAAAAACAGCAAAAGGCTCAATGGCGCAGGCCAGTTCGCAAAGTTCATAACAGCCTCTAGTTGTATGGGTGTTCCGAAGCTTATGGTTTGGGCATCTGGTACTTATTGGGAGTGTAAGTATCTGTGTTTTTGCTTGAATGGTCGGCCTGTGGACGATTTCGAACTTTCACAGCTTTGCAGCCATCGATTGGGATCTAGCGGAATTTGGCAGCAATCCCAGCAGTGCTTTCACGACCACCCTACCCAATAGTGACTTCTCGCCCACGTGGCTGCCATTAGGGCTGTAAGCCATGGTTCAGAACCAATGACAATTGGAAAAAGGGCAGCGGGTCAGTCCGGCCCCAGAGACGAGTGCTTTAGGTGTCGTCATTGATGGGGGTCGATGATGATCGCGAGAATTTGGCACAGATGGCCCAAGCCGGAGAACACCGACTCCTACAAAATAATGCTTGAATTTAGAAAGTTTTTTCTGGTATATTCTCTGCGGTTTTTGACCCCCTGCGGGGGGAACGCCCTCGCCACCCGGTCCAGATCACAAGTAGCATGCCATTCCGGAGGCTGTCCCATGCAAAGACACATTGGGTTCCTTTCCGTTTGTCTGGTATTTCTGCTCTTCCCCCTATCTTCATTGGCACAATTCGCAACAGCAGGCGGTCTGGACTGTAATGGCTTGAGCAAGATCCAAAGACCGCTCCTGCGAACAAACCTCTGCACCGATCCTCGCGGATTCCAAGGTGAACGCTTCGAAGATAACGGTGTATACGTCGGACACGATGAGCCCAGCATAGGTTTCTATTCCGATGTAGCCCAATCAGGCAACAACATGCAGTGGGAGGTCGTTTTGCCACACGAGCGCCCGCTGCCCGCTACGCAGACTTTCGAGAACTACATTGCGCTCTGGTTTTCTTTGGCGCTGTGCGATCCGAATTCATTCCCGAGAGGACCGTGTATCCCCAATAGTGACGCCAATAGCCCAAGTGCCGGGTCTGCATTCCTGGAAATGCAGTTCTACCCTCCTGGCAACCCGCCCTTCATCACGCAGATCAGTTGCGACCTGACACACTGGTGTGCGTCGTTGCACATCAACAGTCTGGAAGTCATGGATAACGGAAAACTCAATCCCAACTGTACTGAAACCACAAACTTCGCTTTCATTCAGCGCGATGGCGTTCCCACCGGGCCGCCGGGTCCCGATACCATGAACAACGCGAGTGCCACCCCGAATAATCAGACCTTGCTTATGAATCAAGGCGATCATCTACGGATCACCATCAAGGACGTTCCCGATGACTTCGATGGGGGCGTGCTCACGATGATCGATGATCTGACGACAGGACAATCCGGCTTCATGATCGCCAGTGCGAGAAACGGGTACCGAACCCTTGACCCGAACACATGTGCCGGGACCGACTTCAGCTTTCATCCTGAATACGCGACGGCCAAATTTGGCAACTTCGTGCCTTGGGCGGCGCTGCAGGCGAACGTGAACGTCGCATTCGAGATTGGTCACTTTACTCCGGGAATCAAGGGAGACAACGACCCCGATGATGCGCCATGCTTCCCGGGGCCCACGGTCGCCGGTTGCCTCGGCGCCGACGTTGATTTTGACGGAACCTCGTACCGGCATGATTGGCCGGACTTCACCCGCAAAAACGCCAACCCCGTCCTGATACGATCCGCGTCTGGCAAGGGCCTGGGTCCGCTTAGTGCGCAGGGTGACGATTACGTTCACCCTTACCGGGTGATGCAGATTGAAACCGAGGTCGGGGCCTCGGAGAGTACTTGCGATGTCAGCAATGGTGAAGGCTGCGTAGTGCCTCCGAAAGGAGCGCAATTTTACCCGTTCTACGCGATCAAAACCGACGACGCCGGTGAGCACGAAGGCTGCACTTTAATGTTTGGTGACTTCAACCGTAGGGACATTGAGAACTTTGGAGGTGAAGCTCAGTACGGCGCGCCGAATAACACCTGGTTCTTCGGGACGAATAGTGGCGGGGTCCAGCCTACACCCTGTACGCGGCATTCCCACGAACGAGATAACTAACCGGACGTGACGACCGACCCATATCATCCTAGGTTGTTCTTCGCCGCTGATAGAGAGCAGGCGACAGCGCGATGGACACTTTCGCTGTGAAACCACAACTCTGAACTCTGAAAAGTGGTCGGGGCGAGAGGATTCGAACCTCCGACCCCCTGGTCCCGAAACGGAAGCGGATGTTCTAACGTATTGATTCTTCTTGTTCGGTGTTGCGTCGTAGTACACCTTTTACCTAGTATTTGGGCGGATTGGACCCACGTTTGGACCCAAATACTAAGGGGCTGACCGTGCCAGCTTCCCGTCAACGCTCTCGAATGCACGGATCGATCCAAGCACCTCATCCAGCTTCTCGATATGAGGAAAATGTCCAGCTTCGGAAATGACTTCGAAACAGCAGCCGGGAATGCTTTCGGCATAGCGGCGACCATACTCAAGATCCACAATTCCGTCTGTCGGAACCTTCGACGAGAAGGACCGTGCATCGCCTCAAGATCGGCCGTGATCGCCGCGCGATTCGACTTCACCCGCAGCCACATCCAAAACACCCAAGGCCGCGCCGTAGCCGGTGGCGTACGAAATCCCTTATCCAGCAACGAAGCCCACGCCGACGCACGCGACTGAGCCATAACACAAGGCATCGCCACTATCGCAAGGATAACCGTCACACAAGAGACAATTCGCATTAACAAAGAGCGAGAGATGTTCATTCCAACACTCTATTTTGCCGTCAGGCTGTCGCAAACGAATTGGGTGTCGTTCGAAGATTCCACGTGATGAACTGGAGACCGTCGCTTACTGCTAGGCTCTGCCGCCGTTGTGGGCACAAAATTACCGTCCAACTGAGCCAAACCTCTCAAACCTATTCGTGATTCTGAAATGGATAGTCAATGTTTGAGAGGCGCTTTTGCTTAGGTGTTAACAAAATCCGGGCAATCACGTGTTGTATCGAGACGCTCTTCTCGTCAGGCGCCTTGCGATGGCCAAGGCCGGCACGCCCGTTGAAACCGCCAGCAATGTCGTCACGCTGCACTCAAATCGCGGACAGAGTGGATGGGAGCGGACGCCACATAACGATTCGCTCCCGGTTGTGCGCTTGAGGGCTGACGCGAGACGCCGCTGCGGGACGGATCAACAGCTTCCCTATGCAGCACTACGCCCCAGATGGCCTCGCCCGCTATCTCCCATTGTTGCCACTTTTTTGTTTGTTGCTGCTGCTTGCGCTGTCAACAACACAAGAGCTTAACCAGACCGGATGAAGCTTGACCACTGTACTGGATATCCACCAAGGTGCAGTCGTCCTCGGCTTCTTTCGGTGCGTGAAATTTTGCGACCTGATCGAGGATCGAACCAACATCATCGTGATGAGCCATCGCAATCAGTCCGGTATCACCGAATTGCATACCGGCCTCGTTCTCCGCCTCCGTAATCCCATCGGTTACCAGCAGAAGACGTTCCCCCCGCTGCAGCATGCAGTGAGTAGAAGCGTAGCTTGCACCAGGAATCAAACCGACCACCAGATTGCTCTCTTCCAGGCGCCGTATCTCGCTGCCTAGAATCGAAAGCGGCTGGATGTGCCCGCAGTTAAGGTACTCCACACGCCCGTCGGGAAAGAGCTTCAGCAGAATCATCGTCGCGTACTTGCCGACGTTGTGTGTACATAGGAACTGATTGACCACGGAGGCGATCTCCGCCAGGCCTTGGCCCCCGAGTAGCTGTGCATGGATGATTCCTTGCAGCGTTGCCGCCACGATCGCGGCCGACACTCCTTTGCCGGAGACATCAGCGATTACAACGCAAACACAATCGTCAAGTGTCACCGCATCATAGAAATCGCCGCCTATTGCAAGACAAGGGACGCTCCTCGCCTGAAGCGTCGCATACGGCAGCGTTGGTAGCGCGATGGACATCATTCCACTATGGATCTTCGCCGCAACAGCGAGTTCTTCCCTCGCCTGCCGCGCCTTGGATTCGGTCTCCGCGAGGAGAGCATTGTGCAGCAGGGCGGCCGCCTCGGTCGCGACCGTATCGAGCAGTTGATGATCGACCTCAGTAAGCTCTCCGAGTCTGATCTGTCCGTCGAGGTAAAGCAGCCCAAGCAACTGACTTGATCCCTTTGCTGAAGCTCGTTTTCGCAGGGGAATGCAATAAATGCTACGAATCTTGTTCGCAATGACACTTGCCCACCCTGCGACACTTTCGTCAGCCATGGTATCGCTGACTAAAAACTTTGACTCACTTTCAATCGCCTCTTTCATGGCCTTTCGAGAAAGAGTGGAATCCTCTGCCAAAGTCTTACCATCTGTATCGAGTCCATGTGCCAACCGCATTTGATCTTCTTCACAGACGAAGACAAAGCCGCGCTCCAGTCCGGTAAGTTGCAAAGTCAGATGCAGAAATGCGCCGAGAACATCTTCCAGCGTCACGCTCTCATTCAGTTGACGTGCCGCGCGAATAAGCCAGTTCAGCTTTTCCATTTCACGCGCGGCGGGACGCACATTGTCGGGGAGAAACCGAAGCTCGTGGAGCGAGGAGAGAAGATCAGGCATCTGTGATTGCGGAATACTGTTCACCGTCTCATCGTTCTGTTGGACTTGAAAACGCATGCGCGGTCCACTGAGTGATCCCATCTGCAGCACATCCCCGGAGCGCAACATGGCTCGATCAATGCGCATTGAGTTCAGAAAGGTACCATGGGTACTGTTCTGATCGACGACCGTGTAGTTCTCACCCTCCCGTAGAATCACCGCGTGCTGACGAGAGACATAGGCTTCGCTTAGCATTACGTCTTGGTCATGTGACCGGCCAATCGAAATAGAATCACGATCCAGATACGCCCTGTGGTTCCCGTTGATGTCAGAATAATTAAGCGTGACAATGGCCATCGCATGAATCCTGTTCTGGTGATGATGCGCTCTCGTGGCTCAGGAGCTATCTCCACGTACGAACTCAGGCCACGCAGCCGACCAGAAGCCACTCAACCACATTCAACACCCGTAGTCAGCAACCCCGGATAAGGCGGCTTCCAAGTCGCTGCATCTAAACCACCCCACAGAAGTGTTACCACTATCAGCGCCAAAAGTGGGCGGTCCAGATACCAGTACTAAGACCTCCCGGAACGGAATCACATTTCTGTATCCCGGTTGTTCTGGATCTCCACATAAGAAGGGGAAGCTGAAGTGTGTTCTTTGATAACAGAACTGTCCCGGCAACAACATACTAACGAGAAACGCCCCTCACGTCATCATTAGTCATTGCGCGCCAGGGTCATGAATGAACTATCTAAATACGTCTTCACGGAGTACGCTAATCAGAACTTATTCCGTGATCTGTCTCGTATCGTTGACTTGCTCCTTGGCGCCAACCTAAGGTGACCACCTGATGGCAGACTCGTCCTCTCTTATCGGCAAGACCATCTCTCATTACCACATCGTTGATAAGCTAGGCCGCGGCGGTATGGGCGTCGTCTATAAGGCGGAGGACACTGCGCTCCACCGCTTCGTCGCCTTGAAGTTCCTTCCTGACGGATTCGCCTCAGACCCACAAGCGATAGGCCGCTTCCATCGTGAAGCCCGTGCTGCATCCGCGCTGAATCATGCCAACATCTGCACGATTTATGAGGTGGGCAAACATGAAGGTCAATTTTTCATCGCCATGGAGTACCTGGAGGGAACGACGCTAAAATCTCTGATCGCGGGACGACCCCTTGATACGGAGCCGGTGCTGTCTTTCGCGATCGAAATCGCGGATGCTCTAGACGCAGCTCACAGCGCGGGCATCCTTCACCGGGACATCAAGCCTGCGAACATCTTCGTGACTAAACGAGGCCACGCCAAGGTTCTCGATTTCAGTCTCGCCAAGCTCGCCCCGGCGCTGAAAGCAACCAATGACGCGGTGACCACGGCAAGCAAAGATCCGCACCTCGACGATCTAACAAGTCCCGGCAGCATCGTGGGAACTATTGCTTACATGTCACCGGAACAGGCACGAGCCAAGCAGCCAGATGCACGGAGCGATTTGTTTTCCTTTGGAGGGGTTCTCTATGAGATGGCGACAGGACAGTTGCCATTTCGAGGAGACAGCACGGCGGAGGTTTTCGACGCCATACTTAATCGCGCTCCGGTGGCTGCGATCCGGTTGAATCCCGATTTGCCCGCGGAGTTGGAGAGAATCGTCCACAAGGCACTCGAGAAGGATCGGGCATTGCGTTATCAGAGCGCGACGGATATGCGGGCGGACCTGCAGCGGCTGAAGCGGGACATAGACGCGGACCGCGTCGCAAAGGCAAGCTTGAGCCCTGTAGGAGCTGCTAAACCGGAATTGCGTTCCGGTTTGCGGCTGGGCTCGCGGATCGTGTTTGCCTGGAAGCCTCTCGCGGTGACGGCTCTGACGCTGATTGCCCTCGTAGCAGGAGGGCTCTATTTGCGATCGCGCCTGGCAACTCATTCGGCGAAGGCGGTCCCGTTGACTGATAAAGACAGTGTGCTGTTGGCGGACTTCGTCAATAAGACCGACGATCCGGTCTTTGACGATGCTTTGAAGCAGGCTCTGGCGATTGGACTGAATCAATCACCTTTCCTAAATATTGTTTCCGACCGCAAGATCGAGGAAACGCTACGGTTGATGGGCCAGCCCGCGGCGCAACACATCACGCTGGAACTTGCAAAGGAAGTTTGTATTCGGACGGGCAGCAAGGCGACGGTACTAGGATCGATTTCCAGTCTCGGCGGGCAGTACGTGATCGGGCTTAACGCGATCAGTTGCGGTAGCGGGGACACGCTGGCCAGTGAACAGGGGACAGCGGCGGGCAAGCGGGACGTGCTGAAAACCCTGGGAAAGGCAGCAGAGAAGCTACGGGGGAAGCTCGGCGAATCACTGGCCACGGTGGAAAAATTCGATGTGCCGGTGGAGGCAACCACACCTTCGCTGGAGGCGTTGAAAGCGCTCAGCATTGGTAGCAGAACGGCACGCAGGACGGGTGACGCGGATGGGATTCCTTTCTACAAACGGGCGATTGAGCTCGATCCGAATTTTGCGATGGCATACCAGGCTCTAGGCACTACGTATTTCAATTTGAATCAGGCGGATTTGGCGGCGGCGAATGCGACCAAGGCGTATGAGCTGCAGGACCAGGTGAGCGAGCGGGAGAGATACAGAATCTCGACCACTTACTATCACGCCGTTACGGGAGAGCTGGAAAAGGCGATTGAAGAGTACGTACGATGGTCGAAGAGCTATCCCCGGGATGACACACCGCCTCTAAATCTCGGCGTCATCTACCAACAGCTTGGGAAATATGACAAAGCTGTGGTTGAGACGAAAGAGGCGCTGCGGCTCGCGCCAACGACTACGGGATACGGCAACCTTTCCTTTGACTACATTGCGCTAAACAGGTTGGACGATGCGGAGAAGGTGTTGCGCGAGGCCCAGGCGAAGGGTTTTGACGGGCTCTACATTCGGGGGAATCTGTATTTGTTGGCCTTCCGGCGAGGTGACAGGAAGGGTATGGAGCAACAGCTCGCCTGGGCGGCGGGACGAGTGGGAGATGAAGATGCAATGCTCTCCGGCCAGGCAGACACGGATGCCTACTACGGGCGGCTCGTGCGGGCGCGGGATTATTCGCGACGGGCATCGCAGTCAGCAGTGAGCGCCGGCTCGAAGGAAACGGCGGCGCTTTGGCGGGCGGCTGCGGGGTTGCGGGAAGCCGAGTTCGGGAACACCGCCGCAGCGCAGGAAAATCTGGATGCGGCGCTGTCACTGCAGTCGGGACGCGACGTCAAATTACTAGCAGCCCTCACGCTGGCACGCGCAGGAGAAACGGCCAAAGCGAAGAGGCTTGTCGAAGAATTGGAGAGAACCGCCTCCACGGATACGATGTTGAGACTCTACTGTCTGCCAACCATTCATGGCGCGATCGAAATCAGTAAGAACAATCCTTCGCAGGGAATCCTGGATCTGGAAGCGGCGGTGCCGTACGAACTGGGCGGCACACTCTCGTTTGCCTACCTATACCCGGTGTGGGTGAGGGGACATGCGTATATGGCCGCGGGTAACGGGGTAGCCGCTGCCGCGGAGTTTCAGAAGTTGATCGATTATCCGGGTATTGTGCTGAATCAGCCGATCGGGTCACTGACGCATCTTGAGTTGGGCAGGGCGCATGCCCTATCGGGCGACAACGTCAAGGCGCGCGCTTCCTATCAGAATTTCTTCACACTCTGGAAAGACGCCGACCCGGACGTCCCCATCCTCATTGCAGCCAAGTCGGAATACGCGAAGCTGCAATAACCCAAGGAAACGTTTCCGGCTCTGAGGGAAATGGTTCGGACTTTCCCGCCTAGTATCCGGATCGTTGCCAACTCGGTTGCTGACGCCACGTGAAACCTGGTGAAGACACAATCGCAAGACGTACTTTCCGACAATACAAGGCGTGAGAGTTGGCCGACTCCACCGCGCGGTTGGAACGTTTTCGGAACGGTAATCGTTGTTTGGTGGGCTTGTAAGTTGCTGAAAATGTGTGGTGGCCAGAGACGGCTTTGGTCAGTGCTACACACCCCTTTCCGGGTCCCGACAACCGGGATCGTGCTGAATCCGCGTCTGGATATCGCGGCTGGATCATGCGTAATTCACTGATCGATATGTGGTTGCCTCGTTGAAGTCTCTATGCCGTTGAATCGCACATATAGTGTCGCTTACCTTCAGTTTCAGGTAGTGATGGTGGCCTTCACCGTGATGATGGTGGCCTTCTCTGTAAGGGGCAGCTATCCGGAGTTCTCACTGAGTGCCTCGGCGATTTGGGCACTCGCCGAGGTTCAACGGTCCTTCAATCTTGCTTCACTAAAAGCCATGAGTATTTACGGACATTAGCCCGTTCTGTAGACGAAGGTGCACCAGACTCAATGAGCAGCCACGCAGTGATTGCACTCAAAGTTGCAAAGCCAGTCGCCATCCAGATCACAGTGCGGTAGCCGCTTACAAAGGACTCGGCGATCGCACGCTGAATTATGGGATCAGGATTGTGAGTGGCCGCAAGCTGAGGCCGGGCGGCATCAACCTGAGCACGGACGTTCGGACTCAAGGCCAGCTGAGCGAGATGCCTATCCAGCGAATGGTTGAACACCGTGACCAGAACCGCACCGAAAGCGGCCACGACAAGCAGAGAGGCTAAACGGGAAACCGCGTTATTGACTCCTGAAGCAACGCCCGACTCGGAGTTCGGAACAGCATTCATCACCGTCGTAGTTAAGGGAGCGACGGTGATAGTCATTCCCAGTCCCATTACGACTACAGCTGGGAAGAATGCGGTCCAGTAGCTGCCATTCTGCGGAACAACGGCGAAAAGCGCGATACCGCATGCAGCAACGAGGGGTCCGACTGTCAGCGGAAGTCGCGATCCGTAGCGTGCAACCAGACCGCCTGCCCAGCGTGACAGTCCAAACATGATGGCCACAAAAGGAAGAAATGCCGCCCCGCATCCTCTGCAAATTTGCGAGCTTTCGATTGCAGGGTGATGTACCTGGTTCGCATTTCGTCAGTCCATCGGATATAGGGAGCAGCTAAAGTCGAAAAGGAAAAGTAAATAGGAGCAGGCTCAATGACACTTATTACGGTGAGACTGGCGTGCAATGATTTGGCCAATTCGACTGCAGCCTGTAACGCTCGACCAGCTTCTGGTGACTCATCAAACGCGACTGTGATCTTTCTAACATATTCTTCCTCTCGGTTTGACTTCCAACGGATTAGTAGCGCGATGGCCATCCTGGTCAAAGGGACGTCGTAAACCTTCTTGGCTAGGTAAGTCCGAGTCCACCATCGACGCCAAACACTTGCCCGGTAACCCACTCGTTTCCCGAACTCGCAAAGGCGACGATCCAATGAGCCACCTCCTCGGGCAAACCACGGCGACCGAGAGGAACCTGTTCTCGCTCACGCTGCTTCACGGCTTCCGCTTGTTCGGGGGAGAGCCCCATTATGCCCGTCAGAGCTCCGGACTCCGTTGGGCCGACAGCAATTGCATTAACACGTATGCCTATTGGAGCCAGTTCCAGAGCCCACGCGCGGGTTAAATATTCGAGAGCCGCTTTGCTTGCTCCGTAGTGAGAGAGGCCAGCGCCTGCTTTTGAGCCATAGGTGCTGGATATGTTGATAATCGTTCCCTTCTTCATTTTCAGATGAGGTAGCGCTTCCTTCGCAAGAAGTGACGGCCCCAAAACGTTGACTGCGAAAATGTCGATCACGCGCTCAGCATTCACTTCAGCCAACGGCATGATCGCGCCTGCACCGGCGTTGTTTACCAGGACATCCAGCCTTCCCCATCGTTCGATTGCTTTTGAGATCGTCCGGGAGGCATCCTCTGGCTGGGAAGTATCGGCGACCATGGCTTCGATATTGGGATGGCCTTTCGCAGCCTCATCAAGGGGTGCAACCCGTCTACCCGTGATCAATACGTGAGCCCCGAAGGTCGCGAATTGAAGGGCGGCCGCACGTCCAATTCCCGAGCTTCCGCCTGTAACGATCACTACTTTATCTTTGAACGCATTCATGTTGTAGTGCCTTTCCTTTAGCTGTGAAGGTGCATCGCCGAACCGACGGAGAGGTTAGGGAAGACGGCGCTCACACCTTGCTTGAGGGCTTCGATCACAGAGATTGCTTGTCATTGCCCATCACACTTGGGGCATCGATTACTTCCACACTACTTATCGGTAGGAATTTCCACCGGCATGTGCCAGATTTTGATCTCAACTGCGGCGGGCCTTCGAAGTTACGCTGACCTGCCGCAGCGTGGAGATTTAGGCTGCCCTGCGAGCCATTTGAACCGACTTCAGAAACTCCAGCAGGTCGGCGTTGACTTGATCCGCATGTGTAGCAGTGAGACCGTGCGGCAAGCCCGGATAGTAAATCTCCTTCGCTCCCTTGATGAGCTTGGCCGATTTCTTCGCCGTATCGTTGATTGGCACAATCTGATCGTCCGCACCGTGCATGATCAGAGTGGGCATGTCGAATTTCTTGAGGTCCTCGGTGAAATCAGTCTCGGAGAATGCTTTGACGCAATCAAAGATGTTCTTGAGGCCGCCTTGCATGCTCCACAGCCAGAACTGATCCAGCGTCCCCTGTGAGACGTTTGCACCTGGCCGATTAGCGCCGTAGAACGGCAGGGCAAAGTCTTTGTAGAACTGCGAACGGTCCTTTGCGAGGCTACTACGCGATCCATCGAACACTCCTATCGGTATCCCCTCGGGATTGGCAGCGGACCTTACCATGATCGGCGGGACAGCGGAGATCAGGACGGCTGCGGCAACTCGCTCTGTGCCGTGACGACCGATATAGCGTGCAACCTCGCCTCCGCCGGTGGAGTGGCCGACCAAAGTGACGTCCTTGAGGTCGAGCGTCTCAATCACAGCTGCCAGATCGTCGGCGTATCCATTCATGTCGTTGCCGGACCATGCTTGGCTGGACCGACCGTGGCCGCGCCGGTCGTGCGCGATCACGCGAAACCCATTCTGGGCAAGGAAATGTAGCTGGCCGTCCCATGCATCGGAATTTAGCGGCCATCCGTGCGAAAACGTGACGACCGGACCATTGCCCCAATCTTTGTGGTAGATCGTCGTGCCATCTTTCACCTTAATCGTGCTCATTTGAATTTCTCTCCTTAAGTTTGTGCGAATACAATGAATCGCGCCTGTGGTTTTAGTTAGTGGGTATCAGCACCGGAGCGCCTTTGTCCTTCACCAGGAACACTACGAACTTTGCTGGTTTGGTTTTGCTTGCGTTCCGGCCAACGACGTGAACATCATCGGGCCCTTCGTAGAAGCTCTGACCGGCAGTCAAAGTCACTTCTTTTCCGCCTCGCACCTGCATCACGATTGAGCCTTCCAGTACATAAATAAACCCATGTGCATTGTGGCGATGTACCGGATCTGAACTGCCCGGCGGGTAGTCTACGGTGATCATCAAGCCTTCCTTGCCAGGAATATTTGAGAGGTCTTTCGACAAGACCTCCGTCACCTTAGCTTCCTGCGCCATCAGCCAGCCAGGAGCTAGCCATGCCAGACACAAAATTAGTTTTGCGATCTTCATAAATCAATCTCCTCGGTGTTTCTCTCTGTTCTTTGCTTGGGAATTGAAGCCGAGTTCAGCCAGACTCGGCTTCTGTCTTTAGCGGGACGCGCCCACTGTGGATTGGGGATTTGCACTCGTGACCGGCTTTGCGGATTGAGTGAGCCAGGTTTCGAAGCGAGTCTCGCCCAGTCGGGCGTCTTTACCAGGGATTAACGTGCGCTCGTCAACTTCGACTCCGAAGTAGCCGGCGGCAGGGTCCGCGACGACCGTGCGCGGATCGTTGTGGGCGCGGAGCCCCTGAAGAACGAATTCGTCGAGGCGAAACTGTTGCGGCCCGGCCACTTCAACGATTCCATTCACGGGAGCGCCAACCGCGATCCGTCCCACTGCTGCGGCAACATCGTCAGCCGCCATGGGTTGGATGAGCACTGGTGCCAATCGAACAGTCGTGCCGTCGCTCGATGCATCGGCGATATTTTTGACGAACTCGAAGAATTGGGTCGCGTGGACGATCGAAAATGGGATCGAAGATTCGGAGATCAGCTTCTCCTGCGCGAGTTTTGCGAAGAAGTATCCGCGAATCGTCTTTTCAGCATCCGACGGCCTTCTTTTGGCCAGGCGGTCAGTCCCCACGACAGATAACGCGACGTGGTGCCGCACGCCCGCGGCTTGCTCGTACTGAAGGAGATTGCGCGTGGCGGTGGTGAAGAAGTTCATCGCCGCGGTCTCCTCGAAGGAGGGGGAGTTCGATACATCAACGACTACCGAGGCACCTTTCAGCACTTCGGCAAGTCCCTCTCCGGTGAGAGCGTTGACGCCTGAGTTGGGTGATGCCGCTACTGCCTCGTGCCCGTGCTCACGAAGCTTGTTGACAAGCTTTGATCCGATGAGTCCACTACCGCCAATCACTACGATTTTCATAATTTGCTCCCTTCATTCGAACGGCCATTTCACATCGGCTGCTCGTGCCAGCTAAGACCGAACACATCCACGTTTTGTGACACGATGGGGATAATTCGTTTCGCTTAGCCGAGACGCACCATGGGCGGCCTGGCGAATGCTTGTCGCATTCGCCAGAAGAAAATTGCTGAGGGAGAAAAATGATTGAATCAACAAAAAGAATTGGAAGCCGTTGCGCTGAACAATAAACGATTCCTCCGACGCAAGTATTGCGTCAAAGGATCTCGCCGTCAGGTGGCAAGTAATTCACTCAGTGTTTTTTGAGGTTGCCATTCCTGGTGACTCCGACGAAATGACGTCTCATCCGCATCGATGAGTCCAACCAATACCTCAGCCACGATCCGGCCACCAACTGGGCCAAGACGATGACCACGTGTACAGACGTCGGCTTCGCGGAGAATGTAGTACCAGAGAGGCGTCTCTCCATGCCAACCCGTGGAAGCGATGCCAACCTGCTCCAGAGTGAGCGGCGCGATTCCGATGTGACGGGCCACGGCCTCGCCAGACGGTAGCCCGACACCTTGCCCTCGTTGCAGGTCACGGACGGCGAGAGAATGATAGTCCTCGATTTCGCAGTCACCCGTGATGGCTACGGGCAACTCAATGAGTGCTTGCACTAGCTTCCCATCGATCTTCTTGGACCGCTGTGCCGATGTCGCACCGGGCGCATCGAAGAACAGCATCCAGTCCACAGTGTGCAGACGCGGTACCGGGCGGAATCCCAGGAGATCAGGAAAGAGCGGTACGGGATCACTATGTAAGTTCAATTGGTAGTGGTGGCGAATCTGAGAGTGGCCATACCGATAGGCTGCGTCCGCAAACTCCAGCGGTATAAATCCACCATGACCAGGGCGAAACCATCGCGGACCTTCTCGAAGCACCTGATCTGCAAGCGTCTGTCCGACAAGCGCAGGCAGAAATTCGTTGAGAACGATCCATTGATAGTGCCACCGCAACTGTCGAGCCGCTTCGTCGAAGACGTGATCGTTCGCTGCTCCGGCGAGCCGCGCTTCATCGACAAACGTGTTGTGAGCCTTGAGCATGGCGAGATGCAGTTGAGACATCAGCATGTGCGAATCGTTGCGTGGGTCGCCGATAACTGCGATGCCTTCTGCGTTTCGTTGCACGTCTGCTCCGTCCAAACCAAGCAGGAACTTCGCTGGATCGTCGCGCTGGTAGAGGAACGGATGCCCCGTTGGTCCGTCACCGTATAGGCATTCAAGGTTGAGTTGCGGGCTGCGCGCATTGTGCAATTCCGCCGTATTGGCATGGGATCGCAGAATGGACCGGTCGGCCGTTATATCGTGAGCCACAAATTGACCGAAAATAGGCCAACCAGCCGCGGTGTCTCCCAGGGAGTTTGGAGAGTCATCGGTGTCTTCGCAATCGCATATACCGCCTGCGCGACCGAGCGCGTGCAGGAATTGCTCATCGGCCTGGAATGACGGGAGTTCAGGAAACATCCGAGCATACGTCGCAGGGCCAAGCGGGACATCGATTGCCACTCTGGCTCGTGCCGGCGACAGGCA
This sequence comes from Edaphobacter sp., assembly GCA_025462645.1. Classification (GTDB taxonomy): domain Bacteria; phylum Acidobacteriota; class Terriglobia; order Terriglobales; family Acidobacteriaceae; genus Edaphobacter. The sequence goes on along the minus strand of JAOAPB010000084.1, from coordinate 56,036 downwards.
GTGATTTCGTACTGACGTCGCACGTTGATTCATAAGCCCTCCATTTGTTAACTTCGTTGTCTCTTTTTGAGCTTCCCGTGTTTGACACCGCCTTATTGCGGTCCAATCGCTAGTCCCTGTGATATAGCAAGATGTTTCTCGATGCGCCGGTCCGGAATCAGCCATATCAGTGCAGCGATCACAAGAACCGCCTGGGCGATCCGCGACGAACGCAGGGTGGCAACTATCGCTAAGATATACAGCACCGGAGATAGCTTGCCCTTCCAATCGCGCCCAATTGCTTTCTTCAAAATGGAGTCCTGTCCCTGCGCGTGGATGATCGACTGCTGGAGCAAGTAGTAAGCGATCCCGGCCATCAACAGCACCATTCCGTAGAGCGCGGTGGGCATCGCAGTGAAATGGTTTTCCCCCATCCATCCTGCGGTGAACGGAAACAATGAGAGCCAGAACAGCAGGTGGAGATTGGCCCAGAGTATCGCACCGGTCACCGCGGTGGAAGCATGAAGCATGTGATGATGGTTGTTCCAGTAAATGCCGACATAAAAGAAACTCAGGACGTAGCTGAGAAACGTCGGCAGCAACGGCCGCAACTCTTCGAGGCCGTTGCCATGCGGTATCTTCATCTCCAGCACCATGATCGTAATGATGATCGCGATCACTCCGTCGCTGAACGCTTCCAATCGCGCTGTGGTCATCTACCCTCCGTGTATTCCTGGCGAGCAGCAAACGCAGCGCCTGTACTATTGAAGCAAGCAAACTTCAAACGCGCTGGGCGCTGCTGTCCTGCTATGCGTTACAACTAAACAGCCTCTACCCGCCCAATTTCACCTTCTACAATCACGCGATAGGTCTTGAGCGGATCCACAGCTGGGCCTTGCAACACGGCGCCGGTGCATACGTTGAACTGAGAACCGTGCCATGGACACATCACTGTCGATCCGTCGAATTTGCCTTCGTTCAAGGGACCTTGCTTATGGGTACATTTAGCCTGCGTGGCACAGAAACTGCCCGCGACGTTAAACACGGCCGCATCTCCGACCAGTAAAGCCGATCCAGGTGGCACTTCTTTTACCCGAAATTGGTTACCTTTGAGAACTTCGGAGTGGATGGAAGAATCTACAGCGTCTGCCTGCGGCGAATCGATCTGCATAATTGTGCCTTTCAGTTTTTGGATCGAGGTGCGATGAGAAGACGCGGAGTCGCATCTTGTCTGCTCCTATGACAAGGCAGCTCTTCGAAATGTGACAAAGAAATGCATTTGCAAAATAAATCGGAGTGCACCTGTCACAAATCGAGGCCCTGATTGGTCTTTCTTTACACCAGCCTCGATGGAGTATGGCCATGAATAAGCTTGATTCGACATCTCTGCTCATCAAGGGGACGCAATGCCCGCTCCTTTAATGGGAACAATTACTTCTCTGGAGAGCCTCCAGGAGCACCTGCAGTGGGCTATCGAGTTGGAGCACTCGACAATCCCACCGTATCTGTGTGCGCTGTACTCGATTGAGGCAGGGCACAACGCGGCAGCTACCGAGGTGCTGAGCAGCGTTATGGTCGAGGAGATGCTGCACCTAACTCTTGCGGCCAATCTCCTGAACGCCGTGGGTGGGCGACCACGACTAGACATTCCCGAGATGCTGCCAGGCTACCCCCACTCTCTGCCACACGGCGACCGCTCATTCGCGATCTCATTATTTCGTTTCGGCCCTGAGGCGATCGAGATCTTTCTGAAAATTGAGCAACCGTCGCCGGCAGGTGCTCCACCCGAGGACGACAATTACCAGACGATTGCCCAGTTTTATGACGCGATCAAGCAAGGATTTCGCGACCTGTCCGCAACCCTCGGTGAGACGAATGTCTTTTGTGGCGACCCGGCCCGGCAAGTCACAGACCAGCACTTCTACAGCGGTGGCGGTCGCATCATCGCGGTCCACAATCTTGCTACGGCATTAGCTGCTCTGGACGAAATCGTAGAACAGGGGGAGGGCGCTAACCATGTCCAGGTTTGGGATGGAGACAGTGACGTGTTCCATCCCGAGCGTGATCAGGTTGCCCACTATTACCGCTTCCAGGAACTCAAACTTGGCCGGCGATATCGCCGGGGAGATACCCCACGATCAGGGCCCACCGGTGATCCAATCTCGATCGACTGGGACGCTGTCCTACCTATGCGCACCAACCCGCGAACCTCCGACCATCTTCCGGATGGTCCAATTCGGCTTGCCCAGGAAGAGTTCAACCGCTCTTATTGCGACCTTTTGCAACTTCTCGAACAGGCGTTTAACGACGCCCCGCAGATGCTTGGGGCAACGATCGGAGCAATGTTCACCTTGAAAGCGCAGGCCCAGGCGCTGATGCAAATGCCGACTGAAGATGGACTTGCGACGGCGGGTCCAACTTTTGAATATGTTGCCCCCAATCATCGTGCAGTAAGGCCGCGATCTGTCAACAAAAGCGCCGGTTAGTTTTGACTGCTCCTTTCGCAATCAAGACTCAACCGGATCAATCGGGCGCACTCCGAATTCTTCATTCGAAAGTCAGCAAAGCACTCAGAGAGGAAATGACAACAATGTTCATCTACGAGAGTAACGACGAAAACATTTCAAACGATACAGACGCTTATTACGAGGCAGTTGCTAGCCAGGAGGAGGTATACCTCGAAGAGACAGAGGAAGAACTACGTGTGATTTTGGAATCCGACGATCCGCCTCCACCACGAAGCGAGAGCCTCAAAGAACAACAGGAGCACGCTGCAGAAGAACTTATCACCGGCGATTTTGATGATCCTCCACTCAGCGAAGAGGCGGTCGAGGAAATGCTGAGGATGACTTGAATATCCAGATGTCTAGACGGATATGATCTTTGAATCTAACGAGGGTGGATAAGGGCTGGATTACGGCACCAGTTTACAGTTCTTTCACAAACGAAAGCATATTCCGACGACGTTGACCTGCCGCGAGATAGACTATGACTATCGCAATGGCAGAAGAACCAATATTGGAAACTCCTTCGTCCGCTCGCCTTGACGCAGAAACCGGCGACCACGACGATGGTCTTTCGGCTTTTGCCGAAGTGCGTCAGCGCTTGTTCGGCATTGCCTACCGTATGCTCGGAAGTGCGGCGGAGGCTGAGGATATTGTGCAGGACGTTTGGTTGCGGTGGCAGGCCACCGATCGAAGTGTGGTTGAGAACCCCCCGGCATTCCTGGCCACGACAACTACCCGAATGTGTATCAATTTCTCCCAGAGCGCCCAATCGCGACGAGAAACTTACGTGGGCCCTTGGCTTCCCGAACCGGTGGACACTAGCAGCAATCCCGCATTAGGTGCGGAGCGCGGTGAAGCATTGGGGCTTGCAATCCTGCTGCTCCTTGAGAAACTGTCTCCTACAGAACGTGCCGCATATGTTCTGCGCGAAGCGTTCGATTACTCCCACCGCGAGATCGCAGACATTTTACAGATCGAGGAAGCAAACGCCAGGCAACTCGTCTCCCGCGCCCGTAAACATATTGCAGATGGGCGACGTACGCCTGCCAGTTCCGACGAGCAGCGGCGCCTTCTGGAGGCATTTATCGATGCCGCCCGAAAGGGAGATCTGGCTGTGCTGGAAGGTCTCTTCGCAGAAGATGTAGTCTCTTATTCGGATGGCGGTGGTGTTGTACGCACGGCGGCCCGGGCTCCGGTCACTGGTCGCGAGCGCGTTGCGAAGTTCATCGCCTCCTTCGCCTCACATTTCTGGACGGGCATGACGCTTACGTGGGTTGAAACAAATGGACAGGCATCCGTTCTCATGTCCCGCGATGGCGTCCCTGGTGCGTTCGCGACGATTGATGCCTCGGTGCAAGGCATCGATCAGATCATGTGGATCATGAGACCAAGCAAGCTCGCTGCAATTTCGGCCGCTAGGCTAAAGATTGGGTGACCGGAGCGCGCCAGAATCGGCAGCGGTAAACTCATTAGCGTCGAATGACTGCCTTGCGCCCCGAGGCAGCAGGAGGCCATTAGCAGGCGTCAGATCACTCAGTTTCATGGCGGGAGCGACAACCCCGACGACGTTCATCCGGGAATCCCACCGCTCCTTCCGGATGCTTGGCATGAACTCCATGTGGATTGATCGCTAGCGTGAAGTCGGTTGGGAGCCAGCAACCCTCTGCAGGCTGAACTGTCAATTTTTGCTAACAGGCCAATGCACTCATCGACCCATAAGACTGTTTGCTCGATTACTTCCCACAAGAGCGTTTCCCGAGACTTACAGAAGCTTAGCCGGTGATCGGTTCCACCACGCCCTGCGACAGCTTTCGACTCAGTAGAATTCCGCCGATCAGGAAGTAGATCGCGCCGAAGATCGCATAGCCTCCCATGTCCTTCGTGTGCAACTTTCCGCTAAGGCCGCCGAGCACAAATGCAATACCTGCTGTAGTCGATTGTGCGCCGCTCAGGATCATCGCCCACTGTCCGCCGAGTTGCTTACGGCGGATGAGCCCAGCGACGAGTTGAAGCAGGCCGGCTCCGAGTGCCCATGCGCCGAAGATCGCAATGGAATAAGCCGGTTTGCTAAAGACCGTTAAGGCTATCCCGAGAGCAGTAGCGGAACCCAGAAGCGCATTGATGACCTGCGAAGCCCGTGCGCTTCCCGTAGGACGTGAGGCCATGAGATCGTACAGCGTGCAAGCGACGTCCCAGAGCGGGTAAGTGATCAGCAAGATGGAAGCGACATGCGGCTGCGTACGTGCCGTGGAAAGAACAGCTGCAGCCCATATCACCTGGAACACCGTCCGGACGAAATAAAGGTTCCGCAGGGGGCGGGCTGATTCAGTGGGGTTAATTTGCATGAAAGACCTCGCTATCTTCTAGTTGGTAGGTGATTTGGGTAGAGTGGCCGTGCAAGGCCTCCCCGGGTTACTTCTTTGTTGTAGCGATACGTTTGAGCGCTGCTCCGGCGACGAGCCTGAAGACTTCACAGTCACCAGTGGCGCGCGCGGAGAGCATAGCCCCATGCACGATTGCCATCAGCGTCTGAGCTTCCGTTGCCGCTGAATCCTGCAGCTTGATGACACCCGCCTTCACACCGGCCTTCAGGGTTCGTTCAAGCCATTCGCCCAATGTCCTGAAATGCAGGTGTACTTCGGCTTGCACTTCCTCCGGCAATGACGGAAGCTCAGCTCCCATAAGTGCCGCAACACAGAAGGGGACCGTACGTCCTCGGATACATCCCTCCCAGTACTGGACGTAGGCATGAAGGCGTTTCCACGGGTGTTCGATCTGCCTGTCGAGCTGCTCGGTTCCTTCGATTGTCTTCTCGCGATGCACCCTGAGAACGGCTGCGGCCAAGCCGGCCTTCGTCGGGAAGTGATGATGGATGCTTGGTTTCTTGATCTTGACCGCTTCGGAGATATCGGCATAGCTAAAAGCCGAATATCCTCTCTCGATCATCAAGGCTTCTGCCACCTTCAGAATGCGCTCTGCCGTTTCTCCCTGCATACAAAGTAGACTACCAACTAGTCGGTCCGGATTCGAAATATTTCGTCCGATCAGCACCCGTGAGTGATGAGTCCTCACAAGTCGGCATGTATTCAGAGATCTACAAGCAGCTTCAACTCAACTGTTGATTTCAGGGCTTAGCGCAAATTGAGTGTTCTGGAGAACAGACATCGACCCCGGCGAAGCGAAGGGAGTTGAAGAACCTGCATTTGACCATCTGCAGCAGGTTTCCATCAAACGCCCGAATGCAACTCGGGTTTGGGCGCCGGTGCAATTGGGCTGCAGATGGTCCGGGTCGGCTCCGGTCCGAATGATCTTCTACTCCTCCCTTGACGTTATGCGCTTGCCCGTAAATCGGAAACCACCTGGTTGGTCAACGCAGTTTTCGCCCTGCAAATTGCACGAGGAACCTTCGCCGGTGCCAGCCAGACTGTTTCGTCCCGTAAGGTGTAACCGAAGACTCAGCCTTTGCAGTGCAACATTGCCAGTGGAATCAGAAGCAAAGGAATAAAAGACTGCGTTGCAACTGTCCGACTTATTGCACTTCCATGCGCCGTAAAAGGTGCCCCTAGGAGGTGCTGAAGGGGTTGTCACAACTATTCCGCCTCCACCGAAAGAGATCAGTGAATTGAAAGTCGCAATAGTCTGTTGGGCGAGCAATACATCGATATTGAAGATCCATGAGCCCTCGATGGAGGCGGAATTGCCGAAGTTATCAGCATATGCACTAGATTGGGCGCTTGCTGGGGCGATTGCTGCCAACAAGACCAATGCCAATAGCAAAGTGGGGAAGACAATGTGAAGAACCTTGCCCTTCGCAATCTGTGGGTCAGAAGTGAATTTCATTTGATCTCTCCTTAAAGTTGAATTTGTTTTGGCCGCTGGGATTATCTGCTCGATTTGGAGACAGATGAAGCGAAGAGCGTTTCCCGTTACCTATCGCATCCCTTGTGACATCAGGGCGGGGGCACTTACTGTACATCCATTGCAAGCAGCAGGGGCGTCCGCTTCGACTCGCGCGATCTGATCTTCAACATGCTTCGCTTCCTGCTTCCGGTGCGCCGCCTTGAGACTCGTTCTTTGCGCGCGGAGAACTACCAGTTGCAGGGTGACGAAGTATGGGCGGGGCAGGTCTGTCCGCGACTGCACCTGGCGCAACGCCTCATTCATCGCCTCTTCGCCTTCTGTCTGCTGCCCGGCTTTCATCTGAATCTGTCCTAGAACCAGCCAGATTGACATCATCTCAATCGAATTCTCCTGAAATCTGTTAAGAGCTACAGAATGGGCCTGTGACACATCATCCAACGCGGAGCGGCACCGTCCCTGACCGCACATAGCACGACTACGTGTTAGATAAGCCATCGACATATCGCTGAGATCGGGCTTCGGTCCGGACTCGAGGCCCTTGAGAGCAGCGGTCGATTCGATCTCTGCCTCTCGATACTTGCGTTCTGCCAATAGCTCCATGCCGAGCGAGAGGTGAAGGTGTGCAATATTGGCTTCGTCGTTCAACGTCCGGTAGATGTCCAGCGACTTCGTCAAACACTTTCGGGCCTGTTTGAGCCGGCCAGTTGTGCTGTACACATTCCCGATCCCTTGCAGCGACTCGGCGTACTGACTCTGGGAAGAAGTATCGCGAAGCAGTTGAATCGCACGGGCGTACGCGTCCTCAGCCTTCTCCAGTTCGAAGCGGTCCGTGTAACGATTTGCGAGTGTAAGCCACAGCGTGCCCAGTTGCTCCGGGGTCGCACTTCGTTCGACAGCACTTCGGATGTTGGCCTGCAGCGTCTCCGGAGTCTCAACTCGAAGCGGGGGCTGTGAACGCAATGGCACGGCAGAGATCAGGAGACCCATTGCAATCGGCAACGCAATGCGCGCTACCTTGCAGACGCGAGACGTATAAGAAAACCTGCGGCAGAAGAGGCGGGCCAATATCGAAAGCTGACATACGATGCGCATAACATTTCCTCCTCGAGGAGAGATCTCTCTGGGGTGGGTTACCCATACCTGCTCGACGGGAAGAACTTAGCACTGGGGAATGGATATCAAGCATGAGGCTTTCTGAGATCTTCCTCAGCCGAGATGAGGAGGGAAGTGGCTTGCAAAGAGCGATTTGCGGGGAGGTGGAGGGGGCTTTGAGATTGCGGAGTTTGGGTGAACCTATAATTGTGCTCCGATGCCTGAGGCTAATCATCGCGAATCGAGTGGTGGCGTTATCCGATTTGGGGGTTATGAGCTTGACCCGAAGCGCGGAGTGCTGTCGCGCGGGACTGTACCGCTGAAGATCCAGCCGCAGCCATTGCGGGTGCTGGAACTGCTGGTAACGCGGGCTCCGGAGGTGGTGACGCGCGAGGAGCTGAGCGACTACGTGTGGGGAAATGGAGTGAATGTTGATCTGGACCAGAGTTTGAACTTCTGTGTCCGGCAGATTCGCTCGGTGTTGAATGACAGCGCTTCGAATCCGAAGTTTATCGATACCTTGCCGAAGCAGGGATACCGGTTTATCGGGGATGTAGTACCGGAGGTGATGCCTCCGCCGGTGGCCGCCGCGTCTGTTTCTGCCGAGCCTGAGGCGCTGCATATGGCGGTAAGCGAGGTGCCGGACAAGACGAGCCGGCGGACGTTCGTATGGTCAGGGGCTGCTGCTGTTCTGGCGGTTGGAGGTGGGGTGTGGCTCGGCCGATCGCGTCGACGAACGACGCCTTCCAAGGCGGTGAATGTGGTTATCCCTTTGCCGGAGGGAGAGGCCTTGGCTGACTCGCTGCGCGTGACCGGTTCTGTTTCGGTGGCGCCGGATGGGAGCTCCATTGCAATTCCAATGAAGACAGGCGATGTGAGCCATCTCTATCTTCGCCGTCTCGACTCAAACCGACTTATTCGATTGGAAGGGGCCAAATACGCCTTTTCGCCGTTCTGGTCGCCTGACAGCCAACACATCGCATTCGCCGCGGAAGCAAAGCTCAAACGCATGCCGGCCGTGGGTGGCAGTCCGATGGTGCTTTGCGATGCTGTGGATGCGCGCGGGGGCTCGTGGAGCCGCAACGGAGACATCCTCTTTGGCACCGCCTACCAGTCCGTATTTCACGTTTCCGCTTCGGGGGGGAAAGCGACTCGTGTGACCCAAGTGGACAGGGCCGGCGGCGAGAATTCGCATTGGTTTCCGCTCTTCCTGCCGGATGGGAATCGGTTTCTTTACGACGTCAAGGCGGATGATCCGGAGAAGAGAGGGGTGTATCTGGAATCGCTCGATCATCGACAACCCAAGCGTCGTCTGGTGGTGGCCGACGGGCCCTTTACCCTGGCTCTCGATCCTGACAAGAAGATCTACTACCTTCTGAGCCAGCAGACGGGGAAGATCGCCGCGCAAATTTTCGATGTCGATCGCGGAGAGCTATCGGGGCCGTCGCGTATTTTGCTGGACCGGCCAGGAATGGTCAGCGTCTCGGATACCGGAGTCCTGGTGATACGGAAGTTTGGTCAGGATCTGTCACGGCTGGTGTGGCGGGACCGGACCGGGCGTGAAGTTGGAGTGTTGGGAGCTCCGGCCGACTATGAGGGAGTTCACCTCTCGCCAGATGATCGGTTTGCGGCTGTCACGAGGCAGGACCAGGTCAGTGGACACACGACGATATGGATTGCTTCGCTGCCGGATGGGAAGATGGAACCGTTGTCGGATTCAAATCGGGCTACGAACCCGACGTGGTCGGTTGATAGCGGCACGGTTTACTACAACGACAATCGGCGGGGAGTGCTGCTACGGCGTCGTGTGCCTCCGCGAGGAGCGGAAGAGGTGGTGATGGAGACGGGTGTGGCGCCGCGAACACATGTTGGCGATATCTCCTCGGATGGGCGTTATGCGGTGGCGGAACTGATCGCGGATGCCGCGCACTCGGAGGCGGTTTGGACGGATCTAAAGGATGGGAGCAAAAGTGCACCGCAGTGGCACACAATCGATGCGCCCGGGAAGGAAGGGATGCTGCCGAGTCTTTCCCCGGATGGAAGATGGCTGGCGTTCTCTTCGATGCAGACGGGAGAGCCGGAGATTTATGTCATGGATTTTCCTCAAAGCTCGCAGCGGGTGCGGGTTTCGACAGATGGAGGGTTCAAGCCAAGGTGGCGGCGTGATGGAAAGGAGCTGTTCTATCTTGCCGCTGATGGAAGCATGATGGCGGCGAAGATAGCTGTTGTTAACGGACGGATGATAGCCGAGCCAAAGCGGCTTTTCGATGCGAATCTGAAGTTGCACACGAACTACGATGCGAACTATGCGGTGAGCAGCGATGGACAGCGGTTTCTAGGAATCGCGCGGGAGAGTCCTTCGGGAGATGTCGATATTCAGATGGTGCTGAACTGGCCTAGCCTGTTGCAGTAGGACGTTTTTTCGAGAGATTCCTCGATGGCAGACGATCAATAGGGCGCTTAATCCTGACAAGTCGCTTGTGTTAACTGATGATCGATCTTGTTCAGAACTCAGGTGGCGATAACAGGGCGAAGCACATTTCTAGGCCCGAGCACTCTCAAAACGTGCTTCGGCGATTTTGCATAAATCTAAGTAGCGGGCTGAAAACTTCCCGGGTTGCCACCGATTCGTTCAGGATGCAAAGTTGGATGTTAACACCCCCGTTTTAAACGCTCTTTAGCATGCAAGGAGCATCGAGATTTTCATATGCGCGAGGCGCAATTCACAGCGATGGACTTTCGGGGATACGAGGAGTCGGATCAGGAGCAATGGTGAATTATGGGCAGACTGTCTAATAAAGTGGCAATAGCGCTCGACCCTTTGCCGGCGTCCCAGATGATGCATAATGTGAGGTATCGCGCTTCATCTGTTGATCTCCCTTTTGGCCCTGCTGGGTCTGCTGCGTCTTTAGCGCTGCAGTTGGGGCTGTGTAGACAGACGTTACGTAGGCCGCCGGTACGCTCTCTCCGGCATGAGGGGCAATTTGCCATGAATCTTGATCGTCGGAACTTTCTGCGGGCTGGCTTTCCAGCCGGCGCAACGGCTACCGGGATTCTCAGCGGACCGGCATGGCACCCGCTTTTGGTGCAGGCGGCAGCCGGCCCGGCACCGGAGGCGCCCATCACCGACAGAACCATTGCGCTCAACGGGGACAGTCCTCCGGTCACCTATGAGCAGCATGTGGCCGAGCTTGTGCGCCTGATGGCGAAGGGGAACTACTCCGACGTCTACCTGAAAGGCGGAGCCGTCACCGAGTTCGAGCAACATATGGCGAACCTTCTGGGCAAGGAAGATGCAGCGTTCTTCCCCACCGGAACGATGGCCAACAACATCGCCGTGCGCTTGCTCTGCGGGGAGCACCGGAACCTTCTGATACAGCACGAAGCCCACCTTTACCAGGACGAAGGTGAGGGTCCGTCGATACTGTCTGGCATTAACATGATTCCCGTCGGCCCCGGCAAGGCATGCCCCAGCATCGAGGAGTTCAACGCAGCTATCGAGGTCGCCTCAAAGAGCGCCTATTACCCAACCAGGATTGGCGCCCTCTCGATCGAAAGCCCGGTCAGGCGGCAGGACGGCGCGTGCGTACCCTATGCGGAGGCGGAGAAGATCACCAGCCTCGCACGGTCCAGGAACATCGGCACGCACCTCGACGGATCGCGACTCTTTCTGCTTTCCGGAACTCCGGGCTTTCAGGTAAAGCCCTATTGCGCTCTCTTCGATACGGTGTTCGTCTCGATCTACAAGTTCTTCGGCGCGCCCTTCGGAGCGATCCTTGCGGGCAGGAAGGGCCTGATTGCGGAGGCGAAGGAGCTTCGCCATACGTTCGGCGGCCTGATCTATCACGGATGGATGGCCGCCCTGCCCGCTCTGGCTGCGTGTGATGGCTTCGAGGCGCGCTTCACGCAGGCGCATCTGGCCGGAGAGCGACTCCTGGATGGGCTGCACGCGGCGGGCGGCTTTACAGTGCAGCGGGTCGAGAACGGAAGCAATATCTCCTTTGTGCAGGTGTCTCCGACGCGAGCAGAGGGGCTGTCCGAAAGACTGGCGAAAGCCGACATCCACATCCTGCCAATACACGATGGGAAGCTGAAGATTTGGATCAATGAGTCGATACTGCGTCAGCCCACCAATCAGATTCTCGCGGCCTTCCTTGCCCGTGCCTAGACTGCACCGATAATGGGCGCGAAGTTCGAACACGCGGAAAGTAGCTGATCGGCCACGGGGCGCCTTCAGCAGGAGCGCGACACCAAGGGCTCGATCTCAGATATCCTTTCAGCGTCACGAGGATTGCTTCCGCATGGTCGCCAAGCCGGAACTAACCCAGATGACAGCCTAGATTGATACTGGCAAGTTGGCTTTGCCATAGCCAACTTCCATGTAGACCGGATCCAACCGCCATTGGAACTCACGGCACGTTGGCGAGGGCCGCGTCTTCAGCACTGTAATCGAACTGCTGAGGATTGAGGGCGCTGGGCGGGTTTCGCTGCTCCCAGGCGATCGTTCGTCGTATCGCTTCCTCAATTTCAACCAGGTCCTCGTAACCCAGCTCCGTTCGGATGCGCGTGGAGCTGGCGACCACATGCTGAGCCGCATTGCCGGGTTGCAATAAATGCTTTGGCGTCTGTCCTCTCGGCAGTACGACGAACTTCCCATGCCAGTTCATCTGTTTTGCAATCTTCGATTGCCACGCCAATTCTGACAGGCTGGACTCCTCACAAATGTTGTAAATGCGTCCGGCTACTTGGTCCGATGTTGCGACGACTGCTATTGCATGCGCAACATTCTCCACATATCCTCGCGGACCCCGCCACCCGGCGAGATCCTCGGAAGAAGTAAGGATCTCCCATCTGTGACGCGTTTCAGCAGTGGGAAGAATCTATGGAGGGGATCGCCTGGCCCGTACACCATCGGCAGCCGTAAGACGGTCCACGACACCGCAGGATCGCCCCGTATGGCCTCTTCGACCGCGATCTTGTCGTAGTGCTGGTCGAGCCATGTGAAGATGTTCTGCAGCATCTTCATCGTCTCCGGCGGGTAGAGTCTTCGCGTGGTGCGGAGTGGGGATTCCTCCGTGAGCGGCAACGGATCCAATGAGCCCGCTTCGACCTGGGCCCGGATGCATCCAAATGGCAGGAGGAAATTATGGCTGATGCAATTCAGGAGCGGTGTCAACAATTGGAAGTCACCATCGCGTAGTTCGAGAACGCTTTGCGTATTTTTAGAAAGGCTGGGGCAAAGAAACCAGCAAGGCTAAGGCCCAGCACGAACGCTTGACCGACCGTCCTTCTCGGCAAACGTTGTGAGGGCCTTCAGAAGCGAAGACCGTTCTCGCAGAGATGCTTGTTTTACTCCTTGAGCTCGCAAATAGGGCAACGAGCCGCAGAAAACAATAAGTAGCATCTGATGATTACATTCGCGACAGCTGCAGCAGGGATGGCCATGTATGAATCTCTTGCGGCAGCAGCGACGGAAGGTGGGATATCACGAAGTTCTATCGTTAGCGCGTACTTTGCAGTCAAAAGAGCACAATGATTAGGAACAAGTGTGGGCACTAACGATAGTGCTATGGGGCGTTGGAAATGGAGATCTCGAAAGGCAAAGACCCGAAACAGATCATCGTGACCTATCTTCAAGATGCGATTGCTGTTGAGAAGAGTTTTGAGACTCGGATGGAAGGCTTCTTCAAAAAAGAAAATGATCCGACGCAAGGTCTTTTGCGCCAATATGCGAGCCTTTCCGGTATGTGGTAACGAAGGGTGAGTGGTCGAGTGGCTATTCAGATTGAGGTCCGTCTCTCCAGTACTCTGCAATCATCTTTTTCGGTCGTCCGGTTCGGTACTGATATTAACGGGTTCTTCAGCTTGAACGCGATATGCTTTGCACTACTAGGAGGGGATAGTTGCTTGCGTTTTCTGCATCTAATTCGTTCGGTAGACCCCGCGGCGGCGACCCTGTCGAAGTACCGCGGCAACTGGGCTGGTAACCGCAGACTCCTTCAGTGCTTCAGAACTTCGCGCGTAAGATGAACTGGATCCTCCGCGCTGGCAGGGCGGAGGTAGGCAGTCCATAGAACCGAGACTGAACGTTGCCGACGTACTGGGTGAAGTTCGTGTGGTTCGGAACATTGAAGGCATCGACGGCAAAGGTCATCACAGGCAGTTCGTGCACTTTGTGAAGTTGAAAATCATGCGACCAGCGTAGGTCCAGATCGACGTAGCCGCTCGCCTGCAGCGAGTTGCGAGGGACACCGTCAGGGCGTTCGTTGAGTAACCCGGTCCGTAGGGTGTCGACGCCGGACGTCTCGGTGTAGGGCTTCCCGAGTTGAGGTTCGCTGCTACTCCAAGGCTGGCCCAGTGACCTTCGTTGATCGTTCCTAAAATGTTGAGGCGATGCAACTGGTCGAAGTCGGCGCGGGTATACTCCCCTGTGTCGTCGTACTGATTTACGGGGAACCACGCGATTCCACCGGAGTTATTGCGGGTACGGCCAAGGGAATACTGAGCGAGACCGCTGAATCAGCGGCCCATGTTTCCTCGAAAGGTGAAGTCGACAGCGTTCGAGACCTGATGGCCCCGTGACTGAACCTGGCGTACGAAACCGAGTGACGGGTTTGGACGAAGAGATGACGACCCAGGGTCCAGGGGCGCGTTGACGTCGAGCGATCGAAAGAGATCGATGCCGATGTTCCCTCGATAGGAGATCGACAGGGACGCGCCCTTCGCAATCTGGCGATCAATCCCAATGCTGAAGAAGTTGAGCAGAGGCATCGTGATATTTGGCGCAAAGGTGGTGAGATCGGTGGGAAGCGTGGCGATGGTCTGCCCTGGCGGGATCAGTCTTCCATAGGTTGGATTGAGGATGGTGATCGAGCGAACGGTCTCGCCGTTGAAGCGCTTTACCTCTGAGATCGGGCGTGCGCCGGAGCGGTCGTAGAAGGTACCGTAGCCGGCGCGGTAGACAGTCTTGCGGTCTTTTTCAGGGGAATATGCAAGCGACACGCGCGGGCCAAAGTTGTGCGACGTCTCAATGTAGGTCTGCCAATCGTAGCGGAGGCCGAGAGAGATCTGCAGGTTCCGCCTCACCTGTATCTGATCGGAGACGAAGGTGCCGATCTCGTTGGCCCAGAAGGTGGTGCGGCCTGCACCTGCCGCCTGGGTGAACTTGAAGGCATCTGCGCGGCAAGCGCCTCCGTACTTGCGTAATAGGTCGTGCCGAGGCGGTTTGCGTGGTCCTCCCACGCACGTCTGCTGAGGTTGGGAATTACGATGCCGGCCTTGAAGAGGTGACGTCCTCGGCTATAGGTCAGGATGTCGTTGATCTTGAGATTGTTCTCCGTATCCAACACATCGGCCTGCGCGCCACCGCCGGTGAAGGCACCATCGACGATGACCCTGGGTGCATCCGTGACGCTGCGCACAGGGTTATGGTCCTTCTCCAGGAAGAACTGAAATTGATTCAGCAAACGGGGGAGAAGGCGAGGGTGTCGTTCATGAAGAGATCGTCTTCACGTAACTGCGAGTTGACACCTGTCCCCGCCAAGACCACCCCGCCTGTTCCCTGATTGCGCGCGACCACATCTTCGACGTTGTATTGGAAGGAGATGCGATGAGACGGGCTCAGATCGCGAGCCACACGCACCGCGAAGATCGTCGTGTGCACAGGGGCGGCCACATTTTGCGTGATGATGGTATCGGTTGCGTCGGTGGCATGGACGATCGCCTGGAGATCATCTTCCTGGCGCGTGCCTGCGAGAAGGAAGGTGGTCTTGGCACCACGGCCCAGCGGACCGGTCACCGATCCCTCGTAGATGCGTTTCTGCTCCTGCGGCTGCACCAGCGCGAAGCGAGTTGTAGCGTCGGTGCTCGAATCGCGGAAGGTGAAGTTCAGGGTGCCATGGATCTTTGAGGTTCCGGTCTTGGTGGTGATCTCGATGCGGCCTTTACCAGGGCTGCGAGAGTCGGCGCTGTACGGATCGTTGTTGATGCTGACGGACTTGATGGCTGACGCCGAAACACCCGTGCCCTTCATCTCGATCCCATCCACGACAAGCGTGACGCCTTTCGAGCCGACAGCCGAATTCGCCAGAAACGGAGTGAACGTGGAAACGATGTCCTGATCGAGCACGGGAACCTTCTCGATCGTCTGACTGCTTGCGGTGGCCTGATCGGCGTTGGTGCCGGCCTCCAGACTGACCGCTTGCCACATCCGCAACGTTGACTGTCTGGTTCACCTCCCGCAGGCGCAGATGGATGACGATCGGTGTAAATGGGCCGTTGGCAATATGCAAGGGGAGGCGCACCGCCTCGAAGCCGTGGTCCGGCGCGATTTCCAGGAAATACTGCCCGGGAGCGACAGCCGCCAGGTGGAACTTTCCCGTGGCATCTGAGACCGTCTCCTCCAGGATCGCTCCCCGTTTGATTCCAATTGAACAACGCAGCCACTGACAGCTGCACCGGCAGGATCGGTGATCGTTCCCGACGGAATCCCTTGCGCATGGACCACCGCAAACGGGTAGACAAGAACGGCGGCGGCTGCCATGGCCGGAAAGCAGTATCGAGACATGAGCATCTTCAAATCGTACCCGCAGGGACGGTGGGATTCATTACAAATACCTGAGGAATAGCTTAGGAAGATGCTCTGAATCCTAAGATAAATCTCAGCCAACGTTCACGAAGAAATGACTCCCTCGTCACGAGCCTGGACCACCCGAACTTTAGTTTGGACACATATCAGTCCAGTAGCACACGAAGAGCAGCCCGCGCTCGAATACTCGCGAACCGAGCGTCCGGCCGATTACGAACGTGTGCCCGACCAGGGAGAAGTCCATGATTGTCCGATCGTTTCTTACCTACTTCCTACTCACGTTGGGCCTTGCAGCCTCGACGCTCCCGGCAATGGCGCAGTCTGCCTCACTCGCGAAGAACGTGATCATCTTCATGGGTGACGGTACCGGCCTGTCGAGCCTGAATGCGGCAAGCATCTATGGCTATAACAAACCCCAGGCCCTTTTCATCCAGAGTTTACCGGGCATTGCCCTCTCCGATACATCTACCGCAACGCAATGGGTAACAGACGGGGGCGCGGGTGCCACCGCGATCGCAACGGGTGTCAAGACAAGCAACGGCATCCTCTCGCAATCGGCATCTGCGATTAAGGACCAGCAGGATGGCGAGATCCTGAAGACCTTCTTCGAGCATGCGCGAGAGCACGGGCTTTCAACCGGCGCCGTCTCGAATGATGACCGCCAGGGTGTGACCAATGCGTTGACAGCTGCTTTCTTCGCGCACAACAACAATCGCGGCAAATCTGGCGAGATCTTCGAAGAGATGCTGGCGCCGAAGTCCGGCCTGCCCGGGCTTGATGTCGCGATCAGTCCAGGTCGCTCGGATGTCTTCGCACAGGTGAAGGCGATGGGCCACGATTCACTTGCCGAAATGAAGGCGCATGGTTACGCCTTTACCGATTCGATAACGGAGCTCAAGAAGATCGACCAGAGCAGGACGAAGGTCATCATGATGACCGATGACTTGCAGATGGATCTGAAGACTGGCGTTGACGATGCCATCGCGCGGCTTTCAAGAAACCCGAAAGGTTTCGTCTTGGTGGTCTTTTCGGATTGCCACACCGGAAAGGCCCGCACTTCGCTCAGCCGCATCGTGGAGATGGACAACATCATGCGTGAGGTTGCGGCCAACCATAAGCAGGACACGTTACTGCTTTGGACGGCGGATCACAGCTACGACTTGCGCATCAAGGGCGAGGGACTGACCGAAACGCTGAAGAAGAACGAAGGCAAGAAGATTATCTCTGCTGTCTCGCTCGAAGATGAGCATACCGCCGAAGAGGTCCCGGTGATGGCCATCGGGCCTGGCTCAGAGCGTGTACACGGCTTCATCTCAAACACCGAAGTCTTCCACATCCTTATGCAAGCACCCGGCTGGGAGCAGGCCACGACCGTTGTAGCGGGAGGAACACGATGAAGACTGTTTCTAGACTATTACTTCTTGTCGCGGGTTTGCTTGCGGCTGGCATGGTGCATGCCCAGAGTTATCAGACAGCACTAACGGGGACCATCGTGGATACCACGGGGGCCGTTGTCCCGGGAGCAACCGTGACCGTCATCAATGTTGCGACCAACGCAACCCGCACCGCTGAGGCTACGAGTACGGGCAGCTACTTCGTCGGCAACCTGTCCATCGGACGCTATACGCTTATCACCTCTGCACCCGGTTTCGGGAGCATTGAGACTAGAGATATTGAGCTTGTGGTCGGCCAGATCCGAAAACTCGACCTCCGGCTCAATATAGGCGCGATCAATCAGGAGGTCTCCGTCGAAGATACCTCACCGGCACTTCAGACCAATACGGCGGAGATCGGCGCGGTGATCGAGAATCAGCAGATCAAGGACCTTCCGCTGAATGGCCGCAGCGTCGCTAGTCTACTCGCACTTGTGCCCGGAGCGATCGATAGCGGCGGTGGCAACCTAGGAACCATCCGGTTCGCGGGCAGAGGGACCGACGATACCAACTTCCGCCTCGACGGTGTCGATGCATCCGGCATTCGCGCGCAGAATCCAAACGCATCCCTGCGGCTGGTCACCTCCACCGAGTCTATCGCCCAACTGAAAGTCGCCACCCTGCTCTATGGAGCGGACAGCGGCGGCACAGCCGGAGCGCAGGTCGATCTCGTCTCAAAGTCCGGCACCAACGCCTTTCATGGAAGCTTCTTCGACTTCTTCCGCAATAACTGGTTCGACGCGCAGGGGCCCTTCGACCCCAAAACTCCGCCTCTAAAGCTGAACGATTTCGGTGCCAGCCTGGGCGGGCCGATCATCAAGAACAAGACCTTCTTCTTTGTTGTGTATGAAGGATTGCGCCAGAACGTCTCGGCCAACCTCATCGCGGTCGTTCCCACCGATTCCTTCCGAACGTCCGTTATCGCGACCTCGCCCGCTCTCACCCCATTTATCAACGCCTATCCTCACGGGAACGCAGCATCTGTGTTGGACGCCAATCACATCAATTACTCCACGCCGACCTCCACAAGACAGTCGGAAGATTCCTACCTCTTGCGCATCCAGCACATCTTCAATGCAAAGGACAGCCTCTTTGTCCGCTACAACATCGACCACGCCAACATCACAGGGCCGAGCGGCGTACTTCGCGATCTCTCGACCACAGATACAAGCCCTATGAACGCGACCGTGCAATACATGCACGTCTTCACGCCGACCCTTATCAATGAAGCAGCGATCGGATTCAACCGGCAGTGGTCCGTCGGCAGCACAATCGGCTACCTTTCCACCAACCAGGGCATCAACTATGCCCTCTCCGTAAGCGGCTTCACCGGCCTTTCTAACACCACGGTCACGGAGTCCGCTCCCAGCACCTACTCGTTCCTCGACAACCTCACCAAGACCTTCGGACGTCATACCCTAAAGGTCGGCGTTGAGCTGAAGGAAGTTCACTTCAATTACAACCAGGCCGGCATCCACCAGTTGACATACGCCTCCGTAGCCGCCTTCCAGAACAACAAACTCGACAGCGTCAACGTAGTCGCCGATGTTCCGGTACATGGCCTGCACAAACTCGAGACATTTGCCTACGCGCAGGATACCTACAAGCTGCGCCCGAACCTTACCATCACCTACGGCCTCCGCTACGCTTTTCTGAATGTCTTGCACGAAGTGCAGGGCCGCAGCCAAGCCTGGGACGATGTGACCTGTGGAGGAAGCTGCCCTGTCGGCGGACAGTTCACCATTCCTGTCTACAACGACTTCGAACCCCGGCTCAGCTTCGGTTGGGAGCCGGCTTTCTTCCAGGGCAGGGCCACGCTGCGTGGCGGTGTCGGTGTCTATCATGGTGAAGGTCAGATCGGCGATCTGAACGCACCCAGCGACAACTATACGACGTTGTTTTCACTCACCTCCGGCCTGTACCCTGGACTCTCCTGGCCAGTAGATAACTTTGTAGCGCAGGCGGCGACCAACCCCTCCGCTGTGCAACCGCGCGGTCTGGCCCGGCAGCGACAGGATCCCCGAGTCACTCAGTACGGTCTTCAATTGCAGACCGTACTGCCGTACCGTTTCATCCTGGACACTGGCTTCATCGGCAGCTATGCGGACCACCAGTTCACCCGTACCTACCACAACGACTACATCTATGGCACCACCACACGTCCAGACCCAAACTTTGGCCAAGTAGACTACAAGGACGCCATCAACTATGGCAACTTCGCCGGCTGGCAGACTTCACTGCAGCGGCAGTTTCACTCCGGCTTGCGCGCCCAGATCAACTACCTCTGGTCGCACTCGCTCAACAACGGCACGACCGGCGGAGGTGAGAGCGACTACCCCAACAACGATCACTGCCTGGACTGTGAATACGCTTCGAGCGATCAGGATGCGCGGCACGTCATCTCGGCAGACGCCATTTACACCCTGCCTATCGGCCGCGGACAGAGCTTTCTCAACCACGGCGCGGTGGGAGTTCTCCTCGGTGGCATCTCCATCAACTCCATCTACACCTTCCGGTCCGGCCTCCCGATCAACATCGTTCTCGACCGGCCACAATCGGAGATCCTTGACGGCAACAACACTGACCACAGCGCCGGCAAGCCGAACCTTCGGCCTGACCTCGTTCCCGGGGTTAGCCTGACCCCTCCTGAGGGTCAGTCCAGTGCTCCCGGCGGCAGGTGGATCAATCCGGCGGCATTCGTGGCGCCCGCCAAGAACACCTGGGGCAATGCGCCCCGTAATCTGCTCCGTGGACCGGCTCTCTGGCAGGCCGACCTGGGCACGGCGAAGCGGTTCCCTGTCTTCAGAGATCGAGTGTCCGGGCAGTTCCGCGCCGAGATCTTCAACATCTTCAATCGTTCCCAGTACGCTAATCCGGCATCCAATTTCTCCACCATAGGTAACGCGCAGCTTGACCTTCGCACCCAGACCAACCCAGCCAAGATTGCCGCGGATCAAGCTGCGATCGCCGCTGCATCCGCAACCTTCTCGCAAACCTCTTCGACGGTGAATACAGGCGCGACGGGTAGTGGTACACCTCGCCGAATTCAGTTCGGCCTACGCTTCGAATACTAGGCCATCACCCCTCGATCCATGAGCACAGCTCACCACCTCAACCTGCACTCCGGAGCAGATCCTTCGATGAAAGATTTCATTCAACTCACTGCAGCTTCCCTGGCTTGTACGGCCGTTCTTTCCATCTTGACCATCGCCCAGACGAACGGCAGAGCTAGCAATGACTACAAGGTCCAGAACCGCTTCCCCGTCAAGGGCAGCGAGGGCTGGGACTACATCACCGTCGATAGCAACGCACGCCGCGTCTACGTCTCGCACGGCGTCCGCGTCAACGTCCTCAACGCGGATACCGGCGCAACAGTCGGCACCATCGAAGATACCCCGGGGGTTCACGGCATCGCCATTGCGTCCTCCTCCAATCACGGCTTCACCACGAACGGCAAGGAAAACAAGGTCTCGATCTTCGACGCGACCACCCTCGCCTTGATCAAGAAAGTCGATGTAGGCAAAGGGCCCGACGGCATCTACTTCGATCCTGCCTCAAACCGTATCTTCACAAACAATCACGGCACTCATGACATAACCGCGATCGACGCGACCAGCGGAGATGTCGTCGGCACAGTCGCGGTCGGTGGCGACGGTGAAGGCGTCGTGACGGGCAAGGACGGCATGATCTATGTCGCACTCGAAGACAAGAACGAGATCTGCTCCTTCGATCCAAAGACGCTGGAGGTGAAGCGCCACATCCCGCTTGATGGCATCGATGCTCCTACGGGCCTCGCCGTCGACACGAAGAACAACCGCTTTTTTGTTGGCGGTCACAATAAAATGTTCAACGTAATAAACGGCGCAACGGGCAAGAGGATCGCCACCTTCCCCACTGGCTCCGGGACGGATGCAGCGGGGTTCGATGATCAGGGCCGCCTCGTCTTCGTCTCGAACGGCGAGGGCAACATCACGGTCGTCCACCAGATCTCCGCCGATAAGTACGTCCTCGAAGCGGCCATTGTGACGCAGGCAAGCGCTAAGACGATGGCCTTCGACCCCAAGACAAAGCAAATCTACCTCCCCGCGGCCACCGTGGTCGTAACCCCGGCAGCCGATGCAAACATGAAACCGACGCGCTCCGTCACCCCTGGGACCTTTGCCGTGCTGGTCGTAGGTAAGTAAGCAACGCCTCAGACTTCGCGGCTGACGAGCGACTCCCTGCCCCGCTCGTCAGTCGCATTTTTATGAGGTAGATCACATGCACCAATCTGATTGACATGTCTGCAACAGGAAGTGCGTAGAAATAGCGTATGGCTTTCAAGACGACGCATCTTCCACCTGCGCGGTCGAGGGTTCTGGTAGTCGAAGACGAGCCGGGCATGGCGGTGCTTCTGGAGTGTGGGCTGGAAGATCAGAACTACTCCGTGACGATCGCCAGGGATGGCGTACAGGGCTTCGACCTGGCAAAGAAAGACGGTTTTGCCGCGGTCATCCTGGACGTGAAACTGCCCTTGCTTGACGGCTACTCGGTGGCATCGTTGCTTCGTGCTCGCGGTGTCGCGACTCCAATCCTGATGTTGACCGCGATGGATTCGGTCGAGAACGTGATCTGCGGACTCGACGCCGGGGCCGAAGACTACATGACTAAGCCCTTCTCGTTTATCGAGTTGCTCGCGAGACTCCGCGCCCTGGTTCGCCGTAACAGCAAGCAGAGACCGGCACAGTTGCAGGTAGGTGACCTGATGCTCGACCCGTCTAGCCGCGAGGTTACCCGGGCGGGGGTCGATGCGTACTTGACCAAAACCGAATATCTTCTCCTCGAGGTGCTCATGCAGAGCCCTGGCCACGTCGTCCTGCGCCAGGAGATCATCCGCGCCGTGTGGGGAGCCACCGACGTGATCGAACCCGCAAGCCTCGATGTCTTTGTCAAAGCGTTGCGTTCCAAGATCGATCGCTTGCCGGCAAGAAAGCTGATCTATACCGTCCGTGGTTTCGGTTATAAGATCAGCGAGCAATAGGGGCTCATCGATGAGGCTCTCCGTCCGAGGCAGCCTGATGCTCTGGTACTGCGTGGTCTTCTGCCTGAGTGTCGGTCTGCTGGAGATCGGCGTTTACTTCGGCCTCGATAAAACAATCACCGCGATGACCGACAAGGAACTTGGCATTCGCATGAATGGGCTGGACGATTTTCTGCAGGAGCATCTCAGCCGATTGCCTCTATCTCGCGTTCTTGCCGACCTCCAGACCCATGTTGCCTTGCAGCCACACCTGACCATCCTGCAAAACGCTCGGGGGCATACCATCTACTGCGGAACCCTGGTCCAGGAGTTATGCGGGACTCGGGTGCCGAGTGGAAATCTCGTCTCTGCCGGTTCCAGGCACCTCCGCATCCATACTACTGTCGACACCATTCAAGGAGAGCGTTTCACCCTGCTCGTCGCCACGGATCTTCACTTTCAGCGAGAGTTGCTTGAGAGGTTTCGGAACGTGGTTCTGCTGATCGTTCCAGCCACACTCCTCTTCGCCACGGCCGGCGGATTCTGGCTCAGTAAACGTGCCTTCTCTCCAGTTCGCGAGATCATCGCCGCGGTCCGTTCGATCAACGAGCGAAGACTGAGTCTC
Organism: Edaphobacter sp.; assembly: GCA_025462645.1. Lineage (GTDB taxonomy): Bacteria > Acidobacteriota > Terriglobia > Terriglobales > Acidobacteriaceae > Edaphobacter. Next base: position 32,953 of record JAOAPB010000084.1, on the reverse strand, counting down.
CGGCTGCGCGTCCCCGCCACGGGGGATGAGATCCAGCTCCTCTCGGAGACCTTGAACGGGATGCTCGCACGCGTTGAGACCAGCTTCCGTCAGGTAACGGAGTTGACTGCCAACGCTTCCCATGAGCTCCGTACTCCGATAGCCATCATCCGAACGGCCTCCGAAGTGGCTCTACTCAGCCCCAGGGCTACGGCCGAGACGCATCGCAAAGCCCTTGTTCAGATACTCGCCGAAGCTGAAAAAAATACCCGCCTGCTCGATAGTCTTCTCTTGCTGGCGCGCTCCGATGCCGGGGCGCAACCGCTGAACGTCATCCCAGTTCGTCTGCAGGAGAGTGTGGCCAAGGCAATCGAGGCTTGCCGCCATCTTGCAGACGCAAAGAGTATCACGCTCAATTTTCATGTGGAGTCGAACGACACCAGCGCCTTGGCCGACCCAGGACAACTGCACCGGCTCTGGCTGCTGCTGATCGATAACGCGATCAAGTACACCCCCTTCGAAGGTGCGGTCGATGTCAGCCTCCAACAGACGTCTGACTCTCGTCCTCTCTGTGAAATCCGCGACACTGGAATCGGCATTCCTGAGGCCGACCTGCCCCACATCTTTCATCGCTTCTTCCGTGCTGGAAACGCTAGAACGCAGAGCGAGGTCGGCTCGGGTCTTGGACTGACGATGGTCCGATGGATCACCGACGCACATGGCGCTCAACTCGATGTGGAGAGCGCGGTCGGCAAGGGGACCAACTTCCGCATCATCTTCCCTCCGCCGAATCAGCAGCTGACGAAGGCCATAGGAAGCATTCCTCCGAATATGGTCTCAGCGTGATCGCGCCTCGTGGACCTTCAGGCAAAGGCCGCAAACTAAGCTAAACCTAAGCCAGTTTTCATCGTGAAATGACTGCTCGTTGATTCCATTTCATTCCACGCGAAATAGCCTCAATCTATACGTTCAGGGCGAACTCGAAGCGTTTCGCGCATGCGGGCGGACCGGAGCATTCACGTATGCTCTCGTCCCGTTCTGAACGGTTCCAAGCCCAGGAGGCTACATGAAATTTCAAACACCGCTAAGAGACCCTTTCGTTGTCAAGGCCTCATCCTTGCTGCCAATTCTCCTTCTTTCTGCTCCGCTTCTCGGGCAAGTGGCTCAGACGCAGAAGCCGATTCCCGCTGTCCTCGGTACACAATTTTCCTATAATGCCGCCGGCAAGCTGCAAGTCAACGCGGATGGCCAGATCTTCACCGAGACCGGTAACCCCGACAGGTACAATCTGTCCCAGATGATGGGCAGCCCCACCGGCGCCGACACAGGCATCGCCCTCGACTTCCGTGATGCCGAACTCAACGGCACCGTTTCATATGGCACCTATAACGACAGCGTTCAGTACCCCGCCATCCTCTTCCTTCCTCACCCTGTCGAGCTCAAAAACGGCAAAGCCCTCCTGGAGATCAAGAATACCTTCACCGGCAATTCGAACGACTTTCTCCATATCGTCGACAAGGGCGCTGGCATTCTCGGCTTCCGCGTGATGAATAACGGAGGACACATCCTCTATGAAGGCCGCGTCGCCTTCACTGGCAAGGGCCCCTACACCGTTCTACCCACCATCGTGGAAGGACCCCTCGTCAACCTGCTTGAGCCCACCGGCTCCACCATCTCGTTCGAGACCCAAGTTCCAGTGCTCGCCTCCATCGATGTCAATGGCAAGACGTTCAGCGACGCCCAGGCCGGCCTTCACCATGAGATTGCGCTCTCCGGCCTCACCCCGGAGACAGCCTACAAGTACACGGTTCACTATGGTAACTGCATAGATACGCACAGCTTCCGGACCGCCCCAATCCAGGGTAGCCGCAAGCCCTTCTCTTTTGGCTTTGTGGCGGATAACCGTTCCATCAAGGCCGGCGGGGAACGCGAGCTCGGCGAGGTGAACTACCTGACCACCCGCGCCGGAATGGCCAGCGCTGTCATGCACAACATCAGCTTCATGCAGGCGCTCGGCGGCAACACCACAGGCAACAATCTCTCAGTCAGCGGCCACGTCCTCGAGCACGCCAACTGGAAGCGTGCCCTTGAGCCCTTCTGGGCAAGCACGCCCGTCTATGCGGCCATGGGAAACCACGAAAGCAACTACTACATCCTCGCGCCGGAATCCGGAACTGCAAAGCCCGCGCGGATATCCCGCTTTCCCTACGCCACCGAAGCGGGTGAGGTCGCGTTCGCCCAGGCCTTCGTCCAACCCACCAATGGACCCGAGAGCGAGGATGGCGCCACCTACGATCCGACGCCCAAACCAGGCGACTTCCCGAGCTACAAGGAAAACGTCTATTACTACACCTACGGCAACCTCGCCATCGTCGTGCTGAACTCCGAGTACTGGAAGTCGGTCGATCCCAGGGTCAATGGCGCACCCGAAGGCTACGTCATGGATCAGCAGCTCAAATGGCTCGACCAGACGATCCAGAAGCTCGAAGCCAATGCTAAGATCGACCACGTCTTCGTTACCACCCACAGCGCCATGTTCCCCTCCGGCGACCACACCGATGCCGGCATGTGGTTTTTCGGCAACAACGATCCACGTCCCATGATCAATGGCACCCGTACCGACAAAGGCATCATTGAGCGTCGCGATCAGATCATCGATGTCTCTATCAATAAGAGTAAGAAGGTGATCGGCTTCCTCACAGGTAGTGAACATAACTTCTCCACCCTTGAAGTCACCCCCACGCTCCCCATTTATCCTGATAACTACAAAGCCGAAAAGCTCAAGATCAAACGTCCCTTCTTCGTCGTCAACAACGGCGGCGGCGGTGCATACTCGTATGCCATGATGAACAATCCCCAGTACCATACTCCCTGGATCGACAAATTTCAGCACTTTGCCGCTCCCAGCTCCATGGCGATCATCCATGTCAACGGCGGCAACGTCACCCTCGACGCCTACAACCCTGAAAGCTTCGAGAAGATCGCTGAGAACGTAAAGCTCAGATAGATCTGAACTCAAAATCTCTTCGGGCCTAATGGAGATGCAAACGAGGGTGGCGGGCACGTCACCCTTGTTCATATACCAGTAAGGTACGACGATATCCAGCGCTGCTGAAGCTGGAACAGGAGGGGGGATCCCGGCGGAGTGGGCGTTTCGGACAACAACCGCAGGGCGAAGTTCTATGCGCTGACGCGCGCGGGGGGCAAGCAACTGGAGCGAGAAGCTCGGAACTCGAAGCAGAGGACGGCGCTCGACCGGCCCCTCGAGAAATTCGTAATCCTGTAAGGCTGCACGCTGCGGTAACGCGCGCCGCAGCGCCGCCACTCTTTCGCTGTGCTCCATCAGCTCAATTTCCGCCAAGCGCAACTCTTCACGCTTCGCGAGATATTCTTCGGATTCATTCTGAGATTCGTCTGACGGTACGTTCCATTCATAAATTCATGAGTCATGAAATATCTCTTCAATTTGCCGGCGCGATCGCACGGCTAATCTCATTTGTTGAGATGCGCTCATCGAGATCGGAATGATCTTGGGCGCAACGAATTACGTCGCGACTGGTTGGCCATCTCCGCCCTGCAACAGTCCAGGTCAAAGAAATCGATACCGGAAATGTATGGTCCGCCGCGGGGCTGCAAGGGAAATTTGGTCGAGAAGACAAGTTTCGCGCAAATGTATTCGGCTTTTGGGTGGAGATCAGCTCTCCTGGCCATGATGAGTTGCGCGCACGTCTGTCCTTACTAAGTCGGTCGGTCGTTGAAGACCCTTCTCCGTACCAGGCCGCGGACACGCCGTTGTGACTGGCTTCTATGCAGATGTCGGTGGGGAGACTTCAAACGTCGTGGTGGTGCGGAAAGGTGGAAGCGCGTAGCTTCCAAGCCGCAGGCGTCTTTTTCCGCACCGTTACGCGGCGGCGTGTCTGTAGTCGTTGTCGCTGGAGCACGGCCCAGGCGATACGCGCCAGCTTGTTGGCCATGGCGACAACAACGACGTTTTTGGGTGCTCTGGAGTCGAGCGCATCGAGCCAGGATGGCTCTTTTTTGATGTCCAAGCCGATCAGACAAATAGTCATGAAAATCATTTTAATACGTGTTCGTACACGATAAAGAAACCAAAAAATTAATCCCATATTTTTAGAATAAAAAATTCATGTTGACATTCATAATCGTGTACGTATACGTTATGCCGGTTCGCGAAATCAACGCTCTATCACACGTGTATTCACGCGCGATCAAAGAAGAGGCCACCATGCAAAAGTTGCAATATCGGGATAGCGGCAGGGCAGGAGCCAGACTCTTCGGACTCCTACTCGCGTTATTCCTGTGTGTGTTCCCAGTTGGACGTCTCCTTGCGCAGGTAGACCAAGGGGCTGTCACCGGCATTATAATGGACCCCTCCGGAGGAGTTATCCCGGGAGCTACGGTCACTCTGACATCGATAGAAACCGGTCTTGTGCTTCAACAGACAACCAGCTCAAATGGTATTTACACCTTCCAGCCGGTGAAGATCGGCAGCTATAAAGTGAGCGCAACGGCGTCTGGCTTTGCCGCGACCACTCAAGAAAACCTGAAGGTGAACATCCAGGCTCGTCTGAGCGTTAACCTCTCCCTGAAGCCGGGCGGGACATCCGAGACGGTCACCGTCTCCACGGCACCGCCGCTGCTCGAGACACAGACCGGAACTATTGGGCAGGTCGTCGAAGCGAAAACGATCAATGAGACTCCACTCAACGGTCGTAACTGGGTCTTCATTGCGCAGCTTACCAACGGTGTTACGCCGTCACTCGGCAACACCCGTGGATCGTCCAAAGGCGACTTCATCGCCAACGGTCAGCGCGCTACGCAGAACAACTTCGTTCTCGACGGCGTGGATAACAACACGAACCTGGTGGACTTCCTGAACGGTTCTACTTTCGTGCAGCGGCCGCCACCGGATGCGTTGGCCGAGTTCAATATCCAGACCAGCAACTACTCGGCGGAGTTCGGCCACTCGGCTGGTGCCGTGATGAATGCGAGCATTAAGTCGGGTACGAACCGGATTCATGGGAATCTGTGGGAGTATTACCGCAGCGACAAGATGAATGCGAAGGACTGGAATGCTCTTACCGTTCCTCGTTTTCATCAGAACCAGTTCGGGGCAACCATCGGTTTTCCCATCCTGAAGGACAAGCTGTTCTACTTCGGCGATGTGGAGGCAAACCGGATAAGCAACGCAAACGTAAATAATCTCAACGTTCCTTCTGTCCTGGAGCGCCAGGGAAATTTTTCCGAGCTATTGAACCCGGCAATCAGCGGTTTCAGCCAGGCCATTCACCTGAAGCAGCCGAACACCAATGGAACGGTTGCGCTGGGTGCGCGGTGCGGACGGGCAGAAAACGTCATGTGCGCTGCCGATATCGACGCGAATGCGCAGAACATTCTAAACATGTATCCCCTTCCGAACCGCGGTAACACGCTAGTCAACAACTATGTTTTGAATGTTCCACGCATCGACAGCACAACGCAGTTCGATCATCGCGTGGACTGGAACATCAGCCCTAAAGATCTTATATACGGGCGCTTTAGCTATGTGCACCAGATCGTGAAGAGCGCTCTTCCGCTGGGACCGGTACTGGATGGTAGCGGCTATGGTGGCTACATCCAAAGCAATCTCGCCGAGAACGGTATGGGGTCGTACACCCACACCTTTAGTCCGTCGATCGTGAACGAGTTCCGTTTTGGCTATAACTGGGGCGTTTTCAACTTCGACACGCCCAACGGTTTTAACGGAAGCATCGCCGGATCGCTCGGTTTTGGGAATGTCCCCTGCGTACCTGGGTTCTGCGGTTTGCCTCTGGTGCAGATCGGCGGTTCGGTGGGGATTTCACAGTTCGGTTCGACAGGTACGTCACGTGAATCGCAGAACGTCTACCAAATTCTAGACAATCTAACGTTCAACAAGGGGAAGCACTCCATCAAGTATGGTGTGGCTTTTCAGAACGTCCGCTTTTACTACACTTATGCTGACAGCCCACGTGGAAACTTCACCTTCAACGGACACTACACGAAGATTCCTGGAACTTCGTTAAGCTCAGGCGTTGCGGACTTCCTTACCGGACGTGTGGCAAATGCCTACATCACCAATGCTCCGGGAATTCACGATCAGCAGTGGTACAACTCCGCCTACGCGCAGGATGACTGGCGTATCACGTCGAAACTGACGCTCAACATCGGCCTGCGCTGGGATTTCTATCAGCCTTTGGCGGAATCGCGTGACCGGCAGGCAAACTTCCTCGTCACCGGACCGGTGGGCCAGGGAACCGGAAGCGGCGCTTTCCAACTACCTTCTTCACTGAAGAGTACCGCCCTGGCTCCGAACTTTGTCAACACGCTCGCGGCGAGCAACGTTCAACTGCAGTATGTGGACAACAACCGTCTGGTGACGTCGCAGAAGACGAACTTCGCTCCGCGCTTCGGCTTCTCATATCAGGCAAACGAGAAGACGGTATTCCGTGGCGGAATTGGAATCTTCTACGGCGGACTGGAGAGCAACGGCAACGGTAATCTCGGTGCCAACTATCCCTTCAGCCTTTCCCAGAACTTCCCTGAACAGACCTGCGATGTCGGCAACTGCTCGACTTCGTTCCCGTACACGCTGGAGAGCGGTCTGCCGACGCTGACGCCTGTCACTGCGGCCACCTCGTTTCCAGGCTTCCACTCTACGGACGCGCATATCCAGACTCCGTATACCGAGAACTACAGCTTCTCGATGCAGTACGCGTTGACCAACAACATGGTCAGCTCGATCGCATACGTGGGCAATGAGACGCGTCACCTGACGACGTATTTTGCGCAGAACTCAGCCGTTGCGCTGTACCGCAACGGCCTGAACACGCAGCCTCTACTTCCGTTCCCGACTCTGGGCGGAATCGGTGCGACGGTCTATACCGGTTACAGCAGCTACAATTCGCTGCAGGCCAAACTGGAGAAGCGCTTCTCCAGCGGCTTGAACTTCCTGGCCACGTACACCTGGGCCCATGCGATGGATAACAGCAGTTCGTCGGGCGGCCTATCGACGGCGGTCGGAACGCGTGCCTACTACATGCTTGGCGGGCCCAATTCCGAGTACACCAATTCGTCCTATGACGTGCGAAACCGTATCACCTTCAACGGTCATTATGAGCTTCCGTGGGGACATGGGCGACGATTCCTCAAGAATAACCGCGCTCTGGATTTCGTGGTTGGTGGGTGGGAGATCAGCAACACGTTCACAGCGCAGAGCGGCACACCGTTTGGCATGAGCACGACGACGGCTAATGTCGCGGGCGCCAGTGCACGGCCGGTGCTGGTGACCGATCCGTTCCGTCCCGGAGATATCAACCTTCCGGGGACCAAGACGGGCTGCCCCACACAGGTGAAGACGCGGGATCACTGGTATAACCCGTGCGCTTTCGCCGAACCAATGGGACAACTGGATCCGGGAAACCTAATCTGCGCTCCGGGTGTTGCACCGAGCAACGGCTGCCGTTATGCCTCTGGTGTGACCGACCCGAGCCTGGTGGCGCAGTTCCTTGGCGGTAAGCAGAATCTCGTCTACGGTCCAGGCTACTGGCGAAATGATGTCTCGCTCTTTAAGAACTTCCCGGTCTGGCATGAGCAGACTGTGCAGTTTCGAGCGGATATTTTCAACGTCTTCAACCATCCGACCTGGGGTAACCCCAGCGTCCAGAACAACGATCCTGCGTCTGGCGGTCAGATTCGGGGCCCGAAGAACTTCGGTGCGAACACGCCGGATGCACGGTTTATCCAGCTTGCCGCGAAATACTACTTCTAGGCAGCACAACCCTCCCAATCAGGACAGGGCGCCGCCACTGCGCCCTGTCCTCTTCCTTTCGCTACATCGCAAAGGCCCCATGTTAGAGCTCACGCCAAGCTCGGACTTCCTTGCACAAACCGCCCGGCGGGCCCTGAGCAGACGCAGATTCCTGCGCGACATGACAGGCGCGGGAGCCGGCCTGCTCATCGGTGCAAGACGTGCATCCGCGTTGCGGCGTGAATACGGACAAAAGACAATCATCGTGACGTTTGGGGGCGGCGCGCGCGACCAGGAAACCTTTGCCCCCGAAGGCCAACGATACATTCCGCGGATTCTGATGGAGTTGATTCCGCGCGCCACCTTCTATACGCAGGTAGTCAATCGCGGCATCCTGGGACACTATGTTGCGAACGCCAGCCTTGCCACCGGATGTTATGAGAGCTTCAATAACTTCCAGTCCATCCGTCCTGAAAACCCCACCATTTTCGAATACTTCCGGCAGGATCGACGGCGGCAGGCCTCCGACGTTTGGGTTATCGCCCCAAGCAATGGATTCAGCTCCATTGGCGAAAGCGGGCACCGGGCATACGGACGTGGAAAGGGAGCTACGGTCGTCCTGCCAAAAGCCCTGTTGGCGGGTGTGAGCGGAGGTTCGGAGCGTACGTTTGAAAGCCTGTTGCGCGATAGTCATGAAGGGCCTGTTGGCGCAGGTGTTTACGCCTCGACAGCCTGGCAGGACGAAGCCATACGCGATCTTCTGCAAATCTCCATGAGCGATTTCAACGCACACGCGCTGAGTGTGTCGAGCCCCGACGAACTGTCACTGTATATCGCGCTGCACCTCATGCGCTCGAAGGCACCGAGTCTTATCTGGATTACGCTGCATGACATCGATATCGCGCACGCTGGCGCGTTTTCGCTTTATACAGACGCTATTAAAAGAACGGACCGCATTTGTGCGGACCTTGTGCGCGCCATGGACCAGGAGCCGGAATACAAGGGTAAGACAAATTTCTTTATCCTTCCGGATTTCGGCCGGGATGCCGATGATGATCCGAGCGGGAACGGTTTTCAACATCATCGCAGCGGAGACGCGTTGTGCCGCACAACTTGGCTGCTTGCGATGGGGCCGGGTATCCGGGAGAACGCGACGGTTGACCGTCCGGTAGAGTCCATTGACCTGGTGCCCACTGTCGCAAAGATGCTGGCCTGCGATGCACGGTTTGCGCAAGGACGTCCCTTGGTTGAGGTGCTATGAGCCGCGAAGCAGTCACTCCCTTCGGTCCCAGAGACCTTCCACCGCAGGCAGCAGTATTGGCGTCCCAATATTCGAGAATGCTACAACAACTGCCTCCAGTGCTTGCCGCTTTTCTGCTTTCGCAGGTGCGTGGCTATGACTGGCAGTTTCCTGCGGAGCGTCGCGAGCTCGAAGAGCAACTGCGATTCCTTTCGGCATCCCGCAGCGAGGAGACGCAACGTATCCTTACAGGCTTTCGAGAACTTCCGGTTCCGGAAAAACTCATGAAGAATGCGTGGATTGCTCCGGAAGCATTCCTGCAGGAGTTCACGGCGCACCTGTGGGAGACACATGCGATCGATCAATTTCGTACATCCGGTGATGCCTACGGGACCATCCTCACTTCTGTCCGCGAACGATGCGCATCGTCTTCGGATCGTCTCGTCATTGTGCTGATAGGGCAGAGAGCCCGAAAGAAAACGATACCGGTGTTCGAGAAGTTGCGTAGGCTTGGCACTTACTTCGCCAACGTTCCCGAGACCGATCTCGTTAGCGAAGCGATGTTGGTGCTGGAGCAGCGAGCGTTGCGGGCGGATGGAAGGTACAACTGCTGGTTTCTTGATGGAGCCTCGACCGCAGAAATCGAAGGCAAGCCGTACGCGCGTCTCTCATACGATGAGCTTCGCCCGGTTCGAGAGTCTTTGGCGAAATCCGTCAAGAAGATAATGAGACGGGAAGGTATGGGTCCGGAGAAGATCCGCTCTTACATGATGGCGCTTAAGCCTGCTGATCTGAGTGGTTTTCTCGCCGGACAGGACGAAGTGATGCGCAATTTCGCGGTCCGAGTACTCTGCGACGGCTCAGGGACGCAGAACCTGAGCACCTCGTTTGTGCAGTGGTCTACGCGTGAAGCTCTTCGGAGAGCCCAGCCGGCGACGCTGGTGGCGCGCTTCGCGCCGCGTTCGCGAACAGTAGATTTTCTGGATGACTCCGCACAGCGGGATGTACTCGACGCTGAAGGCGCTCTCATCGACGCTGATATGGGCGCCTACTACGCCTGGCTCAATCTGAAGCGCCTACCTGGATCGGGTCGCAAATCGTTTCTTGCTCTTGCGGAGAACGGGCAAGGAGCAGTGGCTATCGGTCCCGGTATGCCGGCGGGAACCACCGCGACCAGTCAGACAGATCTCCGGCAGATTGTGACCTGGATGACTACTTAATCGTTCGCGTATCGCGACACGCGCAATGTTTTGGAAGTTCAGCCGTACATCTTAGAGAAGAAAGACAAACAGAGACTACTCACTTCAAATACAGCAGCAGAAAAGGAAAGCGATGATGAAGCATTTGATACTTGCCGGCGCACTTGTCTTGGTTGCAACTAACCTCTTGCATGGTCAACCAAACAGTTTGAAATCGCCGGATGGGCAACTCGTGATGACATTTTCGCTGGATTCCTCCGGTCCGATGTCGACCGAGGGAAGCGGCCGTTTACAGTATGCCGTTACTTACCAGGGTAAGCCGATTATCGATGCATCCGCATTGGGGCTTGACCTGGACGACAAGATGCCGCTCGGAGAGAACGTCAAGATCAGAGACACTAAGGAATCAAACGGCATCGATGACTATCCGCTCCTGTTTTCGAAGGCAAGTCACGTTCACGACGCATACAATAGCATGTCAATTACAGTGCAGGAGGCTTCCGATAGCCGCGGTCGTGGGCTGACGGTGGAAGCACGAGCCTATAACAGTGGTGTCGCATTCCGTTACCTGCTTCCAGTACAGGGAGGCAGCTCGGATCTCCATTTGCGTGATGAAGAGACAGAGTTCCGCTTCAGCCAGGACGATACGGCATGGGTGCTGGCACTCCCCAACTATCGCTCCAGCTATGAAAGCGAGTACGTCCGCTACAACCTTTCCGCCTTGAGCAATCAGGGAGGCGTCTCTAGTAAGTTTTTAATTGGCCTGCCAACGCTTCTGCACCAGCCCGGTGGTGCATGGATGTCACTGATGGAAGCCGATCTAGAGGGAAACAGCTCTGCCTATGTGACGAACCCGACCGGTAGCTGGGCCGGCCATATGTTTCGTGTAAAGCTATCGCCCCGATGGGACGATCCTCATTATGCCGTGACAGGAGCCCTGCCGCATCACTCTGCGTGGCGTGTTCTTGGTGTCGCCGACACACCCGGTGCATTGATCGAGAGCAATCTGCAAACAGACCTGAACCCGGGGAACCGCGTCCACGACACGAACTGGATCAAGCCAGGCAAGGCCTCATGGAACTGGTGGGTTGATAACGTCAACCAGAACGGCGACTCCGGGAATAAGCAGTTCACCACGGAAACGATGAAGTACTATATCGACTTCGCCGCGAAGTCTGGCTTTCCTTACTTCTTTCTGGATGCGGGATGGTATTCGGGCGACATCACTAAGATGAATGGCAAAGTCGATATACCGGAACTTGTGAAGTACGCTGCCACAAAAAACGTGAAGGTCTGGATCTGGCTCTACTCCACTTCGGTCATGGCGCAGATGAAGGAAGCGTTCCCACTCTATGAGAAGTGGGGAGTTGCCGGTCTTAAGATCGACTTCATCAACCGCGACGATCAGGAAGGCATCCAGTTCTTCTACGACGTGGCACGCTACGCCGCGGAACATCATCTGATGGTGGACTTTCATGGCTGTCACACACCCTGGGGAATCATGCGAACGTATCCGAACGTCATGAGCTACGAATCTGTCCTCGGACTTGAAAACAATAAGGTCGGTCGTCGTGATAGCCCAGTGGATCGTGCAGTATTCGCCTGGACGCGCTCATTAGTCGGTGCTATGGACTATACGGCTGGAGCTTTCGATAACCAGACGGAGGACAGTTTTGTTGCTCGAAATGCGTCTCCACAAGTGATGGGCACGCGTGCGCAGCAGCTCGCACTGTATGTCGTGTATGAGAATCCGGTCCCAATGGTGTCCGACAGTCCCCAGAATTATGCAGGAGAAGCTGCCGCAGCATTCCAGTTTTTGAAGGACGTTCCTACAACCTGGGATGAGACGCACGTTGTGGGAGGTGAGGTGGGCGAGTATTCTACCGTTGTTCGACGGCATGGCAAGGAATGGTATCTGGGCAGCATGACGAACTGGACACCACGCGACCTGAATGTACCGTTGACGTTTTTGGGCAGCGGCAACTTTACGGCTGAAGTATATGAGGATGGGCCCAATGCGGCGACACAGCCGAAGCAGGTAAACATCCGCAAGATTTCGGTAACGGCAACCTCATCACTCAACATCAAGCTTGCACCCGGAGGCGGAGCTGCTGTCCGGTTCATACCAGGCAGGTGAATCTGAAACTTAGAAGATGCGGATCGGTAATGCCGGCTGGTCCCCAGGTCCACTCAATCTTCTCCGTGATGGTTTTTGGAGAACCATGCACTTGTGCAACTGCGATGAGCGGCGAGAACGTAAGGACAGTAAGCGCAAGGGCGGAAGATTTCATGTCCCGTTTCCTTATTGCAGCATGTTGGCGCGTAGGCGTAGCGTCGACCCCGCAGCCATGTTGAACTGCTTTACAGTCTCTCCGTAACGTACCGGCAGCATTCCGCCGAAGCGGCTGTGTACTGCCGCGAAAACAAGTGTTCCGTTCCGCCACGTGATGTCCACAGTGTGACCGCCTCTTGCGCACAGGCCACACACCTCTCCATCTGGCCAAGCCTTCGGCAGGGCGGGCAATAACTCGACTTCGCCGCGTTGCGATTGCAACAGCATCTCGGCAATGGCCGCTGAACCGGCCGTGTTGCCATCGATGGCGAAGATGTTGTCTTCTGCACCGGCAACACCGCCCTGCGAAAACGTTAGCAGATTATCACCAGTAGCCTTTATCAGCAGATCGTTGAGATAGCGCAGAGCCTGGTCTCCCTTGAGTAGGCGTGCATAGAATGCCATGAAGTTCACGCGGCCCCACTCCGTCTGCTCCCAATCCCTGGCACTGGTCCTGCGCTCGATTGTCACCTCGGCGGCGTGCGCGAGCGCGGGCGTATTGCGGATGTCCACCTGCGACTCCGGATACAGCGCGGTGAGATGTGACGTATGCCGATGATTTGGATATGCGTCTTCAAAATCAAACAGCCACTCCTGCAGCTGGCCGTAGCGCCCCACCTGCAAAGGTGGCAGTTTGGCTCTTGCCTGTTTGACTTGTTCAGCAAAGGCAGTCTCCATCTTCAGGTCGGAGCACGCACGCTCACAGATCGAGAACAGGGCAAAGAGCATGACACGATCAATGGTTGGCATCATGCTGTCACTCGCGTTGCCACCATGGGGATCGACAAACGCATTCTCAGGCGATTCGGAAGGTCCAGTAACCAACCAGTTGTGGCTCGGCTCCATCACCATGTACGACAGGAAGAACTCTGCTGCGTCGTGCAGGACTGGAAAGGCGGTGTTCTGTAGGAATCGCGTGTCTTTTGTGAAGACGTAGTGATCCCATAGCTGAAGCGAAATCCATATTCCTGCCGCAGGAAAGATGCCCCAGCCGACATCGCCCGGCGCTGTGTAACCCCAGGGATTGGTGACTGTGTGCACCACCCACCCCTTCGCTCCATACATCTCGGTTGCGGTGCGTTGGCCAGCAATCCGAAGCGATTCCAGAAATCGAAAGAGCGGAAGCTGGCATTCGGAGAGATTACAGACCTCTGCAGCCCAGTAGTTTTGCTCTGTATTGATATCGAGGTGGAAGTCATCCGTCCAGCCCATTGCGGCCGCAAGACCGTCATTCCAAATTCCCTGTAATGCCAGCGGTAGAGCAGAGTCCGCTCGAGATCCCGCAATGGTGAGATAGCGTCCGTATTGAAAGAACAGCGCATGGAGACCGGGATCGCTTGCGCCTTTTAAAACTGCCTGCCGGCGAAGATCCGTCGGTGTATCGCGCCGTGAGTCGTCGCCGAGCTTCAGCGAGAGCCGACGGAACAAGGGAGCGTAGTCGGCGATATGCGTACTCTTCAGCTTCTGATAATAAGCTGACCGTGCGGCCGCAAGCGACCGCTGGCAGGCAGTGGTGGGATTGTTGCCGTGGAAGGAGGTCGCGATTGCAATGAGGATCGTTGCGGACGACGAACCCGTGATCGAGATGGTCTGGCCGTTTGCCTCCAGATGACCGCCCTGCTTGATCACCTCTATTTGAATTTCAAATTCGACGCCAGATTTGCCATCGCTATGCTTCGATTCGACAGCGCGTCCATGGAGAAGCAAGCGGTTCCATTCCGCTCGTATGGTCGTTGGCAACGGCGACTGCGCAAAGGTCACGCGGAACGATGCTGGGTGTGCGATGCGATACACGAGCACTTTGTGGGCATGCGAAGCAAACGCTTCCCGCACATGCTTTTGTCCATCTGCCTCAAATGAAACGCCCGCAACGGCTGTATCCAAGTCCAGTGAGCGCCTGTAGTCAGTGATTGGATCAGGTAGGCTGTCGAACTGAATGAGCAGATCTGGAAGAGGAAGATTTGTGCCAAAATTCCTCCCGCGTCCGGGTAAATACTTTCGGCTGGCCTGCGTCGCTTCGGCATACTTCCCGTCGAAGATGAGCTTCCGTATCTCGCCAAGGTGTTCCCGCGCTTGCGGATTGACTTCGTGTTCGCCAGGAGCTCCAGACCATGCTGTGGAGTCGGACAAGGCAAGCCGTTCGTTTTCGACTCCCCCGTAGATCATGGCACCCTGATTACCATTGCCCAGAGGAAGCGCCTCAAGCCAGTGCTTCGCTTCCTGCGCGAACCAGATATCCGTCTCACCGGCAGTCTGACTGGCTTCGGAGGCGTCCAGGGGCACATTGGACGCTAAAGCTATCAATGCGGCGCTGGCGAGAAATTCACGTCGTGTACTCAACGGGACTCTCCTTGCAATACGAAGGCCGCTGCCTGGAAGTCGCCCCGCAGATTCACATCAATGCCCTTATGCATCCAGTAGGAGCCGGTAGCAGAGGTGGGAGTATCGTTGCTCACTTTGCCGTAGATCGAGCGCAGCGTATAGGTCCTTTCAGGATCAAGGCCGCGCAGATGGATACGCGGGAACGCGTACAGCTCGGTGCTGGAGTGCAGGAAAGAGAACAGCACTGCCTGATGCTTATCCGGTGCAACGGATTCTGTGACGGAGACCTCGCTGCCGTTCGTGGGAGGCACCAGCCGGTACAGGTCTCCACGCTGCATGGTTTCGCGGATCGCTTTGTAAGCGGCTACCATCCTCCGCGCCGTCTCCATCTCGTCGGGCGTGAACTTCGTCAGGTCTGCTCCAATGCCCAGCGAGCCTTGCATCGAAGAAAGGAAACGGTACTCCAGCGATAGGGTGCGCTGATTCACCCATGTCGGCGAGTCGGTCACCCAGGCCATCATAATCCCCGGCGCGTAGGCCTGCGTGAAACCGTGCTGAATCCGCAAACGATCGAACGCGTCCGTGTTGTCCGAGGGCCAGACCTCATCGGTCAGTGGAATCACTCCAAGATCGACGCGGCTGCCTCCACCGGAGCAGGATTCGATCTCAACATTAGGGTGCTTGAGGCGAAGTTCGCGCAGAATGCCATAGAAGTTGCTGGTGAACTCGACATAGACGTTCTTCTGCGCGTTCGGTGCAACCGCTGGCCAGCCCGGCTCGGACCAGTTGCGGTTGTAATCCCACTTAAGGAACGCAATGCTATTTTCGGTGAGTAACTTATCCAGAAATAAGAATACGTGCTGGCGCACGTCTTCGCGAGCAAGGTTCAGGACAAGCTGGTTACGGCCTTCCGTACGAGGCCGTCCTTCGAAGTTGAGGACCCAGTCCGGATGCTTGCGATAAAGATCGCTGTCGAGATTCACCATCTCCGGTTCCACCCACAAGCCGAAGTCCATGTTGAGGGAGTGCACCTTATCGATCAGCGGCTTCAGTCCGTGCGGAAACTTCTGGGGGTTCACCGTCCAGTCGCCAAGTCCGGCGTGATCGTTATTGCGGGCTCCGAACCAGCCATCGTCCATGACGAAGCGCTCAACGCCGAGCGACGCTGCTTTCTCAGTCAACGCCATCTGGCCGGCTTCATTGACCTTGAACTCAGTCGCCTCCCATGAGTTGTAGAGGACGGGACGG
This sequence comes from Edaphobacter sp., assembly GCA_025462645.1. GTDB lineage: Bacteria > Acidobacteriota > Terriglobia > Terriglobales > Acidobacteriaceae > Edaphobacter. The sequence goes on along the minus strand of JAOAPB010000084.1, from coordinate 16,844 downwards.
AGCTTCGGTTGAGGCGCATGCGGCAACAAGGAATGCAGTTCGAGCCGATGCATCTTGCGCGATGCATCGCCCAGGCCGTGCGATGTACGTCCTGCATAAAACCAGGGTGTCTCGAGTGTTGTTCCGGGCTTCAGTTGATATCCAAAGTCGAACGGGTTGAAGCCCCCCGTGACACGGACCTGCTGTACGGCATCAAGCTCAACCGCGATCTGCCACGATCCGCTCCACGCTAGACCGCCGAACCAGACATCGCCTTCGTCCTCCGTGGCCTCCTGCGTACGGATTGAGAACCACGGATTGTTCTGCGCACCGGTGGTGCCCCGCCGACTCTCTAGGATAGTTTTTCCCGGCTGTATCTTCTGCTCGTTCACCGTCCATTCACCTGCCCAGCGGCCTGAAAGATATCGCACCACATAGTCTGCGCCTCGGGGCAGGTTCCAGGTTCCGGAACTTGCGGACTCCACGACAAATGGTTTGCCTGTGTGGTTCTCCACTATGGCTCGGCGAGCCACGATGCCGGTTTCTTCATCTACCCTGTACTCCAGCGTCACCGTCACAGGCAGAGAAATGTCTTTCATATGTACAGAAAGGACGCCGTCTCGCAGACTGTTGCTGATATACCTCAGGTCCAGATCGCGATTGCCGTCTGGAAACGTGATCTTCAGGTCAGGCTCGACGTACAGACCGCCGCCCCATCCAACGAACTCCTGAGGCGTGGTATTCAACGGAGCGTCGAAAGAAGCCGCCCCCGGAGATTCTTTTGCGGATGCAGCGTGGTCCTTCGCCGAGATCCGTTCGCCCCAATAGAGAGTCTGAAGACGCTCATGCTCGTTGACGCCGAACTCGTAGGTCGTGTCGTCGGCATCGATACGAAATACGAGAGCGGACTCATCGACGTGGATCGCTGTTGGTGCGCTCTGTGCCACAGCAGTTGCAGCAAAGAAGAGTGGAAGACATGCGGAAGAATGAAGATGCTGTGCGATTCTGCGGTGCATGGAAGGTGTACTCCTGAAACAGCTTGTTGCACTGGTCTCGGGTGAAAGATGCGGTAACGTACACAATAACTACTAGCGCCTATGATCGGCAACTCTTATCTGCGACTGCATTCGCGAAATAAACACCCGAGTACATATTCAGTTGACAAATCGTGTTCGTACACGGTTATATTGAAGCCACATTTGGCGACAGGACATCCACACACGCCAAGGACGCTACGCGCTTGTTCCCCTTTCATGCGTCGATTTGGGTATTTTCCTCCCGCCTGCGCGCTCGATATCAGCAGTCCCAGAGGATTCGCATGAAACGTTATGTCCTTCCTATCTCAGCCCTCTTCGTCGGAGTTGTCCTTCTTATGCCTTCTGCCGGTGCTCAGGTGAATGGTGCCGGCGAGAAGCCCTATCTCGGCTGGAGCAGCTTCAGCGAGCAAACCATTAACGGCAACTTCCTAACGCAGGCCAACATGATCACGCAGTCGGATGCCCTTAAGGCATCAGGCCTGCAAGAGCATGGCTTCGTCTATATCAATCTCGATTCCGGTTGGCAGGGAAGCTTCGATCAGAATGGGCGGCCCATTCCCAATGCGGCTACGTTCCCTGACATCAAGGCGCTTGTTGCACACATTCATGCCAACGGCCAAAAGGTCGGTATTTACTGGATCCCCGGCATTGAGCAGCCTGCCGTCGACGGCAACTATCCCATCGTGGGCACGCAGTATCGCACGCAGGATATTGTGGTCACTCCGCTCGCCCGCGGCAATGCCTTCGGCGGCAATCCACCGTATCCGTACCACGACAAGATCGACTTCACAAAGCCAGGTGCGCAGGAGTATATCGATTCCGTTGTCGCCCTGTTCTCAGAGTGGGGCTTCGATTTCGTCAAGCTAGATGCGGTGACGCCCGGCTCTTATTCGAACGATCTCTCTATCGACAATCGTGCTGATGTAGAGGCGTGGTCCAAAGCCATTGCGAAGACCGGCCGCCCCATCTGGCTGACGGTATCATGGCAGCTCTCGCAGGATTACGCCTCTGTCTGGCAGCAGTTTTCCAATGCACGACGCATCGATGACGACGTCGAGTGTGAAGGACGTTGCGCCACACTGACGAACTGGCCCCGCATCGTTCTGCGTGAGTACGACGACGTTGGCTGGCAGCATGAGACGAGCAAGACACTTGGATGGAATGACATGGACACGCTCGACGTAGGAGATGGTGCGCTCGACGGCTTGTCTGACGACGAGAAGCAAAGTGCAATTACCATCTGGGCCATGGCGAACTCACCGCTTTATCTTGGTGGTGACCTTACTCGACTCGATGATTTCGCGAAGACCGCGTTGACGAACGATGAGCTGCTCGCGGTCGACCAATCTGGCCGCCCTGCCACACAAGTGACCGGTGGAGCGCAGCCTGTCTGGATCTCGAAGCAGGCAGACGGCAGCGTCTATGTCGCGCTCTATAATCTGAATGGCCTGCCCGGCAGGGTGACGGTCCGCTGGAGCGACCTCGGCTTCCGAAATGCAATCGCCGTTCGTAATGTATGGAACCGTATCAGCCTGGGTGTCTTTCCGACGCAGTTTACGACGACAATTCTCGGCCACGGCTCGCGGCTGCTGAAGGTGACGCCGTCGGGTGTTGTAAGCGCACCCGTCGCGCAGAGCTACGAAGCGGAATCCGCTGTACTTGTTGGCACGCCGTACGTCTCGCAGTGCACGGCGTGCTCCGGGGGAGCAAAGGTCAGCTATTTGGGGGCTTCGTCCACGACGAATACCGCATCCTTCAACAATGTGTATGTGGCAAAGGCCGGTACCTATCGCATGCAGGTAGATGCGATGACGCAGGGACCGCGCGCTCTGACATACTCCATCAACGGCGCTTCCGCTGCAACATTGAACCTGGGGGGCGGCAGCTTCAACCTTCCGCAGTCATCTGCGGTCCCTGTTACGTTGCAGGAGGGCAATAATGTCATCACCTTCGGCAACCCGGGAACCTATGCTGCCGATCTCGACCGCATTGTGATCGTCGGCAATGGAACCGCCATCGCGCCTGATTTCACGACTTATGAGGCAGAGGCTGCCGAACTCAGCGGAACCGCCAGCGTGGGAGGATGCAGCTTCTGCTCCGGCGGGGCCTATGTGGGCAACTATGGTGACGGCAGCCAGAATGCGGTGACCTTCCGTGGCGTCACCGTCGTGGAGGCCGGCACTTACCAGCTAGAAATTGACTACGCCACCAGCGGTCTGCGTACGTTCTTCGTCTCGGTGAATGGCGGTCTTGCAACCCAGCTCGATGTCAACGGCAGCACCTTCGACTCACCGGTTCCTGTTCTGTTGACGGTGCAACTCAATGCCGGAGCAAACAAGATTGTCATCGCGAATCCGAATGCCGGCGGATATGCTCCCGGTCTCGACAGCATCACCGTCGCCCCGGTGGTGGGGATGTCGAACCTGCAGGCTGCCATCACGAAGAAGGCAGGCTCAGACCTTCTCCGCATCTGGCAGCTTTCCTTCATCAACACCGGAAGAGCTGCGGCAAAGAATGCGCGCATCAACAGCTTCTCCCTCGCGCCGGTCTGCAAGCTCGGGCTGTAAAGCAGCAGTAGTGCTGCCGCCGCCGCTGCCTATCGGGAACATTTCAGCAGGGGCGACGCGGAAGATTGAGGTCCCGATCGCTTTCTCGCCGTTCTGCCGTGCGGACAGCACCTTTCGTGTCAACGCTGTCTTCTCTGCCAACAATGGTGCGGACGTAGGAAGCATTACGTCCAGCGAAATGCACTAATTAGAAGAGGCCCCCATTTCGGCGGGCTTACTTTCGTTGGAGGTAGAGAGAATGCATACTCCGGCGTGTGTCAGGATCGGCCGATGCGGAACGAGATGGCGAATTTGTACGTGGCGCCTGCAGCAAGGTTGATGGCAGCACCTGCCTGCTGTGCTTCGGTCAGCGTGTTGTAAGGCGACGTTGTCGGCTCCAGGGCGACCGCATATTGCCGATACATTGTCCCATCCTCGGGCCAGCCGCCATAGCAGAGCCAAACGCCAAGGTAGGGAAGCATATCCGTATCGAAGATCACGTCCAGCCTTTCGCCCATTGCAGCGCGGTGGATGCTGCACACGCCGGTACTCAGGCGGCCCGTGTAGAGCATGTCTGCCGAACTGGCGTCGTCACCTGCTGCCCTGTCCAGTGGCACCGAGGTATGGGATACCGGCCACGAGACGATGTCGCCACGCTTACCAAGTCTGTCGTTCCGCGAATAGTCCAGCCGCAGCGAGTGGATATCCTCCGGAAGCACGATGCGGTCGCCTGCCTCTACCGCAAAAAGCGGATGGCAGGCATACAGGAACGATTGCGGGCTGCAATCGATGTTCTTGACCGAGTATGCGATGCGTAGGATGCTCCGGTCGACAGTCAGCGTCTTCTCCAACCGGAGCAGACGGCTGAAACCGTCAGCCCACATGGAGAGTGATTGTTCGTTCGCCTCCGAGACATTCCAGGCAAGCTGCCAGAAGTCGCCGTGATCGGGTGCCGGGCCGCCTTCGGTGTCTGCGCTGCACGGCGCAACCGTGGGCAGGCATTCCTCAATGCCGGCGCATGGGCCATTGCGGAACATGGCATCCATGGACGGATGGGCAAAAGGTCCGCGGTGTTGTGACTGCGCAAGAAATTCGAGCCCAGAAAAGAGGTCCCTCAGGGATGCGATTCGACCGCCTTCGTCCGGGCGAACTTCCACGGCGAGTTCTTCGGACTGCAGGATATAGTGACGGCTGAAAGACATTGTGCGAATAAGGATCAGATTGCCCTATCCTTCGGACAACTCTGCCTCCACCTCCGCCTCTTCGTCTGTATTGATGATCTGACTGGAGAAAAGAGACAAATTGCTGCGGAAGATGATATGCGGTGCAAGTCGTATTGACGGATGCAACTTATCATCGCCCCGCAGATGCCGCATCAGCGTCTCGAAGGCGACTTTGCCCTGAGTATAGGGCCGCTGATACAGCGTCGCCATCACTTTTCCAAACTCGATGAGCGGTATTAGCTCCTGAAAAAGATCGGTCGTAACGATCTGGATCTTGCCAAGGAGGCTTAGCTCGTCCAGCGCCTTTAGCACAGGTATGCTGTTCGCCGTACTTATATACAGCCCCTGTGGGCGGTCTTTGCCTTTCATCAGCGCAAGCGCCTGCTGATACGCCTGCTTCGGCTGTTCGTGACTTTCCAGCGCGGGCCGAAGCATTAGGTGGGGAGCCTGCACGGCCAGCGTGGCAGCAAATCCGCGCAACTTTTCGGCGTGGTCCATGGTGAAAAGGTCGCCGCTAAAAACCGCGACCGCCGAGCTCCGCGGTAGCCTCATCGCCAACAACTCGGCGGCAATGGCGCCGCTGACATAGGCATGCGTTGCCACGGAACCCATGCGGTCTGTGTTCGGGGCATCGCTGCCCACGCACATCATCGCGGTCCCATTGCGCGACAGGGTCCGGATCAGCGAATCGAACTTTAACGTATCGCTGGGCAGGAAGATGATGCCGTCATACTGCCGCTCAGTTGCCCGTTTGAAGGCCTCCACATCACCCACGCCGATGCGCGGGTATTCATGAAACTCCAGTGCCACCTGCGTGCCAACCGTTGCTGCTGCCGCCGCACGAATTCCCGCTCGCACAGGATCGAAGAAGTGGGAGATGTGTTTGGGAAGAATCGCAGCAATCGAAAGCTTCCGGTTCAGCTTCAACGCCTGTGCCGCAAGATTTGGCTTATAGCCGATGCGGTCGGCCATCTGCAAAACACGCATCTTTGTCTTTTCGCTGACGCCGGCGCGCCCATGTAGCGCCCGGTCGACCGTCCCGATCGACACATTCAGCGCACGCGCAATTTCCTTGATTCCGGAAAATCCCTTCGTATCCGACATGGTTACACCCGCATGAATTGTTGCAATACATTGTCTCACCCAATAAGTGCCCATCCGCAACGCCAGCCTTGACACTGCAGTGTTACGCAGTGAGAAGCTTCACCGATGGAAGAGACAGCCCTCCTAGGGGGTGTTGCTGTCCGCTTTGCATTTGCTCCGCAATTTGTTCCGGCGATTGCGCTCTTCTACTGCTGGACCATCAACTGCTCGATATCCTCCAAGCTGCGCCCTTTTGTCTCCGGAACGAAGAAGAAAACAAGTGCCCAGCCTACCAGGCAAATGACTCCGTATGTACGGAAGATTCCGCCAGTGCCCAGCGCCTGATTGAGCAGCGGAAAGGTATACGTCAGGGCAAACGATGCCAGCCACAGAGCGCTGACTGTCACAGAGACCGCCTGAGAGCGTACCCTGTTCGGAAAGATCTCCGCGATCAACACCCACGTCACAGGAGCAAGCGTCAGTGCATAACAGGCAATCGCGCCCAGTGTGAGCACTAATACCGCTGCACCTTTCCAGTGTTCGGCGTATGCCAGAGCGCAGAGCAGATGAGACACGCCAATGCCGATGCATCCAAGAAGCATTAGCCAGCGGCGCCCAAGCCGGTCCACCAGCAGCATTGCAAATATCGTGAAGATCAGATTGATGGCGCCCGTGATCACAATATTAAGCAGAATGTCATTGGCGCCATATCCGGCGCTGCGGTACACGTCCGAGGCATAGTTGAATAGTACGTTGATGCCAGTCCACTGCTGCAGCACTGCCAAGGCGATGCCAATGAGAACAATGCGCCGGACAGGACGGTGCAGTAGTTCCATCGAGCTTGCCTGCGCAAGGGTAGACTCTTCGGCGATCGTCAATTCGATATTGGCAATCTCCGCATGCGCATAGAAGGCGCCACCGATCTTCGCGAGTACACTGCTTGCCTCCTGCCTGCGGGCGCGCGTAAGCAACCAGCGCGGACTCTCAGGAATGAAGAAGGAAGCCATCATGAAGATGAATGCCGGCGCCACCACTGCAGTAAACATCCATCGCCAGCCGTACTGCACGTTCCATGTGGAAAGTAGTTGTTCTGGAGCCAGGCCTGCGGAAACCGGTCGAGCGATTCGCCAGTTCATGATCTGCGCCAGCAGGATGCCGACAACGATGGCAAATTGGTTCAGGCTAACCAGCCGCCCACGGAGATTCGCCGGGCTGATCTCCGCGATGTACAGCGGCGAAACATTCGATGCAAGCCCGATGGCGACGCCACCGACGATTCGCCACGAGATGAATGCGATGAGGGAGTACGACCACCCGGTAAGTCCGGACGAGATGGCAAACAGGATGGCGGCGATGAGCAGAATGGGCCGGCGGCCGAAGCGCTCCGCCAGATAACCTGAGGCCAGCGAACCTATCAGGCACCCGACAAGAGCGCAACTGTTGACCCAACCGACTAGGGCAGGCGAGACGAGGTGGAAATATCTCTCGTAGAACTCACGCGCACCGCCGATCACTACCCAGTCATAGCCAAAGAGGAGGCCACCAAGAGCGGCGACAATGGCGATGCCCCAGACATAGGCGCTACGTTCAGCCGATACGACGAACGAGGAACTTGTCATGGTGGTGGATGGTCCCCGCATGGGTCAGCTTTCGTCTCTGGAAATGGTGGTGAGAAGATCAATTGCGCCGATGTGGCTGTGGTCCAACGAAAGCACCTCGCTCAGCAGTCGCTTTGCCTCGTCCTTGTTGCCAAGCCCAAGCTGGGCTTGTGCGTGCAGGAATCGTGCCGTGATGTTCTGACGCTCTTTCAGGTCTTCGTGGAAGAGCAGCATTGCCGGCAACGAAGTTGCGAAGTAATCGATCTTCGCAGTGTCTTCTTCTAGCTTGCAGGCATAAACGTCAATAGCACGGAAGAGCTCGGCTGCTTCCGTCTCACTGCCAAGAGCACGAAGCGCCATGGCGCTCCAGTAGGTGGTCTCTGAGATGGACTGCACCTGCATCTGCTGGAAGTCGCTTGTATGGCTGGCGGCATGCTTCCAGTATTTGATGGCGCGGTCACGGTCACCCCCTGCGGTGAGTGCAGCACCCATCCAGTAATCAATCATGCTGAAATTCATCAACAGATGCTTGGCTTCGCTGAGATTCTCCGGCGGGTTACCTGCCTTCTGCAGAAACTCGATTGCAGCTGTCGCATGGCCTTGTGCGAGCGCCTGCTGCGCAAGCAAAACATTGGCGCGGACATACTGCGCCAACACCTGGCCTTCTCCGCCCTCCCACGGGCCAAAGTTGCGATCCCGCAACAGGTCCAGCGCACGTTCGGGTTGTCCTGTGCTATTGAGCAGGGAGGCAAACTCGACGGAGAGATCGTCGCGCCGCTCCACCAAGTTCATGTGAGCCGTCATATTCTTCAGGCGTTCTTTCAAAGGAGTGCCGATGCGCTTCAGCAACTGATCCTGCTCGTAGGCGATACGTGCATCGTTCGGGGCAAGCTTGCATGCGTGGGCAAACGCGGCCGCCGCTCCCTTCGCATCATGTAGCACATTGAAGCGCGCGAAACCCAGATTTCGCCACGTAGTTGGGAAATTCGGATCAAGTGCGGCCGCGCGATCCCAGTGCGAGATCGCCTCATCGTAGCGCCGGCGGTCGTAGAGTAGGTTGCCTAGATAATAGTGCGCGTGTGCATCCATCGGATTTGCACGGATAGCTCGCTCCAGCAGAAGCATCTCTTCTAGTCGGCTTGGAAAGACATACGCCGGATCGGCCACCGCAGCCTGCTGACGTGACGCGGCAGCTTCCGCATCGCGACAGAGCCGCTGCAGTACATCCGCCGTGGCATACAGACGAATAGTGGCGCCACCGTCATAGTTGCCAGGACGATCGGCGCGTAGTACCTCCAGTGCCTCTTCCAGCAGGCCAGCGCGCATGAAGTCCAAGGCAAGGTCAATCTGCTGCTGTGCGTCTCCTGCCACGTTACCGGATTCCAGGAAGCGGCTTGTTACGTCAAGAGGATCGAGCGACCGAATCTGGGAAATTAAGCTTGCGGCTTCATCCGTACACTCCAGACGACGCAGAACGATGGCCTTCAGGCTAAGGGCATTAAGATTGTCCGCCTCCGCCAGCAAAGAGCGGTCAAGATGATCGAGAGCCTTTGCCCATTCCTTCCGGCTGCAGTCGATCTCCGCAAGCCGATGATATCCAGGGCCGCGCCACGCCGCGTTCCACGTGCATTTGTAGAAGGCGTCATAGGCGTCGGTAGCCCGGCCCAGGAACTGCAAAGTGAGACCGAAGGTGTAGTGCGGCTCGCCGTCGCTCGGGTTTGGGTTGCGCCTAGTCAGGCGTGCAATCGCGGTGCGCAGATACTCCTTCGCTACTGCGAATTCACCTCGGCGCATGTGGAACCGGCCGAGCGCATGATTGGAGCGGCTGTCGCCCGGATCGCGACGCACCGCCTCCAGCCAGTACAGCTCCGCGGCGCGGGTGGGATGCCGATACTGATCCAGATGAAGACCGTTGAGGTACAACTCATCGCTGCTGACGACGTCCTCAGGTAACGGAGGCTCGATGGCTACATCGGGCTCCTGCATTGGCACAATCTCCGTCGGAGCGTAGCGCAGCAGGACATTGTCTCCCTGCGAAACCCTGACTTCGAGCACCCCCGTAGAATCGGATACAGGCATAAGATAATGGCGAGCTTCCTTCGGGGAAAGATCGTCTATCCAGCATGCAGCTTCGACACCGTTGCGGAGTAGCTGCACCGTGGCGCCGGGACGGTCGGAAGTGACCTGAAGGTGAATGATGACATTCCCGGCATCCGTTTCGAGGCGGAGCGCGCCATCCAGATTGGCAAGGTCCGGAGGCCCTATGGTGCTGACCGGATACCAGAACTGGCTGAAGGTCTTCGTCTCACCTGGCGTCAGAAAGCTGAAGTCCGGCTGGTTATCGGTATAAACCCCCGACATCAGTTCGACATACGGTCCATCGCTGTCCGTCAGATTGCGGTCCCATGCATATCCGAAGTCGTGGTTACCCCACGTCCACTGCTTCTTTCCGGGAGAGATGTGGTGGTTGGCAACCGCCACCGTGCCGGCATCGGCTGCGTGATCGTACCCACCAAAGAAATCGTAGCGCGAGCCCACGATCATGTAGCTGGTCGGCACCGGAATGTTGGCATACCAGCCCAGATCGTTCGCCGGGTAGGAGCCGTCGGGCACAAAGTGTGAAGGAAGCTCATGTGAGGGCACGCCCGTCTGCACACGCTCGCCGTAATCCACGCCATAGTAAAGGTCCTGGCTCAGCGGATACTCCGTAACAGCGCGCTTGGCATGATCGGCGGCGAAACGCACGTCATGCGGGAAGAACGATTGATACTTCTCGTGAACACGGGTGGCGACGTTCGCCCACCAGAGAAAGGTCTGCGTATCAGTTGTGCGGTTGTATAGCCTGACCTTGACCTCCACGTACGCTTTACCGGGATAAAGGCAGACGCCGTGCATGCCTTTCATGCGTGCCATCGGGTCGTGATCGCTGCACCAAACTGTGACGGCGCCGTCCGGCGAGCGCTCGATTGAAACTTCAACGGGCATAAATGTGGCGGGCCGATGGTGCTGGGGCCAGTTGAACTCCACGCCGCCGGATATCCACGGACCCGCGAGACCCACGAGCGCAGGTTTGATGACGTTCTGACGATAGAAGAAGTCGTAGCCTGTTCGCTTGTCCAGTCCAATGTGAATGCGTCCACCGATCTCCGCCATAACCATCAAACGCAGGAACTCGTTCTCGATGTGAACCGCCTGCCAGGAGCGCGACTGTGGCTTTGTATCGATTGAATCTATCACTGGCAGCGGATACACGCGGCCACTGCTGCCTTGGTAGACGCGCTTCTCCAGAAACAGCGGATTTGTGTCCGGCTCCGCCGGTACGTAGGTGATCATATCGACCGACTCGCTCCACGCCTTGACTTCTCCCTGCTCGGAGGACGGGGCTGAGGGAAGTTTCAGTTGTCCCGGCGGAAAGAGAGCGGATGCGGTCGTCTGTTGGATGGAAATCTGATCCTGCAACATGCAAAGGCCTCGGAAAGAGCCAGAAGTAGAGTTGCGTTCGCTTCCCGAAGAAAGCAAGCGCAGACTGGAATATAACGTGTACGTTACCGCAGGTGGAACTATAGGGGTTACCGAACACGGCTGTCAAGAAAACTGCGCTCCTGTAATTTGCAGCATAATTTTTGGCCAAGCTGGCCACAAATTCTGCTGCCGAAGAAAAGTTAATTGGGGATTCGACGTATTCAGAAGCCCTGTCTATACCCCAATGACTGCTTTTGGCCTTCGTTATCGCCGTATCTTAATAGATATCTCCGTATATCTCCGTAAGATCCTGATTCATGGAACTCGTGCTACCGAGTTGCGATGCAAGCGAGACAGAATCGCGATGGGTGCATGGCACCTCGGGTATGGCTTCTCTCAGCCGTATAGGGCTCTTCGCAAAGACTATACCGAGCTCCAACAGAAAGGCACGAATCTGGTTGATCACAGAAGTTCTTCGAGCCATCAGCCGGTCACGCACTCGGTGCAGCGCCTGCAGGTCGAGCTGGTCGTCGGTCTTGATCGGAACGAAGCGCATGTTCTGCCGATCGACAGCTTCGGCGATCGCTTCCGCATCGAGGAAGTCGTTCTTGTTGGACTTTACGAAAGGCTTCACGAACTGAGCTGGAATCAGCTTCACGTCATGACCCTGTGCCCGCAACGCACGGCCCAGGAAATGCGCACCCGAGCATGCCTCCATCCCGATCAGCAATGTCTGCAGGTTCGCAGTAAAGGTGATGAGCTGCTTCTGGGTGAACTCTTGCCGTTATCGCCAAGGGCCATCAGGTGAAATGTTGTCTTGCCAAGATCAATGCCAACCGAACGAATCTGCATCTCGATGATCCTCCCGAAGTAACCTGCCAACAAGATCAACCACACCCAAGTGGAAGATCAAGCGGCGGACCATCTCAGTACCCCGTTTTACGGGAAGTTCGCCTCATTTAATGTCGCCGACCATTTCTAAGTAAGCCTGGTCCCAAAACGGAACTTATGCTTGTATGTAGGTGGCTCGGGGCCTTTCTACGAAACCTCCTAGCGTTTACAGTCGAAGTATTCACTCGACTCAATCCGAAGCAGACGCAAGTTGATTTCGAAAGGAAACAATGACCGAAGAGGCAAACAGTCATTTCACACTGGAGCAGTGTCGCCGCTTCTACTCCGAAGAACTCCGCATAGTTGCCGGTCTCGAATCGCCTGATTTGGTGTCTGCATTCGCTCGGGTTCCAAGAGAGCGGTACCTTGGAGAGCCGCCTTGGAAGTTCTCGTCCGGTAACTCTCTAAGGCAGTCCAGTTATCGCACTACGAGCAGCGTATGCGATGTCTATCATGACGTGTTTGTGGCTCTCAGAAGCGAGAAGTTTCTGAATAATGGCCAGCCCAGCATGATCGCGCGCCTAATAGCCGCGCTCAAACTGAGCCCGGGTAAGCGCGTCTTTCACTGTGGATGCGGAACGGGTTACTATACCGCGATTATGGCTGAAGTGGTCGGATCCAAAGGCTCAGTGGTTGCCGCTGAAATCGATTCCGCTCTCGCCGAAATTGCCGTCACAAATCTGATGAATTACGACCACGTGAAAGTGCTGAACAGAGATGGAGCCGATGTCAATCCTGTCTCCTGTGATGCAATCCTCGTAAATGCGGGAGTTACGCACCCGCATCCCGCGTGGCTTGATTGTCTGAGCGAAGGCGGGGTCCTGGTGCTGCCCCTTTCGGTAGGAAGAAACCTCGGTGTAAATGACGCTATGGTTCTCGGAATCACGCGGCGGCAGGATCACTTTGCCGCTGAGCTCTTGTCGATTATGACCATCTACTCCAGTCCAAGCATGCGCGATCCCATGTTGCAGTCGATACTGAACAATAGCTTTGAATCGCACGCGATGCTGCGCCTGAAGTCTGTCCGCAAGGACGATCATGAGAGAACCGATACCTGCATTGTGCACGCACCCGGATTCTGCCTGAGCGCAGCGGCCATCTGAGTACTAATGCGAACACCTCCTTGTGCCGATGAGCACCTGTGAGGTGTTTCACTATGAGTTTTGCCGCTATTAGTTCCTCAGTCCCTATGCTGCCTCAGGCAGAAGTACAGAAGGCTTCCACCACTCCTGCACCGGCCCAATCAGCCCCTGCGCCAGCCGACACCGTTTCGATCAGCGCTGCCGGTCACAAATCCGCAAGTGCTGGTGATGCAGACCACGACGGTCGCTAAATTCAAGCCTCAATTCCTGACCTAAGACCTGCACGGCCCGCCCCGAACGGCTGGTGGTGCAGGTTCACCCTTTTCGCACGCTGCCATCGCCCCGAACTGCATAGCTTCAGCAGTGCCCTGCAAAGTCTCGTTTTGACCAAGTTCGCGCCAGTGCGTCTCCGGTCCGGGTGAACTTGCCGAAAATCCCGGCGGGCTCAACCGTGATGTAGATTCGGGTGGCTACTTGTGCTCGCGGCCTTGACTAAGACTCTCGTTGTTTTGAAGCAGTTTGAGAAGTCGCAGCGCAGAGCGGGATGTGGACCGTGAGGTTAATGGGAGCTGAATTGCCAAAACCTTTCAGGCCTAGTTACCCTAGGCCTGACATAAATAGGTGTGAGAGTCTATGCAAAAGCCGCGAGATCTATTTCCGGGAGCTTTAGAGATGATGATTCTCCGTTCGTTGAAGGTGAAGCCAATGCATGGGTATGCATTGGTGCAACATATTCAACAGACCTCAGAAGACCTGTTGAATGTGGAAGAGGGGTCGTTGTATCCAGCATTGCAGCGCATGTTGAAGGCAGGATGGCTGGATGCGGAGTGGCAGACCTCTTCAACGAATCGGCGTGTGCGGTTCAGATCCTGGGTCTGCAGAACCAGGGAAGTGGGACTGCCCTGATCTTCTCTTCTGCGACCGGAACACCGCTCTGCCGTCGCAACCTGCTCAGTCGGCAGTTCAGGCCGGCAGCCGTAAGGCTGGGGCTGAAGGGCTTTAATTGGCACTGGTTGCGTCACGCCACAGCGAGTCTGCTCGATGCTGCGGGGGCTCCCCTCGGCACGGTGCAGACGCTGCTTGGCCATACCTCTTCCGAGGTGACGCGGGAGCATTACATTCACGCGATCTCCTCGGAGTCGCGAAATGCGGTGGGCCGGATCGAGGAATTGGCGATTGGACCCAAATGGACCCAAATCAAGCCGGGGGCCAAAAAGCCTAAGGCTCTAGCGAGTTGAAAACGTGGGATTAAAGTGGTCGGGGCGAGAGGATTCGAACCTCCGACCCCCTGGTCCCGAACCAGGTGCGCTACCAGACTGCGCTACGCCCCGAAATGTTTGCTGCAATGAGATATCGATGGGAGGTGCGTTCCGTGGAGCTCAAGCACCTTGGGGTGGGCTTGCTGGACCGCCATACCGACTTGGTTAGTCTAGCAGATATTGGCGTGAGGGTGGAGCTTCTGCTTAGGTATGCCCGGTGCAGCCCCGGTTCTAATGATGAAAAGATGGGGGGAGTCTCATGACGCCCCCCATGAGGAGTGCAAGGTCGATAAGGCCGTATTTCTGTAAATGTGTCAGTTTGTGCGTGATTGGTTGAGGTTAGAGATGGTTGAGACTGGGACGAGCAGTCAAGGACGGAGAGATCGTTTGCACCGGTGTAACGCAGCTGATGCAGGTGCGGCTGATAGAAGTGGACGCGTTGCGACCGATTACCAGAGTAAGGCCGAGGTCGTGGTTGCGACCCGGTGCAGCGTGACGGACACCACTCTTTATCAAGGAGACCGACTGCCCGCTGCAGAATGAAGGAGAAAAGGTGAATATCGCAAGAACAACAATATGGCCAAATCGGATGCTAGAAAGACGATTGGTGCTCATGGTGAAGCTCCTAGGCAAATGATGGTGCAAAATGAATCAACTGATGACAGCGTGGTAGTTTTTCGTGAAGCTTACGAATCTTTGTTCTGGTGATACCTGGCCCTTTACAGAGGAAGCGACTTCTTTGTGATATCCCTCTCTTAGCATTGGGATGGCCAAAGCAAGGTAACGCGCTAATTTACCTACAGATTGCAAAATCGCGGGAAAATGCGGGCTGATGATCCAGGAGAGGTTTGAACGCTCGTTGTAAATAGATGAGTGAGGGAATTTTTTTCCTCTTTTGCGTGACAAGTTTTCCCAGCTAGGCAAAAAATTGCACATCAGGCCCATGGCATTATGGAAGGAAGGAGTGTGTTTTTCAGGTAAGCAGTTATGGATCAATAGTTTAACTGCTGCCAGCATGCTGCCCCTCTACCAGCATGCTGCCCCCTCATGGGGGAGGCGAGGTTAACGGCAGGTGATCCTGCTTCTCATGGCTTATAGTTAAAGGATGGTGTTCCTGACCAAGCGTGCGTGTTGTCGCCGGATGAGTACTCTTCGGCGCTGTCCCCGTTAACGGACCCTTTTCCCTTCTCTGACAACTAAACCATTTTCTCGGAAGTCTGCAACTCGCGGCATCCCGGAACACAGCTTTTATCTCTTTGGAGACAGACGACTCGCATGATTGCTTTGGACCAGACAGTGGTGAGCCAGCCAGCGCGGCTGAATCATTTGCAGGCTCTCGAGGCGGAGAGCATCGCGATTCTGCGCGAGGCGGTGGCGGAGTTTGCAAGACCGGTGATGCTGTACTCGATCGGGAAGGACTCGTCGGTAATGCTGCGGCTGGCGCAGAAGGCATTCTATCCGGGGAAGATTCCGTTTCCGCTGCTGCATGTGGATACGAGCTACAAGTTTCCCGAGATGATTGCGTTTCGCGATGAGTACACGCGGGAGATTGGTGCGGAGTTGATTGTGCACCGCAATGAGGAGGCGATTGCGGCGGGGGCGAATCCCTATACGCTGGGGACGCAGAACTGCTGCGGATTGCTGAAGACACGGAGCCTGCTTGATGCGCTGGCAGAGGGCGGCTTCGATGCGGCGTTCGGCGGTGCTCGACGGGACGAGGAGAAGAGCCGGGCTAAGGAGCGGGTGTACAGCTTCCGTGATACTGCGGGACAGTGGGACCCGAAGAATCAGCGGCCGGAGCTTTGGAGTCTTTATAACTCGCGGCTGCGCAAGGGCGAGAGCATACGGGTGTTTCCGCTGTCGAACTGGACGGAGCTGGATATATGGCTGTATCTGTATGCGGAGAAGATTCCGATTGTGCCGCTGTACTTTGCGCAGGAGCGTCCGCTGGTGATGCGCGGTGGCGCGATGACGCTGGTGCATGACGGCATGAAGCTGCTACCGGGGGAAGAGGTGCAGACGGTGAAGGTGCGGATGCGCTCGCTCGGGTGCCTGCCTTGCACAGGGGCGATGCGGAGCGAGGCGGATACGCTGCCGAAGATTATTGAAGAGCTGATGACATTCAAGCGAAGTGAGCGGGAGAACCGGGCGATCGACCATGATGAAGAGGGCTCGATGGAAGTGAAGAAGCGGGAGGGCTACTTCTAATGGGGACGCATTTGGTTACACCGGAAGCAGGCGTGGGATTCGAGGAGTTTCTTGAGGCGCATCTCGGGCAGGAGATGCTGCGGTTTACTACGGCTGGCAGTGTCGATGACGGCAAGAGCACGCTGATTGGCCGTCTGCTTCATGATACGAAGAGCGTGTACGAGGATCAGCTAGCGGCTGTGAAGAAGAGCCGCGTGAACCGGGCCTCCGGGGGGCATGTCGACTTTTCGCTATTGACTGATGGGCTGAAGGCGGAGCGCGAGCAGGGCATCACGATCGATGTGGCTTATCGATATTTCTCGACGGCTCGACGGAAGTTCATCATTGCAGATACGCCGGGACATGAGCAGTACACGCGCAATATGGCAACGGGTGCTTCGACGGCGGATGTCGCGATTGTGCTGATCGATGCGAAGGCGTTTCTGAAGCAGGGGGGCTTGCTTCCGCAGTCACGGCGGCATACGTATATTGCTTCG
>JAOAPB010000061.1 GCA_025462645.1 Edaphobacter sp. | reverse complement strand
TTCCCTGCATCGAGCGCAACGGCATGGGAGCCGTCAAAGCCATCAACGCCGCCCGCATGGCCATGCACGAGACCGGCGATCACAAACTCTCCCTCGACCAGGTCATCGCCACCATGTACCAGACCGGCCTCGACATGCAATCCCGCTACAAAGAAACCTCCCTCGCTGGCTTGGCGCTCAACATCATCGAATGCTGATCCCAAGAGAACTGGAAGAGGGTCCTACAGCTTTTTAACCAAAGCCAGCTACTTGAAAAAGGCGGACAGGCAAGGTAACTGTGATCACGCAGGGATACCAAACCGCCCATAAGCTACCCGGCAAACTGTAGGCACCACCACCACACCATCCACCTCCCACCGTTCAAAGAAATCCCGCAGCTCCCGTTGCATCCCCTCATACTTCGCATGACCCGGCTCTGGAGTAACCGACAACGACTGCGTCTGCCCGATCAACTCCTCCAGCGTCAACCGTTGCTCTCCGCGAATCTCCTCCCGGAACAACTCCCCGCCCGCAAAGAAAGCATCCACTCGCGGAGCGATCTCATACCGCTCACGATTCGCCTCATAGTCCGTTCCATGCTCACGCAGCAGACCCTCATACTCCACAGACTGCGGCGAATCATCCCGCACCCGACTGTTGCTCGCCAGCACCACCCATCCACCCGGCCGCAGAATCCTCCGGAACTCCTTCGACGTCCGCTCCAGATCGAACCAATGGAACGCCCTTCCCACCGCAATAAAATCCACCGACGCATCTTCCAACCCGGTAGCCTCCGCCGTCGCCTTCACCACCGCCATTCCCGGCCACGCCGATGCCAGCCGCTCGCAGGCACCCCTCATATCGTCGTTCGGCTCCACAGCGATCACTGCATTCCCATGCTGCAGAAACAACTCCGCCAGCATCCCCGTACCCGCACCGATGTCCGCGACCATATGCTCCCGCTGCAGCCCACACCGCGCCACGAAAATCTCGATCACCGCGTCCGGGTAACGCGTCCTGTAACGTTCATAATCTTCAACCCTCCCCGTAAACCGTTCCGTATGTTGGCTCATATTTCTTGGATGTTCAAAGAGCATCATCGCTCCACCGCCAGCGCGACGGAATTCCCACCACCCAGGCACAGCGCCGCTACTCCCTTCTTCACATCCCGACGCATCATCTCGTGGATCAACGTCACCAGCACCCTCGCCCCGCTGGCTCCAATAGGATGCCCGATCGCTACTGCGCCACCATTCACATTCACCCGCGAAGCATCCAACTCCAACTCCTTCATCACCCCAAGCGCCTGCACGCTGAAAGCTTCATTCAGCTCATACAGATCCACCTCGTCCCGATCCCACCCCGCCTTCGCCAACACCTTCTTCACACCAGTCACAGGAGCCAGCATCACCCACTTCGGAGCAACCCCACTCGTAGCCTGAGCCTTGATCGTCACCATCGGTTTGATTCCTAGCTCCTTCGCCCGCGAAGCCGACATCACCACCACAGCAGCCGCGGCATCATTCACACCCGGAGCATTCCCCGCCGTTACCGTCCCATCCTTCTTGAAGGCGGGCCGCAACGCAGCCAACGCCTCCATCGAGGCATCCTCTCGCACACTCTCATCCCGCGAAAACAAAACTGCCTCCCCGCCCTTCTTCTTAGGTGGCAACGAGACTGCCACGACCTCCGCATCAAACCGTCCCTCACTCCAGGCCGCAACTGCTTTCCTGTGAGACAAAAGTGCATATGCATCCTGCTGTTCACGTGTGATCGAATGCTTCTCCGCCACCAGCTCACCGGTCATGCCCATATGAAAGTCTTCGCACGCACACCACAACCCATCCTTCACCATCGAGTCCACGACGACCGAATCGCCCATGCGAAATCCCTTCCGCCCCTGCGGCAAAAGATAGGGCGCATTCGACATCGACTCCATCCCACCCGCGACGACAATCTCAGCATCGCCCATCATCACCGCCTGTGCCGCCAGCGCAACAGCCTTCAACCCACTTCCGCAAACCATGTTCAACGTCATCGCCGATACCGTATCCGCAAGCCCACCTTGCAACGCTGCCTGTCGCGCAGGGTTCTGCCCCAGTCCTGCCGGCAGCACGCAACCCATCAGGCATTCATCAATTGTGGAAGCATCAATCCCCGCTCTACGCACGGCTTCGCGCACTACGATCGCTCCAAGCTGCACCGCCGACATCTCCGCCAACGCGCCTTGAAACTTTCCCACGGGAGTCCGCACTGCAGAGACAATCACCACATCCTTCATCACTTCACCTCGTCGCACTTCACTCGTAAATAATTAATAAAGAACGCGTCAGTATACGGCTCACCGCACCTCATACGCACTCACACCATAGCGTCACCGAACTCTACAGACCCAAAATGCGTCTGTTCCTCACGCGAATCGCGACGCACACTCACGAAAAAAAATTGCAAACTGTAAAGATTTTTCTTGACAGTAAATTTTCATGAATCTATACCTTCGTTAGCTGCAACGAAGCATGTTGCAGAGTCAATGTCTAATTCACTAGGGAGAATAGGCACATGGCAACGAAGAAGGCAGCCAAAAAGGCAACAGCAAAGAAGGCAACCAAGAAGAAGTAATCCAACCAAGGCAAACAGAAAGGGGACGCGATGAGCGTCCCCTTTCTGCATCTGCAGAGCTCGCCTACTGCGCCGTTGCCGGTCGCGCCGCTCCCTTCGGAGTCGACAAGTACCCCGACACCTTGTTCTTCTCAATTACATTCACCACCAGCTCATACAGCACCGGATCCTTACCGGTATAGAACTGCACCGGCTCATCCAGCCCCTTGTCCTTCTTCTCGATGTTGCGATCGTCCGCGCTCACATTCATGGTGTAGCGAGAGTGCTTCTGGTCCGCCTTCTTCAAGTCCAACTTGATGGTCGACAGCAGAGTCGGCTTCTGCCCCTTCTGCAGCGTGAACTCGTAATAGTTCCGGTCGCCCTTGTGCTTCAGGATTTCGAGCTCGCTGTGGTTCGTCGCGATCAGACCGCTCATGACGCCCGCATCCCCGACGACACGATTCAGCTGCGTCTTGGTCGCCTCAAGATCGGACTTCGTCGTAGCTACATCGGTCTTCACGCCACCGACATCCGTCTTCACGCTCGCCACATCGTTCGACACGGCTCCAATCTGCTTGCTCGTCGCCTCCTGTTGCTGCTCCAGCTTCGCCGTCGCCGCCTTCTGCGCTGCCAGCAGGGCCTGCGCTCGCGCCTCCATCTGCTTCTGCGTGATGCCGACACTCTGCCCCAGCGTCTCGCTGGTCGCTCGCAGTCGTGCATTGGTTGCCTCAAGCTTCTGAACCAACTCAGCATTCTTCTGGTCCGCCGCCGCAAGCTTCTGTTCTGCGACGCCAAGGTGGTTCTGCAGGCCGTAGCACCACACCAGCGCTCCCAATCCCGACAGCAACGCAACCGTCACCACAGCGAGCAATGCTCCAGATATCGACCGCTCCACTACGTATCCCTCTTCGCTCATCTTGCCTCCTGTGCCTTGCTTTCGTTGAAGGTATCACCGCCGCACTCATCCCAGACGTACGTCAGCTCATTCAAACCTGCACACCAAACTATATCCTCTCCCAAAAGCAAACTAGACTTAACCTATGAGCTCTCTCGACATCTGCATCGCTGGCGCCGGCATCATCGGTCTCTCGCTCGCCTTGGAATTACGCCATCGAGGTATGCACGTAACCGTTCTCGATCAAGGGTCTCCACTCTCCGAGGCTTCGACCGCAGCCGCCGGAATGCTTGCCAGCAGTGACCCCGACAATCCACCACAGCTGCGTCCCCTCTCCAACCTGAGCCTGTCCCTCTACCCTGGATACATCGCTCGCCTCCATGCGCTCTCCGGCATGCACGTACCCTTCCACACCAACACCACCCTGCAATCACTCCCGCACCACATCCCGGCATCGTCGGAGACACTTCCCCTCGCGCTTACCCAGGACGAGCTCTCCCATCTCCTGCCGCAGCTCATCCCGGGCGATCGCCGATTCATCCTGCTCGAAGAACACAGCCTCGATCCCCGTGAACTTGCCGCAGCACTGCTCGCCTCCGTCCGCGCAACCAGCATCGACCTCCGCCCGTACACTCCTATACTTAGCGTCTGCTCCATCGGCCAGGCTATCGCGATTCAGACCCCCACCGGCACCTTGTCCACTGCCATCTTCGTCGACTGTAGCGGAGCCTGGGCTACCACCTCCACGTTGCTGCCCCATCTACACGTCTCCCCGAGAAAGGGCCAGATGCTCGCCGTCTCTCTGCCCTCCTCCTTCCCGCTGCACTTCGTCCTGCGCACGCCGGAGGTCTACGTCGTCCCCCGCACCGCCGGCCCCACCCCAATCCGCGCCGTCATAGGGGCCACCGTCGAAGACGTGGGCTTCGATAAGACCGTCCACCCGGCCGACATTGCCAACCTCCGCAACCTCGCCGCAGGGATGTTGCCGTCCCTTGCCAATGCCCCCGAACTCGAGTCCTGGGCCGGACTCCGCCCCGCGACACCGGATGGCCTCCCACTGATAGGCGCCCTGCCGGGCCAGCAGAACCGCTTTCTAGCCACCGGCCACTATCGCAACGGTATCCTGCTCGCGCCGGCAACGGCACACGTGATGGCGCAGCTTCTCTGCGGCGAAGCACCATCGATTAACCTTTCGGCCTACTCTCCAGACCGCCCTCTTCCTCCGGCGAAATAGCCTTTCGTCGCACGAATTTACCGATATTCGCCCAAGTCGTCGTGACAACGCTTTCTCCGCTGAGCTATAACCAAATGTACTTGAGTTTCACCTATGGAGAAGTCATCTATGTCCACTGTTGTCGCACCTAAAGGCTTGGAAGGCATCGTCGCCACCAGCTCTTCCATCTGCTGGATCGACGGCGACGCCGGCGTCCTCTCCTACCGCGGCATCGACATCCATGAACTGGCGCAGCGTTCTACCTTCGAAGAGACCACCTATCTACTCTGGTTCGGCAAGCTCCCAAAGGCATCGGAGTTGGCCGACTTCACCCAGAAGCTCGCCGCCGCGCGCCAGCTCAATCCCAAGGTCATCGATCTCCTCCGCACCGTGCCCACCAGCGCTACGCCCATGCAGGTCCTTCGTACCGCCGTCTCGCTCCTCAGCATCTACGACGCCGACGAGGCAGACAGCTCCCACGACGCCAACGTCCGCAAGTCCTATCGCCTGACTGCCCAGATCTCCATGATCGTCGCCATCTTCGATCGCATCCGCAAGGGCAAATCCATCATCGAGGCAGACCCCACCCTCTCGCACGCCGCCAACTTCCTCTGGATGCTCAATGGCGAGAAGCCCTCCGAGACCGCCACCCGCGCCCTCGACATCGCCCTCATCCTGCACGCCGATCACGAGCTCAACGCCAGCACCTTCGCCGCGCGCGTCATCGCCGCCACCCTAGCCGACATCCACTCCGCCATCACCGGTGCCATCGGAGCCCTCAAAGGCCCCCTCCACGGCGGAGCAAACGAGGCCACCATGCGCCTCCTCTACGCCATCGAGAAGGCTGGTGCCGATCCCGTCGAGTACGTCAAGCAGATGTTCCTCGAGAAGAAGAAGATCTCCGGCTTCGGCCATCGGGTCTATCACACAGAAGACCCGCGAGCCACCCACCTCCGGCGCATGTCCGAAGAGCTTGGCAAAGCTGCCGGCAGCACTAAATGGTTTGACATGTCACGCAAGATCGAGCTCTTCGTCAAGCAGGAGAAGAAGCTCAACGCCAACGTAGACTTCTATTCAGCTTCGACCTACACCACGCTCGGCATCGACATCGACCTCTTCACCCCCATCTTCGCCGTCAGCCGAATCTCCGGTTGGGCCGCCCACGTCATCGAGCAGCACGACGACAACCGCCTCATCCGACCACGAGCCGACTACATCGGACCCGCCTACCCCGCACCCTACGTCCCCCTTACGGAGCGCTAGCCTCGCGGCGCATCTACCGCGCCGCAAACAACTTTATTTGGCAAACTGACTCCGAAGGTGACATGCTCATGGCACCCCTTGCTTCAGGAGTCATGTTGGCTGCACGATATTTCAGCCGGGCCGCACTTTGCCTGTCCCTTCTGTTCGCGATGCTGCCTCTCGCCTTCGCTCAGAACAGTGCTGTGGATTCGACTGAGGTGGGGGCACTCCCTCCGGCTTCCACCTCAGTCGATGCGTCCGATGTTCCTCAGATTCTTAGCCTCTCCGATCCGCTGCGTAGGTGGAACGCAGGACTCACCATCACCAGCGCCCACGGGTCCTCTACCGGGTGGGCCACCATCGCCATTCCAGCCGTCGGCTACAGCTTCAACGACATCTTCTCCGTCGATGCCACCATCCCCATTTATATGTATCGCTTGGCCGAGAGTCGCTCCACACATCCTCGTCTCAATGCCCAACTCGTCAACCAGCGCGGAGAGCCTGGCGATGTCATCCTTGGCCTCCACGCCCAATTCATCCCCCGGCTATTCCAGTACCAGGCCACCATAGCCGTCACCGCGCCCACAGGTGATGAGGCCTACGGCCTCACTACCGGGCGCGTCACCTTCGACCTCAACAATCACTTCGAACGTCCCTTCGGTCACTTCACTCCAAACATCGAGATCGGCGCCGGCGACAACACAACTCTCGTCAACCGTATCCTCAACAAGAACTACACCTCACTCGGCCCACTCGCCCACTTTCAGGTAGGCATCGGAGTTAATCTCTTCCACGGTATCGGCTTTGGAACCGACCTCTACGAACAGCTTCCCCTCGGCGACCAGAAGATCTACAGCGCCTACCGCAAGGGCAAACCTACAGTCGTCACCGGCTACAACGTCACCGAGGACAACGGCGTAATCAACGCCATCGACGTCCCCATCGACTCTCACACGACGCTCTCCGGCTATTACAGCCGCAGCTTCCGCCGTCACACCGATACAGCAGCCATCGGTATCACCTACGTCCTCCGCGGAACTCCGCGTGTTGAGGAAGAGTTCTTCGACGACCTCTTTCGCTAGAGCAGTCCTCAGATTGAGATGGATGTCCCATATCTCAAAAGCGGGACACGGGACATCACACCCCAAAAAACGCTCAGGCCCACAAGCGCTTCTACTTCTGACTGGCCGGAGGCACAATCCCATTCATCCGCAGGTACTCGACGAGCTGCCCATAGTGATCGAATCCATGAGCGATAACGCCACCCGCGAGGCTCGCACGCGTCTGCACGCCACGAACGCTCTCAAACGCATTCTGAGCGGTCAGCGTGCCAATTGCCTTATGCACAAACGCAAACGACGCAGCCAGCGCCGCGACAATCTGCTCTTTGTCCTTCAGTTCGCCGATCGCCTTCACGTCGGCCTCCGGCTTCAATCCGCTCAACAAGCCGCCATAGAAATAGTTCGCCTGAGCGACATGCGCCACCATCGCGCCGAACGACCGCACGCCCTTGTTGTTCGGCGACAGATAGTCCGGCTTTTGCGATTCAGCAAAGATAGCCGCACTCGGCGCAAAGCTGTACTTCTCCGCCGGCATCGCCTTGGCGACACCCATCAACTGGTCTTCGAGCGCGCTCAGCGCCGCGTCGAACGACTTCGCCGGCTCGATTATCGTTCCCGGAGCGATCTTCGGAGCCGCTGCGCCACCCGCCTGAGCCTTCGCTCCCGTGACACAACAAGCCGCCAGCGCCAACACCACAACCATCCGCTTCATCATCGTCTATCTCCTGTCCATCTATAGATATGCACTGCTGCAAAGCGTATAACCGCGCCAAGCCTACCAGATTACGCTCCGCTTCCCTATATCATTTGTCCCTTCCCCACCGCCTTTCGTCACTCCGCGTAAAATAGTTCTATGCAACGCATCTACATGGACGCCAATGCCACAACGCCTCTCTTGCCCGAGGTCTTCGAAGCCATGCGCCCATTCTGGATCGAGCACTTCGGCAACGCCAGCTCCATCCATCAGCACGGCCAGCACGCCCGCGCCGCCGTCGACCACGCCCGCGACTCCATCGCCCGCCTGCTCCACTGCCGAGCCTCCGAGGTCGTCTTCACCTCCGGCGGCACCGAGAGCGACAACCTCGCCCTCTTCGGCACCCTCACCCCCGAGCTATCGCCCACCGGCGAGAAGACACACGTCATCACCACCAGCATCGAGCACCACGCCGTCCTGCACGCCGCCGAGTCGCTCGAGAAGCGCAATATCGACGTAACCTTCCTGCCCTGCACCTCCCAGGGCCTTATCGAGCCCGCCGCCCTGATCGCAGCCATCCGGCCAAACACCAAACTCGTCAGCATCATGTACGCGAACAACGAGACCGGCGTCGTTCAGCCCATTGCCGCACTCGCCGCCATCGCCCACGCTGCCGGAGCCCTCTTCCACACCGACGTCGTACAGGCCGCCGGCAAGGTCGCCCTCGACCTCAGCCCTCACGGTCCGCTGAAAGATGTCGATCTCCTCACCATCTCCGGCCACAAGATGCACGCCCCTAAAGGCGTCGGCATTCTCTTCGTCCGCCGCAATGTCCGCCTCAACCCGATGATGCACGGCGGCTCGCACGAGCGCCAGCGCCGCGCCGGAACCGAGAACGTCACCGGAGTCGTAGGCCTCGGCAAAGCCGCTGAGATCGCCTCGGCATGGCTCAAGACCGAAGGTCCCGACAAATTAGCCGCCCTCCGCGACCGCCTCGAGCAAGGCATTCTCGCCCAGGTCGCCGAGGCAGGCATCAACGGCGCAGGCGCCCCTCGCGTCTCCAACACCGCCAACCTCTACTTCGATCACGTGGAAGCCGAAGCCCTCGTCATCGCGCTCGACCTCAAGGGCCTCTCCGTCAGCGGAGGCAGCGCCTGCCAGTCCGGAGCCACCGAGCCCTCGCACGTCCTCACCGCAATGGGCCTAAGCCCCACCCGAGCCCGCGCCAGCATCCGCTTCTCTCTCTCCAAGCTCACGACGGAAGAAGAAGTAGACCAGGCCCTCGCCCTCATCCCTGCCGCCGTAGCCCACCTCCGCGACCTGTCACCCACATACAACAAACCCACCCTCACCTCTGCATAAATGCATGGCCCTGCCCTAACCTTTTTCATTCCAGAACGATAGATGGGCATTTGCAATCAGTACCGAAATCGCTTCTTTGGAAACCTCATCGGGTAAAGTAGAGGATGCCGCAGACTTCTCCGCCTCAATCCGAAGAGTCTCCGCCTCACGCAGGAACTTCTCTAAAGTCCACTCCCCGCTTCTTACCTCGATCAACAAGTCTTTTTCCGGACGCGGAAGAGTAATATTTCCTTCCCGCATCAACTCAATGCATTCGAAGAAGAGACGGAGGCAGTGCATGGCCGCCTTTGTGTCGTATCCATAGGCACACTCGTACTCCGGGCGGGTGCCTTTAGCTCCTTTGCCCTTTTCACCTGTAATCCTGCGCAATTGGTTACCGGCAAAACCAAGGAATTGAATAGCAGATCTCTTCGACAGAAATATCTGCGCCTCACGTTGAATCAACATCCATGTTGGAGAACTTACTGCCGTTCCATCAGCAAATAAAAAGTGCAGGGCGGTAGCATTGCCGCGCGCCGCCATCGAAGCCCACTTTCGCAGCGAATACAGCGTCAGATCAACATCGTCCGGACCATTGCGCCGATCATCGCTAGCGGTCGACCAGACAAAATGTTTGAGCGGGTGTAGGCCAAGCACATCTGTCGGCACAGCGATATAGACCCCATAGATGTCTAGATCATCCGTCGCTCCCACCTTTGCACCATGCAGCTCTGATCCACCAACAAACAGGTGAATCAGAGAAGAGACCGGCCCAAATCCGGAACGCTCAACGTGGGCCACTAGAGGGTGTCCAACACTCAGCCTCACAGATACCACGGAATATTCACCACAACAATCCGCTGATTCCCCTTCAACAACAGCAGTAGCTTCAATAGCTGCACTCTCTGGTTATGCAGCGCATTCTCCCACCAGTGCCGCACCACCAGCTCTGGCAGCAGCACCGCTATCTTCCGCCCCGGATTCGCCTTCTCCAGCTCCAGGATGTAATCCATCAACGGATTGATGATGAACCGGTAGTTGGACGGTATCGTCACCAGCTCCGGCTCCTGCAACCCCTCTCTCTTGATGGGCGCCATCACCTTGTCGTCCCACACGTCATCCAGGCCCTCCTCTTCGTCATCGGAGTGGATATGCACCACCTTGATATCCTTCGACAGCAGCAGCCCGAACCGCATCGCCTTCTCCGTAATGCGGTCCCACCGCGCCATCGGGATCACCACAATCGGCTCCTGCAGGTTCGCCAGACTCAGCGGAGTCATGTCCTTCATCTCCCGCTTCACCCTGGAGTAGTGCCGCTTCACCCCCATCATGATCGCGATCAGCACCGGCACCAGCAGCGCCGTTACCCACGCTCCAGCCGCAAACTTCGCCACCAGCACAACGACCAGCGTTATACCAGTCGCCACCGCGCCAAAGCCATTCACGAACATGTGCCACATCCGGCCCGGATGCTTCTCCATCTTCTTCCAGTGCACCACCATCCCGGCCTGCGAGAGCGTAAACGCCAGGAACGCCCCAATCGCATACAGCGGAATCAACTTGTCCGTAACGCCGCCGAACAGGATCAGTATCACCGCGGTAAACCCGGTCAGCGCATAGATCCCGTGAGAGTAGAGCAGCCGTCGCCCACGCAGGATGAACACATGCGGCAGATAGTCATGAATCGCAATTGCCTTCGCCAGCCGCGGAAAATCCGCGAACGCCGTATTCGCGCTCAACGCCAGCGCCGCCAGCACCGAGCCCATTGTCAGGTAGTAGAACCACCCGCGCCCAAACACCGCCGTCACCAGAATGCTCAGGACACTCTGGTAGTTGTGCGCATCCGGCTCCATCGCCGTGATGCCATACGCCTTCGACAGATAAGCAATGCCAAACAGCAGCACGATCAAAACCGCAATAATGATCGTCAGCGTCCTCTGTGCCTTCTTCGCCCGCGGCTCGCCGAACGCCATCACTCCGTTCGACACCGCCTCGACGCCCGTCATCGCAGCGCAGCCGCTCGCAAACGTCTTCAGCAACAGCCATAGCGTGAGGTACTGCATCGTCGCAGGCAGCGCCGGCGGTGGCGGCTCTATCGGCATCGGATGCCCTCCACTCAGAATCGTCCGGTAGACCCCTACGCCGATCAGCGCCAGCAGTGTGCCCACAAATAGGAACGTCGGCAGGATGAACGCCGTCCCTGTATCCTTCACCCCGCGCAGGTTCACAATCGTAAGGATCGCGAGAATCCCCAGGCACAGCGACAGCCTATGGTAGTGCAGGCTTGGCACGGCAGACGTCAATGCCGTGACACCGGCTGAGATCCCCACCGCAGCCGTCAGAATGTAGTCGATCATCAGCGCCGCAGCCGCCAGCAGCCCGGCAAAGGGCCCAAGGTTCTCGCTCGCCACCGTGTACGAACCGCCACCGTTCGGATATGCCTCAATCGTCTGCCGATAACTGAAGTAGACGATGACCAGCAGGATCAGAATCGCCGAAATAACGGGAACGATATGGTAGACGCCTGCGACTCCCAGCGGAATCAGCAGCGTCATGGCTGCCTCTGGCCCGTATGCCGCGCTGGTCAGCGCATCCAACCCAAAAATCGGAATTCCCGCGGCTACACCTATATGCTCGGCCCGCTCTTCACTGGTAGCTAATGGCTTCCCAACTAAACGATCAACAATGGACATATTTCTTTTGATAGTAATTCCTCCGGCAACTTCCCCAACCGGAATGTTCAATTCCCGACCCGATCGCTCTTAGATCGCCCTCCCCGACGATTTCTCCTCACCCTCCCCGCCCATCCGCCGATATGGGTTCCGTACTGCAAAAAAAGAATAGCCACCGGGCTACTCCAGTCGGGGCGGAACTGAGCAGGTGCAATCTCTTCTTCCGGCCCTAAGTTACCAGCGCTTAACAAACCTAAAGAGGTCCTATGATCAAACTCAACGCACTAAAAACCGCCGCGGCAGCCCTTGTCTTGCTCGTCTCCGGCTCAGCATTCGCACAAGTTACTTCCGGTGCGGGCCAGGACGTCACCCTGAACGCAACTCTCCAGGAGACGCTCACCGTCGCGCTCGATCAGACAGCGGTCAACTTCGCCCTCACCTCCGGCAGCGCGACCAACGCCGGTAATGTTCCGGTCGTCGCCACCACCTCCTGGATTCTTGGCCCAGGCCGCACTGACGTCCAGCTGTACGCCTACTTCGACGACCCCACCTCCGCACTCGCCCTGGGCACAGCCAAGATTGCGAGCTCTTCAGTCTCCGCATCCGTAGGTGGTGTCAGCGCCGGAGCCTTCACCAATGTGGTTCCCTTCGGCACCGGCATCTCCATCTTCGATCAGGCGATCACAGACCTCAACCGCACCAGCTCAAAGAGCTCTTCGGTGACTCTCAACATCGACCTCAGCACCGGCTACGCGCAACTCCCCGCCGGTACATACACGGGAACGCTCCACTTCCAGGCCCAGGCAACAACCTAAAACACCTACCCAGAGAAGGAAGGTACGAAGTGTCGTTCCCCTTGCATAAATCAAACCTTCACGCGGCAGACAGGATAGCTGCAGCCATCCTGTTTGCTCTTTTTTTCCTCCCCCTCTCCCATGCCCAGACCATCCGTCCGGTCATCTCGGAGTACACCGCCAAGGTAGCCAAAGGAAGCATCGAGCTAGTCAACCCTGGCACCATCCCTCTCTCCGTCATCGTCGAGCCGAAGAGCTTCTCCGTCTCCGAAAAAGGAGCCATCGCCTACCGTCCCCTCGACAAGGGAATCCAACTCAAACTCTCTGCCATGAGCTTCCAGATCCCGCCCCAGCAGAGCTACTTCATCTTCTATGAGGCTCGTGCCGACGTCCTGCCCGCCTGGTTCGTCATCTACGCCAGCATCGGAGGCTTCCGCAAGACCAGCTCGGGCATGAACATCCGGCTCGATCTCCCGCACACCGTCTACATCCTCCCCAAACGCTCCGTCGAGAAGTCGGAGATACTCATCAGCGAGCTCGGCCCGACTCCCGATAAGGCTCACCTCGGCTTCCGTGTCACCAACACCGGTCCCTGGTTCGGCCGCGCGCTCTCCAGCGAACTCACCGGCAGAAGCGGAGCCACGCAAGGCAGCGGCTTCCCCATCTTCCCGCACAGCACGCGTATCGTCGAAGTACCCTGCCACGAAAATCAGGCCGCCACCGCCCTCCGTCTTCGTCTCCGGAACTTCAAGATGGAAGAGCCTCTGTCCAACCCAGCTGAAAGCCAGGCATGCGCTCCCTGATCCTATGCCCCATCGCCGTCTCCGGACTCCTCCTGTGCCTCGAATCAAACGCACAGGTCTTCCGGCTGACCGGCGGCGCCTCGACCGGCTTCCAGGCCCAGGGAGCCGGCATCGAGGTCCGTGGCAAGGGCTACGAGGCCTGGTCCGGAGCAGGTCTCTCCGACGGTCACCTCATCGTCGGCTCCTTCGTCAAAATGCACTTCCTCGACTACACCCTCAAGTTCGGCAACGACGACGTAGCCATGACCCTCCCCATCGACGTCTTCGGCACCCAGTCCACGCTCCACACCAACGGCATCTCCGTGGACAAGAAGATCGGAAAGACGGCCATCCACGCCTTCACCGGCCGAATGGGAACCGCCTTCACCTCCCCCATGTTCCGCGCCGGGACCACCTCAGGCCCTCCCGCCACCATCCTCTTCACCGACACGCTCCTCACCGAGAACCTGCGCCTCTTCTCGCGCAACATCTTCTCCTCCACCCAGACCATCATCGGAGGAGCCGAGTGGAAGGCCCACGGCCGGCTGCCCTGCATGACACGATCCGATATTCCTCTGCTCCGCGACCTGAAGTGCGACCTCGACCCCGGCTTTACCCTCTCCCTCGCCGCGGGCGTAGGCAGCGGCCACATCTACACATCTGAAGCCCTCTCGCTCTCCCGCGACCGTCTCGATCTCAACCTCGCCCACGTCTTCGCCGACGACGGCTTCCAGCGCTCCCTCTCCGGAACTCCGCTCCAATCCGAGCTCGACGGCGCGAACGTAACCGGAACCGTCCGTCCGACCATCGGCACCAGCTTCAGCTTCGGCCACCAGAACTACCTCATCCCCCAACAGGACAAGAAGTCCACGCTCCACGCCCAGGTCGATCGCGCCTCCGGCTCCTGGAAGCTTGGCGAGTACAACGGCACCGCCACAGGTGCGGCAGTCTTCCGCTCCGCATACATCAATCGCGCCACCAGGGGAGCGTCCCTCTGGGCCTCGCAGACCCTCGGTCCCATCGACCTTCGCCTCAACTATCTCGTCAGCCAGTCCGACGGCCAGGCCCCGCTTCAATCCATCGCCCTCACCTCGCAGGAGAAGCTGACCCCACGCCTCAGCGCCCTCCAGGTCACAACCTTCTCCGGAGGCAAGACCTCTGTAGCCTTCGGCGGAAGCCTTCTCACCAACCTCCTCACCGTCGGCGTCAACTACCAGACCCTCTACGTCCCCTTCCGCCCCGACAACCCCTTCACCCAGACCCTCTCCATCACCCTCAACCTGAGCCTGCGCGGCAACATCCATCTCAGCACCGCGACCTCCTTCACCCCAGAGGGCAAGATGATCTACACCCTCGCCGGCAGCGGCTCCTACTACCGCCTCGCAGGCCTCGAGGCCGCTCCGCCGATGCAGAGCTTCCGTCTCCAGCAGTACGTCATCAACGGTCAGGTCACCACCCCCGACGGCCTCCCCGTCTACGGCGCCGCCGTCCGCATCGGCAAGGAGACCGTCTACTCCGACCGCGACGGCCGCTTCTTCGCCCGCGAGCGCAAGCCCGGCCAATACAAAGTCGAAGTCGTCATCGCCGAATTCATCGCCACCGGAGACTTCACCGTCGTCTCCGCCCCCGCGGACGTGGCCGCGACCAAAGACCCGCAAGCCCCCGGCATCGTCATCGTCATCGCCCACTCCGACAAGCAACTCGCCGTAGCCTCCCCCCTATAATCGAACCAGAACGCTACACCACGTCAGGAGCCACTCATGCCAGCCGTCTACGATATCCCCGTCAACCGAATCACCGGCGAAGGCGCCTCTCTGGCTGACTACCGCGGCAAGGTCCTCCTCGTCGTCAACGTCGCCTCCAAGTGCGGCCTCACGCCCCAGTACGACGCCCTCGAGAAGCTCTACAGCCGCTTCAAAGACTCCGGCCTCGTCGTCTGCGGCTTCCCCGCCAACGACTTCGGCGCGCAGGAGCCCGGCTCCAACGAGGAGATCCAGACCTTCTGCCGCAGCACCTTCGGCGTCGACTTCCCCATGTTCCAGAAGGTAGCCGTCACCGGCCCCGACACGCATCCTCTCTACCAGACCCTCATCGCAGCTCAACCCAAAGCCATCGGAGACACCCGTCCCGGCTTCCGCGAGAACCTCAACGGCTTCCTCAGCAGCAAACACAACTCCACGACCAATCCCGAGCCCGGAATCCTCTGGAACTTCGAGAAGTTCCTCATCGACCGCAACGGCAACGTAGTCGCCCGCTTCTCCCCCGAAGTCCTCCCCGACGACCCCGCCGTAGTCGCCGCCATCGAATCCGCCCTCAACTCCTGACACCCTAAGCCGGGTGCCCCATCTTCGCGGCGGTCTTATCGCCGCTAAGGTGGGCCATCGCGAAGCGATCCGCTCTCTTTCCCATCACCAATGCACTCTCCGGACAAAACCCAACCCCAAAAATCCGCCTGCGTCCACAACCCACCCTCATTCGTCTTATAGAAACCTCCAGTCGATCAAGCCAAAGGAAAAGCCCGCCCCATGCCCATCCGCACCGCTGTCCTGCCTCTGACCCTCCTGCTCTCCACCGCCGCCTTCGCCCAGACTCCTCCCATCCAGATCACAGCCGATCTCTCAGAAGCCCCACGCAAGCTCTACCACGCCGAGATCGACCTCCCCGTAAAGCCAGGCCCCGTCACCCTCACCACCCCCAAATGGATTCCCGGCAACCACCGCCCCACGGGCCCCGTCGACGACATCACCGGAGTCGTCTTCACCGCCAACGGCCAGATCCTCCCCTGGCGCCGCGACGACGTCGACCTCTACCAGTTCCACGTCACCGTCCCCGCCGGAGTCACCACCCTCCACGCCCACCTCGACTGCATCGTCACCAATCGCATTAGCCAAAAAATGGCCGTCCTCGAATGGGAAAAACTCCTCCTCTACCCCGCCAACACCCCAGTAAAAGACATCGCCATCCAGCCCTCCGTCACCGTCCCCCCAAACTGGGGAATCGGCACCGCCCTCACCCCAACCGACGGCTACGACCCGCAACACCCCAAGGGCGGCACCACCCACTACGCCGCCACCACCGTCGAGCAGCTCGAAGACTCCCCGATCATCACCGGCGAGTACTTCCACGAGTTCGCCCTCGCCCCCGAGGTCACGCCGAAGCACTACATCGACGTAGTAGCTGATGCCGCCGAAGACTCCGACCTCCGCCCCGCCCTCCTTAGCGAGCTCTCCAACCTCGTCCGCGAGACCGGGGAAGCCTACAATTCGCGCCACTATAACGTCTACCACTTCCTCCTCACCCTCTCCGACGTAGCCGGTGGCGAAGGCCTCGAGCACGGCCAGTCCTCCGACAATGGCGTAGGTGAAAAAGGCTTCAGCGACGATGCCCACCAGCTAGCCGAGTCCGACCTCCTCGCCCACGAGTTCACCCACTCCTGGAACGGCAAGTACCGCCGCCCCTTCAACCTCTACCAGACCGACTTCGAGAAGATGCAGCAAGGCTCCCTCCTCTGGGTCTACGAGGGCATGACCCAATACCTCGGCAACGTCCTCGCCGCACGCTCCGGCCTCAAGTCCCAGGCTCAATACCGCGACGTCCTCGCCATGTCCGCCGCCAACCTCGACAACAAGCCGGGCCGCGAGTGGCGCAGCACCGAAGACACCGCCATCGCCGCCAGCATCCTCCGTGGCGGCAACCCCGCATGGGCCAACTGGAAGCGCGGCCAGGACTACTACCAGGAGGGCGAGCTCCTCTGGCTCGACGCCGACACCCTCATCCGCAAGCTCACCAACAACAAGAAGTCCCTCACCGACTTCCATCGCATCTTCCTCGGCAAGGGCGGCAACACCGGCCCGCTCATCGTCACCTACAACCGTGAAGAGCTCATCGCCCACCTCAACCAGGTCGTCAAGTACGACTGGGCCACCTTCCTCCACGACCGCGTCGACAAACCCAATCCCCGCGCCGACCTTAGCGGCATCGAGCAGGGCGGCTACAAGCTCGTCTATACCGACAAGCCCAACCCCTCCGAGCGCACCATCGCCTCCACCGGCGGCCGTCGTGGCGGCGGCATCAATGTCTGGTACTCCATCGGCATTCGCGTCAACGCCGAGGGCCTCATCTCCGACGTTCGCTGGGCCGGCCCCGCCGACAAGGCCAAGCTAGCTCCCGGTCAAAAGATCATCGCCGTCAACGGCCGCATCTTCTCCGCAGACACACTCAAATCCGCCATCAAGGAAGCCAAGGGCAAAACCGAACCCATCCACCTCATCCTGCAGAGCGACACCTTCGTCACCCTCGCCGACATCGACTACCACGAAGGCGAGCGCTACCCATCCCTCCAGAGGGTTGAAGGAACTCCCGCCTACCTCGACGACATCACCAAACCGCTCGCCAGTCAAAAATAGCGCCGGGGCAGTGTGCAGCCGATGCAAGACCGCAAAAGCATCAGTCACCGCAAATGGTCAAAAGCCGAGGCGTTATCTCCCCGGCTTTGACCATTGCTCCACCGGCTGAACCCGAGCGGGAAGGTCGTCTTGCTGTTGTTGCTGCTGTTGTTGTTGTTGCTGCTGCTGCTGCTGTTGTTGTTGTTGCTGCTGCTGCTGCTGCTGTTGTTGTTGCTGCTGCTGTGCCATCACTCCTCCTGGGGTAGCCAGATTTCAGACAGATCGTACTCCCTCTCCACCATCGCCTGCAGCCGTTCGATCTTTCCCCTCTGTGGTACTGGCTCCTTCTTCTGCAGATCGTTCTCTCTCAAACGACACGCCTGAAATCTCTTGTCTAACTGCAGAGAAAAGTCGCGGTTTGCTGCCATATCTTCTGCTAAGCACTTGAGGTCATGGTGCAGCTCCCGATAATGCGTGACCAACTCCGTGTACAGAGCGATCTGCTTATCTAAGCGAAAGATTGGCTTCAGTAGACCGGCGATGCCCGCCGCAAGCGTGAAGTAGAACCACATCTGTTTCTGGATAGGTTCGCTCGAGTGCTTGAAGTAGGCAATAGGAGAGGCTGCACTCGTCACAGCGACAATCACGTCATGCGTCCGAATAGCGATTGTCCAGCGGTGCAGTGATTCTTCATAGTAGAGAACGTTCAGCCGGGCAGTCCGCAGAAGATTGTAGAGCTGTACACCCCTCTCTCTCTTGTTCATGCAGTAATCGCCTCCTATGTTCGGGGTAGCGCGATTCTAGGCGTCAACACCTGTGGAAAACTCACAGCAAAAATTACAGCAAGGAATGTATTGAGGCCCATCGCCCCTCTCTCCATCACAAAAGCTCGGTGCAGATACACTGTCCTCTCACTAACTCTTGCCTTCTTCTTTCCTATCAGTTCCAATCGAAAACCGAAGGAAACAAACATGCGCCTCGCATCCCTCGTACTCTTCCTCTCCTGCGCAATCGCCGCCGCAGCCCAAACCACGTCGTCCACACCAGCCGCAACTCCCCAGCCAGCGAAGTGGCCCGCCAAAGACAACACCTACGTCATCAAAAACTTCCGCTTCAACACCGGCGAAACCCTACCCGAGCTAAACCTGCACTACCTCACCCTCGGCCAGCCACACCGCAACGCCGAAGGCCACGTCGACAACGCCATCCTTCTGCTCCACGGCACCGGCGGCAATCGCTTCACGCTCTTGAATCCCGTCTTCTCCGATGTCCTCTTCGGCCCCGGCCAGCCCCTCGACATCACGAAGTACTTCCTCATCCTCCCCGACGACATCGGCCAGGGCGACTCCTCCAAGCCCTCCGACGGCCTCCACATGCGCGTCCCCCAGTACGACTACGACGACATGATCCGCTCGCAGTACATCATGCTCACCGAGGGCATGAACGTCGACCATCTCCGCCTCCTCCTCGGCACCTCCATGGGCTGTATGCAGGGCTTCGTCTGGGGCGAAACCTATTCGAAGTTCATGGATGCCCTCGCCCCCTTCGCCTGCTACCCCGTCGAGCTCGCCGGTCGCAACCGCATGACCCGCTACATCTCCATCGAGAGCATCAAGAACGATCCCGCATGGAAGAACGGCGACTACACCACCGAACCCGCCGAAGGTCTGCGCGGAGCCGAAGCGATGCTCCTCGTCATGGGCTCCGCTCCCCTGCAGATGCAGAAGAACTACCCCACCCGCGTCCAGGCTGAAAGATACGTCGACGACTATATGACCCGCACCCTGGCCTCCACCGACGCCAACAACCTCATCTACTACGTCAACGCCTCCCGCAACTACAACCCCGAGCCCAAACTCTCCACCATCACCGCCCCCGTCCTCTGGATCAACTCCGCCGACGACTTCATCAACCCACCCGAACTCGGCATCACCCAGCGCGTCCTTCCAAAGATGCCCACCGCGAAGTTCATCCTCATCCCCATCTCCGATGCCACCCGTGGACACGGCACCCACACCCAGGCCGCCGTCTGGAAGGACTACCTCATCGACTTCCTCAAGCAAACCGAGAAGAAGTAATTCACCTCAAGCAAATCGTCTCAACGACTCAACCGCTGTTGCGGTTGCTATTCCTATTCCTCGTTTTCATCTCTCGGGCGGGGCGGGAGCGGGTTCGCAAAACTTGCCCAGCGGTCTAAAATTTCTGTCATTCTGAGCGCAGCGAAGAACCCCCGCATTTCGTTTTTGCAGTTGTTTGCCCTGCCGTTGTCCTTGTTCTTGCCTCTACCAAAGACACAAGCCCAGAAAGCAACATATCTCTACCGTCGCCTTCTGAGTTCTAATTCGAATCAATCAATCCACGAGCTCCCAATCCACTAGCTCCCCGGTGCGATCACCAGATACTGCTCGATCTTCCCATCCGGCGCCTCATACGTCGTAACCCGCAAAGACCTGCTCGGAAAATCCGCCTTAAACACCCGGAACGTCATGCCGCCGCGCTTCGACTCCCCAACCTGCTTGAAATTGCTCGGAGCACCCAGCGGCTTCAGGCTCGTGGCGAAATCCTCCACAGCCTCCGCCGTGAAGTAGTCGCTGCACAGCGCAGTCAGCTGCGAGCGGTCGATCTTCCCCTCCTGCAGCCCGGTAAATACTCCCAGCGCCCTCCCCTCCGCCGCCTTCACAATCTCGGTGGAGCCACCGCCGCTCGCTCCTGCATCGCCCAGCACCAGCGCCCCGATACGTTGAGCCAGCACACTCGCCGCACTCGAAGCATCTTCATTCGTCAGCACCGTCACAGCAACCTTGTCAGCCGGAAAAATCGTATTCTGCGAAACGAACCCCGACACCTCGCCGCTGTGCCCCACAAAGCGATGACCGTTGCGCTCCCCGACATCCACGCCCAGGCCATAGTGTGTCCCCGTCCCATTCTTCAGCTTCACCTCGGCAAACATCTCGTCGTACGAAGCCGGAGCAAGCAGCGTCCGATCCATCAGGCTGATGTTCCAGAGCGCAAGGTCACTCGGTGGCATGGCCAACTCCCCTGCCGCAAACATCCACCCCATCCCCTCCTGCGGCGCAGGCCGCAGCGGAGCCAGCGCATGACGGTAGTATCCCGTCGGATCGCTCGCCGGCAGCTTGCTCGCATCCGAGTTCAACACCCCCGTCATCTTCAGAGGGCGAAAGATCCTCTCCTGCAACTGTTCGATCAAAGGCTTGCCGCCAACGATCTCCACAATCCTTCCCGCGATCACATAGTTTGTATTCGAGTACTGCCACTGTGTCCCCGGATCGAAGTCCAGCGGCTTCTTCCCCCACCCGTCCAGAATCTGCTCCGGCGTCGTCGACTTCATCATCGACGTCATCACATAGTCCTCCGGCCAGAAGTCCTGATACCCCGACGTCATCGACAGCACCTGCCGGATCGTCACCTCATTCGCCCGCGTAAGCTGCGGCAGATACTTCCCCACCGGATCATCCAGCTTCAGCTTGCCCTCCTGCATCAGGAACAGCATCGCCGCAGCCGTGAACTGCTTGCTCACCGACCCGATCGAGTACCGCATCGAGGCACTCGCCTCCATGGGCGGCTCCAGCCGGGCATTTCCATATGCCCGCACATACGCAACCTTCCCAGCCTGCACCACCGCCACCGAAGCGCTCGGAACCCCGGTCGTCTTCAGCACCTCCGCCGCAGCCGCATCGATCTGGCTCGTCGTCGCAGCCGGCAGAGCCGCATTCCCAGTCGACGCCTGTGCCCATAGCGATAGCGGCGCAGCCACCCCGATCAGAGAACAACCCAGACTCAAAACCCAAACCGTCTTCACGCTGAAGTTCATCATCCCGGAAGACTACCAGCGCCCAAACCTCCCGGGCACCTGGTCACTCTATCTTTCTCTGTTGTTGCATGTCTTTTTAGCTAAATCAGATTTAGCTAAAGGAGACGAACCCTTCTCTGCCATTGCTTCTTCTCGCCATTGCTCCTGAGCTTGCCATCGCTCCTGAGCTTGCCATTGCTCCTTCTCTTTAAGCTTTAGCTTTAGCTTTAGCTTTAGCTTTAGCTCAAGTGTCATTCTGAGCGAAGCGAAGAACCCCCGTATTTACAGGGGGAGCGCAGCGACCCGACTGCCTTTGCTGTTGCCGTTGCCGTGCCGTTGCTATTTACCTTGTCATCCTTCGCGAAACTGAGGACTTGCTTTTGTCCTCTCTGCTTCCCCAAAATCTGTCAAGCCCCCTACCCACCTAACCCCATATAAATAAAGGACATCCGCATTGCCGATTAGTTTTACTCGATCCTCTACAATTGAAACAGAATGCAAGAAGGGCAGCCAAAAATCGGGACTCCCCACAAAGCCGCCCTAACCCCTTTTACTATCTATATTTTGGACGCAACCCATTTAGAATCTATATTTTAGAGGAAATGACCCACTGTAACCCATTGACTCTCAGCAAGTTACATCCAAAATACCCGGAACTGGGGAGGGGGTACCCCCCACCCCAGACTCTGCGAAAATAGAACACAGGAAGACCATGCAGCCTGAGCCCAACAACACGATCGCAGTCGCCATGTCCGGAGGAGTCGACTCCTCCGCCGTAGCCGCACTCCTGCGCTCGCAGGGCCACACCCTCGTCGGCCTCACGCTCCAGCTCTGGAACCAGCGCCGCCTCGCCGGACACGAGGGCATGCCCGAGGCCGTCCAGGGCCGCTGCTGCTCCATCGACGACGTCTACGACGCCCGCCACGTAGCCGAGCAGCTCGACATCCCCTACTACGTCGTCAACCAACAAGAAAGATTTGAAGCAGAGGTCGTCAAGCCCTTCGTCAGCGAGTACCTCGCCGGGCGCACCCCCATCCCCTGCACCCTCTGCAACAACCATCTCAAGTTCGATCAACTCCTCATCACGGCGCGCCAAATCGGTGCCGACCGCATCGCCACCGGCCACTACGCCCGCAACCACTACGACGAGCCCCGCGGCCGCTGGATCCTCTCCCGCCCCGCCGACCACACCAAAGACCAGACCTACTTCCTCTTCGGCCTGACTCAAGATCAACTAAGCCGCACCCTCTTCCCCTTAGGCGAGATGCAGAAGCCAGCCGTCCGCGTCATGGCCTCCGAAGCCGGCCTCGACGTAGCCCAGAAGCCAGATTCCCAGGAGATCTGCTTCATCCCCGGGGGTGACTACAACACCTTCCTCAAGGCCTACCTCGACGAGCAGAACCAGCCTCTTCCCGATAGCGCCGGAGAACTCGTCAGCACCACCGGCGAGGTCATCGGTCACCATCAGGGTATCCAGAGCTTCACCGTGGGCCAGCGCAAGGGACTCGGCCTCACCAGTCCAAACCCGCTTTACGTCCTCGCCATCCACCCCGACTCCCACCAGGTGACCGTAGGCTCCGACGACGATCTTTTCTCATGCGACCTCCACGCCAATCGCCTCAACTGGATCTCCATCCCCCAGCTCAACGAAGGCGATCAGCTACGCGTCTCCATCAAGATCCGCCACCGTCACGCTCCCGCCATGGCAACGCTTACCCGTGCAGGCGAGGACGAGATCCGCGCTATCTTCGACGAACCCCAGCGTGCCATCACCCCCGGCCAGTCCGCCGTCTTCTACCAGGGAGACGAGGTAGTCGGCGGAGGCTGGATATGCTGACGCTACATACCTTAACGCGAAAGGGGTGCGGCTTCAGAGCCGCACCCCTTCTGCTTAAAAGAGAAACCCTCGTTAGATGCCCATATCGTCGTCCCTATAATCACGAGCCGCACCGTTGTAGTTGTTATGCTCTCTCCGGACATGGCTTCCAAAGCCCTTTGTCCGGCCCACGAGCACATCCAACCCAGCCTTCAGCCCATTCACCAGACCCGAGAACTCCCGCACGGGAATCTGAACGCCCTTCTGAATAGTCGACGCGATTCCCGAAGTCGTATTCAGAACCGAAGTGACCATCTCATCCACACGTGCCGCCTGCGCTCGCGTTCTTTGATTCACATCCGACACCGTGGCATCGAATTCATGCGCCTTGCTTCGGACAACATGGCTGGTCTCGACCAGAT
This sequence comes from Edaphobacter sp., assembly GCA_025462645.1. GTDB lineage: Bacteria > Acidobacteriota > Terriglobia > Terriglobales > Acidobacteriaceae > Edaphobacter. The sequence goes on along the minus strand of JAOAPB010000061.1, from coordinate 30,891 downwards.
TGTCCACGAGCACATTCATCTTGGGGTGCAGCTCATGAACAAAGTTGTACGTACTATCGATCACAGGCAGAGTCTTCAACCGAACTTCTTCCGCAATCGCCAGCAAGCGACTCCTCGTCTTCGCAGCGCCGACCGCGGCAACCACGAACACAATCGCCTGGGTCAGCATCGAGAACGCGACAACGCCGACGAAGATCATCAATAGCCTGGAGTTGCCGGACGAAATCGAATCCGGGTCCTGCAGCCACATACCTGACATAAAGATTCGAGCCGCTTCCATGCAGCCTCTCTCTTACTACCAGAAATTTGGGACCCGGCACCCCTCAGATCGGAGAGCCAGGTCCGTCTCACCAATAACGTTACATCAACAACTTACGACGAGCGAGTCTCATTTGTCGCGCTGGCATAGGCTTCTTTGCCGGCATCGATCGCAGCCGCGACCTTCTCCTGCTGCTCCTGCACTAGGCCCTTGCCCTTCTCGACATATTGAGACCACTGCGAACGGCCGCGGTCATAGTACTCCTTGCCGCGTTCCACATACTCGCCTACCTGCTGCTTACCCTGCTCGGCAAACTCGGCGGCGCGCTCTTTGCCCTGTTGTGCCAACACTGCCGCTCTCTCCTTGGCGTCAAGCGCACTCGCCACCAGATCTTCACGAGTCTCTCTGCCGGCCTTAGGCGCATACAGTACACCAACCAAAGCGCCTACACCCAGACCTGCAAGAAACCATCCCAATCCACTTACACCATTGTCGTTGTCTGACATGCCCATTCTCCTGTTCAACCTTAGATGCGGGATCCTCCCCTTTGCTCTAGGGGTTTCTGATCGCGTTCAAGACAAACCAAGCATAACCCTTTTGCCTCGCTCGTTGAGCGAAAGCACAATATGACACAAGTAGGGTGGATGCCCCAGCTGGGCATTAGGTTGCGCGTTCGAGCCAGACGCTCAGGATCGCTTCTTCCTCTCTCCCAGGACTCACCCTTCGGAGCCCCACTCCGTCATACAACCAGCGGCCCTCGAGCCCCATATGCAGCCTAAGAAGGAGCCTTTGCATCAGATAGCAATCGGGTGAGTTAGAGTGGTCGCAGCACGAAAGTCGTCGCACCGCCAAGCTGCTCACAGCAAGAGAAGAGGTTCTATGCACGCATTCCGTACGCACAATCAACGCACCTTCGCCGCCGTCGCCGCGCTCACGCTGATACTGGGCTTCGCCGGCTGCAAAAGCACCCCGTCCGCAGCTCCCGCTGCTGACGACGCCACCCTAAGCACCGCGCTGCAAAATCGCATCACCGGTGACAGCGCACTCGCTAACGAACCTATCCAGACCTCCGTACAGAACGGCATTGCTACCCTCAACGGCAATGTCAGCAATGAAGCGGCCCGTTCCCTCGCCGCCGCCGATGCCGCGCAGATCGCCGGAATCAAGACGGTGGTGAATAATCTCTCCGTCAAGCAGCCCGCGCCTGCCGTAGCAGCGCTGGCACCCACTCCGGCACCTGAACCAATGCCAGCCAAAAAGCCTGCACCCACACCTAAGCCAAAGGCTAAGGCGGCCCCGGTGGTTCAGGAGCCCGCGCCCATTGAGCGTCCGGCCCCGGTTACCCGTCAGGATCCGCCTCCTTCACCAGCGCCCGCACCCGCTCCTGCCCCTCCCGCCTTCCGTAACGTAACCATTCCAGCGGGGAGCACCATTCCTGTCCGTATTACCCAGACCCTCGACAGTGCCACCGCCCAGATCGGTCAGACCTTTTCCGGTACGGTCGCCACCGACATCATGGCCGATGGCCTCGTCGCCATCCGTCAGGGTACCGGCGTCACCGGTCGCGTCTCTGCCGTTCAAGAGGCCGCCCACTACAAGGGCAGCTCCCTGCTCACCATCGAGCTCACAAGCATCAACCGTCGCGGCGAAACCCTCGCACTCTCCACTGAGCCCTACAGCGTGCAAGGCAAAGGCCGCGGCAAGAACACTGCTGCCAAGGTCGGAGGGGGAGCAGCCGTCGGCGCCATTCTCGGAGGCATTCTAGGTGGCGGCAAAGGCGCAGCCATCGGCGCAGCAAGCGGCGGCGGCTTAGGTGCCGGAGCCAACACCATCACCCGTGGCGAACAGGTACAGATTCCGTCGGAAAGCCTGGTCCGATTCCAACTCACCAACACATTGGCCGTCCGCGCCTCTACCTCGAACACCCTGAGCACAGGTACAGGATCGGACAACGGCTCGCGCCGTCCCATTAACCCGTCTCAAGATCAGCCACAGTAACGGAATAGACAGCATCTAATCAACATGCGCGGTAGACCCCCACATAGGGTCTACCGCGCAATATCTAATCGTTGCGCACCTGATGTAGACTCACAGCCAGCGACCCACCAATAAGGCAGCGCCAACTGCAACATGTGAGGTACTCCGTCGTGTCGAACGCATCTCCCAAAACAGCGTCCCGCCCGGCAGGATTCTTGACCTTCACCCTGCACGCACACCTGCCTTACGTCGTCAATCACGGTACCTGGCCCCACGGCATGGAGTGGCTCCACGAGGCCGCTGCCGAGACCTACCTCCCGCTTCTCCGCGTCCTCAAAAACCTCGAGCGCGACCACATCCGCTTCAACTGCAACCTCAATCTCTCCCCTATCCTCCTCGAACAGCTCTCCCACCCCGTCTTCATTGCGGAGTTCCCCAACTACCTGACCCGCAAGATCGTCGCCGCCCGCGAAGACGAGGCCTTCTTCATCCAATCCGGCGAAGCTCACCTCGCCGAGACCGCCCGCTTCTGGCATCGGTTCTTCTCACAGGCCCTCGACGACTTCATTGGCTTCGACCGAAACATCATCAAGGCCTTCCGGCACTTCAACGACATCGGCCTCATTGAAATCATCACCTGCGGCGCCACCCACGGCTACATGCCCTTGCTAGGCACAGACGAGAGCGTCCGAGCCCAGGTCCGCACCGCAGTCGATACTCACATCCGTCACATCGGCAGACATCCCAAAGGCATCTGGGCGCCCGAGTGCGGCTATCGCCCCGCCGGCTTCTGGAACTACCCCGTCCCATTCGCCGATGGCTCCCCTACCCCTCCAGGCTTCGATCGTATCGGCGTCGAGCAGGCGCTCTCCGAGTCCGCTATCGACTTCTTCTTCGTCGACACCCACCTGGTCGAAGAGTCCGAGCGCATCCCCTCGCCCTACGAGCTGCTCAATGGCTCGGTTCCCCAAGACGAGAAGACCGAGCAGATGACTCATGGGCCCCACCGCTCCCTCTACCAGCCCTACTACGTCGACGGCCCATACGATAAGCGTTACGCAACCACTGTCTTTCCCCGTGACCCCCGCACCGGAGTCCAGGTCTGGTCTGGAGACTCCGGCTATCCCGGCGACGGCGTCTACCTCGACTTTCACAAGAAGCGATGGCCCGGTGGCCACCGCTATTGGCGCGTTACTGGCTCTAAGGTCGATATGGGCGACAAACAGCCCTACTACCCTCAGGAAGCTGCCGAGCGCACCAAATCCCACGCCGCCCACTTCGTCCATCTTGTCTACGAGGCTCTCAAGTCCGGCTTCAATGACTCGATCCCCCCGATCCTCTGCTCCCCCTTCGACGCAGAGCTCTTCGGCCACTGGTGGTTCGAGGGCCCTCTCTGGCTCGAAGCCATCGCCCGCAACCTCCATGACTACGACTCCGGCATCCAGCTCATCAGCTGCTCCGAATACCTTGACCAATACCCCCGCGCCGGCTTCATCGCCATGCACGAGGGCTCCTGGGGAGCCCAGGGCAACAACCACGTCTGGATGAACCCCGACACCAGCTGGACCTACACCCACATCTATCCCGCAGAGCTCTACACCCGCGACGTCTGCACCGCCGGACTCTGGCGCCGATCCTCTCTCGGCCATCGCATTGCCCAGCAACTCTGCCGCGAACTCCTCCTGCTCGAGTCCTCCGACTGGCAGTTCCTCATCACCACTGGAGCTGCCCGCGACTATGCCGAGATACGCTTCCTCACCCACAACGATCAGTTCAACGAGATCAAAGCCATGTGGCAGACCTTCGAGTCCACCGGCGAGCTCACTACAGCCCAAGAGGCCCGTCTCGCCGAGATCGAACGTCGCGACAGCGTCTTCGCCGATATCGACCCCGGCTTATGGGTGACTGGTGCAAAGCAGGAGCGCCTCGAAGCCCCCGCAGCACCAGCAACCGAAGTCCTCACCTAGCCGTTGCAGTTGCTCTTGCCCAGCTGTTGCAGTTGTTCTGACCCGCTGTTGCAGTTGCTCTTGACCCACTCAGGCAACCACAAAAGCTCGGGTGCCCCATCCTTGGCGTTCTTTGCGAAGGGTGGGAATGTAAACCCTCTCCCAGCCAGCTTTCGCCGTTGCCGTTGCTTGTTCTTGCCGTCGCCTGTTCTTCCCACCCACCCGCCACCCTAAAATAGAAACGTGCCCACCGCACCCTCACCCCCGAAAAACACTCCTCTCACCCTCTGGCATCTCCTCTCACTCGACGCTCCCACCGTAGCTGTCCTCTGGACCTGCTTCATTGCCACCTCCAACGGCATCCACCTTCCCCTCAGCTCCCCCCTTGCCATGTTCCTCGCTGTCTGGACGCTCTACGCCGCCGACCGCCGCCTCGACGCCCAGTCCCCAAACGAAGCCGCCCTCGAAACCCGCCATCGCTTCCACCACCGGCACCGCAACCGCTTCCTCATCGGTATCTTTCTCGCTTCCATAGGGCTCGCAATCCTTCTTCCGCGCCTCTCGTCCGAAGCCATCCACCTCTACCTCATCCTCGGCGGCCTTGTCTTCGGATACTTCATCGTCATCCACGCCACCCAGAGTGCCCATCGCCTTCCCAAGGAGCTAGCCGTAGGCGTCTGTTTTGCTGCCGCCACCTTCATCCCCACCATTGCCCGCCAGCCTGAGCTTCGCCTTGCGCTCCTTCCCTCGGCGCTTCTCTTCGCGACCCTCTGCAGCCTCAACTGTCTCTTCATCTATGCCTGGGAGCACGACCCCAGCCACCCTGCGCAACATCCCACCCACGCCACCACTCGCCTCGCCCTCCGTCACCTGCCTCTCCTGGCTATCGGCATCGCTATTACAAGCACAGCCCTTGCCCTTCTGGATCGCCGAGCCCCGTGGGCCATCTCCTTTGCCACCGCTCTCTCCGCAGCCCTCCTGCTCCTCATCCATAAACGCCGCCAAAGCGTCAGTCCAGTCACCCTCCGAGCTGCCGCGGACCTCGCCCTCCTCACCCCGCTCCTCCTCCTTCCATTCCTCAATGAGCACCCAGTCCAAAGCTTCATAGCTCGTCATTACGTGAATCATTCATGACCGCCAACAATACCAGGACCGCTAATTTCGACCTCATTGCACGCCCCTATCGCTATCTCGAATACCTCGCACTCGGTCGAACGCTTGAACGAACTCGCCTCCGCCACCTCCCCGCGCTCGCTCAACGGAGACGAGCCCTCATCCTGGGCGACGGGGACGGCCGATTCCTCGCCCAACTTCTCCTCCAGAACCCCTATCTCCAGGCCGATGCCATAGACACCAGCGCCGCCATGCTCCATCTCCTGCGCGAACGCTGCAAGGCAAACGGAACCCGTCTCCAGACGTACCAAACCAACGCCCTCACCTTCACTCCCTCAAATCCCGTAAAGTACGATCTTGTAGTCACCCACTTCTTCCTCGATTGCCTTGCCCAGTCCGACGTCGAAGCCCTGATCTCCCGCATCACCCCGCACCTCGCCCCCGAAGCCCTCTGGCTCATCTCCGACTTCAGCATCCCCGCACGTGGCCCCATGCGCCTTGCCGCCTGCGCCTGCATTCGCAGCCTCTACCTCGCCTTCCGCATCCTCACCGGCCTCCGCACCACCCGCCTGCCCGAGCACGCCACCCCACTCATTCGGGCCGGCCTCACCCGCACCACCCACCATCACCTCCTCTCCGGCCTCCTCACCGCGGAACTCTGGCAGACACGTCCCGACTGAAAGCTGGCAGCTCCAAATTAAAAACTGGAAGAGCTTTTCTCGCATCACATAAAAGCACACCTATAATCCCTATGCCGCGATCCCACCTTGTTGCCGCGCTTCTCCTCCTCTCCCTTCCTCTCGCAGCACAGAGCATCGCCACTAACTCCCCCGACGGCAAACCCCTATCCACCCGCATCGTCGCCTACGACATCGAGGCCAAGCTCGACACCGACAAGAAAACTCTCGACGCGACCGAGATCCTCACCTACAAAAATCTCACCGGCCAACCCCTTAATACCTTCCCCTTCCACCTCTACCTCAACGCCTTCCGCCCCCAGTCCTCCTTCACCCGTGAGACTCACTTCTCCGGTGGCATCCGCGACTCCGAAAAGGCCAGCTCCTATCCCAGGGAGAAGCAAGGCAGCATCACCATCTCCCACATCGACGCCGAAGGCTACGGCGACCTGACCCCAACCCTGCACTTCACCGCACCCGACGACAACAACGCCGAAGACCACACCGTGGCCGAAATCAACCTACCCCACCCTCTCGCCCCCAACGACTCCATCACCTTCCACATCACCTTCCACGATCAGTTCCCCCTCTCTATCGCCCGCAACGGCTACAAGCGCGACTTCATCATGGGCGGCCAGTGGTATCCCAAGCCCGGCGTCTTCTGGCACGGTGCCTGGAACTGCCATCAATACCACTCCACCACCGAATTCTTCTCCGACTTCGCAACCTTCAACGTCCACCTCACCCTGCCCCGCCGCTACAAGGTAGGAGCCTCCGGAGTCCCCACCGGCGAGTTCATCGACCAGAATGGCTCTCCCAATGAAACCAAAACTCTCGGCTTCTACGGCGAGGACATCGGCGACTTTGCCTTCGCCGCCTCCCCCAACTTCACCGTCACCGACGGCATCTTCGTCTCCTCCCTCGGCCCCGTCCAGATCCACGTCCTTGCCCTCGCTGCCCATCCCAAAGCCGGCCCCCGCTACCTCGACATCCTCCAGAAGACGATGAAGCAGTTCGACCAGCGCTACGGGTCTTACCCCTACAAGATCATCACCGTCATCGACCCTGAGCCCGACTCCCAGATAGGCGGGATGGAGTACCCCACCCTCGTCACCGGCGACACCTCCTGGTATGAGCCCACCCACATCACCGAACTCACCGCCGAGCACGAGTTCGGCCACCAGTACTGGTACGGCATGGTCGCCACCAACGAGTTCGAAGAAGCCTGGCTCGACGAGGGCATCAACTCCTACACGGAGGTCAAGGTCCTCGACGCCATCCTCGGCCGCAACACCTCCGTCCTGGACCGCGCCTATGCCAACGCCGCCGACTACGAGCTCCAGCGCCTCGGCTATCTTGCCTCTCCTGACTTCGACCCCGTCACGCGCTTCGCCTTCAAGTTCCGCGACAGCAGCTCCTACGCGGGCATCACCTACGGCAAGGCCGCCACCCTCCTCGCCACCCTCGAAGGTTTCATCGGCAGCGACACCATGGACGAAGCCCTGCGCACTTACTTCCAGCGCTACCGCTTCGCCCACCCCACCACCGAAGACTTTCTCCGCACCATCGAGCAGGTAGCCATCGCCCGCGGCAAAGCCATCACCACGATCCCTGCGCAAACAACCCCCTCTCCACGCGAAGGGACTCAGAGCTCTCCCACACTTGGATCAACGGCAGGAGATCAGCATCCTGTACCAAACACACGTGACGGAAACACCGCAGCCGAAGAACCTGCGGTTCCCTTTGCCTCGGCACAGCTCTTTCCCTCTAATCCACCGTTAACCTCCAGCGGTCATCCCGACTTCGCCACCGCCACAGCCACCAACTCCACCCTCCGTCCCTTCCTCAACCAGGCCGTCTACGGAACCCAGGTCCTCGACTACACCGTCGACAGCATCTCCTCTGACCCCGTCCAATGGTGGCAACCCGCGCCCAAAGATCCCAGACAGGTCCAGTATCTCGACACCGTCTATCTCCGCCGCAAAGGCGACTTCATCCTCCCCCTCACGGTCGAAATCGTCTTCACCGACGGGACCCACCAGCGCGAACAATGGGATGGCGCAGACCGCTGGACAAAGTTCGCCTACACCCGCAACGCAAAGATCCTCTCCGTCGAGATCGACCCTGACCATACGGTCCTCCTCGACAGAAACTTCTTCAACAACAGCTATTCCACCGTTGCCAACCACATCCCCACAGGCAAGTTAGTCAATATCTGGCTAAGCCTCCACCAACTCGCAGCCCAACTCATAGCCTGGATCGTCTAACCTCACTCCAAACGCCAACTGTGCCTCTGCTGTGTGTTTGCCGTTGCTGTCGCGGTTACCCTAATCGAAGAAATGTCATCCTCCCGCGCCTATCTCCTCTTCGACCCATCCGCTACCCCTACATCCTGGAACGATCGCATGATCTCCGGTGAGTTCGCCGTCCTCTGCACCACTGCCTTCGGTGGATCCCTCATGAACCCAGACGGCTCCCCCTGTCTCGATCCCGACAGAGAAGGTGCCTGTATCGTCTTCGGCAACCTCGCCGAAGCCAAGCAGCACTGCACCCGGCAGCTTGCCTCCCACCCCACCCTGCGCTACTCCATCTTCGACCATCATGGCCGTGGCAAAGCCCCTCTGCAGGAGTTCTACAACCATGCCCACGCCCCCAAAGGCGACTTCACCTCCACAGTCCGCCGTTGGCTCGGCGTCATCCTCGTCGGTACGGCCCTCATCCTCACCTCCGCCGAAGTGATCACCGGAATGGGCTTCGGCTGGGCCGCTATGATTGCTGCCGGTCTCGCTCCAGCAGGTCTCCTCTGTGTCTTCATTGAGTTCTTCACCATGGTTGAAGCGCGCCGAAAAAAGAAACTCGCTTAACTCGCCTCCGCTGAATACCCTATAGGCTCCTCCGCGCATCGAAGGGAGTAGCCCATGATCGAACGCCGCAGCATCCTTATCCATGGCCTCGGACTCACTCTCCGCCGCCTCCCGGCCTTCCTCTGGACCTACCTCTTCAACCTCATCCTCGCGCTCGCCTTCTCAATCGGCCTCCACCTCCAGCTCTCCTCCATCCTCAATCACTCGCTGGCCTCGCAACGCCTCATCAACGGCTTCGACCTCGGCACCGTGGCCGAGACTGTCCTGCACCTCACCGAAGGCCCTACAGGAACCACCAGCGCCGCAGCCAGCCACACCAGCATCCCCGCCTATCTCCTCGTCTACTTCCTCCTCGTTCCCGGAACCCTCTTCTGCTACCAGACCTCTACCCCCGCCCGCCTCGGGACCCTTCTCCAGCAGGGACTCCTCCACTTCTGGCGCTTCTTTCGCATCACCTTGCTCGCCCTCCTCGTCGCCGCTATCATCCTCGCTCCCATAGTCGCCCTGCAAAACCTCTGGGCAACTCATGTCGACACCTATCACGTAGGCCGCCCGGCCCTCCTCCTCACCCTCGCCGGCTATCTCCTCATCTTCCTCGCGGCCTCTCTCATCCGCCTCTACTTCGATCTGGTCGAGGTCTACACCGTCCAACTCGGCCAACACTTTCGCCCAAACGGAAAGCCCGACCGCCGAGTCCGCCGCACCCTCCTCCCTGCGCTACGCACCCTTCGGCATCATCTCGCCCGAGCCTGGCTCACCTTCCTCTTCCTCACCCTCTGTGGAGCCGCTGCCGTCGTCTTCACCGCCCGTGTCGCCATGCACATGCTTGCCCAACCTCGCGTCTGGCCCCTGTTCCTCCTCGCCCAGTCAGGCCTCTTCTTCATGCTCTTCACCCGCTTCTGGCAGCGCGGAGCCGAGACCTCCCTCGCCCTGCAAAATCCCATCCCATCGGCCGACATCTACGACATCCACCCCAAACACCCAACCTGGAGCCCCGAGACCGAACCCTCCAGCCATCTCGCCGATCGCCCTCGCAATCACACAACCATGAGCGATGACAAAGCCAAGAGCAATCACATAGACATGATCTACACGATGGATCCCCTCAATCCCATCTATCCGGCCCCCCTCTCGCCCGATGACCGGTTCGCTCCCCCGCTCTTCGACCCCACCCCCGCTAAGGCTTCAGACCCCATCCCCAATCCCGAACCAGCATCCCCTTCACTTGACGAGCCCGACCCCGGAGTCTTCCATCACGACCCGGCTAAACCGCCGCGATAGCCACACACTTCACCACAACGTCACCGCAAAACAACCATCCAGAAACAAGTCTGCTCTAGAATATGAATAGATTATGAATTTATTTATTCTTCGCCACGCCAGCGCAGGCATTCGCCGCAAAAACCCAGTCCTCGACCTCAAGCGCCCCCTTGACAAGGACGGCAAGCGTCACTGCCTTCATCTCGCATATGTATTGAATGCATTGAAGATACAGTTCGACCTTATCGTTTCCAGTCCGCTTAAACGCAGCCTCCAGACCGCCTCCCTTATCGGAACCGAGACCGGCTACGAGGCTCAGATCCTGCTCTCCAACGCCCTCGCTCCCGAGGCTACCCTGCAGGACTTCCAGAAGCTCCTCTACGAGTGCCGCGGCAACGAAAATCTTCTCGTCGTTGGCCACAACCCCAACATCAACAGATTCTTAGGCGCACTCCTCGTCCCTGCCTCCAGCCACGCCACCGCACAGGTGCGCCTCCGCAAAGGCTCCATCGCCCGGCTCTCACTTACCCGAGGCCCTGCCACCCTGCAAGGACTCCTCGATCCCCGCCTCGTTCGCGCCCTCTACGCCACCTCGACGAAGAGCTCCCGTCGGAAGACCTCGCGGAAGTAAGTCGCCTCCTTCTTCAGCGACCACGCCTCCAGCTCCGCACCGCCACGTCCCGGTACGAGCTCGAGCAACACTCGCTTCGGATAAACATGCGACCGCATCTGCACCACCGCGCTGGCCCTGTCCTGGTTCAGAGCCACCGCCAACCGCAGCAGCACTACTGCCCGAACGACATGCGGATGCTCTTCCATGGGAATCGTACGCATCACCCGGTCCATCGGGTCCGGCCTCGTCTTACCCAGATATCGCGCCAGCGCACTCACAATAGCCCGCTGCTCCGGTGAAAATCCAAAGATCTCCGAGTTCGCGATGATGTACTGCGTATGGCGGAAGTGCCCCTGATGGTTCATGAACTTTCCCACATCCTGCATCATCGCCGCAGCCTCCAGCCACAGCTTGTACTCCTCCGGAAGCTCATGGACCCGAGCCAGCGAATCGAAGAGCTGAACCACGTGCTCCCGCACCGGCTCAACCTTCCGCTGCTCAATCCCATACCTCCGGCAGACCTCCAGAACCCCCGCCCACCGCTCACTCTCGATCTTCTGGTGTACCGAAGTTCGAAGATCCACCTCCGCCAGCATCTGCGCTAAAATCCCATCTCTCAGCCCCAATGGCGAGTAGCGAAACCCCTTCAACCCCAGTCGCTCCAGCAGACTCGCATACACCAGCGCGCCGCCCACGATGATCTCCGACCGTCGCGGCCCAATCCCCGGAACCGCCGCTCTCTGCTCATTGTTCATCTTCACCAGCCGGTCCGCGAGCCGCCGCACGTCCGGAGTGTCCGCTGTCAACGCCCCCACCCGATCCAGCCGCTTCTTCGCCAGCGTCTTCTTCGCGGCCCTCCCCTTCCGCACATGTCCGCTCGCCTCCGCTAGCGCCGCCGCCGTGCCTGACGTCGCAATCACCAGCCCCACCCGAGGCGTTCCCAGCTTACGTTCCGCCTTCCGCAGCTCCCGGTCGATGAACTGCTTCAGCCTCGCTACATCTTCCTTCGTCGGAGGATCGGTCTGCAGAAACTCCTGCTGCAACCTCACCGCGCCCAGCGACATGCTCACCATCGACTTGATCCGCGCGCCATCCGACACCGTGACCTCGCAGCTCCCGCCACCCAGGTCGATCAGCAGGCACCGCCCCCGTGCCCCGACCTCATGCGTCACCACCCCCAGATGGATCAACCGCCCCTCTTCCAGTCCCGAGATCACCTCGACGTTCCAGCCTGTAGCCGACTGCACCCACTCCGTAAACGCTTCGGCATTCCGGGCATCCCGCATCGCGCTTGTTGCCACCACCCGAACCTTGTCCACCACATGCAGCTGCACGGCTTTGTGAAACCGCTTCAACGCACGAATCGTCGCCGCCATCGCCTCCGGAGAGATCACTCCCGTCTGAAAGACGCTCTCTCCCAGCCGCGTAACCTCTCGGTCTTCGTGCAGTGTCTTCAATCGGTGCATATGCACCGTGGCAATCTTCAAACGGCACGAATTGGACCCGATATCAACCGCAGCGAACGTTGGCATCTTCCTTCACTTCACCTCAGGGCAGAATCGCCCCCACAAGCAAAGATACATCCCCATGTACCCAGCAAGCCTCCCCATACGATGCACCCCAGATTTACCCCGGCATATGGGTTCACGCAATTTATCCTTAGAGGGCAAGCCTCACATCATGATCAATCAAATCCTCCCTGAACGTCTCGCCCCTTTACCTACCGCTGCGCCCTCGCGTCGCACTGCGCTCGCTCTCCTCGGTGGTCTCTGGCTCATCATCTTCTTCAGCTCTCTCTTCAACCCGCCCTTGCTCGACGATGCGGACGCCACCCACGCCAACGCCGCACGCCACATGGCCCTCACAGGCGACCTCGTCACCCTCCACGTCAACGGCATCCGCTACCTCGAGAAGGCGCCACTCCCCTACTGGCTCGACGCGCTCAGCTTCCGCATCTTCGGCTTCAACACCTTCGCCGCCCACCTCCCGCAAGCCATCGGAGTCCTCCTCCTCGCTCTCCTCGGCTACCACTGGGCCGACAAAGCCTTCCGTGCCCGTACCGCGCTCTATACCGGCCTCGCCATCCTCACCTCGATCGGCGTATTTCTCTTCACCCGCATCTACATCCCCGAGGTCCTGCTCTCCCTCTTCCTCTGCACCGCCCTCTACTGCCTGTTGAACGCTCTCGACCACCCGATCACAGTCATCTCGACCCAGGGTGGATGCTTGGCAGCCGCTGCGAAGCGGCCCGCCTCGCAGACAGCCATCCACACCTACGCCATGTGGATCGCCCTTGCCCTGGCCGTCCTCACCAAAGGTCTCGTCGCACCCGTCTTCTTCTTCGGTAGCGCCATCGTCTACCTCATCCTAACCGGCGACTACAGGCGATGGCGCACCCTTCGCCCCTTCTCCGGACTCCTCCTCTTCCTCGCGATCGCCGCCCCCTGGCACATTCTCGCCGGCCTCCGCAATACCGGCGGTCTGGACGGCCACGGCTTCTTCTGGTTCTACTTCGTCAACGAGCACTTCCTTCGCTTCCTCGGCAAGCGCATCCCCATGGACTACAACAAGCTTCCCGGATACCTCTTCTGGAGCCTCCACCTCGTCTGGCTCTTCCCCTGGAGCCTCTTCCTGCCCTGCGCCTTCATCAAGGGATGGAAGGTCTTCCAGCAGCGCAGGAGCGCCTCCCGACACGCCCTCAAATTTCAATCGCTCGATGATGCGGGTGACGAAGGTCGGAGTCCCTTCAGGTACGTCCGCTACTCCGTCGACACCTTCGCCACCCGCACTACGCTCCTCCTCACCATCTACACTGCTCTCATCCTGGTCTTCTTCTCCATCTCCACCAACCAGGAGTACTACACCTTCCCCGCCTACCTCCCCATCCTGATGCTCATCGCCGCAGCCCTCAGTCGAGCCGAACGTCTCTACTCCGAAGACAAGACCACTCACCTATGGATGACCATCGCCCACGCCACCCTCACCATCGTGGGCCTCGCCGTCGCCATTACTCTCTCTGTAGGCCTCTGGAACTCCCGCCGCCTTCCCTTCGTTCCCGATATCGGCGATCTGCTGGCCCACCGCGGAGTCGGCGACTACACCCTCTCCATGTCGCACCTCTTCGACCTCACCGGCCCCAGCTTCGCCGCCTTGCGCCTCCCCGCCGCCCTCGCCACGTTAGCGTTCGCCATCGGTCCCACCGCCGCCTGGCTCCTTCGCATCCGCCGCCGCCATCTCGCCTCCACCTTAGCCATCGCTCTTACAAGCGCGACCTTTCTGATCGCCGCCCACATCGCCCTGGTCCGCTTCGGCCCAATGCTCTCCTCGCAGGATCTCGCCGAGAAGATCCAGGAGCTTGAAGACGACCACCTGATCTCCCGCGAAAATCAGGTTATCCTCTACGGAGACCAGTCCTACGGCTCCTCCATTCCCTTCTATCTCAACGAGGACGTCCTCCTCGTCGACGGTCGGTCAACCTCCATGTTCTTCGGCTCCACCTTCCCGGATATTCCGCCTATCTTCCTTACCCGCGATGACCTGCTCCATGTCTGGGGAACCGGAGAACGCAAGATCCTCTTCGTTCCCCTCGAAGAGCGCGACAGAGTCGATCACCTCCTCGGCAGCCACAAGATCCTCATCGAAGAGACCTCCGGCAAAGCCCTCTTCACCGATCGTCCCCTCGACCACAACTAATCACCAAGGCCACTTAATCAATACCCGGAAGAGCATCTCTACATCGTGAACGACCTGACACCGCAACTCGTGACGACCCGTCGCTGGAGCCTCCGCTCTATCGCGATCCTCGTCCTCGCCTGGCTCATCCTCCAGATCGGAGGCCTCTTCACCCCTGGCCTGCTCGACGACGTCGATTCTATCTACATCGAGATCGCCCGCGAGATGCTCCAGCGCCACGACTTCGTCACCCCCTACATCAACGGTGTCCGCTTCTTCGACAAGCCGCCCCTCTTGTACTGGCTGGCGGCAGGTACCATGCACCTCTTCGGCGTGCATGACTGGGCCGCCCGCCTTCCCCTCGCCCTCGCCGTCCTCGCGCTCCTCCTGGCCGTCTACGCCCTTGGCATTCGCCTCTTCGCCGAAATCTCCCCAGCCAACCATCCCGACCGCGGAGGCTTCTACGCCGCCCTCGCAATGGCTACCAGCATCGGCCCCTACCTCTACACCCGCTTCTACATCCCGGACATCCTCCTCGCCCTCTGGATGACCCTGGCCGTCCATCTCACTCTCATAGCTCTCGATCGTCTGCAACTAAACCCCGAAAGCCAGAAGCCAGAAGACAAACAGTCGCCCTCCGCCTTGTGGCCCTGCCTTGCCTTCGCCGCAGTCATGGCCGCGAACGTACTCACCAAAGGACTCATCGGCCTCGTCTTCCCCATAGGCTTCGTCCTCCTCTACCTCGCCCTGACAAAACAACTCCACCTCTTACCCCGCCTCCATCTGATCTCTGGCACCGCTGTCTTCCTCGCCCTCGCCGCTCCGTGGCACGTCCTCGCCGCCCTCCGCACTCCCGCCATCGCCCTTCCGACGGGCCTTGGCCTTCCAGCAACCGCAGGCTGGGCCTGGTTCTATCTCTACAACGAGCACATCGCACGCTTCCTGGGCAAGCGCATCCCCCACGACTACGGCCAGGTCCCCATCCCGCTCTTCTGGCTCCTCAACGCTCTCTGGATCATGCCCTGGGCTGCCTTCCTCCCATCGGCCATCGCAGGCCACATCAGAACCCTTCGCCGACGCGCCGCCGCCCAGGCCCATCAGTACGAGGCCTCCCTCTCCCTCACCCTGTGGACTCTCCTCGTCCTTGGCTTCTTCACCCTCTCCAGCCGCCAGGAGTACTACGGCCTTCCAGCCATCCCCGCCCTGGCCCTGATGGCCGCAGGCCTTCTCGCCCGAGCCGACGCCCGCACACGCGAGGGTGCCGACAACGCCCGCGCCAACGCTCTCTCCTGGTCTCTCTACTTCCTGGTCCCCCTGACCACCCTCATCGCCATCGTCTGCGGATACTTCGCACTCACCGCTCCCCACCCCGCCCCCGGCACCGACATCGCCTCCCTGCTCGCAGCCAACCCCGAGCTCTATAACCTCTCCCTCGGCCACCTCTTCGACCTCACCGGAGCCGCCATGGGCCTCTTCCGCGGCCCCTTGGCAGCGGTAGCCGTCAGCATGATAGGCATTGGCCTCGGCAGCTATCTCCTGCGCCGCTCCGGGCGCACCTGCGCTGCGAACCTCACCCTCGCCGCGGCTATGACAATGACCCTTATGGCCGCCCATGAAGGCCTGGCGCGCTTCTACCCCATCCTCGGCTCCAAAGAACTGGCTCTCGCCATCAAGAAGACCCAGCAAGCCGCACCCCAGCCCAACGATCTCATCATCCTCGACGGGGAGCTAACCTCCGGCTCAACCCTCATCTTCTACACGGGCCAACAGATCCACCTCCTCAATGGCCATGTTAATGGCCTCTGGTACGGCAGCTTCTGGCCCGACTCCCCCCACATCTTCGAAGAAGAAGCAGGCCTCCGCCAACTCTGGGCCAGTCCGCGTCGTATCTTCCTCTTCACTTACAACCCGGCTGCCCGCGACCGCGACCTTGCCCCCTTCAACTCCGTCCACACACTCGCCAGCGCTGGCGGAAAGACCATCCTCACCAACCACTAACCCTATTCATCACTGCGATTAAGCCTACTGTTGCGCCGCACGCCTCATCTTGCCGTCCTCAACCAGCTCATAGACCTCGCCTCGCCACAGGATTCGGTTGCTCGTATAGCTCAGCGCCCAGAAGAATATCCCCATCAGATCCCTGATCGGAAACAAGATCATCGACGGCCAGGTACGCCGCTTCTGCACCACATAACTTCCCACCACCCACGCTTGCAGGCTCCGTCCCAGCACAGCACCCACCAGCGCACTCCAGGCCAATACCGGTCTTCCCAATAGCAGGGCGGCGGCCCACGTCAGCAGCCCAAACGGAACCCCGAACGTCAGACTCGTGCCAAAGTGTCCCTTGGGCCGCGAAAACCGCGTGCTCTTCATCCATCGAACCTGATGCTTCATGGAGTCCACAAAATCCGCATGGAGCACCATGTGGTCGATAGTATGCCCAATCAACACCACCCTGTGCCCCCTTTGCGCAATCCAATTCCCCAGCACAAAGTCATCCGCGCAGTACTCTGCCATCGCCTCGAAGCCCCCCACCTCCGCCACGCACCTCCGTCGAGCCACCATCGTCGGCCCCAGTGCAAACTGCATCGGCTCCAGAAGGCTTGCCACACACACGCCTGAACTCATCTCGATCGTCATCCCCACGGCCTCCAGGTGCGACCACAGACCGCCCCCCACCGTCAGACCACGGTAAAGACACGTCCCACAACCTACCTGCTCATCCGCAAACGGCAGTGCGATGCGTCGCAGGTAGTCCGGTTTAACCCGCACATCGCTATCGCTGATAACCCACAGATCGTGCGTCGCTACCTTAGCCATCGTAGCGAGTGAGCACACCTTGGCATTTGCCGCCCATGGCTCTCCGCTCGTCAGGATCCTTGTCGTGATCGCCGGATACGCCTCCGCCACGCGTCTCGCGATCGCAAGTCCCTCGTCCGACTCGTCCCGCGCGCAGAACAGCACCTCTACTCTCGATACTCCATTAACCATCGCCGAACCGCCCGCTGCGGCGACATGTTCCAGATAGTCTTGCTCGAAGAACGATCTGAGATTCTCCTCCAGCGTCGCCTCGTTGCCGTGCAGCGGCTTGAACAAACTGATCGCCGGCAGAAACTCCGGTCTTGCCGCCAGCGCCATATCCTGCCGCACAGCCTCGCGCCGGAATCGTCTCGCGCCTTCCAGAGCCATCACAAGAAAGACACTCGAAGTAACCAGGCCAAACAGCCCGAGTACCAGCAGGCCCCACTCAATCACAACTATCACGTGCATTCAGCTTCACCTGCAAAATATTCAGTCTATGCGATCACCTAGCTCCTGTTCGAAGCTAACCGAAGCATGAAATTAATAAATCCATCTCCGGACTACTTCCACGCCTCAACCTTACCCTCAACCTTCAGCCGGTAGTTCTATGCCGATGATTTCGTGTCGGAGAGCCGGCTGGCGGCGAAGGGGACGGGGGTTCTGCCGGCCTCGCATGTGATCCGATTGATGGTGCAGGATACGCCGTTCGGGCTGTCCAACCCCACAGCAGACCCAACAGCCCAAACGGCATCGCAAACGTAAGCCCCGATCCAAGGTGCCCCCACGGCCTCGAGCGCCGCCTTCGCAAACCAAAGCACACCCCAGCCGCCAGCACCATCAGGAAGTAAATCGTGGAGGTAAACGTACCTCCAATCGCGGTCCAAAACAATATCCGAGGCAACAGACTCATTTCACCTTGAAACAACCCTGCGCAACGTTGCGCAGGGGGAAAAGTCTACACAAATTCGCAAGATTAAAGTCTATCGCAGCCAACCCGGCCCTGCCTTGGTCTTCCCCTCCAGTTCAGTGGGCGAAAAACTTCAATCCCACGATTCCCGCAACGATCAACCCGACACAGGCCAGCCTCGCAAAAGCAGCCGACTCCCCAAACAGGAAGATCCCCAGCGCCACCGTTCCTACAGCTCCAATCCCCGTCCACACCGCATAGGCCGTTCCCAAAGGCAGATACCGCGCAGCCACGCCAAGCAATCCCATGCTGATCGCGATCATGATCGCCGTCCCCACAGACCACCAAAGCCGCGTAAAACCCTGCGAGCACTTCAGCCCTACCGCCCATCCCGTCTCAAACAGCCCAGCCACGACGAGGATCGCCCACGCATACTCCTTCATCCCTTCCTCTTCCCTGCCTTCGTCGCAACCTTCACTGGCGGTGGAACCACCATCGGTCTCCGCAGCGGAACCAGCCCCGCCCCCGGGACCTGCTGCTGCATCCGCGACAGCATCTCCGTCCGCACGTAGTCGACGAACCCCTGCATCTGCCGGTTCATCTCCTCCATCCTCTCCCGCATCTGCAGCACAATTGCGATTCCCGCGATGTTCACCCCCAGATCGCGCGCCAGGTTCAAGATGAACTCCAGCCGCTCCAGGTCCTCATCCGTGTAGAGCCGCGTATTTCCATCACTCCGCGAAGGTCGCAGCAGCCCCTCCCGCTCATACAGACGCAGCGTCTGCGGATGGATCTCATACATCTCCGCCACCGCCGAGATCATGTACGCGCCTTTGTGCTTCCGCTTCGTAGCCATAACCACCCTCTTGCGTATCCGTTTATCGAAAGTCTAGCTCTTCTCCACACTCGTACGTCAAACAAACTCAGCTATCCTCAGTTCAGCATCTCACTTGGTAGCCATGAAAAACTCCCGAGCAACCCTCCAAACCGCACAGATCCTCACCGGCATCATCGCCGCAGCCGCAGCCTACGCTCTTTTGCCCCGTTCGACGAAGCGCAATCGCAACCAGCAGGTCGTCCTCATCACAGGCGGCTCCCGCGGCCTCGGCCTCGCTCTCGCCGAACGCTACGGCCGTGACGGGGCCAGGCTGGTCCTCACCGCCCGTGACGTCGAAGAGCTAGCCGCCGCTCGCCTCACCCTCCTCCAGCGCGACGCCGTCCTCTCCCCAGACGACGTCCTCCTCATCCCCGCCGACCTCACCGACCCCACGCAGGCTACCAGCCTCATCGACCATGCCATCGCCCACTTCGGCCGCATCGACGTCCTCATCAACAACGCCGGCATCATCGAAGTCGGTCCCGTCGAGAACCAGCCCCTCGCCGCCTATCACCGCGCCATGGCCACCAACTTCTTCGCCGCCGTCCACACCACCCACGCCGCGCTCCCCCACCTGCTTCGCCAAGCCGAGACCACAGACAACGGCGGCGCCATCGTCAACATCGCCAGCATCGGCGGCAAGTTCGCCATGCCCCACCTGCTCCCCTACGTCGCCAGCAAGTTTGCCCTCGTCGGCTTCTCCGAGGGCCTCCACGCCGAACTCCGCCACAAAGGCATCCGCGTCACCACCGTCTGCCCCGGTCTCATGCGCACCGGAGGAGAGGCCCACGCCCACTACATCGGCCAGGCGAAGAAGGAAGAGCGCTGGTTCGCTCTCGCGGCAAAGACGCCTGTTCTCGCCGCCTCCGTCACCCGCGCTGCCAGCAAAATCTTCCACGCCGTGGCCGCCGGCCGTGCTGAAATCACCATCACCCCCCAGGCCTGGCTGGCCGCCCGCCTCGCAGGAGTCGCCCCGGCCACCATCCAATATCTCGCCAGCCTCGCCAACCAATACCTTCTGCCCGGCCCCTCTACCTCAGAGCAGCTAGCCCTCGGCTTCACCTTCAAGGTCTCCACCCAAACCCGTGCAGAGACTCTCGAACAGACGCCCAACCCGCAGCAAACGTAGCCTACCGTCGCAGATGCTCCCCAGAGCCCTCACCAGCTATCAGCCCAACCCTCGCGGTCCGCAACCCCGCTGAGACTGTATCTGCCTCAGGCTTGATCGTCCGCGTCGCCACCACCTGGTACTCCCCATAGTCGATCGTCAGCGTAGCCTCGCCGCCTATCCGCACATGGCTCACCGCCACATTCCGCTCCGGCAGCCAGAACTGGCCACGCCTCGCATAGTGCCAATCGAAGCTCGCATGGTTGATCCACCACGAGGGATTCTTCGCCGGCTCTCCCAGCACCCGCACCATGGCATAGTCATCCTCGCTCACCCACACCCGCCCCCGATACGTGAACTTGCTCTCCACCTTAGGCGATACATCGAGCACCCACGTCCGCACCCCATCCATCGACTTTTGTCCCACCCGCTCGATCCTGTAGTTCTCCGGAGACAGCATCATCTGCATCCGGTTCGCCCTCTGCGAAGCCTCCTGCTCGCTCTCCACCAGCTTGCGCAGCACCCTCTCGCAGATCATCTTCGATCCCGCCTCCGAGACGATCGTCATGTGCTTCTGTGCATCGGAGTAGTCCACATCCACCACCATCTCAGCCGAGTGCGCTCCACCCGTCCCCTTGTACTCCAGCCGATACGTACGCTCGGCCTCATAGTGCGCCAGCGCCGCCTGCCGCTCCGCATTCTTCGCCATCATCCGAACGACAATCTCATCCGCCGTCGGTCCAACTGGACCCTGCCCCCACGCACTCCCCACAAAGAGCCCACTCGCCAGAAACATGAAACCCCTGAACACCAGCCCACCCGCCAGATGCCGCATGGAATCACCCCCGTACTAAGGCAATTCCATCACGACTGCACTGCTTCTTGTGCAAACACAGGATGTCTAAAGCAAGATTTATCCGTGAATCGAAGCGACAGTCAGAACCCAATCCTTAACAGGGATTACAGACGATCCCTTAGTCGTACCGCCCCTTCAGACCTTCAGACCTTCGCAAACAGCTCTTCCCGAGGATCCTCCGGATTCAACTTCGCCAACTCCCGCAATATCTCCTTTGACCGCTCATCCTGAACCTTGGGCACCACAACCTTCACCTCGACGATCTGGTCCCCGCGAGCCCCTTCGCGCGAAGCACTGGGCACGCCCTTCTCCCGCAGCCGCAGCTTCTGCCCCGCCTGCGTTCCCGGCGGAATCTTCAACTGCGTCCGCCCATCGATCGTCGGAACCTCGATCTTCGCCCCCAGCGCCGCCTCCGATATTGTAACCGGAACCGTTACATAAATATCATCGCCACTCCGCGTAAACACCGGATGCGCTCCCGCCTTGATAATCAGGAACAAATCACCCGCAGGCCCACCATTGATCCCGGCATTTCCCTTGCCCGCCAGCCGAATCCGTTGCCCATCCCGCGTCCCCGCCTTGATGCGGAACTCCAGCTGCTCCTTCTTCGTCACGACGCCTGCGCCATCGCACGTCGGGCACGCATTCTGCACCTTGCCCGAGCCGCCGCACCGTGGGCACTGGATGTTGAACTTCATCCGCCCGCCCATCTGCGTCACCTGCCCCGAGCCATGGCACTCCGGACACTCCATGCTCCCGCCCGTAGTCGATTTCCCCTTGCACGTCGGGCAAACCTCCTGCCGCTGAATCTCCAGCCGGGTCACACCGCCGCGCACCGCCGTCCAGAAGTCGACGCTCACCTGATACTCGAGATCGGTTCCCGGTTGCGGCCCACGCGAAGCTCTCTGCCCGCCGCTGAACATCCCGCTGAAGATATCCCGAAAACTCCCTCCGAAGCCTTCCGACTCCTCCTGCTGCTGGCGGCCGCCTGCACCGCCCGCAAAATCCGAGAAGTCAAACCCGCTAAAGTCGAACGGAACCTCCTGCCCTCCACGCCCACCCGCACGTGTACCGCCGCCATGTCCTCCGCTCGGGAACCCGCTACCCGCATACTCACCACGGGCTGCGGCCTCCGCCGTGGCTGGATCGATATTGTCCGAGTAGAAGCCAAGCTGGTCATAGATCTTCCGCTTCTTGTCGTCGCTCAGAACATCGTTAGCTTCGGAGATCTCCTTGAACTTCTCCTCCGCCTTCTTGTCGCCGGGATTCACATCCGGGTGATACTTGCGCGCAGCCTTGCGGAACGCCTTGCGAATCTCATCCGCAGTCGCCGTCTTCTTAACGCCCAATACGCCGTAGTAGTCTTTTGTCTTCGTCGCCATAGTCTTCTTCCATTCTGCACCCGCACGGCTCTTCCGCACGTCGAATCCGCTCTTGCCTCTAAATTCTCACTCTGCCTGACACGCCGGACACCAGAACAGATTCCTCCCCGCCATCTCCTTCTTCAAAACGGTCGTCTCACACACAAAACAGGGCCGGCCATTCCGCCGATAGACATAATGCGCCTCTTCCTTCAGCGCCTGCCCCTTCTTATGCGGGCGGTCCGACGGCTTCGTCGTTACGATCCTTCGATCCACCATCCCCGCCTTCATCAACCCCCCGGCATCCTTCCATATCGACCGCAGCGTCTCTTCCGCCACCTTACTGCCCGAAACAAACGGGCTCAGCCGCGCTCGAAACAACAGCTCCGCCCGATAGATATTCCCGATGCCTGCGGCAACAGTCTGGTCCATCAGCAGCTCACCGATCGACTTCTTACTCTTCCCCACCTTCGCAATCGCCTTCTCCGGCCCATCTCCATTCAGCGGATCAGGCCCCAGTCGTTGCAGCAGCGCGTCCCACTTCTCCTGCGAGAAGACCGAGCAATCCATCGGTCCGCGCAACTCCACCCACGCCACCTTCTCAGCGTCGATATGCCCTGTGCCATCATCCTCCGAGTACCAGCCATGCCGCCTGCTCACCCCCGGCACCGCCGGCCTCTTCACTGCTGCCGCACTCCACATCCTCAGCCGCAGAGCTCCCCTCACCTCGGGCAACGGTCCAGAGCCCTCCGCGAAGTCTCCCTGCAACCCAAGATGCACATGCAGAATTCTGTCTCTCCCGAAGTCATACCCCAGGTGCTTGCCCACGGCCATCACGCGTTCGAGCTTCCGCCCATCGATCAGATCCACATCGGCAAATCGCCCCTGCGGCCCATCCACTCGCACTGGCTTCCCTGCAAACGCAGCCGCGTGACGCTCCGCCCATCGATGGATCTCATTCCCTTCAGGCACTACGCACCTCCATTCAAGCCAAACAGACGATGGCGACGGCACTGGTCAACACCAGAACTGCCGTCGCCACGCCTTATACCACCCGTTCTATAAACTTATTAGTTCCAGACCTGCTTTGCCTCGATCGCCTCAATCGAAAACATCTGGTCCGGCTCCATCTGCTGCATTCGCTGCGCAAACTGTTCTGCCTCTTCGCGCGTGTCGAACATCATGCGGTTATACAACCGCCCTGCGCGAACCTGGTCGCATCTCCACATCGTCTCGGTCATAGCCCTACCTCCACGCAATCGATTGAGTTCCAGGTTCTCCAGCCATACTTCCGAATAACTTTCGTCGTTTCGATTTCTGCTTCCGTTCACTTCATCCTTTCTGGTAATAAGACGCACTCTACGCCTCTACGACTCAAATCGGGCCTATATACCAAAAGGGGCACCCGCTCAGGAACGCCCCTCTTTTCTTTGCTACGAAATACCTTCCGCTATGGATTAGACTTACTTCTTCTCGTCCACATCCACATACTCTGCATCGATGACGCCTTCGTCCTTCTTCGGCTCCTCCGCCGTTGCTCCGGCAGCTCCAGCACTATCCGCTGTCGCCGACGCCGCAGTGGCCTTGTACATCGCCTCAGCGAGCTTGTGGCTCGCACTCGTTAGACGATCCTTCGCCGCATTCAGCTCAGTCGGGCTGGGAGCTCCGCTCAGCGTCGTCTTCGCATCTGCCAGCGCCGTCTCGACCTCGGTCTTGTCGGACTCGGCAACCTTATCGCCGGCTTCCTTCAACATCTTCTCGACGTTGTAGACCAGCGAGTCCAGGCTATTGCGCGCCTCAACCTCGTCGCGCTTCTCCTTGTCCTCGGCAGCATGAGCCTCGGCATCCTTCGCCATCCGCTCAACCTCCTCCTTGCTCAGGCCCGACGAGCTCGTGATCGTGATCTTCTGATCCTTGCCCGTCGCATTGTCCTTCGCCGTCACATTCAGAATGCCGTTGGCATCGATGTCGAACGTCACCTCGATCTGCGGCACGCCACGCGGAGCAGGCGGAATCCCGCTCAGCTTGAACTTGCCCAGAGTCCGGTTCTGCGCCGCCATCGGGCGCTCGCCCTGCAGCACATGCACCTCAACCTCGGTCTGCGAGTCAGCCGCCGTAGAGAACGTCTCCGTCTTCTTCGTGGGAATCGTCGTGTTCCGGTTGATCATCGGAGTCGCCACCCCGCCCATCGTCTCAATCGACAACGTCAGCGGAGTCACATCCAGCAGAAGAAGGTCCTTCACCTCGCCCGCAAGAACGCCGGCCTGAACCGCCGCACCGATCGCGACCACTTCATCAGGATTCACGCCCTTATTGGGCTCCTTGCCAAACAGCTCCTTCACCAACTGCTGAATCTTCGGCATACGCGTCTGACCGCCGACCAGGACAACCTCGTCGATCTTGCTCGCGTCGATGCCGGCATCCTTCAGAGCCTGCTTGCTCGGCCCAATCGACCGTTGCAGCAGATCATCCACGAGGCTCTCCAGCTTCGACCGCGTCAGCTTCCGGACCAGGTGCTTCGGCCCGCTCGCATCGGCAGTGATGAACGGCAGATTGATCTCCGTCTCCTGCGCCGTCGAAAGTTCGATCTTCGCGCGCTCGGCGGCATCCTTCAACCGTTGCAGCGCCATCTCGTTGCCCTTCGAGTGCAGGTCGAGTCCCGACTCGCTCTTGAACTCGGTAATCAGCCAGTCCACAATCCGCTGGTCCAGATTATCGCCGCCAAGGTGCGTATCGCCATTAGTCGACTTGACCTCAATCACGCCCTCGCCGACCTCAAGGATCGAGATATCGAACGTACCGCCGCCGAAGTCGTAGACCGCAATCGTCTCGTCCTTCTTCTTGTCCAGCCCATAGGCCAGAGCAGCAGCCGTCGGCTCGTTCACAATGCGCTTCACGTCAAGCCCGGCGATCTTGCCGGCATCCTTGGTCGCCTGCCGCTGAGCATCGTTGAAGTAAGCCGGAACCGTGATCACAGCCTCCGTCACCGACGTTCCCAGATAGTCCTCCGCGGCCTTCTTCAGCTTCTGCAGAATCATCGCCGAGACCTCAGGCGGCGTGTACTCCTTACCCTGCGCAACAACGGCGATATGGTCACCCTGCTGCACAACCTTGTACGGCACCATCTTCATTTCGTCGTTCACTTCGTTGTAGCGGCGTCCCATAAACCGCTTGATCGAATAGATCGTGTTCTCAGGATTCGTAATCGCCTGCCGCTTGGCCACCTGACCAACCAGCCGCTCACCACTTTTGGTAAACGCGACGATAGAAGGTGTAGTGCGCCCACCCTCTTCATTCGGAATCACCTTCGCCTCGCCGCCTTCCATCACGGCAACGCAGGAGTTCGTCGTTCCCAAATCGATGCCAATAATCTTTCCCATATGTTGTCCCCCATTCAGGCCTCTGCCTGTTCACATTTTTGACTGCTCAAGAATCTCACCTTGAGTCACTTACTGTCAACTATTCTGATGCTTTCTAAAGCATTTGGATTCATCCTTAACCACTTAGTTAGCCATTTAGACAACGCATCTTGCATTGAGACCTTGACCCCTGACAGCAATTCTCCTCAGAAGCCCTAAATGGCCATGGGGTTGCTGTGTTTCGAATAAATTGCTCTGGAGCCCCGCATGCCCCCTCGAAGGTCGAACCGAACTGCCCGCACTCTCCTCAAGATCGCCGCTCTCGGAGTAGCAGGCCTCCTCGCAGGCCTGTTCACCGCCTGCTCTACCTCCTCGAGCCCCCTCAGAATTGGCTCCTACTCCCAATCCACAGGCTGGCAACTCAACCCCACCGGCCTTCGCCCAACCCACCGTCTCAGGCCCCCCAGGCCCAGACCGATCCCGTCTCTCAAACATCCCCCCATCTCCCACCGCCCCGTCAATCCCATCCAGATTGATTCCGCACCCACCCTTACCAGCTACGCCTTCGAGGATAGCCCCTCCACTCCCAGCTCCGATTCGCGACACTAACCGCGACACTAACTTAGATCACCGCCATTCATAAGACAGGCATGGCTCTTCTCCGGCGTATCGTCTTTCTTCGCGTCGTCTCAAGCCCTCACCCGGCACAAAAAGCATCCCTTACCCTCGTTTTGGCCTCTACTCCAGCAGGCACCCTGCTCCTCATCGCGCCCAAAGGACCCGTTCCTATCGATGGCCACAGCTGAATCTGCGCCTCCGGATCAATCCGCTGAAGTCACCCACGGTGTCAATCCGTGGCTCATCGCCGCGTCCGTCATGCTCGCGACTTTTATGGAGGTCCTCGACACCGCCATAGCCTCGGTCGCCCTCCCTTACATCGCCGGCTCCCTCTCCGCCTCCAACGACGAAGCCACCTGGGTCCTCACCAGCTATCTCGTTGCCAATGCGATCGTCCTGCCTGCCAGCAACTGGTGCTCCCTCCGCTTCGGCCGCAAGCGTTTCCTCATGTCCTGCGTCGCCATCTTCACCGCGGCCAGCTTCGCCTGCGGAGCCGCCCCCTCCCTCCCCCTCATGCTCCTCGCCCGTATCGTCCAGGGAGCCGGCGGAGGTGCCCTCCAACCCCTCTCCCAGGCCATCCTCCTCGAGTCCTTCCCGCCCCGCAAACGCGGAGCCGCCATGGCCGTCTTCGCCTTCGGAGTCGTCGTCGCCCCTGTCCTCGGCCCCACCCTCGGCGGCTGGCTCACCGACACCTACTCTTGGCGCTACGCCTTCTACATCAACATCCCCATCGGCATCCTCGCCCTCTTCATGATCAATCGCTTCATCATCGATCCCCCCTACATCAAGAACGCCAAGGCCCCCGCCTTCGACAATATCGGCTTCGGAACCCTCGTCGTCTGGACCGGCTGCCTCCAGGTCATCCTCGACAAGGGCCAGGAGGACGACTGGTTCGGAGCCACCTGGATCCGCTGGGCCTTCTTCTTCCTCGTCACCTCGCTCGCCTGGTTCGTCTGGCACTCCTGGCGCAACAAGGACACCCTCGTCGACCTCAAGGTCCTCAAGGACCGCAACTTCCTCCTCGGCTGCATCCTCATCTTCATGTTCGGCATCGGCATCTACTCCACCGTCACCGTCCTTCCGCTCTTCTACCAGGAGCTCCTCGGCTACACCGCCTTCACCGCCGGTCTCGTCGTCGCCCCACGCGGTATCGGAGCCATCTGCGGCATGCCCATCATCGGCTTCCTCTCCAACAAGGTGGACCCTCGCTACCTCCTCACCTTCGGCTTCGCCACCTTCGGCCTCACGACCCTCTACTTCGGCAACATCACCCTCGACGTCTCCCCCACCACCCTCCTTCTGCCGATCCTCATCACCGGCTTCGGCCTCAGCTTCGTCTTCGTCCCCATCAGCACCGCTGCCTACGGAACCCTTCGCAACGAGCAGATCGGAAACGCCAGCGGCCTCTTCAACCTCATGCGCAACATCGGCGGCTCCATCGGAATCTCTATCGCCTCCACCCTGCTCACCCGCCGCAGCGCCGTCCACCAGAATGAGATCATCAACTCCGTCCCCCGCACCGGCCAGCAGTTCCAGAACAGCCTGCACAACTTGACCCAGTTCCTGACCCCCTACTTCGGCAAAGCGAACGCAGCCGATCCGGCCACAGCGACCCTCTACCGCGAACTCCAGCGCCAGGCCTCCAATTGGGCCTTCGTCGACGTCTTCCGCTGGCTCTCTCTCCTCTGCTTCTTCTGCGTAGGCATCGTCTGGTTCTTCAAGAAAGTGAAGCCAGGCAAACCCCCTGCCGGAGCCCACTAAAGAAGCATCAGGCCACTCTCCCGTAAAATTTCGCTGACCCATTCTGTCGAATCCAGCCCCGCTCGATCGTCTAGAGACAAGACACACCCAATCCGAGGAGAAGCGATCATGCCCGAGTACATCCTGCTGCTCAATCAGCCCGAAGCCAAGTTCGACCACCTGTCCCCTGAAGAGATGCAGGCTCTCATCGCCAAATACAGTGCCTGGCGCGATGGCCTCGTCAAACGCAGCCTCCTCCGCGGCGGCAACAAGCTCGTCGATAGAACCAACCGCATCCTCCGCACGGAGAACGGTAAGGTCCTCGTCACCGAAGGCCCCTTCAGCGAGTCCCAGGAGATCCTCGGAGGCTACTTCATCATCGAGGCCCCCAACTACGACGAAGCCGTCGCCATCGCCCGCACCTGCCCCCACCTCATCGACGGCCAATCCATCGAACTCCGTCAGATCGACATCACTCCCCCACCCGCGCAGCACTAGCCGCCATGACCGAGCCAACCACAATCCGGAGCCTGAACCGAAATCCAGACCAGAATCCAGACCGGCATCCAGACCAGCCCCCGGACCAAACCACCAACCAGGGCGCCGCTCACAGCATCGACCAGCTCGTAGCCCATCTCTTCCGGCGCGAGTTTGGCCGCATCGTCTCTCACCTCACCCGCATCCTCGGCGCCCGTCATCTCGACCTCGCCGAGGATGTCGTCCAGCACGCCATGCTCCAGGCCCTCAATCTCTGGCCCTTCCAGGGCATCCCCAACTACCCGAAGTCCTGGCTCACCCAGGTCGCCTACCACCGAGCGCTCGACATCCTCAAACGCGACCGCCGCCTCGACTTCTGCGAGGACGAGGGCGAACTCGAGCTCAAAGCCCAACTCAAACCCCGCCCCTTCCACCCACCCGGCGAGGCCCTCCACTTCACCAACGAAGTAGCCGACGAGCAGTTGTCTCTCATCTTCGTCTGCTGCCACCCCTCCCTTCCCCGCCCTGCCAGTGTAGCCCTCACCCTCAGGGTCGTCTGCGGCTTCGGCATCGCCGAGATAGCCCGCGCCTACCTCTCCACCGAGACCGCCATCACCCAGCGCCTCGTCCGTGCCAAGCGCACCATCCGCGACCAGAACATCCGCTTCGAAGTACCCGGACCAACCCAGCTCCCAGAGCGACTCGAAGCCGTCCTCGACGTCCTCTACCTCCTCTTCACCGAGGGCTACGCCGCCACCACCGGCGACTGCCTCATCAAGAACGACCTCTGCGCCGAAGCCATCCGCCTCACGACCTCCCTCGCCGAAAACGCCGTCACCGCCCAACCCAAGGTCCACGCCCTCCTCGCCCTCATGCTCTTCCAGGCCGCTCGCCTCCCCGCGCGGACCGATGCCGCCGGAGACCTCCTCCTCCTCGAAGAGCAGGACCGCACCCTCTGGGACCAATCCATGATCCACCAGGGTCTACGCCACCTCGGCCAGGCCGCCCACGGAGACCACCTCTCCACCTATCATCTGCAAGCCGAGCTCGCCGCCGCCCACGCCACCACCGAGTGCTTCGCCCTCACCGACTGGGAGCACATCCTCACCCTCTACGACCTCCTCCGGCAGATGCAGCCCACCCCCGTAGTCCTCATCAACCGCGCCATCGCCCTCGCTCAGGTCGAAGGCCCGGCCGCCGCCCTCGATGCCCTCGAATCCATCCCCTACGACGATCACGGACAGCGCTACCGCCTGCGCCACGCCGCCGAAGGCGAATTTCACCGCCAGCTCGGCAATCTCCCCCAGGCCCGGACCTTCTTCCAGCGCGCCCTCAGCTGCGCCCAGACCGAACCCGAACGCCGCTTCCTCGAACGCAAACTAAAATCCCTTCAAAAGAATGTTTAGGAAGGGATGACGAAGCGACAGGATACACATCCAAAGGAACCGAAGACCTTGTCTTTGTTTATCTTCTTATTCGTCTTGTCTGTTTAGGCACGGGTCATTGCTGTTGGGAAGGGCTTTGGCCCTACAAATGAGCTGCCGCGATAGATGGGGCTTAGCCCCGAGCCTTCTACCCTGTTCTCCCGCTAAATAAAAAGCCGGATAAATGTGTCGATTGACGCTGACGCCAATCGTCTCTACGAGTAAGCTGCCCAACAGTCGGAGATGCAAGCCTGTACCTCTGGACTCCCGGGCCCCTAACCATTCACCCGAAAGGAAACAACATGGCAAACGCCTTCTGTCACATGGAACTCGGCACCACCGATCCCTCCAAAGCCAAGACCTTCTACACCAGCCTCTTCAACTGGCAACTCGACGACGTCGACATGGGCCCCATGGGGACCTACACCTTGATCAAGCCGGGCGAAGGCCCCGGTGGCGGCATGATGAAGCAGCCCGTCCCAGGCGCCCCATCCTCCTGGCTACCCTACGTCCAGGTCGACGACCTCAAAGCAGCTACGGCCAAGGCCAAATCCCTTGGCGCCCAGGTCATGAAGGACGTCACCGAAGTCATGGGCGAAGGCTCCTTCAGCGTCATCCTCGACCCCACCGGAGCCGCTCTAGGCCTCTGGCAGCCCAAGGCAAAATAAGCGGAGCATAGCAAATCGAGCGCCCCATCCGAGCCCTCGGATGGGGCGCTCTCCTCCGGGAATGAGCACGCCCCGACTGGTTCCATCGCGGACACATCCGTAAACACTGGCCGACTTCTCGCTACTTGCCTGCGAACAGAGCCGACAGCGGCAGCATCTCGTTTGCCGCAGGAAGAGTGAACAACTTCTCAGCAAGGATCAGGTAGAGGGATCTCGTTTCAAATGTTCTCTGCCCCACGAACAGAGAACATCCAATACCGGGACCAACGTCCGTCCGTACGGCGTTAGCGAGTACCGCACTCGCAGGGGCAAG
>JAOAPB010000059.1 GCA_025462645.1 Edaphobacter sp. | reverse complement strand
ATGCTCCCAGATAGAAATGAGCTGCACCAGCATAGTGGGTTCCGCCGCCCTGCAAATACACTTCGATTGCGTCATCGGCGTGCGAGAAATGCGATGCGTAAAAGTCCGTTACCCCTTGTGTCAGGCTTCCTTCCGCCTCTTCGGGATCTTGCTGTATATTCCCTGACGCGGCTTTCTTATTGGAGACATCTTCAGCTTTTCGTGCATTTGCCTGCGATGATTTCGGTAAATGCTGCGCATCTTTCCCAAAACCTTGTTTTTGCTCATGCGGGGCAGGATTCGACGACATCCTGGTCTTCCCTTGATCGTTGCTTGTGTGAGGAGGTGGCGTCGCTTTGCTCAGGGTTTGCGGCTGAACGGGAACGAGCGGCTGCGGTGGAGGAACGGGCTTTGCGTTTGCGGCTTGTGCTTCCGCCGCTCGCACTTCTTGCAATCGATCCTGAGGCTGGCCTGGTCCATTTTGCTTGATGATTATTGCAAACTGATACTTCTGCTCTGCCCCCTTGAAGTCACCGCTGCGAGCCAAGGCCTCTGCCTGCTTCATCATATCGCGGTAAATGCCAATGTTTGTTAGCAGCTTGTTGATAGCATTCTGGAGAGGCGGAGACTGAACGCGTTTTGCTTCGGATTGCGCTACGTCGAAGTCACCGCGCAAATAGGCTGCGTGAGCAGACTTGAAAGCTTCGTAGCTAATCAGATCAACTGGCGTTCCTCCGTTGCCTGCGATCCGGGCAAGCTGTGTTAGATCTTGTGCTTCAGCCTTGTTGGGTCCGAAAGTGATCTTCCCGAGATCGCGAAATGCGCCACCGTAGTCTTTTTGCTGTATTTCCGTGCGACCAGTGTTGAGGTCTATCTGGAATTGTACGAGCGCTTTGTTGGCATCCTCTTTTGCTCGGGCGCACTTCTTCTCGTACTTCTTGCTATCAAGAGCAGCCGCTTGGCAAATATAGGTGGCCTCGGCCAGAAGGTCACCGGAATTCTTCGCGACGCTGGCAAGATCCCGGAGCTGGTCGGCGCTCTTGTCCTGATTCGAGGTCTGCGCCATCATCGCCGTTGCGGTCAGAAGTATTATTCCACCCCATTTCAGCTTCATGGTTGTTCTCCCATCAGCACTTGCTTCACACTTGGCGATCCCATATCCGCAGAACATAGGTGCTTGCTCGAGGACACGCTGCATTCCACGGTCTGCCGTTTGTTGTCGGGGCTGGCGAGTGTAACCTCGTAAATTCCACTATCGACTACATCTAATCGCAGTGGGGTAGTTGAGTCTCTGTCAGGCAGAGCGATACTCTTACCAGATTTGTCTTGAACACTCACCACCTTTGCCCAGGGTGAGGCGTTTATCTCCAAATCTGTCGAAATTGCAACGCTCGCTGCAGGTGCGGATGCTGGCGCACCGACGACCACAGGCTTGGGCAGAGCAGGCGTTCCATGCCAGAGATGTGAGACCGTCCCAACTGCAAGTGAGGCGACGGCTATCGTAACGCCCATGGCATACAATCCAACTTTGCTGCGCTTCGCAGGAGTGCCGCTGGTTGAAGCTGGGTGCTTCGCGCGCAGAGGAGTCGCACACTCAACCTTCAGCCGTTTCCAATCATTACGGACATCCAGAGCTGCGTGCGGCAGGGCGTATTCCACCTCTCTCAAAGCTTCTTCAGCTCGTTTGGCGGAGTTGTTCCTCAGCTGGTGCTGCGCGGTCTGAATAGCTCCTCGAAGCAATTGTGTTGCCTTCTGTCCACGTTTCGATTCGCATGCTTTTCTCGCAGCAGCGAGCACATTGTTTCCGGGATGTTGTTTTTCCAAATCGTCCAGCGAACGCAAACAGTGGTCAAATATGTTTGCGGCCATTGCAGCGTCGCAGGCAGTGACAGCTCCTTCGACAGCTGCCTGAATCTCCTCATCCTTTGCCTTAGCCGTAAGTTCAGCTTGCTTCGCACGAAGCTCCCGGGACAGATCTCGGTGAATACTCGGAGCCTCGCCCAACTGCGCCTTTAGCAGCGCCTCCGAGAACTGGAGGGTTAGGCCGTCTTCGCCTTCTGTCTCGTCAGGCGGTTGCTGCGGTGTTTGAAGCAGCTTCGTCGAGTCGGCGCCATCGTTAGCATTCGCGAGCAGTCCAAGCTTGCTGACCGACGCCGTAACTTCCTGCTCGATATCGACCCCTCGCTTCTTGTCTTCAACCTCGGACTGAAGGTTAAGTGGTAATCCGTCCGCAGGCAGCGTCTCCAGTATGCGGGTCGCGTGATCCTCTGCTGGACCAGAATCCTCCTGATCGAGCGACACCTGAACGATTGACTTAGTGAGATCCGGAGCCTGCTGTCGCTCTTCCTCCTTCTGCCGGGTCATCGCGAAAATGAGTAGGCTCTGAACTTCAGGGTGCGCAGGATCGATCTCGGCTGCCTCGCGCAGATACGAGATCGCCTCGGTGTAGCGCTGCCTTCCGTTCTCCTCCCGGGCGCGCCGCAATAGTTCGCCCAGGCGCAGCTGTTGCTGCTGCCGCTTCAGTTCGCGCAGCAAATCTGAGTATGCATTTTGCAGCTCGGTGTTGCGACTATCGATTTGCAAAGCCTGGCCGAGATAATCCTGCGCCCCTGTCAAGTCGCCGAAGTTGCGCGCGTCGTCAGCCCGTTTCCAGAGTTCCGATACCCTCTGCTGCTGGCTCTTCTCCTCCTGGGCATTTTGCAGTCGTTCGTCCAGATTGAATGCATCTTCCGTATCCAGTTTCAGAGCCTGCTGAAGCAATACGACTGCGTCGCTCCAGCGTCTGCCGCTCTCAGCGTCCTGCACCTGTTCGATGATTTGGCGCAGCTGTTCGCCTCGGTGCAAGTGGCTGAGGCGATCCTGCACATCACCTAAGAGTGATTTGGCGTCGGTATTGGCTGGGTCGATCCGTTGTGCCTGCAACAACACTGTTCGTGCGCTGGCGAACTGGCTTTGGTCCGTCAGCCGTCGAGCTGTTTCGAGCAGCGAGCCAACTCGATTGTGCTTCAGACCTTGTGCAAGCACATGGAGGTCAAAGGCCATCTCCTCTGCGGTTGCATACCGTGCGTCAAGCTGTTTCGCCAAAGCCTTATCGAGAACATGGCTGAGATCGTCTGGCATGTCCTGTATATGTTCAGCAAGCGGCACATATGGCTCGTGGATCACACGATATAAGGCGGAAACATCTCTGCCTTTAAACGGCAACTCGCCAGTGAGCATCTCGTAAAGCATTACGCCGACCGACCAGATGTCCGCCTTTCCGTCGCTGGCTTCGCCTTTCAGGCGTTCTGGCGCGATGTAATGAAAGGTTCCGAGCAGTGTATCGGTCTTTGTAAGTTGCTTTGTTTGATCGGCCAGACGGGCGATTCCAAAATCGACGATCGTCACTCGCCCATCGGGACGTACAAGGACGTTCGCCGGCTTCACATCGCGATGAACCACGCCATGTCCGTGCGCATAGCCCAGACCGGCACAAATCTGCTCCACAATGGAGAGCGCCTCAAGCAACGACAGGCGCTTCTGCGTGCGCAAGAGCTTCTCAAGAGAGTCGCCCTCAATGAACTCCATTGCAATGAACGGGCTTCCTTCATGCTCACCTAACTCATACACGGTCACGATGTTTGGATGGCTGAGAATTCCCGATCTGGCTTCAAGGTAAAAGCGCTCGCGCAACTCTGGCGTGACTTCCGTCAGGGTCTTGATGGCTACTCGCCGGCCGATCAACCGGTCTTCGCCTTGGTACACAATACCCATTCCGCCCCGTCCGAGCTCGCCGGTGATGCGGTATCTTCCGATTTTCGTTATCGGGTTGTTTGATGCTTCTGCAGTCATAGCGGCTTCCGTCCTGCTGAACATCGAACTTTGCAATAGCAAGTCCAAGTCGGTTCGTAACGAGACTGAAAGGTATAACGCATTGCCCGTGAAGTTATTCCATCGCACCTCAAGAAAAGATGATTTCGTGGGTCTGCTAGTGCCCGAATGAGCGGGAACAGACCGGAACAATACTCCTGGCCGCTAATCGGACCCCAAATGGAACATTCCCGGAAAACGTCATCCAAGTGGCATGATCAGCCACGGGCGACGCTGCAATCCCGGCGTAGAGATCGTGTCAGATTTGATTTATTTGGAGGGGAGAACAAGCTTGCTGGCGCTCGTGTCATCGGCTACGCACTCATCTACCGAGGCGAAGCAGATGCCACAGTATTTAGTAATTAAGCATGAGATCGGCAGCCGATCTCATGCTCGCAGCCGCTTGCCAATATGCATTGTTCGATCACGCTTGCCACTACTCATCCTCGTGATGCGATGCATCTCCGAGCTCAGGAAATCGAGACGACTCAGTTGACCGGCGTCTAGGAAGACTTCGTTCAGAATGTTTCGAAGTCAGTTATTGAGTTGCTGGGCTATCTTGGCATAGGCGTCAGTTTGTTGTAGATCCAGCGATGACCGTGCCTCACGTATCCACTGGATGGACTGGGAACTCACTACTTTAGGAGAAGCGCCCTCATGGCAAGTTGAACAGGCGCGAGCTGTGCTTCCCGTAATGTTTGAGGTCAATGCATAGGTCAGGTTCTTGTTTTCCCACGTCACGACATGCATCCGATCCCGGTCCAAGGCGTGGAATTTGATTCCATCAGAGTACGTCACATTTCCGCCAATCGCTCGGGCATGTCTGTCCGGAGCAATCAGTACAGTTACCAAGTCTTGTGACAACTGAAAGACGAGTACAGCTGCTCGCTCCCCTCCGAACGTCACCAAACGTCCACCGCGGAGCTTGTACTTGGCCAAATTGTCAGCAGCGATACCTGCATCTGGCATACGAAATGGAAATGAAACTCTTTGAGAGAACCACGCCGAAACTACGCCTGGCGATTCTGATTGCACGTCGAGCTGCAGGGCTGCGTCCGAGAGCGCTCGATGGGAATCGATGGCAGTTGCAACGAAACTGTTGGCATTCGATTCGACCCGCAGGCGCGGAACAAGGAGCAGGCCACCCACAACAAGAAAGAGCATCGCTGCAAGTGCCAGAGCATACCGTATCGTCTTCTTGCGGGAGCTCATAACCAGAACTTTGCTCTCGCGGCGCGGCATCTCCGGCTTGAGTGCAGCCTGAGTCGCTGCCAAGTTCGCAATGCGCTCACGGAGTGCAGCCGGGGCAACCGCAAAGGGACGCGCTTGCGTCAATCTTCTAGAGAATGCTTTGGCTTCTTCCATCGCGCTCCGGCAGCTTGCGCAATATTCCAAATGAGTGAGCAACTCCTCGTTGTCGCTACCGGTCAGTTCGTCGTCAAGGTAGAGTTGTATTTGTGAGCTGCGATCGACGCATTCGCTCATGATTGATTCCTCTTTTCGGAGCGCCCAGGGACGCTCCACATGTCTGCAAGCGCCGTACGAAGTTTGGCCCGCGCCCTTCCCAACCGCGACATAACAGTACCCGCCGGACAGCCAAGCACATCCGCAATCTCTTGATAGGAAAGCTCTTCAAACTCCCGTAGCAGGATGATCTCCCTGAATTCTACCGGCAAATTATTAATGGCAGACCTTACGATGTCAGAGTTTTCATTGCTGACAAAAATCTCGTGTGCATCTCTCGCATTTCCAGCAAGGCTGTCCGCGGTATGGTCATCTCCATCCATCTCCACAATTGCGGGGGCGTTCCGACGTTTTCGCAATTCGTTGAACCAGAGATTTCTCAGAATTGTAAATAGCCATCCCTTAACGTTGCTATTCTCGCGAAGACGCCCGACGGCTCCCAGCGCTCGAACATATGTCTCCTGCACCAAATCTTCTGCTTCCGCACGGTTGCGGGTGAGAACCATCGCGTATCCA
Organism: Edaphobacter sp.; assembly: GCA_025462645.1. Classification (GTDB taxonomy): domain Bacteria; phylum Acidobacteriota; class Terriglobia; order Terriglobales; family Acidobacteriaceae; genus Edaphobacter. The sequence goes on along the minus strand of JAOAPB010000059.1, from coordinate 73,303 downwards.
TACAGGCCATCCACGTATTCACTGCCAAGTTCGTTTGTAGCGAAGGCGTCACCCAGACTTCCAGACATGGTTGCATTGTACGAAATCGAATAGTAATTACAAACCGTCGTCCCCTTGTCTTCAGATCGCCTGCAGGCGATCTTGCCAAGCAACAGAAAATAGGGACCTTCCTCCATCGACAATTCCATGATTACGGATGGCTCATCGCGCTCTCCCATAAAACGAATACATCGCAGTGTATGGGACCTGTACCGTGGTAGCTTGACTGCAATTTCCGCTAGGCGCAATTCCTCCGTGTGTCTCTGAGCGTTGTATGAATTGCACCGCTTCCAACTCTCCGGTTCCTCTAACGGACTTAATCAATAGCCATGGGATGGACGTCGGTTCTGGCGACACTTGTTTCGAAACAACCGCTCCCTCGACCAGGCTGCCATCATTGAGCTGCCACGTAGGGCCGCCGTAATGACGGCCGATCACTCTTCTCTGCTCGTCCAACAAATCAGCGGCCGGTGCCTGGAGTATCCAACTTCCGTTGACACATCCATAGACCTGGACTCCTTCTCCTTTCGCCTTCAGCAACAGTGATAAGCCGACGGGGACCTTGATCGCGTTCTGATTTCCTTGAGCACTCACATTCGCGATAAATAGGAGGGCAGGGAGAAGGAAGAGCAAGTGAAAGCCCAACATTTTTTGGGGCACGAATTGACTGTGTCCATTGGTTGCTCCCAATCGAAATCGGTAGCCCAACTGACCTGAAAGCCGTCTCCTTGTCAGATACGAGGAGTAGCGCAATTTCCGAGTCGAGATGAAAAACATAAGCACAACCTCCAGAACTTTCAATAGTCGACAGAGCACATATAAAAAGGGGAGGGTGATCCGTCTTCGACCTGCTGATGGTAAAAACACGTTGACAGACTCTTTATTCCCGGTGCCGAACTACTTTCCTTTTGCGCTGTAGCCGTTTCTTCAAGGCCGGGCTCTCTTCTTTGTACAGCCGAGATACTTCCCAACATCCCAGTCTTCGCCGTTCGGCAACACGCAGATTTTACGGTACCCGTAACCACCCTGCTCTGTGTGATCTCGCGTATCCATCCGCAACTCCGTCCATGGTTTTTGGTGGCCCTTAAAAATACGTACGTCGCACGATCAGAAGAACCCGGCAGGCGTGCCGTTCGCTCGTCCGATGCTGGTCGCGTAAATGATCGACCATCGGACAGCGGCGCTCCGAGAGTGTTGCGAAAGGTGGGGGTGGCGTCGGTGATGAAGCGCGGACAGAATGGTAATTGGGCTGAATTTAAGCCAGTACATAATCGGGTGAAGACGTTTGAGCGGTACTGGACGAATCAACTGGGTCAGATGAAGGAGCGGATGATTTCAAGCGACAGAGAAACGAAGAACGAATGATCGTAATGAATATTCAAGACCAGGCGGTTCAGGCTTTCTAGTTGTGTGAAGCAAGAGGAGATTATTGCGCGACCGAGATTGTGTTCGAGACGGTTGAGCTGCCAGATCGTTTCATGACCTATTCATTGGGAACTCCTGCGATTCCAGCTGCCGAATAAAACTACAACTGACTGAAGTTTTGTTCGCTTGAGACGGAATAACTAATTGCCCAGCTTGTTGTGTACAACAGGAATACAAATAGGAGCGTCATCCATGATTGGCAATGAACGACCAATCGAGATTGAATCGATCTCGGTTAAACAAACACAGGCAAGAGGTGCAGCGTGCATCTCAATTGATACATTTTTTCGGAGCATTCCAAGCAGTGAAATTGTGGCTGGTGAATCTTTCCTGAGACAGAGGAAGGGGCGCAAAGCTCTTTTCGCATTGTTGCTCGGAGGCGTCTCCGTAGTCGCATCTGCACAGGCCGGCAATAGCTATCAGGTAACCAACTTGATCTCCGACGGTTCTGTAACCGCTTCAGTTACTGATCCCAACCTGATCAATCCCTGGGGAATCGGCATTGGATCCACGGTCTGGATCAGCGGCGAAAAGTCCGGGCTCGAAATCGTGACCACCGCTACCGGTACAGAGAAGTTCGACGTCAATATTCCTCCCGCATCGGGCAACGCCCTGGGACAGCCGACCGGAGTGATCTTCTCCGGCGCTGCGAAGGGATTTGTGCTGCCGGTCGGCGCTCCTCCAACGTTCCTCTTTGCTACGCATGACGGCACGATCTCGGGCTGGAATGCGGTGCTTGGAATGAACGGTAGTACGGCACAGACCGTTGTCAATAATAGCGCCAGTAGTGCTGCGTATACAGGTCTAGCTCTGCTCAACAACTCAACCGGCACTTACCTGCTTGCTGCAAACTTCGGCCAGGCAAGCGATATCGAGGTATATGACACCACCTTCAAACAGGTTAAACTTACTGGCAACTTTACCGATCCGAAGCTCCCAGCGGGTTACTCTCCGTTCTCCGTTCACGTCATTGGCAACCAAGTCTTTGTTGCTTATGCCCTGCGCTCGACGACCACAACGAACGGTGTAACGGACTTCAAGCAGACGGTTGGAGCGGGGGACGGTATTCTCGATGTGTTCGACCTCAACGGAAACTTTGTTGCGACCGCTGTGAATGGAGGCAACCTAAACGCTCCGTGGGGTGTAGCGATGGCACCGAGCACCTTCGGTGTCTTTGGCGGCGACCTGCTGGTGGGCAACTTTGGCGACGGCGTCATCAACGTCTATAACCCGAACACGTATGCCTTCCTGGGCCAACTCATCGACTCGACCGGAAAGACTATATCGAATCCATCGTTGTGGGAGATTGTCTTCGGGACGAGCAACGCGACTCCTCCTGGAACCGGAGACCCAGATACGCTATTCTTTACCTCTGGCCTGACCGGAGCGAACCACGGCCTGTTTGCGACGATTACACCGTCAAACAACACAACCGCCTCTCCCACCTTCGGCTTCAGCGCGTCGACCTCGACGGCGACTGTGACGGATGGTTCGAGTACTTCGGCTACCGTCAGTGTGGTCCCAACCAATGGCTTCAGCGGTGATGTAGCGCTCTCCTGCAGCGGCCCTGTGGGGGTTTCGTGCACGTTCTCTTCCAGTTCGCTTTCAGCGAGCGCCACGGCTGTCAATACTGCGAATGTCGAGATCAAGACTACGGGCAATATAGCGAAGGTTCGAGGTCCCTATCTGAACAACGGAGCGGCTGGCATTGCTGTTGCCATCCTGTTTCCATTCGGTTCGATTCTTGCCTTCTCACGCAAGCGAGCAGGCAATGGAAAGCTGCATATCCTTGGAGTCTTCGTTCTCTTCCTCGCGACTGCCGGTCTCGTCGCAGGATGTTCGTCTTCGAACTCGATGTCCACACCTACGCCGACGGGAATGCAGCAGGTCACGATCAAAGCCACCTCGGGTAACGTCACACAGACGGCTACGATCAATCTCACCGTTCAGTAAAAGTAAATTTGAAGGGGTTATGGCAAAGAGGCCACTCTAAAGCAGAGTGGCCTCTTTTGTATTCAAGGTGCTTTATAGAACTCATTGCTTAGGCGAGGGCGTTACGGCCGATGACTTCCTTATAGAAGTGAGTACTCATCTTGGGTCTGCGTTTTGAAGTCGATGTAGTGGAGGCCGAAGCGGTAGGCATAGCCGTCCTGGCCAGCCCGATCCGTCATGCTTTGGTATTCCATTACGGAGGAGAAGCAATAGGGAGAAGCGCTCCTGATCTATTCTTATGGTGGATCTGGCTACGGTAGGTATAGCTATTCAAAAGAATAGGCGTAATGAGAGTCCGGCCTCCTCGTCAATATCGAACCATAAGACAGTGCATCTGCCGCGTGACGACAGCCAGCATAGTGGTTGCCGCACACTTCGCCCCTGTAACTATTTCCGTCAGGACTTCGAGGACGTCCACGTCCTGTTCGCTCCTCAGCCCAACACTTATCGTCATCTCAACTCGCGACTGTCTGCGTGGGACTTGCGCAACGAGTTGATTCTCCGACTTTTTCATGGGAATAGTCTCCCTCCGATCCGACAGACTGCTCATCTCATTTATCGTTGCTGATTATCGTTACTGCTCGAAACATTTCGGGGAAAGTCCGCCCAGACCAGGCATTTCTAACCGGCTTGATGCCTGAGATGTCATAACAATCAGCGTTGAGATGGGAGGCCAACGGCAGCTTTGACTAACTGCCGGCCTGAAGGTCTCTACCGAGCACGGTCTCCGTTTCGGATGCCGCGTTACTTGCGATGCAAAACATGGAATACGAAATAAAAAACGTCAGGACGAGCACGGGGCGCCTAGGTAGCGATGTAATACGTGAAGAGGCAGATACATGCGATAGCGCAGAGCAACAAAGTGACCTCAAGCGGATCGAAGAAGTTGAGAGCCACTTTGCCGTAGCTTTGCCAGACGGGAACCTTTATTTCCGACATCGCTTCGTTCTGCGAAGCTTCCCGTTGTTCCACGCGAATCTGATAACCGGGTATCTCTACTAAATCGCCGGATTGCAGGGAGGAGGGATTCTGTATAGCCAGGGCCTCCCCATTGAGGCGGGTGCCATTGGCGCTCAGATTCTCAATCATAAGCTGCCCGTCAGTTATGAAGAACGCGAAGTGTTGCCGCGAAAGCGCTTCACCTTGAAGTAGCAGTGGACTACCAAGGTGTCGTCCCAAAACCACTCGATCTTCGATGTCAACCTGAGCTTCGACTGTTTCCTGCGTGGAAGTGTTGAGGCGTATCAGCGTTACGTGCATAACCTAGTTCCTTTGTGTGAACGTTGAGAGTGAGCCGCAAAGCGGTCAGCGCGTCGCAGCCCTTTGCTTGGCAACCTGTTCGAGCTTGAGACGTAATTCCGTAAACCGCTGCAGAGCATTCACAAACGAGGCGACGGGTTCCGCGGGTCGCAGGTCATGTGCCACCTTCAGGAGGTTTAGAGCATCTGCCATTTCGTTGCGACTGATGTGTAGCTCCGCCAGTTGCGCGTATGCCGATACATTTCGCCTATCGTTGTTTAGCACGCGCCGACAGAGCGTCTCTGCCTCGTCAAATTTTTGTTCATCGAAAGCTACGGCAGCTAGCGCGAGGTCTGCGGTATCGCGTACGCGCAAAAGAGTGCCAACGCCCTGAAAGATGTCCCGGGCCTCGCGGAAGCGTCGTGCATACCGGCAAAGGTGTCCCACTTCCATCATCAGCGCTATTTCTTTTGTGGGAATCTTCACGTTCTACCCTTTCCATTCCGTCCTTTAGTCCTTGATGTTTTGAATCGCCGCCATTGCAGCTTCGTGCTTAGCCTTTGCGATTGCAGTTGTCGCCTGGAAGATCTCGGACTCGGTATTGGTCTTTTCAGCGAGAGCGAGGAAGGATACAGGGTCGGGTCCCTTCGGTAGGCCCGCAATCTCGGAGAGTTCCTGTTGAATCGCGTTCAGATGTTCGGTGTTCGTTTCCTGCAAGGCAGCGTTGCTGTTGTTCGCAGCGTTGAATGCATTGATGTTGGCGGAGTTTGCAGATCCAGCAAGGTTTCCAGCCAATTCGGCATTGGCAGCGAACGTGTTCATGGCGTTGAGCGTGACCATGTTATTTGCCGAGTTCGACTGGCTGTTGCCGATCACCATCCTCCCGACGGCGCCCCCCAGGCCAGGAGCGAATACGTCCGCCGCTGCTCCCGCGACGACGCCCATGATCTTTCGGAAGTTGCTTGGCCCCTTACTCTGTTTCAACATCTGGGCTTGCATTTGTGAGTAAAGCTGTACCTGCTGCACGCGAACCTGCTGCAGCTCCTGTTGCAGGCCCTGATCGCTATCGTTAGGAGCGGAGAATCCAGTAGAGGGGGGAATTGTATCCATACTCGCAACTCCTAAATAGTTTTGCGTTCGGCAGGAGCTGTTTTCTTGTAAGTGGCATTTAGCTCTTGCAGCACAGTGTGGACCTGGATATAGCTTTGAGTTATCAGGCGCGCTCGTGGCCGTTCTGCCGGAGGGCAAGAGGCGGTAAGCGCCTGAAAGCTCTTGACACGCTCTGCCATGAGTGCGATAGCGCCCTCGGCAGATTGAATCCATGCTTCGTTAAGGGCTGGAAATATCATCCAATCGGGCGGGAGCGTCTGCTTGTCGGTGGTGCCAGCCGTCTTGTCACGCGTTGTTGTTCTCTGTGCAGTGGTCATAAGAAGCCTGCTTACTTTAGTGACAATTGTCCTTCATCGACTGCCTCCGTAGGCGCGAATGTGATGGTGCCAATCGGCTCCACTTCGACCTCCGGGGCGACTTCGTTGTAGCTGATGGCGCGCAATTCGGGAAAATCATCGCCAACCGCAACCTTTATGTATCTGCGAACGGAGGAGTCGACCAGCAGTACGGGGCTTTGGGTACGGGTGGAAACATCGGCGATCTGTTCGCGTAGCGTTTGAACCAGTTTTGCGCGCTGGTCGTACTCAATGGCAAGGAATGGGCCTGCCGGTCCCTGACGAATTGCATCGCGCAGCATGTCTTCAATGCCGGGGTCAAGTTGATAGACAAGGAGGCGCGCCTTGCCGCCGCTGAGACCAAAACAAATCCGACGACGCATCGTCATACGAATATGTTCTACGAGTTCGAATGTGTCGCCGCCGTCGATGCGGTACCATTCTCCGATTGCCTGCAAGATGACCTTAAGATCGCGGATGCTGACTTCTTCGCTGAGCAGACGCTTGAGCACATCTGTAATCTGCTGCATGCCAATTGTCTTCGGTACGATCTCTTCCACGAGAGCAGGGTAGAGCTTTCGTGTTTCGTTAATCATCCACTGCACTTCCTGCACCGAGATGAAGTCCATGGCATGCGAGCGAAGGAAGCGAGACGTCTGCAACAGAAGAATGTCGTCTGTTTCCCAGATCTTGACCTGCAAAGAAGCAACACGCTCTTTATCGGCACGCGAAATCCAGGCAGCTGGTTTGAAATCCGCCGGATTCATGGTGGCTTCTGCCTGAACTCCGTATTGAGATAGCTGCTGCGCGGCGGCATTTACCAAAAGCCGGTCGCTGATGATGCGTCCAGTGGCGATAGGCGACTCCTGCAACCAGAAGCGATAGTTGTTGTTGCCTTCGAACGCGAGCATTTCAAGATTGACTCGCAGAGCAGGGTAGACAACGCCAAGCTGCCGGTACAGGGTGTCTCGCAGTTCGACCAATTTGCGGAAGTATTCCTTGCCCGTCGCTGTCTCATACGAAACGTACGGGGCAAGCTCCTTGCCGAGTTCCATGATGAGTGGGACAGTACGCGTAATCGAAGGATCCGACGAAGGCGGAGGAACAATCTGCTTGAGTTTCTCTGTCTCCTGATCTTTGGCCTGCTTTTTAAGTCCTGTTGCCTGGTAGAGACCGTAGGAGATGCCGCCGGTTACAGTTGCAAGCAGAAGGAAGGCAAGCTTCGGCATGCCGGGGACAAGACCGAGGATCAGTAGAATGACGGATGCGATGCCGATCGCCTTCGGCTGCGCGAGAATCTGCCCGGCAATGTCGCTGCCCAGGTTTGTATCCTCATCTTCAGAGGCGACGCGTGTAACAACCAGGCCAGCAGAGATGGAGATGAGCAGCGCGGGAATCTGCGAGACAAGTCCGTCGCCGATTGTGAGTAGGGAATAGGTCTGCAGGGCTTCGGATGCCGGCATACCGTTCATGGCTACGCCGATGATGAGACCGCCGACGATGTTGATGACGGTGATGATGATGCCCGCGATGGCATCGCCCTTGACGAACTTCATGGCGCCATCCATGGCACCGTAGAACTGCGATTCCTTGGCGAGCGCCTGACGACGTTTACGCGCTACTTTGAAGTCGATGCTACCGGATCTGAGGTCGGCATCGATGCTCATCTGTTTGCCCGGCATCGCATCGAGGGTGAAGCGTGCGGCAACCTCAGCGACGCGCTCGGACCCCTTTGTAATGACGAGGAATTGCACGAGGGTGATGATGAGGAAAATCACCGCGCCGACGACGAAGTTACCGCCGACGACGAACTCTCCGAATGCTTTGATGACATCGCCAGCATCGGCCTGCAACAGGATTAGACGGGTCGAGGAGATTTCCAACGCCAGACGATAGAGGGTCGTGAGCAGCAGGATGGTAGGGTAGGAGGCAAGTTGCGCGCCGTTGGAAACGTAGAGCGCAACCATCAGAATCGTAATGGCGATCGTGATGTTTGCGGTGATGAAGATGTCCAGAAGAAACGTTGGCAATGGAACGATCATGAGGCCAACGATAAGGACGATACAGGCCACCAAGAGCAGGTCACTGAATCGGGTGACGACGCTGCTAAAATTACCGCCCCGGACCTCTGTTTTAACGTTTTCGAATTGTGCGAGGATGCGTTTTAACATGAGAAAAAGCCTGTATCGAAAACATATGCTAGCCAAGAGATATGGTGCGGCTTCGGTTAATCAACGCCGCACCATATTCAGTGATCAAAGAAAAACCGGGAACAAGCTAAATGATTGCCTGGATCGCCGACTTGTCGTTCTGAGCGCGATCCTGCTCTTCTTTGCTGGCCTGCTGGAACGCGAGATCTTCGTTGTCCTGGGCCTGCTGCTGCTGAAGAGCCTGCGAGTCGGAACTCTGTAAATTCCCGAGATTCTGACTGTTGTCCGGCACTGAGCCTGTGGTCTGGTCGTTCCCACCACCACCACCCAAGATGCTGCTTAATATACCGCCGATACCCATGTTTCCTCCTATTTGGATGAGCTTTCTTGCTCTGTCTGTAATAACGCGTTTCCGCTGCGGTAATTCCCGGAAATAAGTAATTTTAGAAATTACAGCAGGAGACCCGCTCCGGGAGAGGCCAGAAGCCGCATTGCCATACGGCTTGCATGGTCTCGAGCACCCAATCTCCGAAGCTGTTGAATGTCCGCTTCAGCCTCCTGTGACATGCGCAGCGAAATATACGCTTCGCTGCGACGTACAAGCGCTTGCACATGGGAGGGATTGTCACGAAGCAGCTCCGTCGCTATTCGGGCTGCCGCCTCGGGACGGTCCAGGGCCAGATAAAGCGCGGCGATAGCATCCATGTAGTAGGTATTGCCGGGGTAGATGTCCAGCAATCCATCGAAGAGGGCAAGCGACTCTTTGTAGCGACCTTCCGAGTGCAAAAGGTATGCGCGCTCGCTTGCGGCGAAGGCTGCGTCATCGTTCCAACCTGCGGGAATTGAGCTCATTGACCAACCTCCGCAGCACGGATGCGAATTTTGGCGACGACTTCTTGACGGCTTGCAAGCATTGTCATCATCCTGTTGACCTTCGGCGAGAGCGCTGCCGATTTCGAGTCGTTGCGATCTCCCTGATTCCCTACGACCGAATAGGAAGCCGTATCGCCGAGACGTGACCGTCCGGTCGTTTGGCGAGTTGGGGGTTCAATGCTCGTCGGCGTGGGGGAGGGCTGCATCAGGCCGAGAAGCTGTTGCCATCCACCCGCAGGAGGAGGGGATATGACACCGGGATCGCGGCTATACGGTGCACCTTCGAAATCATCGTCTTCCCCTGGTTCGAACGCCTGGGGTGCGATATCAAAGCCCGGAATCTCGTATTGCGTGTTGACGTTATTGACTTTCATTGATGTTCTCCAGCTTTGCGACGAAGTTCAGAATCTCTGCGACCGCCTCGTAGAGGTCTTCAGGCACTTCCTGATCGAGCTCTAATGTAAAAAGGCTTCTGGCGAGTGGAATATTCCGAATAACCGGAACTTGATGTTTTTTTGCGATCTCGACGATCCGCTTCGCCATCTGTAACTGGCCTTTTGCTGCCAGTCGCGGAGCGTTCATGACCTGCTCGTCATATTCGATGGCCACGGCAATGTGCGTGGGGTTGATGATTACCGCTTTTGCCTCAGGAACTCGCTTTGCCGCCGCCTCCTGCAGGAGCTTCCTCTGCAGGTGCTTTCGCTCGCCCTTGAGGTGAGGATCACCTTCCTGCTCTTTGTACTCTTGCTTGATCTCTTCCTTCGACATCATCAGCTCATTCATGAATAGCTTTTTCTGAATCGCGAAATCGGCAGCGCCGAAGACCAGGAATACTCCTCCTACCTTGAACAGAAGCTTGAACAGAAGCATGGGGGCGAACGATGCGACCTCGGACATACCGATTCTGCTCGAGAGGATAAGGTCTCTTAACTCGGGCATCAGCGTGGAATAGGCGAGCCACGCGATAATGACAAACTTCAGTAGAGTTTTGACGAGTTCGATGTAAGTCTTCGGCTTCAGAAACATACTCTGAAGAGCGGCGACGGGGTTGAGCTTCGAGAACTTGGGCGAAAGGGCGGCAGGGGAGAAGAGCAATCCTTGGGTCTGTGCGAAGTTGACGGCAATGGCAGCGACCATAAGGGCGGCCAGGAACGGAATAATCAGCAGCAGGAACTTGAGTCCGGCGTTGCTGATTCTCTGAGCAAAGAGCAAACCATCGAGCTGGCCTGAAAGAAGCTTTGCGTCGAACGAGTCGATCATGAACTTCTTTAGTTGTTCGATGAGGCTCGGCCCCCAACCTGAAAGCATGGCACCGGCAACCAGAAACAACACCGCTTGCGTGAGGTCGTTGCTTTTGGGAATCTGCCCCTTTTCACGGGCTTCCTTTAGTTTTTTTGGCGTTGGTTTTTCTGTTTTATCGGCCATCTACCGTAATCTCTAGCTACAACGACTCTTGAGCTCACGCTTAAGTGAGGATTTTTACAAAGTGATCAATTATCGGGATCATGGAAGCAAGATACCGGAGGAGCTGTTCGAAAAAGAAAGGTGCCGAAAGGAAAAATACGGCAAGACCAATCCATGACTTTGCAGTGTTTGTGTCGTTGCTGATTTTGAGCGACGAAGCCACTTTCTGAATACTGCCGAACGAGACATCGACGAGGAAGATGGTGAGCACAACCGGAGCGCATAACTGCACGCCAATGCGGATGGCTGACGCCGAGATTCTTGTGAACTCTTCAGCCAGACCTTCCCAGCCGGGAGTCATGTGCAGGAGTTGAATTGGCGGAATGACCAGAAAGCTAAGCCCGAGGCTGCGGATAAAGAATAGATGGCCACCCAGCACGAGGAATAGAGCGATGGACGCCTGAATCTGTAAGTTGCCGGTAGCCGAGACGTTTCCGGGGAGTTCGGGGGCGAGGTATGTGATCTGGTTCAGCCCTCTTTGCGTATCGATGATGGTGCCTGCGATCTGCACTCCGAAGAACACCATCTGCGAGATGAAACCGATCATCATGCCCACGATGAACTCTTTCGCCAAAAGCGCGCAGTAGAACAAGAAGTTGTTCGGCATTGGGCCGGCGGTCTTGTTCAAGCCAGGGAAGAGGACTGCTGCGATCATCACTGCAAGCCCCACCTTAATCTGACCAGGCAGAGCCTTCCCGCCAAGAAACGGCGTGAGGTTCAACGCTGCGGCGACGCGGGTGAAGATCAGAAAAAACAGCAACAAAAAGTCCTGGATGTTCGTATGAACACCTAGGCTCGTGAGGATGCTTTGCAGAGCAGGCAACATTTCCATCAATGCACCGAAGGGATGGAGTTGAGGACCATCTGCGCAAACTGCACAACTTCTTTCAGCATCCAGGGACCAAGGATGGCAAGCGCGAACGAGACAGCAACGATCTTTGGAACGTAGCTCAGCGTCTGCTCCTGTATCTGCGTGGTCGCCTGCAGAATGCTGATGAAAAGACCAACGACCAGTGCTGCTGCCATTGGGCCAGCGGACACCATCAGCACGAGGTACAGGCCCTGGCGCAGAATGGAAACTATTGTCTCTGTATCCATTTAGAGTTAGCTCCGTTTCGATCTATACATAGCTGAGGACAAGTCCTCGCACAATGAGAAACCAGCCGTCGACAAGAACAAAGAGCAGTAGCTTGAATGGCAGCGAGATAACACTAGGCGAAAGCATGCTCATGCCCATAGCGAGCAGGATGTTCGCGACAACCATGTCGATGATGATGAACGGTAGGAAGATCAGGAAGCCAATCTGAAATGCCTCTTTCAACTGGCTCGTGACAAACGCAGGAATGATGACCTGAAAGTCATCCTTCGAAAGCGGCGACGTTTCTTCCACAACAGGGACCGGAAGCGCCGGTTGCGACGCAGGTACGTTTGTCGTTTGCACTGAAGAGAGTTGCGCCGCTGTATTGCCAGAGGCAGGCACGGTGTTCGTGACGATCGCCAGCGCAGCAGGTGTGACAGTCAAAGTCGTTGAGTTGATAGGAGCGGTGGTCGTAATCGATGGCGAGGACGTCGCGGGAGCAGCACTCGGCTGCGGATGTAGTGTCTGTGACGATTCATCCAGACGCCGCGCAAGCTCCACGAAGAGCAGGCGATCCTCGTTGTGCGCATGCCTGATGAGGAAGCGCCTCAAAGGTTCCTTGCCACGTCCAACCGCATCGAACACACTCTTGACGCTTGCCTCGGAGATCATGTCCTTCGTGCCTGCGATTGATCCCGCATCCTTGTACATTTGCTTTACGACCGGGGTCATCACAAAAAACGTCAGGACGAATGCCAGTCCTGTGATGACCTGGTTCGGTGGAACGTTCTGCGTTCCCAACGCATTGCGCAGGATGGAGAGAACGACCGACATCTTGACGAAGGAGGTCAGCATGACCAGCACAAATGGCGCAAGGGCCAAAGAGCCGAGAATGATGACCATTACAACTGGATTGGGTAACGAGGCTGGTGTCATATCTATTCGCTGCCTAGCGATCTTTCACAAGTTGGGTAATTTTCCGAAACATAGGTGCATTTGCGGGCAAGCTGGCTTCTGCTGTCTGTTCTTCGGGGAAGTCTGTCTGTTCAACAAGCGTCATGAAATGCACGGATTCGCCACTTGTCGCAATCAGCATGGTGGTGTTTTCGGCGCGCACGACATATAGAGTTTTCCGTGGTTCCAGCGCCTGGCGTGCGAGCACGTTGATGCGTCCTGAGGACGAACCTGTGTTCGCCCGCAGACGAGGCCCGAGAAACTTCAGAGCACCGATAGCAAAGAGGCAGATGCCAATCAGTATGACCATGGTCTTCACGTAGTCTCCCCAGAGGGAGCCAAGGGGAACAGTCTGTTGCAGAAGAAACGAAGCTGTCATCTACTGTTCCCGCCAGCGTGTGATCTTCACACCCATTCGTCCACCATCAAGGTTTACGAGTTCACCGGAGCCAATCACGGTATTTCCACTCACTAGTTGAACCGTGCTATTGGTTTCCTCGTCCAGTTGAATGATGCTTCCGGCAGAGAGTGTTTCGAGCTCGTGCAGGCTCATCTCGACGCGCGTCAGCACGACATGGATGTGGACTGGAAGTGCCGATAGGTCGACCTCTCCCGTTTCGGTCTTCTGTTCTTGCAATTTTTCTTCCTGCGGCATTTCTAAACCCCATTCATGAAACGTTTGAACAACAAAATGGAACGGTTCCTCTTCGCTCCTGCTCACCTGCCAGCCCCTGTGCGTAGCTGCGGATCTTTGTTCGGGAGGCAAGATAAGACAACATGCTGGCGTATAAATCAGCGTGTCGCCAGGCTCTACCTGGTGTATCTCGCCTGCACCCAGGGTCACGGAGCCAACGGACAGCAAGAGTTCCCAGGACAGGAGAGTTCTGGTGAAAAGTGGTAGGCTGCTGCGCTCGTGTGCGAGCTTTTCCAGCACACTCCCCGGAAGGAAAAGGCGCATGTATCCGTGTTCGCTGCTTAGTTGTATAGCTGTTTCGAGCATGAGTCCCGACTCTTGTTGCGCTGTCATTCCAGACAGTGGACAAAGCGAAAATTCGAAAGGGAACTGCAGCGTGCGATTCATCCGCTCGAGGATACAGACAGCCACGAACTCCATCAGTGTCCCATCGACATCGACCAATCCTGTTTCTTTACTGGTACGCAGCAGACGTGCAAGCGCTGTTGTGAGCAGTGAGCGACTGATGGCAAGAACGGCCTTGCCCGTATCGGAGTGGATGCCGACCTTAAACAGGCAGGCATCCGAGCCAAAGCTGGAAACGAAAATATCCGAGTCCAGGTAGGCAGGCGAAGATGGAGTCTTAATTCGAATCGTGTCGTCACGCGTCCACATGGCATTCGGCGCAACACGCAGGACATAGGGGTACATGCGAACTTCATCCCCTGCGCTTAACAGGAATGGATGCGCAGCATCGAGTTTGCGACGGTTGACAAAGGTACCGCTTACGCTATGCAGATCTTCAATGTAGAAAGACTCGTCGCGCTCGACAATACGTGCATGATGACGGCTGATGGATTGCAGAGGCAACGGAATATCGCTTGTTGTCGCCCTGCCGATCGATATCTCCTTCTGCGTGAAAACAAGGATCTGTCTCTGCTCACTGTTGATCTCATTTGTGAGCGTGATCTGAAGCTCGTTTCCCCTGGAAACCGGTAACAACTCACGCAGAACGTCCTCTGCCCACGAGGAGCAGTCTGGGAGAGCCGCAAAGAACTTGCGATAGAGATTGTTCTCTACCACCTGTACCGACGAATATCGTTTGAGTTCGGCGAACAGCTTCGGGGTCTCGGGTTTGCGCTTTACCTCAGATCGTGGCATTGCGGTTTCCGGTAATGTTCATGGGGTAGCGACCGCCGGCAAGGGTGATGCTTGCGATGTTGAGGCCTTTGCTTTCGAGTGCTTCCTGCAGGCTGGCAGTGTGCTTTGCGAGAAGCTGTGTGGTGCTGACTGACTGCGACAGAAAGCGGATGGCCAACTGGCCCTTCGACTGTTGAATCTGCACCTTGAGTCCCGGAAGCGTTTTTGAATGAAACGTAATATCGACCAACTGGGTCTTGTTACCCAATTGGTGAAGTTGGATCTGATGGCCGAATTCCTCGGCGAGCTTTTGGATATCGGGTGGAACGGTGGGAGTGGGCTCCGCGATAGTGCCTGCTTCGGCCTGACGGGTCGACGACGAACCGATGCCACCGGAGGCCTCTTCTGAGCCAGTCGAAGGAGCAAACCCGGCTTTATCCTGGAGCTTCAGCGCCTGCTCTTTGTTAGCTTTGTCCGCAACCTTGTCAAACTGCTGCTGCTGCGTCCTCTGGCTGTCCAGCATGCTTTCAAAACGGTCTGAGGATCTCTGGACGTCCTTCTTCTCCTGCCGCTGTTGCTGGGTTTCTGTCTGCTGAGGGTCTACCGTATTTTGATTCGTAATAATCATGTCCGTGCTCGCCTGCTCAGGTAAATGACGCTACCAATCTCGTCCTGTTCGAGTTCTTCCTTGTAGCTTTCTTCCTGTTCAAATTGGGTTTTGGCTTTTTGCCGGTACTTCTCCAGAACCTCTTCATCGAGTCTGCGAGAGGCCAGGACTGCATTTGCTTTCTTGACAAGTTCCAGTGCCTGATCCACCAGGATCTGCTGAGAGAGAACGGCAGAACGCGCTTCCTGCACATCCATCTCGAGTCCGATCAGCGAGTCGTTCTGTATGAGAATTGGTACGCCTCGATTCATTCCAGATTTCGAACGCTCTGCCCGTCTGCGGCGGTAGAGCGCGACTGCCGTTTCTATCGCTTGTTCAAGTTCTTGCAGCGTTTTTTTTTCGGTCGAGAGCTCACTCTCCTTTGCCTTCAACTCATCTTCAGCTCGTTTTCGCAGGTCGATTCGCCGATCGAGAAGCGCCTGCAATCGAAATACAAAGGGCATCGCTAGTTGGCGAACATATCGCAGAGTTTTTCAACAGATTCACTTTGCGGCATGGACTCGTCTGTTGCCTGCTTCAGGTAATCATTGATGTTGTCAATTCGGCGGACTGCATCATCGATCCTCGGGTCGCTTCCTGATTGATAGGCGCCGAGGGCAATGATGTCCTTGTTCTTGTTGTAGGTTGCGAGCACGCTTCGCATTGCGGATGCAGCCGCACGGTGCTGTTTCGTGCTGACGGCGCTCATAACGCGGCTCACGCTGCTTAGAACGTCGATTGCAGGGAAGTGACCGGCTCCCGCAAGGTCGCGAGACATGACGATATGGCCGTCAAGGATCGAGCGTACTTCATCGGCGACTGGCTCGTTCATGTCGTCACCGGCTACAAGCACGGTGTAGAAGGCTGTGATGGAGCCACGATCGGAATTGCCTGCGCGTTCCAATAGGCGTGGGAGTTCGGCGAATACGGAAGGTGTGTAGCCAGCCCTCGCCGGCGGCTCTCCGCAGGCGAGGCCTACTTCGCGCTGCGCGCGGGCGAAACGCGTGACGGAATCCATCATCAGCATTACCTTTTTCCCCTTGTTACGAAAGTATTCCGCGATAGCCGTGCCTACGTACGCCGCCTTCAGGCGGACGAGCGACGATTCGTTGGAGGTAGCGCAAACGATCACGGAGCGTTTCAATCCTTCGGGGCCTAGATCGTGTTCCAGGAAGTCTCGTACTTCGCGTCCACGTTCGCCCACTAGGGTAATAACGTTGACGTCGGCCTCTGTATTCCTTGCAATCATGCCGAGGAGGGTACTTTTTCCAACGCCGGCGGCTGCAAAGAGACCAATACGCTGTCCTTCACCGCATGCCAACAGTCCATCGATGGCGCGTACGCCGACGGAGATGGGATTGAGCACGCGATTTCGGTGCATGGGGTCAGGGGCTTCCTGGTAGACGGCGTACTCTTCCTTCGCAAGGAGCGGGCCATTGAATTCTGCATCCATGGGCTCGCCGAGTCCGTTCAGCACACGCCCGAGCAACTCGTCGCCGACCTTGACGGTCAGATAGTTGCCGGTAGGCACGACTTCGCTCTGAGGGCCGATGTCCACGAGAGGTCCGAGCGGCATTAATAGCACGTCGCCATCTTCAAAACCGACGACCTCCGCTTTGAGAGGCGTTGCCGATCGGTGATTGTGAATCATACAAAGCTCGCCGATCCAGGCGTCAGGCACGGTGGCGCGGATGAGGAGTCCGACAAGCCCTTTGACGCGCCCCTTCACGACAAATGGGGTGCACTTGTCGATGGCCGCCAGATACGGAGTGAGCCTAATCTCTGCGGCTCCCGGCATCGGTACCTCGCAAAATAGCGCGCTCCAAAGATTGGAGTTGCGTGCTGAATTGGGCGTCGATGGTGCCCAGAGGGCTTTCGACGATGCAGCCACCCAAGGTGATGGACTCGTCGGCGAAGACTTGAATCTCGCCGATCTCAGAGTTGGAGCGCTTCAACTCGATCGTCTGCTGAAGCATGATCGATTCATCTTCCGGGCGGACTCGCAGCCTGAGTTTCTGCTCACCGCGCGCGGAACGGATTGCTTCGCGGGCGCTTTGCAGAACCGCGGTGGGATCGATGTTTGCTGTTTCACCGACAACTTTGCGCGCTACCGCCATTGCCAACTGCACGACCGCAGTTTCATTTGTTGCAAGGTAACGATTACGAGCGTCCCAGGCTTCGACGAGAGCATCGTTCCACTTATCCAGGCCATCCGCATAGCCTTGCTGCCTGCTCTCAGTGATCAGCGCGTCCCGTTCGAGACGCGCGGCACGAACGATTTCTCCAGCTTCATCGCGTGCTTTTGCAATGGTCTCCTTCGCTTGCTGCGAAGCGTCCATTAGGGCTTTGGGAATACGGGAGGAGAGAGGCAGTCCCGTACCTGGTTTGGCCTTGATGATGTTTGCGGACACCATGTTTCGTCCTTTCGCTAAAACGGTCGAGCCAGCCACGTGATGAGGCGTGGTGAGGAATGCTTGAGAGAGAAGCCAAGCTTCTCTTCAGCGTTTTTGAGTCCACGTGCGGCTTGCGCCTCCCGAAGCGCGCGGAGGTTTCCGCCCACTTGTTCGGAGGAGAAATCCGCAATCCGTGCTAGTTCTACCTCGACCGCGTCTCGGCTTTTAGTAGGCAGCAACGCGAGGATGTCCGCGCGTGAGTCGGCTTTGTGAAGAAGTAATGCATGAGCGAAAACCGATGCATTCATCGCTTATTACGCCTTCGCGGGAGTTATCTGTTTCTGTTTTGCAATGCCACCTCTCAGTTCCTCAAGCTGCTTCTCGAGGCTCTGAATCTTCCGCTTGCGCACCTTGCTGACGGAGATGACCAGAAGAGATATGATTGCAGCCACAATCGCGAGAATAACGGCGGCAATTTCCATCCATCTGCTCAAAGACAACGGACCAAGTACCTCGGTTGGGATGGGCTGCACCGTGACCTTCTTGTAAATCACGGCGACGTTGTTCGGTGTGAGTCCTTCGACACTCTTGGCGACAAGGTTCTGGACCTCCAACTCACTGAGCGGAGGGGCTTCACTGCGGTACTGGAGCAGTACGGAAGCTGTGGGTTGCGCCTGCTGCGATTTGTCGAGTAGGGGAGTGTTTTCAGGTAAAACCACTTGCACCCGGGCGTCCGCGACATCGGGGAGAGAATCCAGAGTCCGGGTGATTTCGCCGTTGAGACCGGAGAGCAAGCGAGCTTTTTCCTGCGACGCCGTTGGGATCATACCCGCATCTTGAAACACGCTGTCAAGGCCCTTTACTTTTTGCCGCGGGAGCCCGTTTTCTTCAAGGAGTTTCCATGCCCGGATAAGTGTGTCGTCGCGGCCACGTACGCTCACGATCCAGGTCGCCACATCCTTCTTGGCGGTGGGGTCCAGCTGGAGCGAGGCGTTGATGTTGTTTTCGCGAAGCAGAACAATGATTTGCTGCGCGTCATACTCGCTGAGACCAGAATCAAGTTGCTTTGAGCACCCCGTAAGGAACAGAACACTACCGAGCAAGAGCGATAAGGAGAGCAGGTGTTTTTTCATACTTACGTCCGATCAGATTTGAGTTTGCAGAATCGTCTTGACTCCGCTGGAGGCTGAGTCGACCAGCTTGGAAAGCACGCTGATGTTCTCGTTCATGCTATTGGCCATTTGTTGCAATCGCAGCCAGTCCTGTGGCGATGCGTTCGGTGAGATCTGCTTCAGCGTTGCATCGAGCTGGTTGTACTGCGCCTCGATGCTGGTCAGCCTGCCTTTCACCTTGTCCATGGTGCCGGTTGAGGAGTTGGTCTTCACTGTCGTCTGGACACGATCCAGGTGGTAGCGTCCCGCTGCCATGGTTTGCTGCACTTTCTCCGCGCCGGGGGGAAGGCTATTGATGCTCTTTGATTGCGCTGTTCCCGTGGTAGTCTTCATGTCGGAGTCAGCAGGTTGCACTGCAGCCGACGATGGTTGTAGGGAAGCAACGGATGCCGGTGGCGTGGGAGCAGTGGCCGAGACGGGTTGCGGCGCATAGGTGTTCACCTTGTCAGCGGTGTCTTGGAGCTGCGCCTTTATCTTGTCGAATTGCGAAACGCCATCCTTTGGAAGTTGGGCTCCTGCTGTCCCGTTGAAGGAATCGCTGACCGAGGGAGTTACTGCTTTAGTAAGAATGGGGTCCATAAAATCAAGTCCTGTTTCTATGCGCATTGCTCCAGCGACCTGGTGTCTGTGTCGCAGAGCTTGGAAGATGCCTAGCCACGTGCCTTTCGTCTTGCTGCCTGGCTGAAGCTGAAAATCGATAAGATATTCCTGAACGTTGTTTCGGCAGCTCGGAACATGCGCTCCAGTTCCTCGATACTGCGCTGGCGGAGCTGAGGTTCGTTCGGCGCAACGTGTTTCCAGAGCGACGTCCAGAGTTTCTGTCGCCCGAGATTGGCAAGCCATGGTCGCGGCTCGTTGCTGGGGCCAGCCACAATGGTGCCCGAAGCTGGTGCGGGCGAGGGATCACGAACCACCTTGTAAACCATCGTGGCGTTCGACACGCTTTCGAACAGGCGCGCGATGCCATTTACATCTGTCAGGCGATTCGTCGGATTTTTCTCGATCATCCGGTCGACTATCCTGCAGACGAACGTTGGATACCGATTCAGATCATTCAAGGACGTCGCGCGTTTCGTTACGTCCGCGTGCCAAGTGAGCCAGCCTAGATTGCCGTTCCTCTCTACATCTTTGAACTGCGTGTCGAACAGCTTGCGGCCCAGCAGAAGCTCATAAAAAATAAAGCCGGCAATGTAGACATTCGTTCCTGCCGGTGTTCCAGGCGCTGCCTCTCCAAAAAAATCAGGGCAGGTGTACTTCGCGGAGCCCAAATCGAATGTCTTGCCAAGCTCGAAGGACTTGTGCATTGCGATCTGAACACTCTGGTCTTCGCGAACGAGGATCTTGCCCGGATTCAGACTGCAGAAATGCGCTTCCGTCGTATTGGCTTTCGCGATGGCCTCCAGCACGCTCACCATAAGAGGTAGGAGTTCCGCAATCGGCTTCGGTTCGTCTGCCATCCATTTGGCGAGAGGACGGGCTCGCCGCCGCCTCTCGATCGCCTGGTCTTCGGCCTGGCTCCCGTCCGCCCCTAATTGTCTGCCAGTCGCCATGTAGCGATTCCCTTGAAGTTGCTCCGGGTCTTGTGGCCGGAACGTGCTTGCACTGACTACAACACAGGCAAAACAAAAATATTCCACATTTTTCCGTAGCCCGTTGAACCCGCGGCAAGCTGGGGCCCCGCTCCATGACGTCAGCACGCAGCGGCTCTCGAAAGTAGCCGACGATATTCCTTGAGGGGACCGACGACAAGTAAGCGTTCCTCGATTTGTTAGTGGATGAGACTGCGATGAGACTGCGGAAAGTCTCATCCACTTTTATTATTTGTTACTCAACCTTCGATCCGCCAAGCATCTGTTGTAACTGGTCTTGCTGCTGCAGACCCGCGGTCGATCCAGAAGTGCCGGACAGATCCTGCTCGACTGCCTGAACATTTCCACTGCCGATGTCTTCCAAAGCCTTTGACCCGGTCTGCATACTGATGTTGCCGTCCTTCATCTGATCTTGGACCTGGCCACGCAGACGATCGAGATCGCCACCTACGTGCGATGGGCGAGAGCTCGGCGCGTTTCCTGCCGAATCGACCTCCAGGTTCATGAGGTCGGGCAACTCAGCAGCCGCATTCCCGGAGATACCTGCAGGCTGTCCACTGCCTCCCGCCTGTCCACTGCCTCCCGCCACCTGTCCACCGCCTCCCGCCACCTGTCCACCGCCTGCTCCTGAAGCTTGACCTCCTCCGCCCTGCTGACCACCAGTCAGTTGCTGCAGCTCCTGAGAAAGCTGTTGCAATGCCTGAGAAAGCTCTTGCTCAAGACCCTGCGGACCGCCGCTTTGACCTTCAGGGCCACCTGCGCCGCTCGACTGGCCGCCTTGGCCCTGGCCTCCGCCAATCATGCCGGAAACTGCCTGTTCGATTCCCCCAGCGGCCTGCTCCAGGGCTCCAGCGGCTTGCTCCAAGCCGCCGGCGGCCTTTTCCAGTCCACCCATTTCTCCCATGCCTGACATGGCACCCATTAAGCCTGCGATCGCGCCCATTTGAATCTCCTTGTAGAGGCCTACATCTGTTACAGATTTCAGCCATTGAATATGATCTTTCTGCTAGTAACAACTTTCGATCAGAACATTTATTCCTCTCCCTCGATCTATTTCGAAGAATAAAGACTCGCCACCTGGCGGGCGCGGGATCCATATGTTCAACCCCACTCGATCTTCACTGAAATGTCACTGCCGAGGGAGGGCCTAACCCGTTTTAACTGATTGATGGAGAAGTCCCTCGAAGAGATAAATGTTAAATGTGCGCGCAGTAGGGAAGACTTTTGCCGAATTTACGTTCTTCTGAAAAGGCATCTTCACGATGCATGGAAGAGCGACAAGAGCAACGTCGTTGCAGTTTGCTCGGCGAAGCAGGCCTGAGCAGCGGCGCGATGCTGCCTGTCATTGGTCACTCGCTGCCGATCGAAAAGAAGGATCGACGGTGGGCTGCGACTCTTCTGTGATTTGCTTTGTGACGGATGAAAATTTAAAGGAGAACAAATGCCGCTTTCCGTATCATCGAGCACTATTTCTTCATCGCCAGAATCGAGCGCACTGGATCAACCGACATCTCTGGGGTCTGAGCACAACCCTGAAGTGGCGCATGGAGCCACGGAGTCTGGGCCAGAACATGGCAACCCTGATGAAACCTCTTCGTTCCTGGCGCATGCTGCAGCTTCAAATCCTAACAATCCGAGCACCGAGCAGCTTAGCCAGAATGAAATGGAGATGCGCAAGGCTGCCGATAGCTCGGGCGGAAGGCAGCCTGATGCCCTTGAAAATTACGAAACCAAATTCGCTTTCATGCCAAGCCACTTTAAGGAAGGGGTCGTTCCGGGAAACAACCAGGAATCGGCAAAGCGATTGGCTTCCATGATGCCCGCATCATTAAGTGAGGGCAGTCACCTGGAGCGTCTGATGCTTCAGCCTGATCCGGCACATGAGGGCAGTCATAAAGTGGATGAAAATACTCTTTATGAGAGCGCGGCCGCGTTGAAATACGCTCAGCAGAAGGGGTACGACTTAAGCACTGTTCGCCGTCATAGCGCAACTGTCGATTTTGAAGCCGAGAATCCGGATAAGCCGGGTGAGAAGGTTCGCTTCGATCCATTCGGTTCGCCACAGTTGAAGGAGCCGAGTGGTACGATGTCGACCCTGAGGAACACGGTCTCGGAGCTTGAAAAGAAGAAGAACAGCGGTCAGTTGAGCCCGGGCGAGGAGAAGACACTAAAGGACAGTAGAAAAAATCTTGCAAAGCATGAAAACACCTACAATAAAAGCCCATACAATATGACCCCAGCCAAATGGGCAAGGGGGCCGTACAAAGATCACACCAATGAATCAAAGGGCATTGGTGTTACTGGTATCTGGCATACGACAGCTACGGCTGGCGATCAGATATCAGCTCTTCGTACAGCGGTGGCGCCTCAACCCGGTGAGAAAGAGCCTAACGTGCAAGAAGTCGATCTGAATCTTGCGGCAGAGTTTACCAAGGAAGATCACCAGGCCAGACAGGAGATGTTGGGCCGGCTTAACGAAGGCTCGACCCGGCCACAGAGTGATGGCGATTCTGCCGTCGACCAAGAAGCACAAGAAGCATTTAAACGGAAAGCGACAGACTTTTTGTCTTAAGTAAAGAAGGGGGCAGGAGAGACGAATGTGACCTGACACTCCAATGAGCACGAATCGCTTTTGTTCGCGAGGGGACTACCAGGTAAGCGGTGCTGCCGCTATCTTCCCTCCATCGTTGAGCTGACTGGCATCAGGCTAGCATTCACATAAATGGGAAGTCTTGCGTGGCAGCACCGCATTAAGAGGAACAAAGATGGGGACAGTCTCGCCAAGCTCTTCATGGAGTTTCTCCGTCGCCCCGGTAAAGCACGCAATCTCGCATTTTCGTCTATAGACTGCAATGAACTTTGCGAACTGGCCTGCGCCTCAACCGTTGTGCCTTTTGCTGGTTGACGCCAGTTGTTGTCCTCTGCCCTTGAGCCCCGCTCCCCGTTTTTCCTGTCAAGCCCCCGCAGCCGAAACTAATACGCAGCTCCGCACGCAAATCAAACAAAAAGAAAGACTTATGCTCCGAAACTAATCTTTCCCAAAGTGGCATATTAGTTTTACTCAATCGGCTATAGTTAATACAGAGTCAGAAAAAGCCCCGGCTAACACCGGGGCTTTTCTCTTTAAACCAATAAACCTTTTAGAAAGACGACTTTAGCTATAACCAATTTAGAATGAATAATTTGCAGCGATAGATTCGTTTAAGTGCTGAATTCAGATGACTTGCAGTCAAAGTACCCCCCGGGGGGGGAGGGGGGGTCCTAAGGGGAAGCTAGGCCTTCGGAGCTTCGCTGAAGATCTCGACCAAGCGGTCCGCGATGATCTTGTCCTCGCCGTCCTTGATCTGCCAGACAGCAAAGCCGAAGCTATTCGGGTCGCGCGGGGGGCGGTTGTTATTGTGGCCTCCGTGGTTGCCACCAGCGGGCGCGTCTGGATTGCGTCCACGCATGCCGCTCGCGCCAGCACCCATGCTGCCGATTCCGACCGGCCGGGTATCAGCCAGCTTTTGCATGACCTCTGGGCCAGTGATCTTAAGCTTGGACGGATCGATCTGCCAACTATAACGTGGCGTCACGTTGCCGAGAGCCTGAGGGTTGAACTCCCGCGGGCGTGCCGTCACACCGAACTTCTTCACCGCATCGGTGATGACTTGTGCGCGTGCGTCGTACATCCGCAGCGTGGCGTCGTAGTCCTGATTGACGAAGATCTCGAGCGCCTTCAGCAGGGCGAAGATGGTCTCCTTGCCAACTTTGCAGCACCGGCCAATGCGATCTTCCTGCGGGCTCATGTTCAGCAAGGAGTAGTGAATCAGCTCTTCCTTGCCGATCAGGACGCCTGATGCCTGTGGTCCGCAGATATCCTTGCCGCCACTGAATGCAACCATGTCGAAGCCGATTGCCGGGTACTCCCAGAGCCGGGATACCGGTGGCACGTCCGCGGAGGCATCGTTGAACGTATAGATGTTGTGCGCCTTGGCAATTTCGACGGTCTCAGGGCCGCTGACTTTGCCCCTGTCGGACAAAATATTGGTGAAGTGGATCGCCAGTGTCTTCGGATTGATGGCGGCGATCATCTCTTCGCGGGTCTCGACCTCGACCAACTTCGCGCCTGTCTGGCGGATCTGGTGGTCAAAGGCATAGCGATGGCTCTTCTGGATGATGACCTCAGTCCTGGGGAAGCCAGTCACGTCAGGACAGGCTACGATGCGGGGCTCGAGGTCCTCCGTCATCATGCCGGCGTAGCCGACTACCATCGCAGCGGCCACACCGCCAGTCACCAGGCCGGTGTAGCCAGCGGGAGACTTGCACAGCTTCGCGATAAACTTGCCCGCAGCGACCTCCAACTCATCGATCAGGACAAAGTGTTCGTTGCCCCGGCGCATCAGTTCCATAACCTCCGGCTTCATCACCGACCCGCCGATGACAGTTACCGTTCCGTTGATGTTGATCAGAGGGGTTACGCCGAGCTCGGCGTAGATGTCGCCGGTCGAACCAAGCCCGGTTGTGACGGGAACGATGGGGCTGCCGTCGATAGAGGGCATTGACGACTTAGGTTTCTTGGCAAACATTCCTGCAGCGTTCAACTCATTCGGGGTGAACAAGCTGCCGCTAACAGCACCAAGCGCGGATAGAAATGAACGACGACTCCAACCAGACTTCCAATTCATGCGTAACTCCCTTTCGATGTCTTTCGTAAAAAATTACTCGCCAGCAGGCGGTGTGGGTGGTGCCGGCGGATTGATGACAAGTGCGCTACCGACGATTTCAATCAGCGAGTCACCGGGAATCCATTCGAGAGCCATGCAGGCGCGGGACGGAGCTTTTCCAGGGCTGAAGTAGGTTCCGTAAATTTTGTTCAACGCGTCGTACTGCGCTTTATGTGCGTCGAAACGTGCCTTGCCGGTCGGCATGGGGACGCCATCGGCGAGAGGAAGACAGAGGAAAACCTGAAGATTGATGATGCTGTCCATCGTGCCTCCTGCACGCTCGACCGACTTCTTGAGTGCATCCATTGTGCGGGTGACGTGTTTCTCGAAGGGGTCGGTTACAAGAACATGATCGTCCTTGGGATAGCCATCATTGGAACCGGTACCAGAGAAATAGTAGATACCATTGTGCGTGTGGCCGCCGCCGCCGTTGCGACGAGGCCGATCACTGCCGGGACCACCCGTAGGTGCGCCGCCAGGCGTCGGTGCCCCGGATGAGGGAGCTTGCTGGGCGAAGAGTTTTGGTGCGCCGGTTATGAAAGCGGCCATCGCCGCGATCTTGCCAAAGAAGCTTCGCCGAGTGTTGATCTCCATAAATTTCTCCTTCGCTACCCTTTGCGGCATTTTTACTTCACTGACCCTGCAACCGAAACAAACTCATAGCTTGAGATTTCACGGGATGGGAGCCGCGGAAATCATACAGCCTTTAGAACTTGGGGAAAGTTGAACCTAATTCTCATTCCATCAATGGCAGGTGTCATGGGTCGCCAGACCAAGATAGATATAGATCAAATGACGTATTACCCTAGTCTGGATTGGGGGAGTGAAATCATGCGATATCTCCTACGCCAGTAGAAGACCCAGAATATATCTGTATCACAGAGACTTCTTATAGTAGTTTTACTTCGCCCATCTCTTGTGGCCCTTCGCCTTCTTTGACGTCGCATCCTTGGATTTTTTGCTCTTTTTGGTCTTGCCTTTCTCTGCTTTCTTCTTCGGTATCTCTCCTGTCTCGAAGACCTCGGCGTGATATGTGACTTCGGTCTCAAACCAGCACAACATTTGCGCGCCGCAAGAGCAGGTCTCTTTATGCGGCATGCTCTTCACCCAGTCGCTGCAATC
This sequence comes from Edaphobacter sp., assembly GCA_025462645.1. GTDB lineage: Bacteria > Acidobacteriota > Terriglobia > Terriglobales > Acidobacteriaceae > Edaphobacter. The sequence goes on along the minus strand of JAOAPB010000059.1, from coordinate 47,203 downwards.
TTTATGTTTCTCACCGCAGGTTGGACAAACGATATATTCCTGGCTCATGGTTCTAACGTTCATCTTCTAAGCCTCCAGCTAGTGGGATGCAGAGTCAGTATGATTCGACTAACCGTCCCTCCGCTCAATGCCGAGGACGGACGGCTCTTTACATCCACGATATTTGTCGAGCGTCATCGCATAGACGAGAGGCTGAATAATCTTTCGGGTCAAGGATTGCCCCATGCTGCTGACTATCAAATCGGCATTGGATGCGGATGGGGTGTGTAAGCTGTCAGTCCAATCGACCACTTGATCGCTTCGAGGTATAACTGCTGAACCTGTGGGTTGTCCCAGCTATTGTCCAGATGCCCGAGCGAACTGTAGAAGACTCTTCCTCTTCCATAGTTCTTTACCCAGGCGACGGGAAAATCTCTGTCGGCACGGTGGAGATCGCGGACCGTAAGGTCGATCTTGTTTGCATCGAGCCTTGCCAGAACATCCACGTTGCCGCGTGAGTAAGGCGCATTGGTGGGAACGTAGATCTCATCGCGTAGCGTGAACTCCTTCGGAAGGTGTCTCATTCCGGGGAAGCCTGGCTCTTCGACGATGATAGGAGCGTCCATGACACCCCACGGATGATTCTCGAAGTACGCCCCCATCATCTCCCCGTACTCGGGCCAGTTGTAGAAGGCGTCGATGGCCGAGTGCGCTCCGACGAAGCCTTTGCCATCGTCGTGCACGAAGGAGAGCAGGTCCGTCTTCTGCTGGACGGATAGCTCCTCTTCGCCCAGCCCGAGGAAGAAGATCGCGTCGAAGAAGTTCAGGTTGCGAGCGTTGACTCGGCGCGTGCCGGGCGGTGGTGCAGCATATCTTCCTGTGCCGTAGATCTCGCCTTTCGTGATGAGCTGAGTGTCCGTGCGGATTTAAGTGACGAAGAGTCCGCTATCGCGGCCTAGCCGCTCGATCTTGGCTAGTGCGTGAGACACCGAATCGTGCTGATAACCAGTATGCACATCGCCGATGGCGAGGACTTTTTTCTTTCCTGCGTATGGATCTGGATTCGGGGGCGAAGAAGGGGCGACAACTTGATTCCGCTGTGCGCCTATGCCTGCGGGACTGCTTATGGCCAAGCTGCCGAGACCGGCAAGAAACGAACGTCGTGAATACAGCGTCGCGTTATTGCGGTTCATGGAACTCCCTTTTCGCAATTCACCGATAGGACTCAGGCGATGCTCGCCCATCCTACTGAAATCATTGAAAGAGAGGGCAGGAGATGAAGAAAATCAGCCTCCTACGAAAGTTTTCGTTGACATCTACGAATGTCTTCGTATAAATTCCCCAACATGAAAGAAACGAAACGCCATCTGCCGAAGCCCACGGAGGTCGAACTCGAGCTCCTGCGTGCTCTGTGGGACAAGGACTCGGCCACTGTGCGGGAGTTGTATGAGGTCGTCAGTCAACAACGCGCACTTGGGTATACCTCTGTGCTGAAGACGCTACAGATCATGACGGAGAAGGGTCTTGTCGAGCGTACGGAGGCTGGCAAGGCTCATATCTACCGAGCCGTGGCCAGCCAGGAGGAGACACAGAATCAGCTACTCCGGGACCTCAGCGAACGGCTCTTCTCCGGTTCGGCGGCGCAACTGGCCATGCATGCGCTTTCCATGCAGCCGGCCAGCGACGAGGAGCTACAGGAGATTCGGAAGATCATTAAGCAGAAAAGGGAGAAGCAATGACCTACTCGATGGAAGCTCTTGGCTGGACACTCGTTCATTTCTGCTGGCAGGCCGCTGTGATCGCGCTGCTTTACCGAGTTGTCGATTTTGCGCTATTGTCGAAGACGCGAAGCAATGTGCGCTATGGGTTGGCGCTGGTCGCCTTGTTGAGCATGTTCGCCGTTTCGGTGGCAACCTTTGGCTATGAGGAACTGCAGGCTTCGCGGGATGCTATTCCATCGAAGGCATTGACTTCAGATGTTGCTCACGAGATTTTAGGCAGACTCTCATCGCTGTCCATTGCCGATCTGGGCTTCGCGAAGCAATCCAATCAACGCCCGGATCCATCGGCATATCTGGCGCGCTTGCTCCCCTGGCTCGACGCCGCATGGCTGTTAGGCGTACTTGCACTTTCCCTCAGGACGATAGGCGGGTGGTGGCTGATTCAGCAGTTGCGCCGTACAGGGTTGGTGCAGGTTCCTGATAGGGTTCGCATCAGCCTTGCGAGCCTGTCGCAGCGCATGGGTATCAAGCGGCCTATCGATTTGCGTGTGTCTGGACGCATCTCTGGCCCACTCGCCATGGGAGTCTTCCGTTCTTTGATTCTTCTGCCTGCCTCAACGCTCACTGCGCTCAGTCCTGAGCAGCTTGAAGTTGTGCTTGCCCATGAACTGGCACACATCCGCCGTGCCGACTATCTGTGGAACATGGTGCAGACCATGATTGAAACTCTTTTCTTCTTCCATCCTGCTGTGTGGTGGGTGAGCAATAACCTTCGCCAGCAGCGAGAGCTCTGCTGTGACGATGTAGCGTTGGCCTGCTGCTCCGACCCCCTCGTCTACGCCACGGCACTGCTTTGCCTCGAAGAGCAGCGCGGACAGCGGCTGCATCTGGCAATGGCGCTCGATGGTCATCAGACAACCACAGGTCTGCGAGCGCGGGTCGTTCGCATACTGGGCGAAGCGCCTCAGGGGCGGCGGGAGATCGCTCCACTTTCGCTGTTCGGCCTATGCGCCATGCTTGGCTTGTTTCTCCTCCCACTGCCGCACGTCTTCGCAAGTCTTACTGGCAGGGCAGAGCAGACGGTACAGATGCTGGGATCCGTTGTAGTCTCATCGCCTGCTCCCAGGATCGTCGTCGCCGTCGATTCCAGAGCGGAGCCGGCTGCGGCGCCAGCTTCGGCCGCAGCGGCTAAGCCGATTGCGACCGTAGCAGCGGCCCCCAGAATGAGCTATACCGAAGCGCAGGCTTCATCGCCGGCCTCGGCTAGTGGTGCGGCGATGGCAGCGCCGAAGAGTGACTACATCAGCCAGATGCGCGCGGCCGGTTACGACGTAGACATGGACAAATACATTGCAATGAAGATCCAGGGCGTTACTCCGGAGTTTGCGCAGAGCATGGCTGCGATGGGCTTTGGCAAACCTACCGTCGATGAGCTGGTTTCGCTGAAGATCTTCCGGGTGACACCGGATTCTCTCAGGCAGCTGCGCGCCTCCGGTCTTGAGCCAACTAACTTCAAGGATCTGGTCTCTTACCAAATTTTTAAAGTCACACCCGAGTTTGTTGCCGGAATGAAGGAGGCTGGATTTAGCTCGATCCCGCCAAAACAACTGGTGGCGCTACGAGTACAGGGGGTCACTCCAGAGTATGCCCGCACCACAAAACAACAGTTCCCTGACATTACCCTCGACCAGTTGGTACAGCTTCGCATCTTCCGCATTGATGATGCGTTCATAGCCTCCGCCAAAAGCCGCGGCTTTGAGCGACTCACGATCGACAAGCTGGTGAAGCTACGCATCTCAGGCCTATTGGATGACAACAATCAGAGATCGGAGAAGCAATGATGAACTCCCGCAATCTATTCTTCGGAACGCTATTGATCGCACTGGGCATTGTCTCGCTGCGCGCGGACGAGATCCTCAACAGCCTTAAGGGCACCTGTAGTATCACCGCCTCGACAGAGGCCAATCGGTTCGATCTGAGGTTGCAACATGGCATTTGTTCCAATCACAGAGATTGCAACGAAAACAATATACAAGAGCCGCAGAATGCCTTTGTGGGTCTGTCGCTCGAAGAGTTGCGCCACGAGGGTGCGCACATCGACGCTGTGCTGTCGGCTGAGGCGGGCAGACTTACCTGCACGGGCACCATTCATGACTCCAAGCTCACAGGCGAATTTACATTCGAACCCAACCGGGCATTCGTTGAACAGATGAAGGCGTTGGGAATTACCGGGCTGAACTCGGAAAAGTTGGAGGCCTACACACTCTTTCACATCGAGGCCTCATGGGTTCAGTCGTTGCAGCGGGCTGGCGTTACCGGCATCGACGCCAGCAATCTTATTGCGATGCGAATCTTCAAGGTAGATGCCGACTATGTGCAACGCCTCGCATCGTTGGGTTTTCCGAACCTGCCGGCGGAGAAGCTTATCGCTATGAGCATTCATGGTGTGGACACGGCCGATATCAAACAGGTTCGTGCCATGGGTTACCAGCCCAATGTGGACGAACTGATCCAGATGCGCATCTTCAAAGTAACTCCCGACTTTATTCACCGCATGCAGGCAAAAGGCCTAAACAACCTCACCATCAGCAAACTAGTGCAGATCCGTATCTTCAAGCTGGATGAGTAGCTCAGCTCTAATCCCCAGCATCCCTGCCAGAGCCAGCAACGCAGCGGGAATCGCCCTAGCCAGCACCTGCCCATTATCCACACTGACCCCCTTTAATTTGACAGAGTTCTCTCCAGAACATGGGGAGTATGAGCAGGACCACTGTACCCTTGGTACTGCAATGACACAGAATTGTACTGCAATTTACACGGAAGTCCAGACTTAAACTCTATCCTTCGAATACTTTAGGACATTACGGGGGGTGGGGGGTACCCCATCCGGCCTAGTGCCCCATCCTTCGTGCCTTTGCGAAGGGTGGGACCGACGATGCCAGCCTCGCCTCACACTCTCCTCACAGCCAACCGCTTCTCCAGCAGACCCGACCGTTACCGGCCGTAGTTAGAAACTCTGCTGAACGGGCATCTTCCGATCAGACCCCTCGAAATATTTCTCGATCTCCTCGAGCGTCTTTCCTTTCGTCTCCGGCAAAAAGAATGCTGCTGTCACAAAGTAAAAGACGGTGCAGACTGCCCAGAAGGTGAACATCGCGTAGTAGCCGTAGCTTCCTACGACGGGCAGGAACACGGCGGCGATCAGTGTCGATACCCCTTGATTCAGCAGCAGCGCGATACCCATCCCAGTCGAACGTATGCGCGTCGGCATCAGCTCCGAAAGGGTGATCCATACAACGACACCCGGCCCAACCGAGAAGGAGGCAATGAACAGCCCAAGGCATGCCATGATGAGCCAGCCTGTCGTTTCGGTCGGTACCGGGCCATAGAAGGCCCTCTTGATGACTAGAGGCGCATGTGCCGTCGTCTCGTCGGGCGCGATATTGAGCACTGCGTTCTCGTCCGTGCTCAGGATGGTAGCGACTTTGTCGCCAGCACCATAAGAGAACAGGACAGTGAGGGCCATGGGACGTCCCTCAACGGAAGGACCGAAGACCGCTTCATTGACTGGAAGGTGGATGGCATTGCCCTCCACCGCGGTCTGCAATCTCTGCTTCACATCGATACGCTTCGATTCAAAGTGGTAGAAGAGAAATGCCGCGGCAAGTAGCGCAACGATAATGCCACTGGTTCCTATCTTGAGCAGAAACTTTCGGCCTCTCTTATCAACGAATGCGATAGCTACCAGCGTCATCAGGCAGTTGATCACCTTGACTGCCACATCTCCTTGAGTTGCATGGCTCGCGCTCATACCTGCCTGTTTGAGGATGATGACGAGGAAACCCAGTATGGAGTTGATCCCCGTTGTCTGATTGCAGGCTAGAACGATGCAGGCGAGCACAAATGGGATGACATACTTTCGCTGCAGCAGGGACCCGGTAGTGCCCGACGCCTTCTTCTCCTGACTCTCCCCTGCAAGGGTCTCCATCTCCTGCATCTGGCGTACTGCCTCTTCTTCCGGCGAGGACCGTCGTAGTGCTGTTAGCGCCTCCTGCTTTCTTCCTCGACGGAAGAGCCAGCGTGGCGTCTCACTCAAAAAGAATGTGCCGAAGAAGAAGATCAGCCCGGGATAGATCACCGACAGAAACATACCGCGCCAGGCATGATTCTGAGCTGCCTTGATCAGAATGGGATTGCCCGCCGCTGCAACGATCGCGGACTCCGCCTGTGTGGTGTAGAACCAGCCAGTCAGAGCGGCAATGACGATACCGACGGTCAGCATGAACTGGAAGACAACCGTCCCCTTGCCGCGATGTTTTGCACTAAGACATTCAGCGAGGTAGAGCGGTACTACGACCGCGATAACTCCCCCGCTGGCCCCTTGCAGCAGACGCCCGAGAAGAAGCGGCACAAATCCCTGAGAGATAACGATCAGGCCTACGCTGACTACGAACATCAGACCGCTTACAATCATCATCTTCTTACGGCCAAACCAGTCGGCAAGCACTCCCGCCACCAGCGACGAGCACATGCCGCCGCCCAGCACGGCAGCGACGATGATGGATGTCTGTTCTACTGTCAGATTGACGGTCTTGCTGAGATACAGCAAAGCCGCAGCGATAATGCCCACATCGATGCCGTAGAGAAGCCCGCCAAAACCGGCGATGAAGATCAGAAATCTGCCATAGCGAACCGTGTTGAATATCTTTTCCGTCATAGAACCATGTGCTCCATAGGAACCTGTTCAAGTCGAACGCCCAATACTATCAAGTCGGACGTGGGGAGTTGCGGATAGATCGCGGGCAAGTGGCCTCTATGGCTATAATGACGAATGAAGCGGGAGTAGTTCAGTGGCAGAACGTCAGCTTCCCAAGCTGAATGTCGCCGGTTCGATCCCGGTCTCCCGCTCCAACTCTTCTCTTCCGGCGCAACAAAATCTGCCGATCCCTGAGGCACACTATTGCTCCTATTGCCCAGATATTGAAAATGGGAGTAAACGAAGATCGCCCGCGCTGAATCACGCGGGCGGTCTGGTCAATTATTGGGTTTAGCGGCTTGCCGTAGTCGTCTTCTGCGCCAGTCTGGCTTCAAGAGCTTGCGCCTCAGGCAGGAAAGTAATTGCCTTGGCTATTTGCGGATCCCACTCGGCACGAACCCTCAGACCTTCTAACTGCCCGAACTGCGAGGTGAATAGCTCGCTCTTGATGCTCGTTTTGAGCCAATCGCTGACACCTGCTATGTCAGCATCCGTGTACTCAACCTGGTTCGTCTTGAGGAAGTCCTTGAACTGCTGCAGCACGGCATCGTCCACCACGAAGTCTTTGGAGACCGTGTGGGTCGCAAGGTAGTGCTTGCTGAAGTTGAAGAACGCGTAGTGCTGGAATAACGTGTCCTGGAAGTGGTTTGACTTCGGGTTGTCGATCTTCTGGTCCGGCGTGATTCCGCCGCCGCCATAGACGGTACGGCCGGAGTCTGTCAATTTGACCTCGAGATTTGCCTTATCCTTGGGTTCGGTAGCAGCGTCGCGCACGTAGTAGTAGTCGTACAGCGAGATATTGCTGTAATTGCGCTGAATCAGCCGGCCCGACGGCGTGTAGTAGTGATAGGTCGTCAGCGCAAGCCCGGTGTTCTCCGTAATCTGGAAGACCGTCTGTACCAGACCCTTGCCGAAGGTCGTTTCGCCGACGATCAGCGCCCTGTCATGATCCTGCAGTGCGCCAGAGACGATCTCGGCTGCGGAGGCAGTGTTCCGGTTCACCAGTACCACGATGGGGTATTTCGTGGTGGAACCATGTGCCGCGCGGTACACCTGATCCGGGAAGGCCCGGCCACGTTGCGAGACCACAATCTGACCCTTCTGAAGAAACTTGTCCGACATATTGACGGCTTCGTTCAGCAGTCCGCCAGGGTTCCCGCGCAGGTCGAGGACCAACCCATTGATATCACCAAACTTGTCGAGAGCGTCGCCAACCTCGCGGCTAGTCGTCTCCATAAAGTTTGTGACGTGGATGTAGCCGACACCGGGACGGATGAGGAAGGAAAGGTCGACGGAGGGCCGTGAGACCTCATCGCGAACGAGATCGAAGACTAGGGGCTTGGCCGATCCTTCGCGGCTCATCGTGACGGAGACGTGAGTGTTACGGGGACCTTTAAGCATGGAAGCCACAGCGGCTGAGTCCAGGCCCTCGGTGCTCTTCCCATCAATCGACAGAATGACGTCGCCAGGGCGGATACCGGCTTTATAGCTGGGCGTTCCCTCAAAAGGAGCAAGCACGACGATCTTGGTGCCTCCCTTTGCTGTGGGGTCAGGCTGCGGCTGGATTGTCATGCCGACACCGTAGTACTTGCCGTGCTGGTCCTCGCGCATCTGCGCAAAAGCCTTTGGATCGTAGAAGTTGGAGTGGGGGTCCAGAACGTGCAGCATGCCTGGGATGGCTCCGTCGTAGATCGCTTTATCGGTCTTGTCTGAGGTCAGCTTCTCAGCATAGTTCTGCTCGACAATCGAGTAGACCCCTGTAAAGGCATGCAAGCTGTCACGAAGTGTGGACTCGTCGGTCGCTGATTGGGCGGCTACTCTCTGGTTGATGAAGGAGCCTGCTACGGCGCAGGTGGCCAGGAAGATGGTGACGGAGAAGAGGGCGCGGCGGGTGCGGGGAGCCATTGGCTTGGATAACCTCGAAAAAGCGGAGCGACGCGCGAATTGACGCGGGACGGTTCATCCTATGGATGCGTCCTACTTTGGACGGAGTATAGCACCGTCAGGTGAGCAGGGTCGCAGATGTCAGGGGGAATTCGCCTCTTGGGTCTGTGGTGTTTAGAATAGGTAGCGGATACTGCCGTCGTGTCGCAAGAGTCCAAAAGGCAGTGCGGCGTACCGGGCGATAGTTCCTGAATTGCCGATGTTGATGAAGATACGAGTGACGATGACCCTAAGAATTTCGCAGTTTGCGGTGGTGTGCGGGCTGGGCCTGCTGGCACTGCCGGGAGTGGTGCAAGCGCAGGCGCCGCGGTACCAGAGCCCGATGAGCGTTCCTGCCACGCCGCAGCCTCAACCGCTATCGCTGCCGTCGCCGCAGCCTATTACTCCCAATGGCACGGTGGTCGAGGATGTGATCGTTCGCGTCAACGACCAGATCATCAACCGGAGCGATCTTGAGCGCAGCCAGCAACAGCTTGCGCAGGAGGTTCAGCAGGGTGCCAGCCCCGCGGAGTTGGCCGAACGCCAGAAAAATCTGCTGCGGGACATGATCGACCAGCAGCTTCTCTTGTCGCGTGGGAAGGAACTTGGTTTGAATGCCGACGCCGAGGTCATCCGCCGGCTCGATGAGATCCGCAAGCAGAACCATCTCGATACCATGGAAGACTTGGAGAAGGCGGCCCGCCAGCAAGGCGTCTCGTTCGAGGACTTCAAGGCCAATATTCGCAACGGCGTCATCACCCAGCAGGTCGTACGTGATGAGGTCGGTCGCCGTATCCAGCCAACCCAGGGCAAGGAGCAGGCCTACTACGACCAACACAAGCAGGACTTCGCCCAGCCGGAACAGGTGCGCTTAAGTGAGATTCTCGTTCCCACGACCACCGATGCCAACGAGGCCGCTGTGGCACAGGCGCAGGCCAAGGCCGACGACATCGCGGCCAAGGTGAAGGCCGGTGAAAAGTTCGACGAACTCGCGAAGACCTACTCAGGTGGCCCCACGGCGTCACAGGGGGGCGATCTGGGCCTGTTCAAGCGCGGCGCACTCGCAAAGGTACTGGAAGACCAGACCTTCAGTCTGAAGGCTGGAGAGGCGACAGCTCCCATCCGCACCCGGCAGGGATTCGTCATTCTGAAAGTGACCGAGCATCAAGCTGCAGGCATTCCTTCGTTGAAGGAGGTGGAGCCGCAGGTTCAGGAGCAGATATATATCCAGGAGATGCAGCCTGCACTCCGCGCCTATCTGACGAAGCTGCGAGAAGAAGCCTACATCGACATTGCGCAAGGATTTGTGGACTCCGGGGCTAGCCCGAAGCAAACAAAGCCCGTCTACACGGCATACTCCGCACCTGTGCCCAAAAAGAAGAAGGTGCAGCAGAAGCAGCGTTTTGACCGTGGCGGGCGATACTCTGCTGCTAAATCAGCCCCGGCGCCGGTAGCGACTCCTGTGTCTGAGACAACTGCGGCGACTGCTGCTACGGACACCACTACGGCTAATGTACCGACCACCACCAACGCAGTGACCACAGCCAAGGCCACAAGCGCAGCGAAGCCCAAGAAGATTAAGCGCGAGAAAGTTCGCTATGGACAAGCTCCCCGCAACTCCTTGCCCGCCGGCCCGCAGGAGACTGGTGTCGGCGAAGACGTCGGAGCTGGAGCGTCCTCAGCCGGAGTCACCCCGGGAGGTGTGATGGCTGCTCCGGGAGCGGTTATGGCACCCACACAGAGCACCACCCAACTCTCAGCTAGCTCGGATGCTGATCCTCTAGCACCCAAGACTCCCGAGTTGAGGAAGACCCGTTACAGTGCGCGTGCCAAGACGGAGGCAGCCGATAAGGCAGCAGCGAAGGCGGCGAAGGCAAAAGAAAAGGCTGCAATCACGCCTGCTCCGATATCCACTAATGAAAAGGCCACCCAGCAGACACAAGCCGCGCCACTGGGCCTGAATGGAGACACCGCGAAGAAGCAGAAGCCAAAGAGGGTGAAGGGTGCTCCCAAGGAGCGTTTGCAGAACAAGGAGAAAGAAGCTCCAACCGAGGGTCCGGCTCCGGATCCGACGGTTAATCCTGCCTTGGGCGCAAGTCCCGCAGGAGTCACTCCGGCTCCCACTCCTTCCGCTCCTGCTCCAGCGCCTCCAACCACCGATACGCCAGTACCTACAACGCCGCCACAGAATTAATCCTGTGGAAGCAAAAGAGACGCGAGAGCCAAGGCTCTCGCGTCTCTATTTGCGTTGTAGAAGAGAAGGGTATTCTGATTGTGATGAAAGACTTTTTTATTATGGATGCGGCGAAGTTCGATAACGCCACCGTGACCTCTTATTTTGTACTGTCATCGTTCCAGGCACGCGAGAGGAAGCAGGGCGGCGGCCAATACCTTGTTCTGACCCTGACCGACAAGAGCGGTTCGATCGAAGGCCGTATGTGGGACGACATCGATGACGCCCTGGTCACTTGCGCGGAGGGCTGCTACGTCAAGGCACAGGGTCAGATATCGAAGTATCAGGGCAAGTTTCAGATTACCCTTCAAAAGCTCCGCCTCGCCGCTGAGAGCGAGATTGACTCGGCAGACTATCTTCCCGTCACCCGCTTTGATGTCGACGAGATGTGGGCCGAGCTCCGTGGCTATGTCTCCGGCTTCACCAACGAAGATCTGAAACGGCTCGTCTTCGCCTTCCTCGACGACCCCCAGCTAAACGAAGCTTATAAGTCCGCCCCAGCTGCCAAACGCCTGCACCACGCCTGGATAGGGGGACTCCTCGAGCATGTCCTGACGCTCGTCCGCGTCTGCCGTGCCACCGTGTCCTTCTACCCGGAGGTCGACCCCGACCTGCTCGTCACGGGCGCCATCCTGCACGACATCGGCAAGATTCGCGAGCTCTACTGGAAATCAAGCTTCGGCTACACGCTCGAAGGCCAGTTGATCGGCCATATCAGCATCGCGCAGGGAATGCTCCGCGAAAAAGCGCACACTCTCGCGCTTTTCCCTGAAAAGCTCCTCATCCTCGTCGAGCACATGATTCTCTCTCACCATGGCAAGTACGAGTTTGGCTCCCCCAAGCTTCCCATGACTCCGGAGGCTATCCTGCTTAGCGTTCTCGACGACCTCGAAGCCAAGATGCAGACCCTGCGCAGCGAGTTTGCTGCCGCCGCAACGACAGGCAAAGGCCCCGGCGACATGACAGATTGGGTTCGCAGTATGGAACGTCCGCTCCTCGACTCCCAAGCCTTTCTCAAGGATGAGCGCGACTAAGACCGCCAGCGTTCTTGTCCAGGTTGTTACAATTTATCTTTGGAACGATGCGTCATGTGCGCTGACTGAGTGAGGGGAATGCTACGTTTTTCGACAGCGGGAGAGAGCCATGGTGAGAGTCTCATCGCCCTGGTTAGCGGAATGCCGGCCGGTGTACCGGTCGACCAGGAGTTTATCAATCGCGAGCTCTGGCGTCGCCAGAAGGGATACGGCCGTGGGGGGCGTATGCGCATCGAGAAGGACACCGCGCATATCCTCAGTGGCGTCCGCCACGGCAAGACCATTGGTTCGCCCATTGCCATGTCGCTGGCCAACAACGACTGGAAGAACTGGACCGAGATCCTGCCAGTTGAAGAGGGTGACCCGGCGAAGCACAAGGCAGTGGCCTCCCCGCGTCCCGGACATGCTGACCTTGCCGGAAGTCTGAAGTATGACTTCCCCGATGCCCGCTACGTTCTTGAGCGCGCCAGCGCCCGTGAGAGCGCAGCCCGCGTAGCCTCCGGCGCCATCGCCAAGCTCCTTCTCCGCTCACTCGGTATAGAGGTCGCAAGCCACGTCATCCGCGTAGGCAAGGCCGAGTTGCAACGTCCTGCCACATGGGACGAGATCTCCGCTCTCCAGTCCAAGGAGGAGATCCTTCTCAACTGCGTAGATCCCGAAAGTGAAGCTTCCATGAAGGCCGAGGTCGATGCCGTACTCCGCACAGGAGACACTATTGGCGGAGTTTTTGAAGTCGTCGTCCACAACCTGCCACCAGGTATCGGCACCCACGCCAACTGGGACGAGCGCATGGACGGTCTTCTAGCTCAGGCAGTCATGAGCCTCCAGGCCGTCAAGGCCGTCGAGCTTGGCCGCGGAGTCACAGCTGCCGAATCCCTCGGCTCCACCGTTCACGATGCCATCGGATATGAGGGTACTGACGAAGCCTTCACCAAATTTTCCCGTGAGCAGAACAACGCTGGCGGCATCGAGGGCGGTATCTCCAACGGCGAAGATGTCGTGGTGCGCGGCTATCTCAAACCCATCTCGACACTGCGCCGCCCCCTCGCCAGTGTCAGCTTTGAGACCCGCGAGCCGGTCAAGGCGGCCTACGAGCGCAGCGATGTCTGTGTCGTCCCCGCTGCTGGTGTAGCGGCCGAGGCAATGGTCGCCCTCACCGTGGCGCGGCTTGTTGTAGAAAAATTTGGCGGTGATTCGCTGCGTGAACTGCAGCGAAACTTCAATGGCTATTGCGAGCAGATTCGAGCGTACTAAGTGGGCAAAACAGTAGGAAAGATACATGAAGTCGTAAAGTGGCCCGACCCCGTTCTGGCCAAACCCGGCGAGCCGGTCACTGTCTTTGACGCGAAGCTGAAGAAGCTCGTCGATGAGATGTTCGAGTCGATGTACGCCGCGCAGGGCATCGGCCTCGCCGCACCGCAGATCAGTATCTCGCAGCGCCTTACTGTCATCGACGTCAGCTTCAAGAAGAACCCTGAAGAGAAGCTCGTGCTCATCAACCCCGAGATCATTGAGCGCGAAGGCAAGCAGGTCGAGGAGGAGGGCTGCCTTAGCCTCCCGGAGATTCGAGAGAAGGTCCAACGTGCCGCCAAAGTTAAGGTCCGCGCGCAGGACGTAACAGGGACGTGGTTCGAGACTGAAGGAGAAGAGCTTCTCGCCCGCGCTATGCAGCACGAGATCGATCATCTCGACGGCATCCTCTTCATCGATCGCCTCAGCCGCCTCAAGCGTGACCTCGTCATCCGCAAGATCAAAAAGATGCAGAAGAATGGTGAGTGGTAGCTCGCTTCTTCTTTCTTAGGAGGGGCGCACCGTAAGCCTGTGCACCGTAAGCCTGTATTGATTACCTTGACTGGGTACAATAATGCATGCTAAACGTCCCTCCGCACGGCCAATCCAGATGCTCCATCAAGGCATCCATTCATATCTCCATCCCCGCACAGCGCATATCCAAACTAAAATAAGACAAGATGAAACTGGTCTTCTGCGGAACTCCCCAATTTGCCGTTCCAACCCTTGAAGCCGTCCTCGCAGCGGGTCATGAGATAACCCTTGTGGTTACCCAGCCGGACCGAGCGGCAGGACGCGGTATGGAACTGCAGGTTTCTCCGGTTAAAAAGACAGCTCTTGCACAAGGGATTCCCGTAGTCCAGCCGGAGAAGATCAAGAACAATCCTGAGCTTCGTGCGCAGCTCGAAGCCATCCACCCGGATGCCATTTTGGTCGTCGCTTATGGCCGCATCATCCCTCAGTGGATGCTCGACCTGCCGCGCCACGGCAATATCAACCTTCATGGCTCGCTGCTGCCGAAGTACCGCGGAGCCGCCCCTATCCAATGGGCGGTTGCCAATGGCGAGGTTGTCACTGGCGTTACTACCATGCACCTCGACGCTGGGCTCGACACCGGCGATATGCTGCTCGCGCAGGTGGTTCCAATCGGGCAGGAGGAGACAGCGGTTGACGTCTACGAATGCCTCGCTGCCGTAGGTGCGGAGCTCATGGTTCGCACGCTGCGGGAGCTCGAGGCTGGGTGCCTTTTTCCCCAGGTACAGGACCACTCGCTGGCTACTCTCGCGCCCATCCTCACACGCGAAGACGGCTTGATGGACTTCACGCGTACAGCCAAGCAGCTCTACGACCGCTGGCGCGGCTTCCAGCCCTGGCCAGGAGCTCATACCACGCTGCGCGGTAAGAAGCTGATCGCTCACAAGGTCCACGTTGCGGCGGAGACCTCCCACGGCGAACCTGGAGAGCTGATGGTCCGGGGAGACCTGATGATGGTTCGTTGCGCCGATGCCACCGTGCTCGCCTTCGACGAGGTCCAGACCGAGGGTAAGCGGCGTATGTCCGCTGCCGAGTTCCTGCACGGCTATCAGGTCAAGTCCGGAGAGCGGTTGGGCCTATGAGGAACCAGCCCGGAGACAAACCAGGATCAGGAACGTTGAGACCAGGAGCTAAACCGGCGCCGGCGCGGAAGCGGCCTGCTTCCGCCGGACCTACAGCCTCTGCGGAGGTGGCTCTTACGAAGATCACTCCGGCACGCCTCGCTGCCTTCGAGGTTCTCACGCTGGTCGGTCAGAACAAGGGGCATAGCGACGAGCTCCTCCACTCTGCTCGGGTCGATGCGCTCTCGCCTGAGGACCGCAACCTCACTACTACGTTGGTAATGGGCGTGCTCCGCTGGCAGATCGCCCTCGATGCCCGCATCCGCACGCTGTTGCAGCGGCCTGAACAGAGGCTCGCGGAGCCTGTTGCCATCGCACTGCGACTCGGAGCCTTCCAGCTCCTGCATCTCGATCGTATTCCGGCTCACGCTGCACTTAGCGAGAGTGTGGAGCTTTGCCGTGCAGCTGGCGAGCCTCACGCGACTGGCATGGTCAATGCTGTCCTGCGGAAGCTCGCGGCAGCGCAGAGGCCTGGCGCTCGCATCCATGAGTCTGTTGCTGCCTTCGCGGAGCGGCTTGGGCATCCGCGCTGGCTGGTGGAACGTTGGGTTACTGCTTACGGACGCGAGGCTGCGCTGAAGATCTGTGAGGCTGATCAGAGCGAACCGGTCAGCGGTGCGATGTTTTCTGAGAATGGAGATGAGCTGCCGCTCATGGATGACGGATCGCGTCTCGTCGCGGAGCTTGCGGCTGAGGCCATGCCGGATGCAGCGCGCGCGTGGGACTGCTGTGCCGCCCCCGGAGGGAAGACGCTTATCCTTGCTCGCCGACTCGGCTCCGCGGCGGTCACGGCCAGCGATGTCAGCTCGAAGCGTCTCGCCCAGACCGAGGCGAGGCTGCGGCGGTATGCCTACGCCGAGCGAGTCGCCTGTGTTGTGGCGGACGCAACCCGTGCCACGGATCGCGTCACGGATATAGAGGGCAGCTTCGACCTCATCCTCTGCGACGTTCCGTGCAGCGGTACGGGGACGCTTGCGGCAAATCCCGAGATTCGCCATCGTCTCAAACCCGAAGATCTGCCTCGGCAGGTCGAGCGTCAGAGGGCGATCCTGACCGGAGCTCTTAAACGCCTCGCACCCGGTGGTCGCCTCGTCTACTCCACCTGCTCGCTGGAGCCGGAGGAGTGTGAGCAGGTGGTTGAGGCGGTCGCCGGTGCGTTGAGCCTGCGGCGAGTCCCTGTCGAAGGGCTGATCGCCGACCTCGCGCAGAGAGGCATATTGCGTGAAGAGCTGACCTCTGCCGTGCGCGACGGCGCTCTGCGGACGCTGCCGGGGGTGCATGGCTGCGATGGCTTCTTCGCTGTGGTCCTGGAGCGAGGCTAAAGGCAGCTTGCCGTCTGCAAGGGGGGTACCCCCCTCCCCCCTACCCTGGTATAAGATATTCGGATTCAATGGTTTACGAGGTATGTCGTCGGCAAATTCGTCATTCTAAAAGGGTTGCAGCTAAAGTCGTCTCCTGATGAAGTTAGGGGTATTAATGGGAAAAACCCCGGCTTTTGACCGGGGCTTTTCTAACTCTGTACTAATTGTATCGGATAGAAGGAATCTAGTATGCCACGTGGATGTTGTTGATGAAAAATGGCTTATGGTGTTTTTGGGCTTGACAGGAATCTTCGTTGAGAAAGTGCGCGGGGAAATTTTGTTCCCGTCCCAAGGGAGGTTAAAGCCCTGCGCTAATCCCTAAAGGCAACGTTGGGGTATCCATAAAGGCTATGCCAGCCACAAAGGGAACATCGGGCTCGAAAGCGATGCCAATCGCAAAGGCAAGCGATGCCAGCCGCGAAGGCGAGCAATGCCAGCCGCAAAGACGGCGTCGGTGTCTCTAAGCATTGCCCAATCCAGACTAATAAGTCAGAGAGACGTGCACGGCATCGCCTTTGGCGACGCGATGTCCGGCTAGAGGGGTTTGCGCCACAACTGTGCCGGTCGAGGTTCCAGCGATGGGTGGCGGGGTACCGGACGCAGCGGGGGCGACTCCAGTTGCTGGAGCCGCGGGGCTGTTGGTGATGGTGGGGCTGTTGGGAGTGGTGGAGCCGGGAAGCGTGGCGGTGCCTGCGGCTGGGATAGCGATCTCTTCGGCGCTGACGATATGCAGCCCTGCGGCAGAGGCTCGCGCTGCTGCCCCGGCCAGGGTTAGTCCGGTGAGCATTGGCATGACGAAAGACTGTGCCTGAGCCTCTTCCGGTTGGCTGAGCAAGAGACTGACACGGGGCCGATCGACTCCGGCGGCGTTGGGGTTTGGCGTCTGCGCCAGCACGATGCCGACTACGCCAGGGGAAGCGATGCGGGCGACTGTCCCGAGGTCGAGCGCGAGGCGACGGATGTTCACCGAGGCTGCACGCTCGCTCTCGCCAACGACATTGGGAATTGAAACCTGTTGCGGCCCGAGGCTCTCGGTCACGCGCACCGCCCACTCACGCCGGACAATGGCTCCAGGCGCCGGAGACTGCGCGAGGATGTGCCCCGGCGGCGTGTCGGCGGCGTAGAAGCGATTCTCCAGATTGAGGCGCAGCCCGCGAGAGCTGGCCATTCTGCTGGCGTCGGAGAGGCTGAGGCCGGCGAGGTTGGGGACCTTCACCTCGCGGCCATGGATCGCGAGGCGCATGGTGATGAAGGCCGACAGCAGCGCGACTGCGAGCATGGCCAGCGCACCGAGGAGGATGTTGAAGAAGCGCTTCATCTATTGGGTAGGATACAGCGGGTGATTCCGATGGTGGCTCTTCAAGAGAAGGCCGGGATTAGGTTTGTGTCTGACGAACGGTTTCCTTCTTTGAAAAGGGTGTGGCGCAGGAAAGGAAGCATACCCCACGGGCTAAAAGCCCCAAGGATTATAGAAATTTGAGAGATTCAAGGCTGAAGCCTTGGGGTACCTAGAAATAAAGACATCGATTCGCCGGACGCTACCTAAAGCCCTTGTATTGCAGTGATTTACCGCAGGACTGAAGTTCTGCGCCCGTTACGAAGAAAGTTTGCTGGTTGGAGATACGGTATGGGTAGAGAAGCGGGTTTCTCCGCTGCGCTACTCACGATAAGACTGTGAGCAGCTTCGGTCGAAATGACGATGTTTGGGTGGGGAGAATGAAGCAAAGGTGCTCCCCTCGGGAATGTGGAGGTTCTTCCCCTTCGGCTACGCTCAGGGTCAGAATGACGGGCTTTTTGTGCGAAGGAGGATAAGACCGCAACAACAGCAGTCAGCGGCGGTTGTCGGTCGCGGGCTCGGGGTGGATGAGCAGGCGGCGGACTTCGGGGGCGTCGAGCTTGAAGTCGTTTTCGAGCGCCGTGATGACGGCGTGGACCTGGGCCATGGGGAGATCGTCGGGTAAGGTGCAGTGGCAGCTGACCTGGATGCGGTCGTGCATCTTCGAGACGAAGACCTCGTGGATATCGAGGATCTCGGGGAAGGCACTGGCTGCGCGGCGGAGGCGTACCTCAAGCTGGCGGTCGCGCTCGAGCGAGGCGGGACGCTCGATGGTGGCGGGCTCGCTCTCGATGTGGGTGAGGATGGTGGTGATGTCGGGAATCTCGCGGCGCATCTCGGACTCGAGCTGCGTGGCGAGCAGGTGCGCCTCGCGGAGGGGCATGGTCTCGTCCACCTCAAGGTGCTGCTCGACGTGGAGCGAGCCGTCGTACTCCTGGACGCTGACATCGTGGATGGTGAGGTTGGAGCGCGAGGCGACGGCGCGGATGCGGTCATGCACGCTCTCGGCCAGCGAGGCGGTGGGGATGGAGTGGACGACGACGTCAGCACCGGGAAGGTGGCGCTGGACGGCCTCCGTGGCTGCGAGGGTGATCTGCTCGGAGCGCTGGAAGGTGAGGTTGCGGGGCATGCCGAGGGTGACGTCGGCAAAGTAGCTTGGGCCGGAGCGGCGGGTGCGGATTCGTTCTACCGAGAGGACTCCGGGGATGGCGGCGAGCTCGCGCGTGAGGTCGCCAGTCTGGGCGCGGCTCTCGGTGGGGTTGGCGTCGGTGAGCGCGTCGATGGTGCGGCGGGCAAGGCGCCAGCTGACGTGGAGGATGATGCCCGAGACGATGATGGCTGCGATGGGATCGGCGAGTTGGAGGGCGTGGATGTGCCAGCGCCCTCCGATGTAGGTTGCGGTGAGGCCGATGAGAACGGCTATGGACGACCAGATGTCGGTAGAGAAGTGGATGGCATCGGCTTCGAGCGCCTCGCTGTTGTACTGCTTGGCGACGCGATGCAGATTGCGCGAGCGTCCGTAGTCGACCGCGATAGAGAGGAGAAGGACGAGGAAGGGCCAGATGGAGATCGCCAGCGCGAGGTTCTCGTGGAAGAAGATGCGACGAATGGCCTCGGTGAGGATCCAGACGCAGGAGCCGAGCATGAAGACGGTTTCGATGAAGGCGGCGAGGCTCTCGACCTTGCCGTGACCGTAGTTGTGGCTCTCGTCGGCGGGCCGGTCGGAGACCCGGACGGAGAAGAGGGTGATTCCCGCGGCGACGAGGTCGATGCTGGAGTGCGCACCCTCGGACAACATGCCGAGAGAGCCGGTGAGGACGCCGGTGAGAATCTTGAGCACCGTAATGACGAGCGCCGCCAGGACGGAGAGGAGCGCAGCCGAACGTTTGGCGGCGTGCTTGTTCGCGATGTCTTCCGGGGTGGCGGTTGTCATTAGAGAGATGATTTCGTTGCGCGGTAGAGGCCGGCGGTACCGAAAGTGTAGCTGGTCCAGGCTCCGTTGGTGAAGCCTGCGTTGGCGATGAGCTGGAGCATGCGGGGCGGGCGGGGGAAGCGCTCTACCGATGCGGGAAGGTAGCTGTAGGCGCGGGCGTTGCCGGAGATGAGACCGCCGAGTTTGGGGAGGATGGTCTTGAAGTAGAGGTTGTAGAGGGCGCCGACGAGGCCGCCGGGCTGGTTGCAGTCGAGGATGCCGATCTGGCCGCCGGGGCGCAGGATGCGGTGCAGCTCGGTGAGGCCCTCCTCGTAGTTGGCGAGGTTGCGGAAGCCGAAGGCGGAGGTGACGAGATCGACGGAGTTGTCGGGGAGCGGGAGGTGGAGGGCGTCGGCCTCGATGGGGATGATGTTGTGAGGGGCGAACTTCTCGGCTCCGCGGGAGAGCATCTGGTGGGAGAAGTCGACGGCGAGGATAGGGGCCTCGTTGGCATTGATGGGACGGTGCTTGAGGAGGGCGAGGGTCATGTCGCCGGTTCCGCAGCAGAGGTCGAGGGCTACGGCCTCGGGTCTTTCAAGTACGGGGCGGAAGACGCGGGCGGCACGGCTCCACCACCAGCGATCGAGTCCGACGGAGAGGACGTGGTTGAGCAGATCGTACTTCGGGGCGATAGTGTCGAACATCTGCTGGACGGCTGTGGCCGCGGTGCTCTCGTCCGCCGCTCCGATGGGGCGTGCGCCGGTGGAGGATTGATGTTCGGGCTGGGTGTGGTGCGTGATCATGGCTTGCGCTTTTTAGCGGGTGTAGCGACGGCGGTGTGCTGGCGCATGAGCGTGAGCATGGACTCGGTTGCGGCGAGGAGCTCGGCGTCGGTGACGTCCTTGACGATCTGCGTGGTGCCGATGCTGGTGGGCAGGACGAAGGAGCGGACGCCGCTGCGGGTCTTCTTGTCGCTGGAGGTGAGGGCGACGAGCTTTTCGGCGGTGGCTTTGAACGGCGATAGCGGGCCGTAGCGGAGGATGAGGGTGGTGATGCGCTCGGCGTGTGCGGGCGTGATGGTCTTGCGGGTGCGTGCAACGTTCAGGGCGGCGATGCTGCCCCAGGCTACGGCTTCGCCGTGGAGGAGCTGCTTGTAGTTGGTGGCCGCTTCGATGGCGTGGCCGATGGTGTGGCCGAAGTTGAGGATCATGCGCAGGCCGGACTCTTTTTCGTCCTTGCTGACTACGTCGGCTTTGACGCGGACTGAGGCTGCGACGACGCGGGTTAGCGCTGAGGGGTCGCCGCTAAGAATCGCGTCGGCGTTCTGCTCCATGTAGCGGAAGAGCTTCGCGTCGTAGATGATGCCGGCCTTGATGGACTCCTGGAGGCCGGCGCGGAGCTGGCCAGGGGGGAGGGTGCCGAGGAGGTTGGTGTCGGCGAGGACGGCCTGGGGGTGGTGGAAGCTGCCGATGAGGTTCTTGCCTGCGAGGAGATTGACGCCGGTCTTGCCTCCGACGGAGGAGTCGACCTGGGCGAGGAGCGTTGTGGGGAGCTGCACGTAACGGATGCCGCGCATGTAGATGGCGGCGAGGAAGCCGGTGACGTCGCCGATGACGCCGCCGCCGAGGGCTATCAGGAGGCTGTCGCGGTCCGCGCCTGCGGTGGCTAACTGCTGGGCGAGGGACTCGACGCTGCTCATACGCTTGTGGGCTTCGCCGGAGGGGAGGAAGAGGACGGTGGGGGGCTCTTTAAAGGAGGCCAGGGCTTGTTTGGACCAGAGGCCCCAGACCTCGGGCGAGGTGACGATGAAGGGGCGGAAGGGCTTGTCCTGATTGAGCTTTTTGAGTCGCGGCGCGAGAGTCTTCAGGAGGTTCGCGGCGATGGTGATGTCGTAGGCGGCGGTGGGCGTCTTGAGGGGGATCACGGGCACGATAGCTCCATCGTATCGCAGCGGGTGTGCGATGATCGTGGCGGCGCGGCGCAACCTAGTAGCATTTAGAGATGGATCGTGTAACGGAACGTGTTGATTTTCTGGTTATTGGGGCGGGGATTGCCGGTTTGAGTGCGGCGATTCGTCTGGCAAGCGTGGGCAGGGTGCTGGTTGTGACGAAGGAGGAGCTGGCGGAGTCGAATACGGCCTATGCCCAGGGTGGCATCGCGGTGGCGATGGGGGGCGAGGAGGACGTGGCGCTGCATCTGGAAGACACGATGGCCGCCGGTGACGGTCTGGTGAATCGGGAGGCTGCGGCGATGCTGGTGGAGCAGGGGCCGAGACGTGTGGAGGAGTTGCTGGAGTGGGGGACGGCCTTCGATCGATATCCTGCCGGGGAGGGCGGGGAGCTGATGCGGACGCGTGAGGGGGCGCATAGCCGGTCACGGATTCTGCATGCGAATGGGGATGCCACGGGCAAGGAGATTGCCGTGTCGCTGCTGCGGCATGTGCGGGGGATGGAGTCGATTGAGCTGATGGAGTGGACGACCAGCGTGGACCTGGTGGTGGAGGATGGGCGTGTCGTGGGGGCGACGCTGCTCGATGGAGAGGGCGGTCTGCTGGTGGTGCGGGCTCGGGCGGTGCTGCTGGCCAGTGGGGGAGCGGGGCAGGTCTATAGCGATACGACGAATCCGGCGGTAGCTACCGGGGATGGGATCGCTATGGCTTACCGGGGGGGTGCGGCGGTCAGCGATATGGAGTTCTATCAGTTTCATCCGACGGCGTTTACCGCGCCGGGGGCTCCGCGATTTTTGATGAGCGAGGCGCTGCGAGGGGAGGGGGCTTATCTGGTCAACGCCGCTGGAGAGCGATTCATGGAGCGGTATCATCCGCTGCTGGAGCTGGCTCCGCGCGACGTGGTGGCCCGGGCGATTACGCGTGAGGGGAAGGATGGGACTGTCTATCTGGATATGCGGCATGTGAAGAAGGACCTGAAGGCGCGGTTTCCGGGGATATCGAGGTTTCTCGCCCAGTACCATCTGGAACTGGGTAGGGATCTGATTCCTGTGCGTCCGGCGGCGCATTATCTGATGGGCGGCGTGAGGACGGATGTGCATGGAAGGACTTCGCTGCCGGGTTTGTATGCGGCGGGGGAGGCGGCCTGCACTGGGGTGCATGGAGCGAACCGGCTGGCGAGCAACTCTCTGCTGGAGGGGCTGGTGTTCGGTGCGCTGGCGGCGGAGACGATGATCGCGGAGGCTCCGGGAGAATCAGACGCGGCGAGGCTGCTGGTCGTCCCTGAGGTAGCGGCAGGAGGTGTGACGAGCGAGGCGGCGACGGAGAGATGGATTGCGGATCTGCGGGAGCTGATGTGGAAGGATGCAGGCTTGCTACGGGATGCGGATGGCCTGCGTTCGGCGCAACGGGGCTTAGATGCGCTGGCGGCTGCGATGCCTCGGGGACTCTACCGGCGTGCGGTGGAGGCGCGGAACCTGCATGGGGTGGCCAGCGTGATCGTGGCTTCGGCGCTCGGACGCGAGGAGAGCAGGGGAGCGCACTTTCGTAATGACTTTCCTCATAAGGATGCTGTGGCGAAGCACTCGGTGATGCAGCGGGGAATGCTGGAGTTTGTGGGGTAGGGATCGCCTGATCCGTTGTGCTTGCGCGCTTCCATCGGACGGTGTCGCCATCAGATTTGGCGCCGCCCCTAGTGTCCTGTCTCTAAAATTAGAGACATAATGCGACGCGTAGCATGATTGCTAACCCACAGAAACAGCAGATCCCTCCACTCCGCTGCGCTCCGGTCGGGATGACAGATTTATGTCAATAACTTTAGAGACAGGACACTAGAAGATGGTGAACACGACCGGGATGACGATGCCGGCGACGAGCGCTCCGGTGACCATGACCCTGTTGCGGATGTACTTGTAGGACATGTAGATGCCTGAGAGGGTGGAGTAGAAGAGGCCGATGGAGACGATGAGGAAGAAGATCTTCAACGGCATCGCGTTGTGCTGTTGGACGGCGGGAGCGGCGGGTATCGGTGCAGGCTGGGAGCCGTTCGCTTTATCTGCCGGGGTCGACTTTTCCGGGGGAGGGAGCTTTTTGGCAGAGACGACCGTGGTCTGCTTCTTGTGAAGCTGTCCCAGGGTGACGGCCCAGGCGGGCGGCTTGTAGGAGCTGCCGCGGGTGGTCTCATGGAGGCTGAAGGTCTGGAGGGCGCCGGTGAAGGCGAAGAAGATGAGGGCGGGGGCGGTGAAGACGCCAAGGTAGAGGTGGACCAGGCGAACATAGCGAAGCAGGGTATGGGAGCGCATTCACGGATTGTAAATTGATTTAGGACTTAATTGGTCGCATATCTTAAGAGAACCTTGGGTTTTGGTTTAAGTTCGATTAAAAAACCAAAATCTGGCGACCCTCGCTTCTGTCTGTCCGATCTGGGTTGCTTATGCAGGATTCAGAGGATGTCTGCGTGGAGGCTCATTCGGGGACGGGTTCTTTGGACGCCCTCGGCAAAAGCACGGAGAGAAGGATGGTCGTTGCCAACAACACGACGATGACGGCCAGGGAGATGAGTGGGCCGATCTCGAAGAAGTGGGCTGTGAGCATCTTGAGTGCGGCGAAGGCGAGGACGGCGGCGAGACCGTAGTGCAGGAAGGCGAGTTTGGCGAGGAGGTGGGCTAGCAGGAAGTAGAGGGAGCGCAGGCCCATCACGGCCATGATGTTGGACGTGTAGGCGAGGAAGGGGTGGCGGGTGATGGAGAGGACGGCGGGGATGGAGTCGATGGCGAAGACGAGGTCGGTGATCTCGATGGCGACGAGTGCGAGGAAGAGGACGGAGGCCATGCGGCGGCCATTCTCGATGACGAAGAAGTGGTCCTGACGGAGGCTGACGGGATGGACGCGGGAGAGCCACGCGATCCAGCCCGGGGTCTGCTCTTTTTTCTTTGGGTCTTCGGGGATGACGAGGCGGATGGCGGCGATGAGCAGGATGATGGCGAAGAGGTAGCTGACCCACTCGAAGTGGGTGAGGAGCTCCAGGCCGGCGGCGATGAAGGCTCCGCGCATGAGGATGGCGCCGGTGACTCCCCAGAAGAGGACTTTGGGCTGGTTGGAGGGGACGACCTTGAAGACGTTGAAGAGGAGGAGGAAGACGAAGAGGTTGTCGATGGAGAGAGCCTCTTCGATGGCATAGCCTGCGAGATATTGCGTGGCAGACTCACCTCCCATCACGCGGAGGACGAAGAAGGCGAAGGCGAGGGCGGCGGAGACCCACAGGATAGTTGCGGCGATGGAGCTGGAGTGGGTTTTGGCGGGGCCCTGGTGTCGGACGTAGAGGAGCTCGACCACCAGCAGAAGGAGGATGAAGAGATGGAAGCCGATCCAATAGCTGATGGGGGTCACTGCACTCATGCTACTGGAATGCTACATGGCGGGCCCTGGAACGCATAGGCGAGGTTCTGCCTGCGTCTGTGCGATGGCGCGGCGAGCGTCTTTCTCTCTAGTGCACGGGGGCGAAAAGGGAGTAGACGAAGTAGACGGCGGACACGATGAAGACCCAGAGGAGAGAGGAGGCGAAGAGGCTGCGCACAACCTGACCGATGGGATGAACGGAGAAATAGCCCATTGCCGCGGAGCTCCTATAGCGATTTTGCAAGACAGGGAATATAGGTAAATTCATTGTTCTATCCCTATCGGCAGAGTAGTGGGCAGATTTAGCCTCTGAGCATCCCTCAAAAGGGGGAGATCGTGGCTAATTTGGGGTATGTCGAAGTTGTTAACGGCTACTGGAGCGAACTTTTTCATGACGGCTTCCACGGGGCGGCGTAGCATGAGTGCCGTATTGCGGTTGTTTCAGCGATTCAATTTGCAATTGGAGATCCTATGAAGATGACGATTCGTTTGATAGCGGTTGCGGCAGGGCTTCTGGCGGCACAGGTTGCCGTGGCGCAGGCTCCTGCTGGAGCTACGGGAATCTGCAAGGATGGGACGTACTCGACCGCTGCGAGTAAACAGGGTGCGTGTCGAGGGCACCAGGGGGTGAAGGAATGGTATGCGGCTCCCGCTGCTGCGGCAACTTCGGCGAAGACCGCTGCTCCGGCTGCTGCTCCTGCCGCTCCGACCAAGGCTGCGGCTGCTGCTCCAACTCCGACTGCGGCTCCTGCTGCCCCAGCGAAGGCTGCCACTACGACTCGCGCTTCGACGGCTTCGATGCCGCAGGCAGCAGGTGGCGGGCCGGGGCTGGTGTGGTTGAATACCGGGACGAATGTGTACCACTGCTCCGGAAGCCAGTTCTACGGTAAGACGAAGGCCGGCTCGTATA
The DNA here is from genome assembly GCA_025462645.1 of Edaphobacter sp. Classification (GTDB taxonomy): domain Bacteria; phylum Acidobacteriota; class Terriglobia; order Terriglobales; family Acidobacteriaceae; genus Edaphobacter. Next base: position 21,749 of record JAOAPB010000059.1, on the reverse strand, counting down.
TGTCAGAGGCGGACGCCAAGGCGAAGGGCGCTCACGCCGATCACAACAAGCCTTGCGCGAAGTAGGTTATTGATCGAAGCCGCACTCCTGGAGCCTGTGTGGCTTCAGGGGCGCTGATTGATTAGGCGGATCATCTCGAGGAAGAGATCGCCGGAGATCTGGAGCGATCTAGGGCTTACCTTGTCGAGCGTGTCGAGCTCGGTGTGGTGGAAGCTGCCCTCGGGGCGCTCCTGCGTGGGGGGACCGTAGTCGAGGTCGATGATGTCGAGGACGGGGACGCCGCGCTGCTTGAAGGGGATGTGGTCGTCTTCGACCTGGGTGGAGTTTTTGAAGATATAGGCAGAGTGGCCGGTGTTTTTAGCGGCCCTGGCGAGCAGGTCGAGGAGCCAGGGGGTGGAGTTGGCGTCCTTGTCGATGTTCAGGTCCTTGTCGCCGATCATGTCGGCAACGATGAAGGCCTTGATCTTTGCGAGTGTACCGTTGGACGACCACTTGGCGGCGAGGTGACGGGTCCCGTAGAGGGAGTCCGAGGCAGACCAGGACTTGATGGCCTCTTCGCCGTCGTCGAAGACGAGCCAGACGCTGTAGCCGTCGGGTGGGTGGACGCGCAGGTAGTTGCCGATCTCAATGAGCAGGGCGGTGGTGGCGGCACCGTCGTTGGCTCCGACGAAGTTGATGTCCTTGAGCCAGTAGTTGGTCTCGTAGTGGCTGGCCAGGACGATGACGCCATCCTTCTTGCCGGGGTAGCGCACGATGTAGTTGTGCATGGGGAGCGTGCCGATGGGGGTGTTGGCGGAGAAGCTGTCGGTCTCGAGGTTGCCCTTTGCGGCTTCGGGGGCGAAGTGGGACTTGATGAACTCCTCGGCCTTGAGGTGGTCGGGAGAGCCGATCCAGCGGTGCGGGGCTGCGGCGAGGTATTGCTGGGTGATGTTATAGGCTGCCTGGCCGCTGAAGTGAGTCGATGCGGCTGGTTTCTGCGCGAAGATGGGAGCGACGAAGAGAACAAGCAACGACAAGGACAACCGCAGGTCCTTCAACTCCGTCGTTCGCGAGGTACGCGGACGGCTTCGCTCAGGATGACAGGCTTTGGTGGCCGATTTGAGGATCATGCGGATTTCTTCTTCTCTTCCCGGGCTTTGCGACGCGCTGGGTGGACGATGAAGGCGACGCCAACGCCGATCATGTAGAGGACGAGCATGGGAGTGGCGAAGAGGCACATGCCGATGGGGTCGGGCGTGGGGCAGATGATGGCCGCGATGACGAAGATGATGAGAATCGCATAGCGGATGTGCCGGATGAGGAACTTGCCGTCGACTATGCCGAAGAGCGCCAGGAAGAAGATGACGATGGGAAGCTCAAACGTGACGCCGAGTCCGAGGATGACCGCGAGGAAGAAGTTGGTGTAGTCCTCGATGGTGATAATGGGATGGAACTCTTTGCCGAAGCCCTTGATGAGGATCTCGAGCGCGCCTGGGAAGACCCAGTGGTATCCGAACCAGGCTCCGGAGAAGAAGAGGAGGATGGTCGCTCCCATGAAGGGGACGACGTACCGCTTCTCGTTCGAGTACATGCCCGGCGCGATAAAGAGCCAGAGCTGATAGAGGATGAAGGGGCTGGCGAGGATGGCCCCGCCGTAGAGCGAGGTCTTGAGGTAGAGATTGAGGCCGTCAGTGGGGTGGGTGAAGTTGAGCGCGATACCCAGGTGGTCGAGCGGCGCCTTCACAACGCCGTAGAGCTGGACGTGAAAGGCGTAGGCGACGGCGAAGCCGATGAGCAGATAGACAGTGGAGTGGAGGAGGCGCTTGCGCAGTTCGCCGAGATGCTCCATGAGGCTCATGCCAGGGAGTTCGGCGCGGTCGCTGACGGCGGCGCGGACGTTATCGATAAGGTCAGCCATGGTGGAGAGGCGCCTCGCTCGTCTGGTCTGCGGCGGTGTCAGGGGCGTGGTCCTGGGTGCGATCGGGAGATTGTTGCAGGGCGTACTCCTGGGGGGAGCTGGTTACTTCGGGGTCCGGAGCGTGGGGGATGGAGTCGAAGGCGTGGGACATTGAGTTTGCAGACGAATCGGAGGGGGATGAGGTGGCTACCGGCAGGCCGGTCGAGGGCGGCATCAGGTTCAAGTCCCCGGAGGTGGCGATGGGAAGCGGTGCGGTCGCGGGTGTGGACTCGGCTGTGAAGTCGTGGTTCTGGTCTGCGACGAAGCTGTCTGTGACATTGTCGGCGACGGCACTATCGGCGACGGTACTATCGGCCGGCTGCGCTATGGTGTTCTCGGTGCCGTCCGTGATGGCAGGGGTGACGGGGGCGGCGGCTTCCATCGCGGCGATCTTCTTCTGCTGCTCGGCCTGTTCGGCGACGCGGAGTTCGTCCTCCATCTGCATGCGGAACTCGTTGGAGGCGCGGCGGAACTCGCCCATCAACTTGCCCAGCTGGCGGGCGAGTTCGGGCAGCTTCTTCGGGCCGAAGAGGAGCAGGGCGATGAAGAAGATGACGGCGCTGTCCTGAAAGCTAGGCATAAGTGACTTCCATGATACGGGTTACATTGGAGCGTAACAAATAGATGTATCTGTTGACGCTGTTGTAAGATTGAAGGTGTACGGCTGCAGGTTTTGAAGTGCTGATTCAAAGACGAAAAATGCATCCTTTAGGTGTCGTCTTCGTCCAATGAAGTACTAGCGGCAGTAATGGCCGCAAGCGATGTACAGAGTGGTAAGAGTTGCAACATCCCCGTGGATTGGGTGATGGCTTGAAGCTAGGCCGGCACAGCGAATCCACTGCAACTTCGGCAGTGAACATGCTTTCAACATCCCCGTCTCAGAGGCGAGAAGACGGTATCGGCCATAGCCGATGCCGGATGACCTCATGAGGCTGAAGGCGGAGTACTTTGAACGGTTTACTTGAAGAGGTCGCGGCAACGGCTGCGACAGAGGCTGTTGCGGATTCCTGTTCCCTCGATAACTACCTTACGCAACCTGATCATACGATGGACGCCCGCATTGCAGCAGCGCGCGCGACCCTGGGAACCGATGTCGTTCTGCTGGGGCACCACTACCAGCGCGATGAGGTGATCCGGTTTGCCGACTACACGGGCGACAGCTACAAGCTCTCCAAGATTGCCGCGGAGACCAACGCAAAGTACATGCTCTTCTGCGGTGTCCACTTCATGGCGGAGACGGCCGATGTCCTGGGACAGCCCTGGCAGCAGGTGATCCTGCCGGACTTGAATGCGGGCTGTTCGATGGCTGACATGGCCGAGATCGGGCAGGTGGAGGATTGCTGGGACTCGCTCGAGCGGGCAGGGCTTACCGATGCTTCCACTGGCGGATTGATTCCGCTGACTTATATGAACTCCGCTGCCGCCATTAAAGCCTTTTGCGGTGAGCGCGGCGGTCTGGTCTGCACCTCTTCAAACGCTCGCGGAGCCTTCGAGTGGGCTTTTGCGCGGGCAGGCAAGGTGCTGTTCCTGCCGGACCAGCACCTTGGACGCAATACGGCGTTTGCGATGGGGATTCCCTTGAGCGAGATGGTCGTCTGGGATCCATACCAGATCAACGGGGGCGTCAGCCCGGACCGCCTGAAGGCGTCGAAGGTGATTCTCTGGAAGGGGCACTGCTCGGTGCATCAGCGCTTTCTGCCGGAGCATGTAGACCGGATCCGCACGCAACACCCGGAGATGCAGGTGGTCGTGCATCCCGAGTGCCGGTGGGAGGTCTGCCAGAAGGCCGACGCCATCGGCTCCACCGAACGCATCATCGAGGTGATCGAGAAGGCTCCGGAGGGTTCGAGCTTTGCCGTGGGAACGGAGATTCACCTGGTGAATCGGCTTGCGAAACGATTTGCCCCACTGGGCAAGAGGGTCATCACGCTCGATGACGCGGGCTGCCTCTGCACGACGATGTATCGCATCTCGCCGCAGCACCTGGCGTGGGCGCTCGAAAATCTGGTTGAGGGGCGGGTTGTGAATCGCATCAAGGTAGACGATGATGTGAAGGAGTGGGCGAAGGTAGCCCTCGATCGAATGCTGGAGATACGTGCTTGAGCAAGACTTTTACATTGGGCGAGGCCCAGACGCTGCTGCCCGTGGTGGAGGCTCTGCTGCGGAGAGCGCAGACGACTGGGTCTCGCGCCGGTGAACTCGAGATGGAGATGCAGGCTCTCAGTCAGAGTATCTTTCTCTCCGGTGGCATGCATGTCGATGTAACGATGGCAGCCAGGCGGCGTGCCGAGCGGGATAAGTGCGTGCAGGAGGCCAAGGATACTTTGGCCGAGATCGACGCCATCGGCGTTCAGGTGAAGGACCTGGGGCAGGGGTTGCTCGACTTTCCGTGCGTCATCGATGGCAAGACGGTGCTGCTGTGCTGGAAGCTTGGAGAGAAGGAGATCGGCTACTGGCACTCTCCGGAAGATGGCTTCGAAGGGCGAAAGCCTTTGGATGCCAGGTTTGGCAAGACAGAGCGGGAGCGGCTGAACTGAGGTCGGCCGGTGGATGCTGGCCTGGCAGCGGTGGATAATAGTCTGTGGATAACTAAATTTATCAAACGATAATCTTTATCAATCTTTTTGGGCTATACTTTCGCCATATTGGTGAATGAGTCCAAGTCGTTTCGTGAGCTCTGCCAGGAGCATGGCATTGCCGTGACACACCAGAGGCAGGTGCTGTACGAAGTGATGAAGACGATGCATGGCCATCCGAGCCCGGAAGAGGTCTATGCGAGGGTGAAGAAGAAGGTGCCGGCGATCTCGCTGGCGACTGTCTATAAGAACATCCATCTGTTTGTCGAGAGTGGCGTCTTCCGCGAGGTGAGCATGCACCACGGCTCTGTGCGTGTGGAGATGAATGGCGCAGCGCACCACCACATGGTGTGCTCGAAGTGCAAAAGAATTACCGATATCGGCGAGAAGGAGCTCGGGCTGGTTGCTAAACGCGACAGGCTGCCCGGAGGCTTTCTTGTCGAGCGGTATGCCGTTGATGTAATTGGCGTCTGTGCGAAGTGTCAGGCGTCGTGAGTTGGTTGCTAACAGAGTTTTACAGAGGTGATGCATGGCAGATGAACTGAAGAGCAAAGTGATGACGTCCGACGCAGGCCGGCCGATAGGTGACAACCAGAACTCCCTCACTGTGGGTCCGCGTGGACCGATCGTGTTCGACGACTTTCTGTTGTTCGAGAAGATGGCGCACTTCAATCGCGAACGCATTCCAGAGCGCGTCGTCCATGCCAAGGGGTCGGGTGCGTATGGCACCTTTACCTGTACGAATCCCGACCTGAAGAAGTACACGACGGCAAAGCTGTTCGACACCGTCGGCAAGAAGACCGCGACGTTTATCCGTTTCTCGACCGTCGGCGGGGAGAAGGGCTCAGCGGACTCTGAGCGCGATCCGCGTGGATTTGCCCTCAAGTTCTACACCGAAGAGGGCAACTGGGACATGGTCGGCAACAACACGCCGGTCTTCTTCATCCGTGATCCTTTGAAGTTCGGCGATTTCATCCACACGCAGAAGCGTGACCCGGAGACGAACCTGAAGTCGCCAACGATGATGTGGGACTTCTGGTCGTTATCGCCTGAGAGTCTGCACCAGGTCACGATCCTGTTCAGCGATCGCGGCACTCCCGATGGCTATCGGCACATGGATGGATTCAGCAGCCACACCTTCTCGCTGATCAACGACAAGGGCGAGCTCTTCTATGTGAAGTACCACTTCAAGACGAAGCAGGGAATCAAGAACTTCACGCGCGAAGAGGCCGACCACATGAAGTCGGTCGACATGGATCACTCGCAGAGCGACCTCTTCAGCGCCATTGAGAAGGGGGACTTCCCGAAGTGGGCTGTGAAGATCCAGGTCATGCCCGAGGCCGAGTCGAAGACCTATCACATCAATCCCTTCGACCTCACCAAGGTCTGGCCGCACGGCGACTATCCTTTGATTGAGATAGGAGAGCTGGAGCTGAACCGGAATCCGACGAACTACTTCGCCGAGGTTGAGCAGGCTGCGTTTGAGCCTCGCAATGTGGCTCCGGGCATGGGCTTCTCGCCCGATCGCATGTTGCAGGGACGTTTGATCAGCTATCCAGATGCGCATCGCTATCGTCTGGGCGTGAACTACGACAAGCTGCCGGTGAATGCTCCCAAGTGCCCGTTCGCGACCTATCACCGCGATGGGACGATGGCCTTCACCGACAACGGCGGCAGCTCTCCGAACTACGAGCCCAACAGCTTTGGCGGTCCGACGCAGGATCCCCGGTACAAGGAGCGTCCAACAACTTACGAGAGCGCCACGGTGGAGCGGTATGACCATCGCGAACTCGACGGAGACTACTACACGCAGCCGGGCAACCTGTTCCGGCTGATGAAGCCGGATGCTCAGGAGCGGCTGTGTGGCAATATCGCGGCTGGGCTTGGACAGGTTGAGACGAGGATTCAAGACCTTCAGATCAACCACTTCTACAAAGCCGATCCTAAGTATGGCGAAGGTGTAGCCAGGGCTTTGGGACGAAAGATTGAGGATATTGTGAAGAAGAAAGAGTTAGTGAATGCCTAAGTTGTAATCAGTGTTAAAGTAAACAAAAACGGCCTGTTTACAGGCCGTTTTTGCTGTTCAAGATGCTCCTGGTTTGATAACATCGGAGATGTCACTTAATTGCCTTTTATCCGTTTTCTAGTGGGCGAAAAACCAAGTTTATCTTACTGAGGAGCTATATTCCATGCTACAAATAGGCGAGAAATTTCCTAACTACAGGCTAACAGCCACTGTCTCCACCGATAAGGATGAAGCGAAGGCATTTACTACTCTCACCGAGGAGTCTTATCCCGGTAAGTGGAAGGTGTATTTTTTCTGGCCGAAGGATTTCACCTTTGTTTGTCCGACCGAGATTGCTGCCTTTGGCAAGCTGAATGGTGAGTTCGCGGATCGCGACTGCCAGATTCTGGGCGGCAGCACCGACAACGAGTACGTTCATGCCGCATGGCGGACGCATCACGCCGACTTGAAGGATCTGCCCTTCCCGATGATCTCCGATATCCGGCGCGATCTCTGCGGCGAGCTCGGCATTCTTGACGAGAAGGCGGGCGTTGCGCAGCGGGCAACGTTCATCGTGGACCCTGAGAACATCATTCGCTTCATCTATGTGACCGATCTCTCAGTGGGCCGCAATCCGCAGGAGGTTCTGCGCGTTCTCGATGCGCTGCAGACCGATGAGCTCTGCCCCTGCAACTGGCAGAAGGGTGAAGCGACGCTGGCGTAGTTTTTCTTAACCGAAGGGCGCGGCTGCCTCTGCAGTCGCGCCCTTTTTTTCACAGCAGCCCCGCATGGGGAAAGGATATTGAGATGGCATTGGAAGAGTTGATTGGCGGGCTTCCCGCTTATGCGAAGGACTTGAAGCTGAACTACTCCTCGCTGGTTAAGCAGAACACGGAGCTTACGCCGCAGCAGCTTTGGGGGACAGTCGTGGCGGCTGCTATCGCTACTCGCAACCCGGAGCTGACTGCGGCGACGATCGCGGACTCTGTGGCGGGGCTTACGCCTGACGCGCTGGATGCAGCGAAGGCTGCTGCGGCGATCATGGGCATGAACAATGTCTACTATCGATTTCACCACCTTACTTCGAACGAGAAGTATGCGACATTGCCGGCGCGTCTACGGATGAACGCACTGCGCGGTCACTCCGTCGATCCTGTCGACTTCGAGCTCTGGTGCCTCGTCGTAAGCACGGTGAACGCCTGCGAGAAGTGCGTCGACTCTCATGAGAAGGTGTTGCGGGAGAAGGGCGCGACCGAAGAGTTGATCAACGCGGCTATCCGCGTGACCTCGGTGATCCATGCAATCGGGGTTGTCCTGGACTCGGAAAAAGCTTCTCCGACAGCTGCAGTTTAGAGTCCATGGATGAGGTCTGGATTTGTGTGGAAGTCATGAACCTTTGAGGTTCTTTTATGTCTCTAACATATAGAGCGAACCTAAGGAGGATGTATGGAAGCGCGCTTCAATGCAGCTAAGGCTTCACCCGCCGGATATAAAAACCTACTCTTGATGGAGCAGTACCTCAGCAGCTGTGGGCTGGGAGGGCTGCTCCATCTGATCAAGCTGCGGGTGTCCCAGATCAACGGCTGCGCCTTTTGTCTGGATATGCACTGGAAGGATCTGCGCGCCTCTGGCGAGGACGAACAGCGGCTCTATTCGCTCGATGCATGGCGGGAGTGCCCTTACTATAGCGAGCGGGAGAGGGCAGCTCTTGCCTGGGCTGAGGCCATGACGCTGATCACGAATGGACATGTGCCCGATGCCGTCTACGACGAGATGAAGCCGCACTTCAACGAGAAGGAGCTGGCGGATCTGACCTATGCCGTAATCACGATCAACGCGTGGAACCGCCTGGCGATCTCGTCGCGTACACCTCCAGGAACCTATCAGCCGGCAAAGACAGCACACGAGACAGCACACGCTTAGAGGGCTGATGAAACCAAAGGAGTCGCGGGGCGTTACCCGCATCTCCGTTATTGGGTGAGCGGTGGCGTGGGACGCGTCCGTGGGGTTGGAGTTTCGTTTTTAGGATTGCGTCCCGCGTTCCATTCTGGCTTCCACTTCGAGTCGGTCAACCAGCGGATGGGGGTGACCATCGAGGCGATGGCATTGATCATATGGCTGAAGTCGATGGTGCGAAGTTCGTCTGAAGGCTGGTGGTAGTCCTTGTGCAGGCCGAAGCTGGAGACCGTGTGCGCGATGATTCCTTGTCGCGCCAAGGCGTAGTTGTCTGAGCGTTGGAAGAACAGCTCCTTCGGATGGGGATCGTTGACCAGGTGAGCGCCATGTTTCATCAGCTCAGGCCCGAGGTTGGAGCGGTCGAAGCCAGTAAGCCAGAGTGTTCCGGCGGGGACTGCGGAGTCGGGCCGTCCGATCATCTCGAACTCCAGATTGGCAACGATGCTGTTAAGAGGCACCGGCGGGTGTTGCAGGAACGCGTGATTGCCGAAGCCTCCGATCTCCTCCGATCCGAAGAGCGCGAAGACGATGGTCCGGCGTGGGCGTGGCCCGGTGGCCAGAATATGCGCGAGAGCCAGGACAGCAGTGGTTCCCGAGGCATCGTCATCCGCGCCGTTATAGTTACTGTCGCCGTTGACGGCCGGGCCGATACCGAGGTGGTCCAGGTGAGCGGTAAGCAACACCACCTCTTCAGGCGAGCTCGTGCCGCGCAAGATGGCGATTGCGTTCCAGGTCTCTTTGCGAGGGGTGTCCTCAGACTTCGAGAGGCGTTGTTGAACCCGTGCGGGCAGCGGATTTGGCAGAGCGGTCTTCTGCAGGAAGCTGCCGTTGTCCCCTCCGGGCTCAAGGCCTAATGACTGGAGCTGGGCGGCAGCGAACAGCGCGGCGATGTGCTCGTCCCGGGTCGCTGAACCTCGGCCGTGCAACTCATCGTCGGCAAGAAAATTCATATCGGAGCGAACTTCGCGCTCGAGAGAAAAGGTGGATGCCGTTTTCGATTGGGATGAGTCGAATGAATGACTCATCTGTCCAGAGGAAGCGACGTTGCATACGAGTGTGGAGGCGAGCGCAACTCTGCTCAATAGATTCAGGTGCTTGAATGCAGCCATTGCGCAAATTATAGATGAGCGCATGTGGCTTGGTTTCGAGCAGAATAGTGGAGTCGCTGTAACAGTTGGATGAGAGGATGTAGGAATGAGGGGACTGGTAGAAGTCGGGCGGCTATGGGTGTGGGGAGTCATTGCCGTGGTGCTATCGGTTCTGACAGGTTGCAGTGGATTCTTCGTTCCTCCTAATAGTGGTGGAGGCGGGGGCGGGACTGCAAACGGAGATCGTGTGTATGTGGCGAACTCTAGCGCTAATACAATGGCAGGATTCACCGTGGGAACTAACACTCTGACGTCCGTGCCTAGTTCGCCGCTGACGCTGGGTTATTCGCCGACCGCAGTAGTGACCACGCCGTCGAATAGCTTCCTGTATGTTGCGAGTCTTGGCGCCATCTACGTCTACACGATTAACTCGGATGGCTCCTTATCCAGCTCCAGCCAGGGGGCTGCCGTGGCACTCGTGACTGTGTCTGCGCTCGATGTCTCGCCTGATGGACAGTGGCTCTTCGGACTCGATTCGTTAACAACTGTCGTCGACGAGTTCCAGATAAACACGTCGACGGGTGGCCTGACGGCAGTCGCGACAACTCCTTACAACGTGAGCAACACGACGTTCGCGCCCAAGGCGATCCGCGTTTCCCCGAATGGCGCGCTGGTCATTGCCGCGCTGGGGACGAGCGGCGACGTTGTTTTTACGCTCAACACGTCGACCGGTGCGCTGCTCAACAGCCAGATACTCCCAGCTTCGGCTACGACCAGTGACAATGCCCTGGCTATCGACAGCAATACGGCTTTTCTCTATATCGCCAGGAGTGGAACCAATGGCGGATTAGCGGTCTACCAGATTGGTGCCGGGGGCGCATTGACTCCGATCAACGGCTCGCCGTTTGCCACCGGAGCAGGGTCTGCCTCTGTCGTACTGGATCGCACAGGGAAGTACGTCTATGTGGCGAACCGCACGGACAACAACATCTCCGGCTATACAATCGGCACGGGTGCGGCGTTGACGGCATTGAGCGGCTCCCCGTATGCCAGTGGCACCCAGGTGACCTCGCTGGGGATCGACCAGAGCGGGAAGTACCTGCTGGCGGCGGCCTTTGGCGGGTCGCCGGATCTGTCCTTGTATAGCTTCGACGCGACCGTTCCCGGCAAGCTCAATCTTGCAACCAGTACGGCGACGGGGACGGCCCCAACCGGCGCGATTGCGCTCGCTACCACCCACTAACTCTGTCAAGAGAAGCAGCGAATTGAGTTGATTTTGGTGCTCCTATACCTATGCTTCGGTGATGTTTGTGGGGCTTGAGAGTCAAAGAAGCGTGCTCGCGTATTCTGTTGGGATGCGTGTGCAGGTTCTTTATTTTGGGATTTTGAAGGATGCCTTCGGTGGCGAGAGCGAGGTCGTGGAACTGGCGCAGGGGTCTTCCGTGGCGGATTTGATAAAGATCTATCGTGAACGCGAGGTTGGCCGGGCGGGAGTTTGGGATTCGATTGCCGTGGCGGTGAATCAGGAGTATGCCCAGGCTGGAGATGTGTTGGAAGAGGGCGATGAGGTAGCTTTGTTGCCTCCGGTGAGCGGCGGGTGCTCGGTATGAGGATTGAGATTACCGATGGAGTGATTCCGGCGGAGCAGATCGTCGCGGAGATGAAGGCCGGGGCCGATGGGGCAGTGTGCGTCTTCGATGGAATTGTGCGGGACAATACGCGGGGGCGGCGGACGCTGCATCTGGACTATGAGGCTTATCGAGAGATGGCGCTGGAGCAGATGCGCGGCCTGGCGGCGGAGGCGGTGGCGAGGTTCGGGGTAAGGGATGTGGCGGTCGTGCATCGGCTGGGACGGCTGTCAGTTGGGGAGACGAGTGTGCTGATCGTGGTGGCTTCGGCGCATCGCGGGGCTGCGTTCGATGCGTGTCGATGGCTGATCGATACGTTGAAGAAGACGGTGCCGATCTGGAAGAAGGAGCAGTTTGTGGATCGGGCGGTGTGGGCGGATGGAGAGCCGTTTCCCGATGCGATTGTGGTGAGGGGCGGGGAGCAGAAGGGATGAGATTGGCGGGCCTCGTAGTAGGAGCAGCGTTGTTGATGCAGGCGCCTGTTGTGAGGCGGCCTCCCTCTGTGAAGGGGGTTCAAGCTCCACAGGGGGCGGAGGCTACGCAGAGCGATCAGAGTGCGGGGCAGCAGCAGGTTCCTACGATTCGGGTGGAGACGCGACTGGTAAACGTGGCGCTGAATGTGGTGGACGCGAAGGGCGCTCCCGTGGGCGGGCTGGAACGGGATGACTTCGAGATTCTGGAGGATGGGAGGCTTCAGAAGCTTGCTATCTTCGAGAAGGAGTCTGCGACACCGCTGTCTATTGTGCTGGCGATCGATGCGAGCGAGAGTGTGCTGCGGGACGAGCGGTTGGAGAAGAATGCGGCGAGGCATTTTGTAAGGGCTCTATTGCGGGATCAGGATGAGTTGGCCCTGATGGACTTCGCCGATACAGTGAGGGAGATCGTTCCGTTTACGAATCAGAAGAAGAGGATTGAGAGTGGGCTGAATGACCTGCAGCGTGGGGATGCCACGGCCTTGTATGACGCGATTTATTTAGGGTCGCAGCGGCTGGCGGGGACCTCGGCGGCGGGTGGGCGGCGCAGGGTGCTGGTGTTGATCACCGACGGCGGCGATACAGTGAAGGGATCGCGCTATGGGCAGGCGGTGGAAGAGGCTCAACGGGCCGGGGCTATGGTGTACTCGATCATTATTGTGCCAATCGCTGCGGATGCGGGACGGAATGTGGCGGGCGAGCATGCTCTGATCCAGATGGCTTCGGATACGGGGGGGAAGTACTACTATGTGGAAGACCCGAAGGACCTGGAGCCGGCGTTTGCGCATGTCTCGGACGATCTGAGGACGCAGTATGTGCTGGGGTACTATGCCCCCCAGCGAGGGGCGGATAACTCGTTCCGAAAGATTACGGTCCGGATGAAGGATAAGACTCTGCGGGATCAGTACCAGTTGCGGTATCGGAGCGGGTACTATGCGGATGCCCGGTAGATGCGGTAGATGCGCTAGATGCGCTAGATCAGCCCTCCGCTGTCGTGGGGTCGATGATGGTCTTGATAGGCGTGATGACATCGGCGGGAAGTCCGGTGTCGGCGGCGTGGCGACGGATGACGTCTTCGTTTGGGGCGATGTAGACGCAATAGATCTTGTCGGGCGTGACGTAGGAGTGGACCCACTGGATCTCAGGACCGATGTTTCTGATGACGGAGCAAGAGTTCTGAGAGGCGGCTACAAGCTGGTCGGCAGTGAGATCGCCAACTTTCGGGAGGTTGCGTTCGATGAGGAATTTGGGCATGGAGAATCTCCTTCATTGGAAAGATGGGGGCCCGGTGTTTCTTTACTTCTGACCTCAGGATAAATTTCACTCCTGAAAGGATATGTCATGAAGTTATCGAGAGATTGTCAGATTGTGATATTACGCTGGCATCAGCTTCTATGGATGTAAGAGGCGGGAATTGCATCAGAGTGTGAGACGAGAGGAGATTTGTGAGTCAATTTGAGTTTGCAGGCGAGGCGGAGAAGATTGCGCGGGAGGCGGGCGCACTGCTGAAGGGTTTCTACGAGAAGGGGGTCGCGGCTGAGTACAAGGGCGACGTCGATATTGTTACCGAGGCGGACAGGGCGAGCGAAAAGCTGGTGGTGGAGCGCCTGAAGTCGGTGTTTCCCTCGCATGGGATCTATGGGGAGGAGGGGACGAGGGATGCGCTCGACAGCGAGTACCGGTGGTATGTCGATCCGCTGGATGGGACGACGAACTTTGCGCATGGGTTTCCGGCGTTCTGCGTGATTCTGGGACTGGAGAGGCGTCCGGCGGGGCTGGCAGCGGATGCGGATGGTGAGTTGATCGCCGGGGTAGTCTATGACCCGCTGCGCGATGAGATGTTTTCGGTGGAGAAGGGCAAGGGCGCGTGGTTGAATGGGCGGCAGATTCATGTGTCGAAGACGAAGTCGTTGCAGGAGTCGCTGACGGCTACGGGGTTTCCCAGCCAGAAGCGGCATGCAAGTCCGAACATCCACCTCTACCAGCAGATTACGCTGCGGTCGCATGGAGTACGGCGGGCGGGGAGTGCGGGGCTCGACCTGGCTTATGTGGCTTGCGGGAGGCTGGATGGGTTCTGGGAGTTCAATCTGAATCCGTGGGACACATCGGCGGGCGTACTGCTGGTGGAGGAGGCGGGCGGGACGGTGACGCACTTCGATGGGAGCGCGTTTACGCTGGACAGCCGTGAGGTGCTGGCTACTAACGGACTGATTCTGGGAGAGATGACGCATATCTTTACCGAGCTGTTTGCAGGGCATGGTCTGGAGGCGATTCCCACTCCGGCTGAATTCGCGGCGAGACGAGCTGAGGGTGTGAAATAGGCCTCGAGAGTCGGAGTTTTATGCGGGGACTCGATTTGCAGCAGAGGAGAGGTGTGCTGTTAGAATCGAGTCAAAGCTCAAGAGCGAAAAGATTTTCATCAGAGTGGCAAAGGGAGAGTTACAGAGATGGCTTATGTGATTGCGGAACCGTGCATCGGGACGAAGGATTCGGCTTGCGTGGATGCCTGCCCGGTGGATTGTATCCATCCAAAGAAGGACGAGGCAGGGCATGGCGAGGCCGAGCAGCTGTTCATCGATCCGGTAGAGTGCATTGACTGCGGTGCGTGCGTGCCGGTTTGCCCGGTGTCGGCGATCTACGCCGGGGACGATCTGCCGGAGAAGTGGGCGGACTTCCAGACGAAGAATGCGGCTCACTTCGGTCGGTAGGTTGACGTTTACGGATTTTGCAACCGCGCGGCCCTGGGGCTGCGCGGTTTTGCTTTGTGGAGAGATTGAGATGAAGAGTCTGGCCTCTGCAGAGACGTTGTCGAAGACGAAAGGGCGGTTACTGAGCCTTGGGGAGGACGACCGGGCGCGTTGGGGACGAATGACGGCGACGCAGATGGTGCGACATCTGACCTGTGCCTACGAGATTGCCTTGGGAGAACGGGTGGTGGAGCCGGTGAAGGGTCTGCCACCGGTGATGGTGAAGTGGGTGGCGTTGAGGTCGGGTTTGCGCTGGCCGAAGAATATGGCGACGACGCCTGAGCTGGTGCGTGCGATCAAGGAGACGCCGAAGAATCAGTTCGGTGACCTGGTAGGCGACACCATCGAAAAGATGGAGGCTGTGGCGAGTGGGGCGGCCTGGCAGCATAGTCACCCTATGTTCGGACGGATGACGGCGGCAGACTGGATGCGCTGGGGATATCTTCATGCGGACCATCATCTGCGGCAGTTTGGCCGGTAAGGATGATACAGCGGCAGGGTGAGGCGATTGTATTGCGGGTGTGGCCGTTCCAGGAGGCGGACCTGTTGGTGAGCCTGTTTACACGGGAGCAGGGAAGGATGAAGGGGGTGGCTCGCCATGCGATGCGCTCACGGCGGCGGTTTGGGGGCGCGCTGGAGCCGATGACGCATGTTCGAGCGACGTATGCGGAGAGGCCGAGGCAGGAGCTGGTAAGGCTGGATGCGTTTGAGATTCTGAGCTCGCCGCTTTCGCGTCCGATTGACTATGCTCGGACGGCTGCTTTGCAGCTTATTGCGGAGGTATTGGAAGAGCTGCCGGAGGGGGTGGTGGACGATGCGGTGTTTCGCCTGGCACTGGCTGTGGTGGAGGAGATTCAGGTGGGACGGGTTTGGATGCCGGTGACTTACTTTGCGCTGTGGATGAACCGGTTGATGGGATGGATGCCGGAGCTGGGGCACTGCGTCGTTTGCGGACTGGATCTGCGGGGTGGAACGGTTTGGTACTCGGCTACGAGCGATGGGGTGACGTGCGAGGATGACCGGCGAGGAGGGAGTGTGGCGCTGTCTGCAGTTGCGGTGGGGGAGGCGATGAGGATCTTTCGGGGAACTGTGGGGGAGTTGGCGAAGGAGGCCTGGCCGAAGGAGCGGGGGGTCGATCTAAGGCGATTTGCGGTGGAGACGCTGGAGCGGCATCTGGAGAGACGTCTGGCTAGTGCGAGGGCCTTGGGGAGAATTTAGAGGCAGTTCGATGGGCTGTTTCTTACGCTATTTTTCTGCCGCCTAATCTTCAGCGTGTCTTCGATGATGTCCGCGGCTCTTTCGAGCCCGTCTACCTGTTGCATCGCGGTCTGCAGGTTGCAGGCGGCTGCTCGATACTTAGGGTCATCGAGGACTGATCGTACGGCGCTTCGTAGACGCTGCACGTTCATCTGACGCCTTGGGATCACGATTCCGGCGCCTTGTGCCGCGACGCGGGCTGCTACTCCAGGTTGATCGTTGCCCATCGGGATGGCTACGAGCGGAACGCCCTCGGCCAGGGACTCCAACACCGTGTTCAGGCCCGCGTGGGTGATTACGGCGGCTGCTCGCTTGAGGAGCTGGAGTTGGGGAGCGTAGCGCACAACGATTGGGTTGCCTGCGAGGGTTCCTAGACGGACTGGATCGAGTCCTCCTCCGAGGGACAGGACGAGCTGAACGTTGAGTCCGGCGCAGGCCTCGGCGATGGCCTTGAAGACGGCCTCCGACCCGTTCTGGAGAGTGCCGAGAGAGGCGTATACGAGCGGTCGCCCATCGAATCGGTGCCAGGGAAAGTCCAGGTGCGGCCTCTGCTGGTTATCGACGAATGGCCCGGTGTAGTGGAGGTTCGGTGGCTTATCGCTGGTTGCGAACTCCAGCGCTTGAGGCAACTGCGTTATCTGGGCCAGGGGGGAGAGGGCTTCGGTCGCGTGGTTCAATGGTTGGAGTCCCCATGCCCTCCGCTGCCGATTGACGACTGTGTAGATGGGAGCTGCGACCTTTGAGAGAAGGCGCATTCCCATTCGGTTTCGCAGACGGCTGAACCAATCCTGCCCCCCGCTCCAGCCAAAGCAGAACGGCGGAATACGGTCGTCCTTCACGAGCGGGGGGAAGAAGGCGATCGATACAAAGGGCAGTCCAAGGTATTCGGCCACGTTGCCTCCCATGTCGGCTTCGTCGATCAACATGGCGTCAAGGTTTGCCTTCCTGACGGCCTCGGGTCCATTGCGGAGAATCATCCGCGCGGTATTTTTCACGCGCTCGACGGTGAAGCGAAAGGTCGCGAGTCCGTTCAGCTCGCCTAAACGCTGGTCGAGTCTCTGAAGTGTTCCGGGAGGGTAGTCCTGGGTGCCGATCCGATGAAATTCGATGCCGGCGGCTTTGATCCGGGCTTCCGTGTCCGCGATGCCGAAGATCACGACACTATGACCTCGTTGTTCCAACCGCCGTGCGAGTGCGGTCATTGGATTGATGTGTCCGGTTCCTGGAAAACAGAATGCTCCGAGCCTTGCCATGGTTCACGTCCCGCGCAGTGAGTTGGGCCTGAAGTGAATACGGAGGAGGTCGAGGCCTGGATGGCATGTTGCACGGCTAATTTTAGGCCGCTGCGTGGTGGAGGTGAAGGGTTTGGGAATGATTCGTTCGCAGCTTGCGAGCGGGAGTCGGGTTATAGAAGTCCCAGCGTTCGAAGGAGAGCGCTGGGACCTCGTTCTGATTAGTGGGGATGGTTCATGGCGTCGTTGAAGGTTTGGAAGAAGGCGTCGTACTTTTCTTTGCCGTTTTGCTCGGCGAAGCGGAGGGGTTTGACGCGTTCGACGAGGATTTCGGTGGCGCTGGGTTGGGTCTTGATGAGATTGATGACTTCGTCGAGGAACTCCTGCAGTGGCATGGCGCGGGGATCAGCGGCCTGGGCGCTGCCCATGAGCTCGGTCTGAACGTAGGGAGGGACTAATTCGAGGACCTCGATGTTGGTCGCCTTGAGCTGATAGCGGAGGGACTGGCTCCAGGAGTGGATGGCGGCCTTGGTCGCGTTGTAGGTGGGGGTGAGGGCCATGGGGATAAAGGCCAGGCCGGAAGAGACGGTCATGATGGTGGCTTGGTGCTGCTTCTGGAGGAGGGGAAGCAGTGCCGCGGTAAGTCGGATGGGGCCGAGGAGGTTGGTGGTGATGGTGGCCTCGGCGTCGGCGAGTGCTGTGTTCTGATCTTCCGGCTGGGCGAGGAGATTTTCGGGCCGCATGATGCCGGCGTTGTTGATGACGACGTTGAGGGTGGGGTAGTCGAGGGCGACCTGTGCGGCGAACTGGCGGATGCTTGCGGCGTCTTCGATGTCGAGCAGGGCGGAGGCCATGCCGGGGTTGGCGGCGGTGGTCTCATCGAGCGCCTGCTTGCGGCGCCCGGCGATGACGACCTTGTTGCCGAGTTTGTGGAAGGCCTCTGCCAGGGCGCGGCCGATTCCGGAGCCGCCGCCGGTGATGAGGATGGTGTTTCCGGTGATCTTCATAGTGATTGATATCTCCTGAGCGTTATAGTAGGGGTATCGCTTACCTTTAGGAAGTAGGCACCCAAAAGATTTATACTTACTCAAAAGAGAGTGAAGCGAAATATGGAAAAACTACTGGTTTTGCAGAATAAGAGAGTTGAGGAGATGAAGGTCAGGGTGGCAAAAAGCGTGCCGCCGGCTGAGGTCGATCCTAAGCTGGAAGCTTTGGTGCGGGAGATCATCGAACGCGTTGCGGACAAGTGGACGATGCTGGTGCTGGAAGTGCTGGAGGTGCATGGCACAGTGCGGTTCACGCGGCTGGGAGAGTTGGTGGGGGATGTCAGCCAGAAGATGCTGACGAAGACGGTTCGGCAGATGGAGCGGGATGGGTTGGTGACGCGGACGGTGTATCCGGTGATTCCGCCAAGAGTGGAGTACAAGTTGACGGAGCTGGGGCGAAGCCTGGGGGCGGCATTTTGTGGGGTTTGGATATGGGCGGAGGAGCATGGAGATGAGGTCATGAGGGCGCGGGAGGCGTTCGGGAAGTAGGTAGCATGAATCACTTTGATGTCAGGATGGGAACAACCGGCGGCATCGCGCGAGAAAATCCAAGGGATCAAAGGGAAAGCTGTGGCCATCGTGGATTGCGATCTGACATACTGCCCGAGAAGCCTGGTTTGAGCGGCGTTGGGTTCAGTGTGGGATAGGCCGATGGCACGATTTGTGAGGCTCCGAGTATGCGAGGCGATGTTTCTTGCTGGATTGCAAGGGGCTTGTGTTCTGGCGCAGGATGTCCGCGTGCCGACGCTGCATGTATACGCAAATACGATTCAGATACCGGTGTTGGTGCTGGGACCGAACGGGGAGCGGATTACAAAGCCAATTGCAGCTGGCAGATTTTGGGTGAACTTTGATGGGGGGCCATGGTTTCGTGCCACGCATGTTCGTCTTGAGGAGGACGATCCGATGGCGCTGTCCATTTTGCTGGATGCAAGAGGTGCAGCAGAGTTGATGCCGACGATTGACGACGCGATTGCGAGTCTTGTTCCGCTTTCCCTTGGGGCGAAAGACCGCGTTTCTATCTACGTTTTGGACTGTGGGCTGACTCGAGCCGCAAATAATGTTCCGGCGACCATCTGCAACTGAAGGATGAAGTCGACAGAGCGCTAGAGTCGTGGACGAATCGCGGAAAAGAGAAGCATATGCCGCCATGTCGGAGTCCGGTGCAGCTTTGGGATGCGATGAGTTACATTAGCCGGCAACTGAACGGGCTTCCTGGCAGGCGGGTCATTCTCGCGGTGACGGATGGGAATGATAAGGGGAGCATGAACTCGTGGAATGAGTTGAGGTTCTACGATCAGAAGCGGGGCATAACAGTCTTTGGAATGACGATTGTTCCGCGAGATGTCGGCGTAGTTCTGAAGAGATGGAATCCTGAGAATCCGTTTCGATCCCTGTGTGAATTGAGCGGCGGCACTGTGCTGATAACGAACGAGAGCCGGATGGAAGAGACATTGAATCGGTTTACGGCGATGCTGCGGGAGCGGTATATCGTCGAGTTTCCACGGCCGGCAAATTCATCTGTGGGTGTGTATGGAATGTCGGTGAAGATAGATAACGGTAATGACTTCTTCATCCGACCAGCGGGAATTTCTGTTCCTGCTCCGGATGCGGCAGTGCAAGCCGATCCGTCGACGGTGCCTAGTGATCCATCGCTTACCCCGAAGATAGGCAAACGCCGTGTACTTACGAAGCCGAATTGAAGAGGGGGTGTGGTGAGGCGTCGAACGGTTAGAATCAAAGGATTACTGCATATGAAGAGAGATGCATGACTGAGATTGCTGGGAAGAAGAAGGCGCTTACGTTTCAGGAGCTTTTGTTTACGCTGCAGAAGTTCTGGGCGGAGCAGGGGTGTGTTTTGCAGCAGCCCTACGATGTTGAGGTGGGCGCGGGGACGATGTCTCCCGATACTTTCTTGCGGGTGCTGGGGCCTAAGCCGGTGAGGATTGCCTATGCACAGCCCTCCCGTAGGCCAGCCGATGGGCGGTATGGGGAGAATCCGAATCGGCTGTTTCGGCATACGCAGCTGCAGGTGATTCTGAAGCCGCCACCGGTGCGGATTCAGGAGCTGTATCTCGAGTCGTTGGTGGCGATCGGGATCGACCTGAAGGAGCACGACATCAAGTTCGAAGAGGACAACTGGGAGTGGCCGGTGGGAGGCGCGTGGGGCGTCGGCTGGCAGGTGATGCTGGATGGGCTGGAGATTACGCAGTTCACTTACTTTCAGCAGTGCGGTGGGATGGATCTGGACCCGATCTGCGGGGAGATTACGTATGGGCTGGAGCGGATTGCGGGGTTCCTGCAGGATGTTGATTCGATCTATGACATTGTTTGGGCGGTGGAGCCAGACGTCGATACCGAAAACGGGGGGCGCGAGGTGACGTATGGGGAGATGCGGCTGGCTGAGGAGGAGCAGTTCTCGGCTTATAGCTTCGACTATGCGGATGTGGGATTTTTGTGGAAACACCTTGAGCTTTATGAGGCTGAGTGTTTAGCCCTGCTCGAGAAGGCCAAGGGCTTCGAGGAGATGGATGCTCTGACGTTGAAGCGGTTTCCTGTGTTGGGGGCTTATGAACTGGCGCTGAAGTGCTCGCATGTGTTCAATCTGTTGGATGCTCGGGGGGCTATCTCTGTGACGGAGCGTGTGGGCGTGATGGCGCGGATTCGGACGCTGGTGGTGGGCGTGGCGAAGGCCTATGCGGCACAGGGAGAGGCGTTGGCGGAGACAGAGGCTTTGGTTGGGTAGAGGTTTACTTCCCACCCATTCGCGGTGATGCTGCGATGGATGGGGCACCCGGATAGTTGCGGCTGATTGATAAGAGATGCGCCTTGTGGCGGGATTGAGTTGAGAGCGATGGCTGAGTTTTTGTTTGAGATTGGTTTGGAAGAGATTCCGGCGCGGATGATCGCCGGGGCGCAGGCGGAGTTGGAGCGGCGCGTTCTGGGGTTGCTAGAGCGCGAGCGGCTTGTCGTGGCTGGGGTGGCTAGCAAGAGCTTTGCTACGCCGCGGCGGCTTGCGGTTTGGGTGAGTGACGTTGCAAAGCGGCAGGAGGATGTGGCCGAGGAGTTGGTAGGCCCGTCGACGAAGGTTGCTTACAAGGATGGTGTGGCAACGCCTGCAGCGGTGGCGTTTGCGAAGAAGGCGGGCGTGGCAGTCGAAGAGTTGAAGACCGTTACGAATGCCAAGGGTGAGTATCTGGCGGCGACGGCGGTGAAGGCCGGGCGCGGGGCTGCCGAGGTGATTGCTGCGGAACTGCCGAAGGAGTTGGCGGGGATCTACTGGGCGAAGAACATGTACTGGCGCGCGGGGAAGCCGGAGCGGTTTGTGAGGCCGGTGCGATGGATGGTTGCGCTGCTGGGGTCTTCGGTAGTGCCTGTGAGTTTTGGTGGGTACGAGGGGGGGACGGTGACGTATGGGCATCGGGTCTTGTTTGGGGATGCGGCAATTGCACTGATGGGGCCGGAGCTTCGCGGTGAGTATGAGGGTGCGCTGTTGAAGGGTTTTGTGGTCGCGGATGTCGAGGTGCGGCGGCAGAGGATTCGTAAGGCTTTGGATAAAGTGACGCGGACCGTAGAAGAGCTGCGGTGGCGCGAGGATCATGGGTTAGTGGATAAGCTGACTCATCTGACGGAGTGGCCTTCGGTGCTGCTGGGTGGGTTTGAGTCGGAGTACCTGGCGCTGCCGGAGGAGGTTCTGGTGACGGTGATGCGAGACCACCAGAGCTACTTTGCCGTCGAGGACAAGAATGGAAGGCTGGCTCCGCACTTTCTGGCGGTGCTGAATACGGAGACGGATGAGGCGGGG
>JAOAPB010000053.1 GCA_025462645.1 Edaphobacter sp. | reverse complement strand
GGAGGCCGTAGAGGAGAGCGGTGGCGCGTCTGGTCTCAAGCTGGCCGGTGGCCAGGGCGTTGATGACGACCGAGAGGGCGATCTGGACCGACTCGCGGTCTTCGAGGGCGGTGAGTTCGAGGTGCTGTCCGGGGAGGAGGTAGCCGCGGGTGGCGTCGGTGTGGCGGAAGCCGCGGTGACGGTGGTGGAGGCGGGTGTGGTAGAAGCACCAGGGCTGGTCGGTGAGGGAGGGGGAGCCACACTGGACTCCGTTGGCTCTGATGTGGCGGCATAGCGGGTATTGCATGGGCGGTCTCCTGGGTAGGGGTACCCCCCCGGGGGTACTTGGGTTAAAAGTCGAATGGTTGCAACGAGATAGCGAGGTTGATCTCGCTAAAGTCGTGCAACCATGAGGGTTAAGGCTAAAGTCGTGCAGTAATGCGGGTTACGGGTGCCTCTAACGGCAAAGCCCCGGCTTTGGCCGGGGCTTTGTTTGAACTCTGTATCCAGTGTACGGGATGGAGGGAAACTAGTATGCCAAGTTTATTTGCTTTGCTTTCATGAGGTTAGGTGGTTTGGGGGCTTGACAGGATTTTTGGGGAAGCGAAGCAGGGTCATCCTTCGCTTCGCGAAGGATGACAACGGCAGGGCAGTCGGGTCGCTGCGCTCCCCCTCGAAGAGACAAATACCGGGGTTCTTCGCTGCGCTCAGAATGACAGCGTAAAACAGACAACGGCAACAGCGCGTAAAACGGCAACAGCGGCGTAAACAGATAACGGCAACCGCCATAGCCGTGGCTACTCGACTTTATGGAGGGTGCGGCTCCAGCGGGTTTCGTCGAAGATGTGGACGATCTGGTGGAGGGTGAAGCTGGCTCTCTCCGACATGTCCGTTTTATACATCTGATCTTCGGGCGTCTTGAAGGACCAGTAGACGAAGAGCGGGCGGCCGATGAGATTGCCGCGAGGGACCAGGCCCCAGAAACGGCCGTCGATACTGTTGGTGCGGTTGTCGCCCATGACGAAGTAGTTGCCGGGAGGGACGACGAGGTCTTCGCCCTGAATGTGGTTGGGCAGATCGAGGGACCACTGGGCGGTGACGTCCGGGCGGTTGGCGGCGGGGATTGAGGGGAAGTCGTCGCGGTAGGGGTCGTAGTTGGCGTAGGTGGGCTGGGCGGCGTAGGGCTCGTGCTGGGCGACTCCGTTGCGATAGACGATGCCGTGGCGGATGTGGATGCGGTCGCCGGGAACTCCGATGACACGCTTGACGAGGATGGTGTATTCGCTGTTTGCATCCACTACAGGCTTGTAGAAGACGATGGGCTCGTCGCGCTGGAGATCGCGGTGCGGCATGAAGGAAGCCAATGAGTCGGAGGGTGCTAGGGTGACGCGCTCCACCATGACATGATCGCCGACGAGCAGGGTGCTCGCCATGGAGGGCGAGGGGATCACGAAGTTCTGAAAGACGAAGGTGAGGACGAAGAGACCAATCGCCAGGGTGCCGCAGAGGGACGCGAATCCTTGAAGGTGGGTCTCTTCGATTTGCTTTGCTTCGTTCTGCTGGACTTTGATCTTTTCTTTCATGGTCTTTGACCTTTAGACGGCGGAGTTGAGGATAGCGCGCTGGGCGGCGAAGAGCTCGTGGATGCCCTTTTCGGCGTAGTCGAGCATCTCGCTGAGTTGCTTGCGGGAGTAGGAGTCCTTTTCGGCGGTGGCCTGGGTTTCGACGAGGCCGCCGTCGGCTAGCATGACAACGTTCATGTCTACCGTCGCGCGGGAGTCCTCTTCGTAGGCGAGGTCGAGGAGGATGTTGCCGTCGACGATGCCTACGCTGGTGGCGGCGACCATCTGGCGGAGAGGCGAGCCCTTGAGGGTTCCGGCGGCGACGAGCTTTCCCAGCGCGAGAGCAAGCGCTACGCAGGCGCCGGTGATGGCGGCGGTGCGGGTTCCGCCGTCGGCCTGGAGGACGTCGCAGTCGAGGATGATGGTGCGCTCGCCGAGGGCCTTCATGTCTACCACGCTCCTTAAGGAACGTCCGATGAGGCGCTGGATCTCGTGGGTGCGTCCGCCGACCTTGCCGCGCTCGCTCTCGCGGGGGGTGCGGGTGAGGGTGGCGCGAGGGAGCATTCCGTACTCGGCGGTGACCCAGCCGCGGCCGGAGTTGCGGAGCCAGCCCGGGACGCCCTGCTCGATGGTGGCGTTGCAGAGGACGCGGGTGTTGCCGGACTCCATGAGGATGGAGCCCTCGGCGGTGACGACGTAATTTGGGGTGAGGCGGGTGGGGCGGAGGACGTCGGCGGGGCGGTTGCCGGGACGGAAGAGGAGCGGGGGGGCTTGGGACATCAGGTGATTATAGTGGGCGATTTGATGGCGACGCGGATGTTAGCTGGGGTGGCGAAGGGCTAAGGGCCGAGTGGCAACCACAACGGCGATGACAAGAGTAGGGTGGAGGGCGTTCCTAAATGGGATTGGTTCCGTTATGGGAAAAGGGCCATTTTGGGCGAATACAAGGGCTATCGGAGGTCTTCCAGATGCGACGCAGTCCCAATTCAGGAAAGGGGGGTCTACGGAAAGTCATTGCCTTGAGAGGGAATGAGAGCGAAACTCATTTTGATCAACCACTTACGAAGGCTGTCCCAGTTTGGTAATTGAATTGATTACGTAAGTGCATTCGCCTGCCTGCAAAAAGGTAAGCGGAATGGAGTTACAAAGTATGCAGGCAACGCAGAGCAGGACCGCCTTGGGAATAAGGAATCCAGCAAGACAGTTTGTGGCGGCTTGCCCAATCGAGGGCAAGCCGGTGATCGGCTTCGGGGCGAGGCCGAAGGAGCGCAGGCCGATAGCAGGGCTCGAGCGAGTGGCGGAGGGGGCCGGGCTGGCGCACGATGCCAGCAATCTATTGGGCGCGCTTAGTCTTTACTCGGAGCTGCTGGCTATGCCGGGGGTGCTGCATGAAGAGCACAAGGAGTATGCGGAAGAGCTGAGGATGTTGAGCGAGCGGAGCTGGGCCATGATCGATCGGCTGGTGAATCATGCGCGGTTGGAGCAGAAGGCCGAGGCGACGGTGTTGCCGGAGGTGGTGGAGCGGTGTCGTGGACTGTTGAACGGTGTCGCCGGTCGCGTGGTGGAGATCACGTGGAATTCAAGCAGCTTCAGGCCGGTGAGTGTGGCCTCGGAGGCGGTGGAGCGGATTGTTATCAACCTGGTGAAGAATGCCGCGGAGGCTATGACGGGAGAGGGAGCGATCCAGGTGACCCTGAGAGGCCTTGGAGATCGTGGAGCCCGGCGGGTGGTGATGACGGTGTCGGATACGGGTTGTGGGATGAGCGAGGAGAGGGTCAGAGCTTTGCAGGAGATGGGGAGCTTGCCTGGCTTGTCCGGCTCTTCTGCGGGTAGAAGATTTGGTGGCCATGGAAGACGTGCGGGGCGACGGGGAATTGGCTTTCGGGTGGTGCGGGAGCTGGCGGCTCTGTCCGGCGGGTGCCTAGAGATTGCGAGTGAGCTGGGGGTTGGGACGAGGGTTTCGGTGGAGTGGGCATGCTGATGCGATCTGGTAATGGGCGTGGCTGGGCTGGAGAGGTATCGATGAAGGACGAGAGAGGAGTGCGGATGACGAGAGTGGAGAGTTTGAAGGCGGCTGCGCCGTCGGGGTTTCTGGTTGGCGTGTCTCCTTTGGGTAATGCTGCAGTAGCGATGAAGAGGCAGCAGGAGAGTGGGGCGGAGGGTGTGCTGTCGCTTCATGTGCTGGTGGTGGATGACGATGAGGCGGTGCGGAGGGCTTGCTGCGACGTCGCTGCGGCGATGTGGGGTCCACAGTGCTGGGGGCGGAGAGCGTGGCGGCGGCGCGGGCGATCCTGAAACATCAGAAGATCGATCTGCTGCTGCTGGATCTGAAGCTTCCGGATGGAGGCGGGCTGGTTCTGCTGGAGCAGGTGAAGGCGCTGCATCCGGATACGGCGGTGGTGGTGATGACGGCGTTTGCGACGGTGGCGTCGGCGGTGGAGGCGATGCGGATTGGGGCAGGGGATTATCTGACGAAGCCGTTTGCGCTGGAGGAGTTGACGACGGTGCTGGAGCGCGCGGGGCAGCGGCGGCACTTCGACATGGAGAGCCGGAAGCTGCGGGAGAGGCTGCGGACGCAGAAGGGAGCAGGCGGACTGGTGGGGCAGTCGCCGGAGATGGAGAAGCTGTACCGGATCCTGTCGAAGGTGGCGTTCTCGACGCACCCTGTTTTGATCCTGGGGGAGAGCGGGACGGGGAAGGAGCTGGTGGCGCGGGCGATCCACTTCAACGGGCCGAATGCCGCGAAGCCGTTTGTGCCGGTGGACTGCGGGTCGCTGGTGCCTACGCTGATTGAGAGCGAGCTGTTCGGACATGTGAAGGGGGCGTTTACCGGGGCCGATCGGATGAAGGAGGGGTTGCTGGCGACGGCTGAGGGAGGGACGGTATTTCTGGACGAGATTGGGGAGCTGCCGCTGGACCTGCAGGCGAAGCTGTTGCGGGCGCTGCAGGAGAAGGAGGTTCGTCCGGTGGGGTCGACACAGGCGAGGCCGATCTCGGCGAGGGTGCTGGCGGCGACGAATCGCGATCTGGCGACGATGGTGGAGGAGGGGAGATTTCGCAGGGATCTCTATTTCCGGCTGAATGTGGTGAATCTACGAATACCGCCGCTGCGGGACAGGAGGGAGGATATCGCTGTGCTGGCGATGCACTTTCTGGAGCGGATGCAGCGGGAGAGTGGTGTGGTGCATACCTTCTCGGACGACACGCTGCGGGTGATGACGGAGTACGACTGGCCGGGGAATGTGCGGGAGCTGGAGAATGCGATCGAGAGGGCTTGCACGCTCTCGTCCGGGCCGGTGCTGCATATGGGCGATCTGCCGACGCAGCTGCAGGACTTCAGGATGCAGCGAGTTCCGACGACCTATGCCTCGGAGCAGGATGATTCGAGCCAGGAGAGGCCAGGGGGCGGTGGAGATGGCGGGATCGTCTCGATTGCGGAGATGGAGAGGCAGGCGATCCTGGGGACGATTCGGCAGCTGAAGGGGGATAAGCTGATGGCGGCTCGACTGCTGGGAATTGGGAAGACTACGCTTTACCGGAAGCTGAAGGAGTATGGGATAACGGAGGGGTTGGGAGATTGAGGTGGAGAAGATTCCAACGGTGGTGCGGCGAGATACAAGGGCTGTCCTGTTCGGCGACAGGTGCGCTGACCGTTTGACTGTGCTCATGATTCAGGACGGTCTTTGGAGTTAGTCGCCTGCTGGTTGCGGCTTGATCTGTCGTTGTATCGTAGGTGTGGGAAGAGGAGGTCGACCATGGAATGTACTCATCTGGGTGAGATTCGAAAGGTGAAGCCGTCGGCTCCTGGCTGCGAGGAGTGTCTGAAGATGGGTGGGCGGTGGGTTCATCTGCGGATGTGCATGATCTGCGGGCATGTGGGTTGCTGCGACTCCTCTCCGAATAAACACGCTACGAAGCACTTTCATAAGACCAAGGATCCGATCATGCGGTCGATTGAGCCGGGGGAGTCCTGGGGTTGGTGCTATGTGGATGAGGTGGAGCTGGACTTCTCGTAGTTTTTTAGGGGAGGCAAACCGGGGCGTTTTCGGAGCTTCTGCCTATATCTCGCAACCGCTTGCAATGTATTTCGCAACCGCTTGCAAATCTTCGTTCGATCAGGTCTTTGAGCAGACTCATCCAACACTTTCGTTTTGTGAATGTTGGTTTTGCAGTGGGCTGGGCCGATTTATTTTGTTAAGCTTCTCTGCACTGATCTTCGAACGCAGGGCCCCTTTGGATTTACGCTTTGTGCGTCAGGAACAAGAACCTCGTGTAAGGGCTACTTTTCTTCTTTGTCGAATGCGAAATTTTACAGCTTTGCCTTGGAGGCTTCCCTTGAGATTTTGTGTATTCATGCGCTCGCAATTTGCATCTCTCCCTTCAGGTCTTTCGTCTTTTACTCAACCGATGACACATGCGACATTGTTCTGCGCCGGCGTGCTGGGAGTCATCGGCATGGCGAGTATGCGGGCCGAGGCGCAGACGGACTTTGGAGCGGTCAATGTGGGGGCTACGAGCTCTGCGGTTCCGTTGACCCTTACCTTCGCCACTGCGGGAACCGTGAGCAGCACGGCTGTCCTGACGCAGGGCGTGACGGGGTTGGACTTTGCCGCTGCGGCAGCCGGGAGTTGCACGGCTGGCGTGGCCTACAACGCTGGCGATACCTGCACGGTCAATGTGACCTTTTCTCCGAAGCAGGTAGGAACGCGCTACGGCGCTGCGGTTTTGAGCGATGCGCTCGGAAGGGCGATTGCGACGGGGTACGTTTCCGGCACCGGATCGGGTCCGCAGGTGGCCTTCCTGCCCGTAGGTCAGACGGTGGTGGCGGGCAGTGGTTTGAACCTTCCCTATGCTGTGGCCGTGGATGGAAGCGGGAACGTCTATATCGCCGATGGGGGCAATGGCCGGATATTGAAGATGACGCTATCGGGTGGTAGCTATACCCAGAGCATCGTGGTGAGTGGACTGAACTTTCCCGCAGGCGTGGCTGTGGATGGAAGTGGCAACGTCTATATCGCGGATAGCGGCAACAATCAGGTGTTGAAGGAGTCGCTGTCGAGTAGCGGCTACGTTCAGACTATAGTGGCCGACAGTACGAAGGTATTCGCTCCCCTTGGCGTGGCTGTGGATGGGAGTGGCAACGTCTATGTGGCCGACACGAACAACAACCGCGTGGTGAAGGAGACGCTATCGGGTAGCACCTACACCCAGACGATCGTGGTGGGAGGACTGAACGTTCCTGCCGGTGTGGCGGTCGATAGAGGTGGCAACGTTTATATCGGCAACACGAACAACAATCAGGTGTTACTGGAGACACTGTCTGGTGGCAGCTATACCCAGACGGTTGTGGGGATTGGCTTCATACGTCCTTCCGGTGTGGCGGTGGATGGAAGTGGCAATGTTTATGTCGCCGACTACGGCAACAGCCGTGTCGTGAAGGTGCCGTCAGGTTGCGGCTCAAGCGCGTGCCAGACGACGGTGGGGAGTGGCTTGAACAATCCCTATGGTGTGGCGGTGGAAGGGAGCGGCAATGTCTATATTGCCGATTTTCACAACAACCGCGTGTTGAAGGAGGACACTGGAGATCCGCCGAGTCTTAGATTTTTGCCGACGAATGTAGGCGCGACCAGCAGCGATAGCCCGCAGACGGTGACGGTCGCTAATATCGGCAATGCGGTGCTGACGTTCCAGGGCACCAGTCCGAGCATCTCGCCGAACTTCACCCTAAGCAATACGAGCACTTGCCCGCTGACGAGTACGCTGGCTGCAGGCGCGAATTGCACGCTGCTGGTGAGTTTCTCGCCTACGGTTCCGGGGCCGATCAGCGGTACGTTGGTGCTGACGGATGACCACTTGAACGCAGTGGGTCCAGGGTATGCAACGCAGACGATTGTGCTGAACGGCGGGCTGATCACGTTGTCGCCGACAAGTCTGCTTGCAGGCACGGTGGCGGTTCCCTATAGCCAGAGCGTGGCAGCGACCGGAGGGAGGCCACTTTATACCTATGCTGTAACTGGTGGAGCTCTGCCAGCCGGCTTGAATTTGGCCAGTGTCAGCGGCTTGATCTCAGGCACACCGACGGCTGGGGGCACATTCAACTTCACGGTTACGGCGACGGATGCGACTGTACCGACTGCGGCGACTGGAAGTCAGGCCTATACGCTAACGGTAGGCAAGGGCGCGGTGACGGTTACGTGGAGCAATCCTGCTGGGATCGCGTATGGCACGGCGCTGAGTGCGACACAGCTGAATGCAACTGCTTCGATAGTTGGAACGTTTGCTTATACGCCAGCGGCGGGCACAGTGCTGGGTCTTGGGACGCAGACGCTCAATGTTACCTTCACTCCCACGGATACGGCGAGCTACAACACGGCAACCAAGGCTGTGAGCCTTGTCGTGGCACCGGCGGGAACGACAACCTCGTTGAATGTAAGCAGCGCGTCGGTGGTAGCGGGGGCTAGTGTCACTTTGACCGCGCAGGTGGTCTCAGCGACGACGGGGACTCCGACCGGGACGGTGAGTTTCTACGACGGTGCGACGACTTTGCTGAATACGGCGACGCTGAGCGGCGGGTCGGCCAGCTACGCTACGACTTCGCTCGCGGTGGGAGTTCACACGCTGACGGCGGTCTACAACGGTGATGCTAACTTCACGACGAGCAGGACTGCCTCGGCTACAACGGTGACGGTTGTCGCGCCGGACTTCTCGCTGAACCTGAGCGGGGGGCAGAGCCAGACCGTGACTGCGGGCAGCGCGGCGACTTATAGCTTCGCAGTCGCGCCGACGAGCGGGGTCTATCCGGGAGCGGTGAGCTTCTCGGCCAGCGGTCTGCCTACGGGCGCTACGGCTACTTTCTCTCCAGCTAGCATCTCGTCTGCTGACGGGGCGAAGACGGTGACGCTGACGATTCAGACGTCCGCTACCGCGGCGTTGCAACACGCTCCGATGCCAGGAAGCAGGATGGTGCCGATTAGTCTGGCGCTTCTGCTCTTGCCGGTGTTGGGCTCAGGGAGGATGCGTCGACGTGGACGAGGCATGGGCCGACTCCTATGCCTGATGCTGCTGGGCGGCGTGGCGGCGACGTCGATGCTGATTGGATGCGGGGGGAGCAATAGCAGCACTAACCCTCCCGCAAAGACGACGAAGAGCTATCCGATAACCGTTACGGCAACCAGCGGAGGCGTACAACACGCCGCAAGCGTTACCCTCAACGTGCAGTAGTCAAATGTGCACAGTCGGCAGTTCTCGCACTCTCTGGAGTACGAGGAGCGGCTGGCCTGCCGCAAAACCGTGGCCAATGAAGACAGCCCACTGCACGGGTGAACTCGCAGACTGGGGCGGGTGGCTCCCATTGGCAGGTGTATGGGAGTGTGGGAAGGAACATTGTTGTAAATCAGAGTGTGCCGTGGGTTTGCTATGCTGAACCCAACCCTTTGAAAGAGAGTGAGTCGAATCATGTCAGAAGAAGCTGTAAAGATTACCGTCCGCCCGAATGGCCCGTTGCGGGTGGAAGGTCACATTGTGTTGAAGGATGCCGATGGCAAGGAGTGGGACCTGACGGGTAAGCCGGCGATCTCGCTCTGCCGTTGCGGAGCGAGCGAGAAGCGTCCGTTCTGCGACGGATCGCATAACAAGGTGGGCTTCCAATGTGCTGCTACACCAACCCTTCTCACGTAGCTGGTTGAACCGTGATGACCAAGATCCTGTTCGTTTGCGGTAAGAACCGTCGCCGGAGTCCTACGGCGGAGGATGTCTTTACGGGGATGGACGGGATCGAGGTCTGCTCGGCAGGAACAAGCGTCGAGGCCGAGTGCCCGGTGAGTACGGATGTACTGGAGTGGGCGGATAGGGTGTTTGTGATGGAGATGTCGCAACGAAGATACCTGAGTGCTCATTTCGGAGAAGTTCTCAAGAGTAAACGAGTGATCTGTTTGAATATCCCAGACAACTATGACTATATGCAGGAGGAGCTCGTGACTGTGTTGCGGGCGAAGGTTCTTCCGCTGTTGCGCAGGGCTCGCGAATGAATTCAGTTTTGAGGTAAAGCCAGATGAAGACCCGCAGCTTGTT
>JAOAPB010000043.1 GCA_025462645.1 Edaphobacter sp. | reverse complement strand
TGGGAGGCGCTAAGAGTTTCGGTCCATTGTGCCGTGCGACTTTTCGGGCCACGGACCGAGTACGTCATCTGCGTCAACACGGTAGGGCTGGAAAGTGCGCAGCAGCGCGCAGGAGTGCTTCCCGAGTGCGTGTGCTGGCTGGAGGTGAGTTCGGCGGATGTGCCTTCATTCCTACTCCCCTACCTAGGACAGGCAATGGCGGAAGGGGTTGGCTGGAAGCTTGTGCCAACTCGGATCTTCCCCGATGCCTATGAGCTCTCGCTCGATAACGACTGCATCCTTTGGCAGAAGCCGACGGTCCTCGATCAATGGCTCGGCAATGCGAATCGCACGTTGTTAGCGGAAGATATGCAGCGCTGCCTCGGTCACTTTCAAAGTTCGTCGGTGCAGGGCCCGATCAACTCGGGGATAAGAGGTCTTCCGCCGGGATTCGCTCTCGCCGTCGCGCTTCGCGAAACACTGGAAGAGGAATCGTTGCGCCTGGGGCATCCTGTAGCACTCGAATCCGAGCTGGACGAGCAGGGTCTGCAGGCAGTCGCCCTCTCCCGCCACTCTCCTTCGTTGCTGGTGAGTGTGCGCGAGGTGACGATCTGTTCGCCGTTCTGGCCGCGAGAACCGGAACTGGGGACCTGTGGCGCACACTTCGTTGGCCTGAACAGCCGGCACATTCCTTGGGACTACTTCGGTCGCCCGGCTACGGTCGTCCGTTGTGAGCACTGGGATCGGCATAGGCCGGAGCTCTATCGGAGGGCGGGGCTCGAACTCACTCCCGCACTGCCAGTTAACGAGACCGCCTCGAGGTGAGGTGACGGAGCCGGCGCCGAATCGTACTCGGGCCTGTACTCAATTCGGCCGCGGCGACATCGAACGAATCATGATGTCCTTGTTTGCGCTACTTGGTATTCTCGTGACGGCGGGCGCTTTCTTCAGCCTTATCAGTATTCGCATCCTGCGGCTGCCCACGACAATCGGAACGATGATTCTTTCGCTCTCCACGGCTGCGTTGTTCATTGCTGTCGGGCATCGGGCGCCCATCCTGCACCTGTTTGCGGAGCGTTTGGTGGGAGAGATCGACTTCAACAAGGTTGTGCTGCACGGGATGCTCGCTTTCCTCCTGTTTGCGGGTGCGCTGCAGCTTGATCTGAAACATCTCGCAATCGAGCGAGTCCCGGTGATCGTGCTTTCAACTGTGGCGACGGTGCTTTCCACCATCTTCGTCGCGTGGGCGTTTCGCTCGGCATTGCACGGAATTCACATAGAGACAAGTGTCTCTGGAGCACTGCTCTTTGGTGCGCTCATCTCGCCCACTGATCCGATCGCCGTGCTGGATACGCTGCGACGCGCTGGTGCTCCGCGGCAGCTTTCGGTACAGCTGGCTGGTGAATCTCTCTTCAATGATGGTGTGGGGGCCGTAATATTTTTAGCCGTGTTAGGAGCCTCCTCAGGCGGCGGCTTCCCAACCGTCGGCGTCTTTGTCTGGCTGCTGGTGCTTAAAGCCGGCGGAGGCGTTACCCTCGGCATTGGGCTTGGATACCTCACCTATCGACTGCTTTGTGTTGTAAATAGTTATCCGGTGGAGGTGATGTTGACCCTTGCGCTCGCGATGGGAGGCTATGCCTTGGCGGATGCGCTACAGGTCTCGGCTCCCCTTGAGGCCGTCGCAGCCGGGCTGCTGGTCAACGGACAGGCGCGAACACTGGCGATGTCGAAGGAAACTCTAGAACACGTGGAGCGATTTTGGGAACTGATCGATGATCTCTTGAATGTTGTTCTGTTCCTTTTGCTCGGTCTTGAGATCTTGGTTGTCCCCTTTACAAAGATCTACTTCGTTGCTGGGCTGATCGCAATCCCTGTAGTCCTGCTGGCGCGATTTGCCAGCGTTGGGATTTGCGTCACCGTACTCGGATCGTTTCGCACGCGAATACGAGGATCGATCCTGGTGCTCACCTGGGGCGGTCTTCGGGGTGGCCTGGCGGTTGCGCTTGCGCTGTCACTTCCTGGCGGGTATCGCTATGAGCATGATCTCTGGCTATTGGTGACCTTCGTTGTTGTCGTGTTTTCAGTCCTCATTCAGGGGCTTACATTACCTATGTTGATTGGCCGAATGACTCAGCCCACACGCGTCGCATGACGATTCATTTGTGCAAGCGGACAACCCATGCCGCGTCAGATGTATCTCTCATGCAGTGCAAAGGAGCGAATCAAATGGCACTCTCAAAGACGACCACCGATCATGACGAAATCCGTAAGTGGGCCGAGACTCGCAAGGCGGTTCCGGCCGAAGTCAGCAGCACGCGTAAAGGCAAAGAACCCGGAATTTTGAGGTTCGAGTTTCCGAAGGCTCCGAATCGCAACGACGAAAATCTCCAGGAGCTTTCGTGGGACGACTTCTTCAAGAAGTTCGATGAAAACGATCTCGAGCTTGTCTACCAGGACAAGACTGCAACCGGAAAACCGAGCAATTTTAACAAGCTGATCCATCGTGAGCAGGAGGAGCGCACTAAGAGCCGCTCCCCCTCCGCAAGCAAAGGGAGACACTAAGAAAGATTCGCAACAGCCAGACGGCTAAATGACAAGCCGAAGGTCGGCGCATCTTGCACGCGCCAGAGTTTTTTGTAGGCCTCCCTGCCGCGAAGCATATCAATCGTTACAACGCCCTCGGCCGCGGCGTGTTCAATGGCCATTGCCCTCAAGAGCGTGCCGGGCTTCAACTCCGAGTGAGCCCGGGAATAGCTACTGAGATAGAAGTACTCAGTTCGGTTCTCACGCGAGGGAGGGTCGATCAGAGCGTAAAGCGTTGCGATGGCGACATCGTCAAGGCTCAGGCAGTACAGACGCAGGGCGTCCTCCTGCAGTAAGAGTGGAAGCATTTCGCGGTGCCATGCGAGCACCTGTGGATTCGCGAGCACGCCTGGCTGACCTGCTTCATTCCATCGGGCGGAGTGCTGCCGAATGAGTTCATCAAAATACCTCGGCCAGGAGCGCGCATCGGCGACCTGCAATTTGAGCGTACCCCGATTGGTGGCCAAGTTGCGGCAGTATCGAACGTCGGCACGTACCTTCTTTGGCAGGTTCGCAATGCTATATGCCGCGAACCGAGAGCAGTTCTCCCCCGGATAGGTACGGATTGTGTTGCCGTCTTGCGCAGACAACGCCTTGTATAGCGGCGAATGGGGTCGAAGCTGGCTGAGGTGGGCTATCTCCCAAGTTGCCTCGCCGGCCAGCAATGTGAAGCCCTGGACGACATCCGCTCTGGTGCAGGTTGATGAGAAGATACCGTCTAGGTAGTCGGATGTGCCCGCGCCAAGAACAAGAAGCTGGCGTTCTTGCCTCGCCTGATCAGCATAAACATAGAGCGGCAAAAGTCCTGTGAGTAAGCCCGCGTGACGGAACGCGAGAAC
>JAOAPB010000036.1 GCA_025462645.1 Edaphobacter sp. | reverse complement strand
TAAAGGAGGCAAACCCAAATGCGCTCAAGGGCGACAACCCTTCGCTTGAGGAGTTCTGCATTGGCCTGAAAAGCGGCCCATATTGGTCTGATCTAGAACCAACATTGAGGGACATGCCGGAAGAGTGCGTGCCGACTTTCACAACCAGTATGGGACGCTCTTCAGCCCACGCTTCGCGGCCCTGCTGCGTGGACACGGGTGGACGAGCCGCCTGTCGCTCGGTCAAGGCTTCGCCGCGCCGAGCGCTCTTACAGAAGAGACTGAAGCTGCCGGTCTCCGGCGCCTCGTCATTCCAGCGCCGCTCAAGGTGGAGCGAGGTCGCGGCCTCACCCTGGATCTCACACGCAGTTGGAAGACCTTCACCGCAACCACAACTCTCTTCAAGTCCACCGTCCATCATCCTCTCTATGTCGAACAAACGACCGCGTACACGCTGCGCAACCTCGATGCTTCCACGCAGAACGTCGGCATTGAGACCGTTGGTACATGGCGTCGTGGCGAGTTCTCCGCCACAGGCTCCTACACGTGGACACGCGCTCAGGAAAAGCCGGGCAGCGTCAGGCAGGATGTTGAGCTGACTCCACGGCACAGTGCCGGAATCGTAGGAACCTGGGAGCGCGAGCACAGCGCACGCATCGGAGTTGAGGCCTACTACACGGGTACGCAGCGGCTCGACGATAATCCCTATCGCACCGAGTCGACGCCCTATGTTCTGTTCGGCTTTTTGCTGGAGAAGACATTTGGCAGATTCAAGCCATATCTCAACGCCGAAAATCTCGGGGACATTCGTCAGACCAAGTACGATCCGTTACTCAGGCCAACGCGAGGTGTCGATGGCCGATGGACCACAGACGCCTGGGCACCGCTCGATGGCCGCGTCCTAAACGGCGGCATCCGAGTTGGCTTTTGAATCAATTCTGGTAATAAGCAACGGGAAACGCCCATCTCGTCAGCTATCAATTACTGACGAGATGCCGACTTATGAGGACTAATCCGTTCCTCGAAAGTGGCGAGAAGCGTTAGCACGGGCGACCTTCATTTGACAGTTCTCGCCTCTGTCGTCAACCCTTGCAACAGCCATCTCCAGCACTCGCCCCTCGCGCCTTTTCGCAGAGAGCACCTAAGGAGTTTCATGTTCGCGCGCCGCATTGTCAGCACCTTCGCCCTCGCCACCCTTCTGCCGCTCGCGACCCTCGCCTCTAACAGACAGGCAAGCTCCACATCCACCGTTGCCAACAAGGCAGAGATCATCGCCTATGTCTTCCCACGCGGCCGGGTCCTCAGGCCCGATGAAGTTGCAGCGAAGAAGCTCACGCGCATCAACTACGCCTTCGCCAACGTGGGAGACGGCAAAGTGGTCGAGGGCTTTGCGCACGACGACGAGAACTTCGCCATCTTGAAGGGGCTGAAACAGCAGAACCCCAACCTCAAGGTCCTCGTCTCCGTTGGTGGCTGGACCTGGTCCAAAAACTTCTCCGACGTCGCATTGACAAAGAAAGGCCGCAAGATCTTCATCGATAGCGCTGTGGACTTCGTCACCAAATACGACCTAGACGGCCTCGACATCGATTGGGAGTACCCCGGCCTCAACGGCGACGACAACAAGTTCCGCCCTGAAGATAAAGAGAACTACACTCTGCTTCTCAAAGAACTACGCCTCCGCTTCAACCGTGAAGGAACCCGCCTCCATCGCCATCTCTATACCTCCATCGCCACCGGAAGCAGTGAGAACTTCCTTGAACATACCGAGATGGCCAAGGTACAGTTCTACGTCGACTCGATCAACCTCATGACCTACGACATGTACGGCGGTGACAAGAACACCGGCCACCACTCGCCGCTCTACGAGAACCCCGACGATCCCAAGCACGTCTCATCGAACAAATCCGTACACAATTACCTCGAAGCTGGCGTAAAGCCGAACAAGATCATCCTTGGTGTCCCCTTCTATGGCAAAGAGTGGACCAACGTTGCCGCCGCCAGGAGCGGTCTCTTCCAGTCAGGCACCTCCTCGCACGACCTTCACCTCGACTACGGCAGCATCGAGTCCATTCTTCTCAAGCCGGGCTCCGGCTTCGTGCGCTACTGGGACTTCAGCTCCGACTCACCTTATCTCTACAACGCCAGCACCCAAACCTGGGTAGACTACGAAGACGCAGAATCTCTCGCGCACAAGGCACTCTACGTCCGTGACTTTCATCTCGGCGGCATAATGTTCTGGGAGTACACCGGCGACCCAAACAACGTCCTCCTCGACGCCATTGATGCCGGACTCCATCCTCACACAGAGGTGAAACCGTGAGCACCATCACATCCGCAGCGCCGCATCCACTCGGCACGCAGACAATTCACCATCATCGAATTGTCTCGCTTGATATTCTTCGCGGACTCAATATCGCGCTCATGATCTTCGTCAACGAGCTCGGTGAGGTAAAAGGGTTGCCCTGGTGGACCTATCACGCTCCCGGCAGGATCGATGTGATGACTTACGTCGACATGGTCTTCCCCGGGTTCCTCTTCATCCTCGGTATGGCCATCCCGCTTGCACTCCAGGCCCGTATCAAAAAGGGCGACAGCATTCCTGCACTTCTCGGACATATCGCATTCCGCTCCATCGCTCTGCTTGTGCTCGGCATCATACTGGCCAATGGCTCCCGTGGAAACCCGGACCTTATGCACGGTATCGGCCGCTTCGTCTGGGGACTTACCGCACTCCTCAGCGCATGTCTCATCTGGTTCGTCTATCCGAAGACCGAAGACAAATTCCGTTGCAACCTCTATCGCGGACTACGCCTCCTTGGTTTCGTGGTCCTCGTGGCGCTCGCAGCCATCTATCGCCACAACAACCGCGATGGCTCCATCGGCTGGTTCTCCTACGACTATCCGGAGATCCTTGGACTCATCGGCTACACCTACTTCGCCGTCTCGCTGCTCTATCTCGCCACACGCCGTTGGCTCTGGGCACCTGCGGTCTGGTTCGGCGCCTTCACGGCCTTCAACGTCGCATGCTCAGGCCACTACATCAACATGCACCTGCACTGGTATCAGTTTCCCCTGCAGAACGGCTCCATGCCATGCATCGCCTTCGCGGGTATCACACTCACGACAATCTTCTTCCTCGAACCGCGCTTCGACACCTTCCGCGAGAAGGCCGTCCCCTCAATCATTTTGGCCGTGCTCTCACTTCTAGCCGCGCGTCTGCTCCATCCCTTCGGCATTTCGAAGATCCGTGCCACCCCAACATGGTGCCTCTACTCCATCGGCGCAACGGAGCTTCTCTTTGTACTGCTCTACTTCATATGCGACGTGAAGCACTATACCAAGTGGGCTTTCTGGGCCCGCTCCGCAGGGTCGAACACACTCCTCACCTACCTGTTACCGGACTTCTGGTACTACGTCCTCGGCGCCATCGGCTTCACGTACCTTGACACACACTTCAACTGGGGCGCTTGGGGCATCGTCCGCGCACTCGTCTTCACGGCGCTCATGCTCTCGATCTCCACTCTGCTTACAAAGACGAAGCTGCGCCTGCAACTATAGGCCAGCCGAGACTAGATACCGATGGATCGCCGGTCGACTAGGACTCCGTTAACAAGGTCGGATGAGGATTGGTAACGACAAACGCTCATGTCGCCCGGAACGATCCTCGGCTGATGCAATCGCGCAAACCCAGCATCGCTGACAGCAAGACGATCTGACTCTACGCGATCTCACTGTCAGCCTCTATCTTGACAACAATTAGTGGATGAGACTTTCTTTGTCTCATCCACCAGAGCCGTGACGATTACTCGTCGTCGGCTCCATCCGAAGGATCATCAGCGGCCTCGACCTTCGAGAGCCGCTTGATGCTGATGGCGTGGATCTCGGCGATCCGATGCTTGAAGGTCGTTCCTTTGGCCTCATCCTCCACCTCGCGATACCGGAGAATGCCTTCCAGGGTGACGAGCTGCCCCTTCTGGAGAGTCTTGGCGAACTTCGAGAGATTCCTCCAGGCGAAGACGCGGTGCCACTCGGTGCGCGTTTCGTAGTCGCCTTTGTCGTTCTTCCAGCTCTCCTGGGTTGCGATGTTGAGGACAACGTACTCTTTGTTGTTCTGAGCGGTTTTGGCTTCTGCGTTCTGTCCGAGGCGGCCGATGAGGATGACTTTGTTGAACATGGTGTTTGGCTCCGTTTCTTTTGGTTTGTCCGCTGGATGCGGTACATGCTTGCCCAACGGGTGTGCCGTCGCGACCCACTCCCTCGGCGACTGGACAGAATCTGCGGAAGGGGACCCAGACTCGCTATGGGGCAGGAGTCCGCACCTCGCAGAGGCGCGTAGCGGATTTTGGAAAGGAGAGCGTGCGTCCGAAGGGCGGGGGTGCTTTGAGCGCGGCACGCTGAACGCAGATAGAAAGGCAAACCGGAAGGGAGCCGCCCTGTTCAATGGTCCTCCCTCACGTCGCGAGTAGCAAAAACCAGCTCAGAAACTCGAAGAGTCAATCCCAACGCAACAGGGAAGACGACAACGGGACTTGAAGCACCGATGCTCATCGCTCGACCCATCTCCTCGCCTTCTCGATAGTCCTCCGGATGTAAGCAGCTCGCTTGGAAGCACTGGGATCGCGGGAGAGATAGTCGTCTTCAAGAGCACGTTCGATCCGGTCCTCGGTCATACCATTGGCATGAGCGGCGACACAGAACGCAATGTCAGCGGCGGCGGGCCGGTCCTGGTATTTGATCGACGTTCGGAATCGCTCAAGGGACAGATTCGATGACCTCGGTCCCCTATGGGGAGAAAGAGAACGTTGTAGCCGTCTCGCCTCGCGTTCCTGCTCGCGGGCCTCATAGAGTGTTGTTATCTCTTGCTCGAATGCCACCGCCATCGGGTACTGTTGTCCGCTGTGGCTGTGCAGGCGCACAAAAGGGAAGAGGCCGTCAGACTTTCTGTATTTA
>JAOAPB010000013.1 GCA_025462645.1 Edaphobacter sp. | reverse complement strand
CCTCACAACCGAGCCCTACGCCCCCAACGTCGTCCGCTCCGCCCAATCCACCCCGGACGGCCTCCACCTCGCCGAACCAGGAGCCACCCTCGAAATCTCAGACCAAGAAGAAGAGCAGGAAGAAGAGGACGAGACCATCGATGCCAATCGGATACCAGCCTTCGCAGCTCATCAACCCGATAATCGCCACTAATGCGAAACGTATCTCTCGCTGTGTAAAATGACCGCCTGTACACCTTTACTTTAAGCATCCAGGAGACCATAGCAAATGTCGAAGCTGACCCCAGGTAAACTCGCCGGACTGAAAGCCGTCTC
Source organism: Edaphobacter sp. (assembly GCA_025462645.1). Taxonomy (GTDB): domain Bacteria; phylum Acidobacteriota; class Terriglobia; order Terriglobales; family Acidobacteriaceae; genus Edaphobacter. Next base: position 30,345 of record JAOAPB010000013.1, on the reverse strand, counting down.
CGACCAACGCGGTATCATCGCCGCCGCCGCCATGGACCAGCGCGGCTCCCTCCAGAAGTCCCTCGCCAAAGAGCGAGGAGCAGCAGCCGACGCCCACGACCTCGAGGAGTTCAAGACCCTCGTCACTGAAGTCCTCACCCGCCACGCCTCCGCCATCCTCCTCGATCCCGAGTACGGTCTCCCCGCCTCCAAGGTTCGCAACGGCAAGGGCCTCCTCCTCGCCTACGAGAAGACCGGCTACGACGCCACCACCCCCGGCCGCCTGCCCGACCTCCTCGACCTCTGGAGCGTCCGCCGTCTCAAGGAGGCAGGGGCCGACTGCATCAAGATCCTCCTCTACTACACCCCCTACGAGAAGAGCAGCGTCAACGACCTCAAGCACGCATGGATCGAGCGCACCGGAGACGAGTGCGTCGCCCAGGACATCCCCTTCTTCGCCGAGTTCGTCGGCTACGACGAAGAAGGTAACGACGAGAAGGCCCTCGCCTACGCCAAGAAGAAGCCCGAGGTCGTCTCCGGCTCCATGGCCGAGTTTGGCAAAGCCCGCTACAGCATCGACGTCCTCAAGGTCGAGGTCCCCATCGAGATGGCCTTCGTCGAAGGCACCCGCTCCTTCAAGGGAGAGAAGGCATACACCCGCGCTCAGGCCCTCCAACACTTCCGCGATGCCGAGAGCATGACCCACAAGCCCTTCATCTATCTATCCGCCGGAGTCTCCAACCCCACCTTCATCGAGACCCTCGAACTGGCAGGGGAGTCCGGAACCAGGTTCAACGGCGTCCTCTGCGGTCGAGCAACCTGGAAGGACGGTATCGCCATCTACGCCAAGCAGGGTGCCAAGGCCTTCAAGGACTGGCTCGAGACCACAGGCGTAGAGAACATCAACAACGTCAATAACGGCCTCAAGTCCGCCAGCCCCTGGTACCTCAAGTACGGAGCCGACAGCCTCGAAGCCCTCGGCTAAACTCTATCTCTTTCACTCTCTTGAACCAGCAACACGGATCGGGTGCCCATCCATGGCGCAGGCTCATCGCGGCATGGGTGGGAATGTACAAACTTTCCCGTCCAGCTGTCGTTACTGTTCCATTCGCAGAAAAAGAAGGCGGAGTTGACGTTGCTAACTCCGCCCTTGCGAAAACTTGAACGAACTAAAAAATCGGTGTCCGCAGAAAAAAGAAGGCGGAGCCAACCAAGCAGCTCCGCCCTTGCGAAAACTTAGGTCACGCTCTCACTCACGCGCGTGCGATATCGAAGATGCAGCTTCTCCATCTCGATATGGACAACTTGGCCCTGCTCCTCGCGGTTCTCCACCCACGCCTCGATCACCTCGATGCAGGCATGGTCGATATAGCGCAGTCCGTGGCTGTGCAGGTGGACGACGCATCCAGGCTTCACCTGGTCGAGAACACTAGCGATCTTCGGAATCCCCAGAAACGTTCCGATGCCGGAGAGGTGGACATGCATAGCTCCCTCCTCCTCGACGATGCGAGCCTCGAGATGCGTAATCGTGTAGAGCAGCTTCATCAGCGATAGCCCGAGGCCGACCAGCACACCGGTCAACAGGTCCGTGAACACAATCGTTATCATCGAAGCGAAATAAATCAGAACCGGAACTCTGCCGAACCGAGCCAGCTTCCTCACATCCGCAGGCTTCACCAGCCTGATTCCGACGAAGACCAGGACCGCAGCAAGACTCGCCGTGGGAATCATCCTCAGGGCAAACGGAAACGCCAGCACAGACAGCAGAATCCATCCTCCATGCATGATGGTGGACCTCCTCGTCTCCGCGCCCGCCTGCACATTCGTCGAGCTGCGAACGATCACTCCCGTCATCGGGAGCGCTCCAACCAGTCCGCAAAGTATGTTGCCCACGCCCTGCGCCGCGAGCTCGCGGTCGTAGTTCGTCTTCTGCCTGTTCTGCATCTGATCGATCGCACTAGCAGAGAGCAGCGTCTCCGCGCTGGCGATAAACGCCATAGCGCAGGCAGCCCCCGCAATCTCCGTCCACGACTGGCCCTGAATTCCCGCAAGCGTCGGAAACCGGATCATATCCCCGAGATTCGCCGGCACGCTCACCCGATGAACGGTCAGGTGGAAGATCTGCGCAACCGCCGTAGCCGAAGCAATACCCAGCAGCGCTCCCGGAACAAGCTTCAGCTTCGCGGGCCGGAACTTCTCCCACAGCAGCATCACCACCAGCGTAATCACGCCGATCATTGCTGCTGCCTCCTCGCTACTTCCATCCAGCGGGAACAGACCGAACAAAGCCTCGGGCATCGCCGCGATATTCGCTAGCCCGCCATGCTTCGGTGAGCGGTCCAGCACCACATGGAACTGCTGGATCACAATCAGCACGCCAATGCCGGCCAGCATCCCGTGAATCACCTCCGGCGAGATAGCCCGGAACCACCGCCCCGTCTTCAGCAGCCCGGCAACCAGTTGAATCGCACCAGCGAGTATCAGCACAGGCCCCAGTGCCGTCAACCCATGCGTCCGCACCATCTCAAACACAATTACTGCAAGCCCAGCCGCCGGCCCGCTCACCTGCAGAGGCGAGCCGGCCAGAAATCCTACGACCAGTCCTCCAATAATGCCTGTCACCAGTCCCGATGCTGCAGGCATTCCCGACGCCAGCGCGATTCCCATACATAGCGGCAGCGCCACTAGAAATACCACCAGCGATGCCGACAGATCCTTCACGAACAAAGCCTTATCCTGCATGCCGGAGCTACGATTCATCTCGATAGACATAAATTTCCCTTTACGCAGTTCTGAGTTTTGGTTTTGCCTGAGTTGGCAAAGATGGCTGACCCTCAGCGATCAATGGGTGGAAGGTTCCAGTTTCGGGATCAAAACGTCTGATTCTTCCGCTGCCGATGTCGTACATCCAGCCATGAATCTGCAACGCGCCAGCCTTTACCGCCTCAACAACTGCTGGATGCGCTCTGAGGTTCTCCATTTGCATGACCACGTTGGCCTCAGTCAGCATCGCCAGCTTCTGCTCGAAGCTCCAGCTCGCCGCGTCTTCCAGCGCATCCTGCAACCACCGGGATGATGGCCCCGCATATTGCAGCCATGACTTCACCAGCGGCAATTTATCCAGATCCTCATATTGCAGAAGGCCCTTCATGGCTCCGCAATCTGAATGGCCACAGATCACGACATCCGGAATCTTCAGCACGCGAATTGCATACTCGATCGTTGCTCCAACGCCGCTCGTCGTCTCCGTCGGCGGAGGAACGAGGTTACCTGCATTCCTGCACGGGAACAGATCGCCCGGATCGCACTGCATCACCATCTCCGGCATAACCCGGGAGTCGGAGCAGGCAATGAACAAGGCCTGCGGCTTCTGGCCAGCCGCCAGTTTGGCAAATAGTCGAGAGTGTTTTGGGAATACCTTCGTACGGAAACGGGAATAGCCATCAATCAGTCGCTGCATAGTAATCTCCCTTGAATCCATGGATTGCATGAATTCTTCGGGTTCCTTTCGGCGGCTCCGTAATATGGAGCACGAACCGTCAGGAACGCTGGAAATGCGACATCGTTGCGAAGCGCTACAGTCTCCTAAAGAGGCTGGGCCGCTCTGGCTCTTTCAGAGCAGAGGGTCTACGCACGATGCATTTGCAGTGGGAGTATTAAACGACTGGAGGTGCGCGGCCAAGTCCAGGTGCGCGGGGAGCGCTACCAAGTGCCAACACATTCTCACGTGCCAGCAATTCAACTATCGCCGTTGGGCGCGGCAGAGCTGCCGTGCCCGATATCAACGCCTGAGGAGTCGCGGAAGGCCCTGCAGTCACGCCATGGACTAAATGAATCTGGGAATCATGATCGATCAGCGAATCGTAGGTGACAACCTGTCCTACCCATCCGTTGCGCGACCCGGCCCGTCCTGTACCATGCGCCGGAACATGCGAGTAGTTCACACGCGTGTGATGTTCGACACCTGGCCCATGCGCTACACCCAGAAAGCACAGGAGGTTCAGCCCGAAGAAAATCGCGCCAAACAACAACCTGTTCGAAATGGATTTTTGCGAAGTCATAGCCAACTGTAATCAGGAGTCTACCGAAGCAGCGGTAGAAGTCAAGAGCGAATCATGTATTTTTTGTAGATGTTCAAAATAAGCAGCATTGGCAACACTAATGTTGTTAGACGAAAGTACCCTCCAATGGATGCTAAAAATAATTGCCTGGCAGGAATCACTGCACAATCAACCCAGCCCGCCTTCAGGTTATTTTCATCCAGATTCGATACCATCCTCATAGATGATCCGTAGAACCCTCAGGCGCGCCCTCCTTCTGTCTCTCGTCTTCTCATCCCTTGCCGCCCAGTCTCAGATACCACAAACCACGCTCCCTACTGGAACGCCACTTCCCGTCATGGTCGACAATCATCTGCCCATGCGCGTCGGGCAGTCTATCCGTGCTCAGCTTATCTATCCGGTCTACTCCGACAACACGCTCATCCTTCCTGAGAAGACCATCCTCACCGGCACCGTCACCGAGTTGCGCTCCAATCACTCCCAGCGCATCAACGCACGGATCAACGGAGACTTCACTCCCTTTCACATCCCTGTCGTCCGCTTCACGCAGATCACCCTCGCCGACGGTACCTCTGTCCCTCTCACCACCAGCAGCGCCACCAACGGCGCCCCGATTCTCCGCCTCGTTGCTCCTCCACCACGCAAAGGTGGCTTCATCCGCAAACAGTGGGACTCCGGCGTCCAGATTCTCAAAGACCAGGCCGCCACCTTCACCGCGCCGGACAAAGGCGACCGGCTATTGCAACTCTTCTACCACCAGCTTCCCTATCATCCAGAGCGCATCGAAAAAGGAACCGCCTGGACCGTCGAAACCGCGGAACCTGTCTCCATCCCCTCTCAACCCGCGCCACCCCCCATCAAGGCAGCCGTACCATCGAAGCCCACAACACCCCAGCAGCAGGAAACCGCTATCGCGGCCGAAAAAGGCGGTCGCCCCACGTGGATCGTTCAGGCCTACCTGCGCGATGAACTAACCTCGGCCACCGCCAAATCAGGCCAGCCTATCGAGGCCGTCGTCTCCGAGCCCGTCTACAACTCCGATCACACCATCGCTGTACCACAGGGCGCTACCATCGTCGGCGCCATAACTCAGGCGAAACCTTCCCGCTCCTTCGGGCGCGCCGGAACCCTCGGCTTCGACTTCAAACAGATCGTCCTTCCCAATGGCCAGACCCAGAACGTCCAGGCCGCCCTTACCAGTGCAGACTCCGCCTCCACCGCCCAACTTGCAATGGACTCAGAGGGCAAGGTCAAACCCAAGCCACAGGACAAGGTCATCGTCCCACTCCTCCTCGCCCTCCTCGCCACGAGGCCTTTGGATACAGAGCACGGCAGCAGCAACATCGCCGGTAAAAACTTTGTCGGAGCCAACGGCCTCGGCCTCGCTGGAAACCTCATCAGTCTCGCCGGAGGCTCACCCAACATAGCCGCAGGTATCGGAGCCTACGGAGCTGCCGTTGCCATCTACCGCCGCTGGATATCACACGGCAAGGAGGTCACCTTCGCCCGCGACACCCGCATAGTCCTCCAAACCACACCCCGCAACGCAGCAGTCCTGAAGCCCGAAGGCCATTAGGACCTACTCCCACTCAATCGTCCCAGGCGGCTTCGAGGTGATGTCGTACACCACACGGTTGATTCCCCGCACCTCGCTCACAATCCGGCTGGAGATCGTCCTCAACACCTCATACGGTAGCGGAGCCCAATCCGCCGTCATGCCATCCTCGCTCTCCACCGCCCGCACCGCGCATGTATTCGCATACGTCCGCTGGTCCCCCATCACACCCACGCTCTTCACCGGCAGAAGAACCGCGAAGCTCTGCCACACCTTCCGGTACAGCCCCGCCTTCTTGATCTCGTCCACCACAATTTGATCGGCCTCCTGCAGAATTCCCACTCGTTCTGCCGTAACCTCTCCAAGAATTCGCACGGCCAACCCCGGTCCCGGAAACGGCTGCCGCTCCAGAATCTCCTCCGGCATCCCAAGATCGCGCCCAATTCGGCGAACCTCATCCTTGAACAGATCGCGCAGCGGCTCAATCAGCTTCAGTTTCATGTCAGCCGGCAGACCGCCAACATTATGGTGACTTTTGATAGTGTGCGAAGGCCCATGCACACTGGACGACTCGATCACATCCGGATAGAGCGTCCCCTGCACCAGCCACGCAACCTCTTCCCCCGCACTCTTTTCAGCCTCAAATATCTTCGTTGCCTCATCATCGAACACGGCGATGAACTCGTTCCCGATAACCTTCCGCTTCAGCTCCGGATCGGTCACTCCCGCGAGCTTGGTAAGAAATCGCTCGCTTGAATCCACGGCAACGACGTTCAGCCCCAGCCCCTCGCGCATCGTCTTCTGCACCTTGGAAAACTCATCCTTGCGCAGAACGCCGTTATTCACAAAGATGCACGTCAGCCGATCCCCGATCGCCCGCGCCACCAGCACTGCCGCAACCGAAGAGTCCACGCCTCCGCTCAACCCGCAGATCGCATGACCATCCCCTACCTGCGCCTTCACCCGCTCTACGGTCGACTGGATAAAGTGTTCCGGCGTCCAATCCTGATTCGCCCCACAGATGTCCAGGCAGAAGTTCTTCAACAGCTCCATTCCCTGCCGCGTATGCGCTACCTCAGGATGAAACTGCACCGCCCATATCCGTCGTGCCTCATCTGCAATTCCAGCCACCGCATTCGACGTCTTCGCCGTCAGCTCGAACCCCTCCGGTAGTTCCTTCGCCTCGTCACCATGCGACATCCACACATCCATCATCGCTGGCAACCCGCGAAACAACGGAGTCTCTGCAATCACACTTACCTGCGCATGGCCATACTCCCGTGCCGGAGCAGGCTCTACCTTCCCACCCAGATGATGCGTAATAAACTGAAGCCCATAGCAGATCCCCAACACTGGCACGCCCATCGCCAGCACTGCTGGATCGGCCTTCGGCGCATCCGCGTCATAGACTGACGAGGGTCCCCCCGAAAGAATCACGCCCTTCGGCTTAAGCCCCTTCACCTGCTCCAGCGGAGCAGTACAAGGCAGAACGACAGAGAAAACATTGAACTCACGGATACGCCGCGCGATCAGCTGCGTATACTGTGACCCAAAATCCAGAATGACGATCGTTGAAGTGTCCACGTATCCAGTGTAAATGCGAGTACGAGGACATCCACCCTCCGTCTAACTCGGATCCTTATGCCGCGTACTCTGCACACCTGTCACAATCCCGATTCCGGTGAGAATAATCGCTCCAGCCACAATATAGGCCTGCGGAATATGCATGAGATGCGCCAGATAAGCGATGCCTACAATCAGGATCAAATAGCCAACCGCATAAATCCCAAATGACATGAACGTTCTCCAATCAAGAATTTAAGCGCCTGTCACATGAGATGCAGGATTCACCTCTACCCGGCAGACAAATTTTCATCGCGCTCATAAGCGCGCCAGAGCTGGAGATAGGCGACCAGCCTGGCCACATGGAAGAAATCCGAACCCAGCAGATAGAGCACCGTCACAAAGACCCACCACCGCACCAGAAACTCCGGAGTCGTCACAGCCTCAAACGGCAGAGGAACAGCCGAAAAGACCATTGCCAGTACGATCAACGCAATCTTGACAATCCCCATCACCAGATTGATCTCCACCAACTTACTCTTCAGCGGCCCCAACCGAAACGCTGCCGCCAAACTCTCGCCTACACCCAGATCTCGCAGCATAGCCAGCAACGGAGCCACACTTAACACCCAGCTCACCACCGCCCACAGGGTAAACAGCCCCAGCGTAGCCACAATCACCAACGCAAAGTAGCCCACCAGATTCGGCTCACCACCCACGCTCAACGGCCCCAGCACCGTCGCCCTCCCCACCCACTGCACGCAAAAAAACCACACTGCGAAACTTCCTGCCAGCGCAACCATTCGCACAGCCTGCAGCACCATCAGCGTTCCCATCCGGACATGCAGTCGGTTATCCACCCGCCGCAGCACAATGGTTCGCCCCAATGATGAGATCACCACCCAACCCACCAGCAACAAGGGAACCAGCCACACCGCGACCAGCCACACCGGCGGCAGCAGCACAGAGATCGCCTGCGCCAGCGTTCCCGCGGCTCCCATCGGATCCACTATCGTCATCCGCCGCAGCGCGTCCAGATCCACTGGCGTCTCTGCCAGAATACGCATCGCCTCATGCCGCAGCAGCAACAGCACCGGAATCCCATACAGCCATCGCCAGAGCACCTCCAATGCCGTCAGCGAAGGCCGCTCCCAGCACTCCGACAACGTATGCACAAACGACTGCGTCCCCCGCACCCTTCCCGCCGCGACCACAACTCCGTCTTCACGTAAGTGCTCCACTACTTCACCACGAGATTCACAAGCTTGCCCGGCACTACGATCACCTTCACCACGCTCTTCCCTTCCGTGCGAGCTATCACCTTCTCGTCCCCCAGAGCAGCCGTCTTAACCGCAGCCTCATCGCTCCCCGCCGGGACCTTCACCACATTAACCAGCTTTCCATTCACCTGCACCGGGATCTCGATCTCGCTCTCCCGGGCAAGCTCCTCATCGGCCACCGGCCAGTTCGTGCGGAACACTACACCTTCGCCGCCAACCTGCTCCCACATCTCCGCCGCGAAGAAGGGCGCAAACGGAGCCAGCATCAACACCAGGTTGCGCGAAACCTCAGCGATTGCCGCCGCCGAAACCTCACCCGCATCAATAGCCGCCTCCGACGCAACGATCTCATTCACCAACTCCATGATCGCCGCAATGGAAGTGTTGAAGTGCCACCGCCCGCTGAAGTCCTGCGTGATCTTCGCAATCGTCTGATGCAGCTTGCGCAACAGCTTCTGCCCCGTCGCACTCTGCTCACCACTCACAGGCCCAGCGTCCTTCGCGGTGTCCGCATACTTCGTCACAATGCGATGCACTCTGCTCAAAAACCGGCTGATCCCGGCAACGCCCTCCTCCTGCCACTCCAGATCTCGATCCGGAGGAGCCGCGAACAGCGCATACATCCTGGTGGCATCCGCACCATAGCGTTCAATCATCAAGTCCGGGCTCACCACATTGCCCTTCGACTTCGACATCTTCGCGCCATCCTTGATCACCATCCCCTGCGTAAACAGCCGCTCCGCAGGCTCATCGTTCTTGATCAGGCCAAGGTCGCGCATCACCTTCGTCCAGAACCGCGAATAGATCAGGTGCAGAATCGCGTGCTCAACACCGCCGATGTACTGGTCGATCGGAAACCAGTAGTTCACCTTCTCACTCGCAAACGGTGCAGTTGAGTTCTTCGCATCCGTATACCGGTAGAAGTACCAGCTCGAGTCGACGAACGTGTCCATCGTGTCCGTCTCCCGCCGCGCCGGCCCCCCGCAAACCGGGCAGATCGTATTCACAAACTCCTCCACCCTTCCCAGCGGAGATCCGCCCTGCTGCGTAATATCCACCTGCGGCGGCAACACTACAGGCAACGCGCTCTCCGGCAGCGCAACAACGCCACCAGCCTCCAGCCCCGGATGCCCATTCTCGCAGTACACCATCGGGATGGGCGTGCCCCAGTACCGCTGGCGGCTGACCCCCCAGTCCTTCAAACGATACGTAACCGTAGCCGTACCAAATCCATTCGCCTGTGCGAACGCTGCCATCTTCTGCTGCGCCTCAACGCACCCCAGTCCCGTCCACTCGCCCGACCCAACCAGTACAGCGTCATCCTCAGCCGTATAGGGCAGCGTCGGCTCATCTCCACCCGCCTTCGGCGCAATCACCCGCCGAACCTCCAGCCCATACTTCTGTGCGAACTCGAAGTCCCGCTCATCATGCGCCGGAACGCTCATAATCGCGCCCGTGCCATAGTCTGCCAGGATGTAGTTCCCCACCCATATCGGCACCCGTTCGCCATTGAACGGGTTCACAGCAAACCTTCCGGTATTCACGCCATGCTTCTCAATGGCACCCACATCGCCCGCCTCACGCGCCCGCTGCTGCTCCGCCAGCAGTCCTTCAATCTTTGCCGCCAGCCCTGCATCCTCGGAAGCAAAGGCCTTCGCCACCGCATGCTCCGGAGCGACCTGAATCGAAGTCGCCCCAAAGATCGTATCCACCCGGGTCGTGAACACCGTAATCTTCGCGCAACCCGGCGCCTTAACCTCGCCGTCCACGGCGAAGTCCACCAGAGCACCCTCACTCCGGCCAATCCAGTTCCGCTGCATGGTCCGAACCTTCTCCGGCCAGCCATCCAGCTTCTCCAACCCATCCAGCAGCTCATCCGAATACTTGGTAATCCGCAAAAACCACTGCGTCAGGTCGCGCTGCTCGACGATCGTGTCCTCATGCCGCCAGCACCGCCCCGCGATCACCTGCTCATTGGCCAACACAGTCTGGCAATCCGGACACCAATTCACCTTGCTCTTCTTCCGATACGCCAGCCCCGCCTCAAACATCTTCACGAAGAACCACTGGTTCCATCGGTAGTACTCCGGCAGACAGGTCGTTACTTCGGTCGACCAGTCGTAGCTCAACCCCATCCGCTGCATCTGCTTCCGCATGGCGGCAATGTTCGCCAGCGTCCAATCCCGAGGCGGAGTGTTGTTCTTCAGTGCGGCATTCTCCGCCGGTAGACCAAATGCATCCCACCCCATCGGATGCAGCACGTTATAACCGCGCATCCACATATGACGGGCCAGCGCGTCGCCGATCGCATAGTTCCGCACATGCCCCATGTGCAACTGTCCGCTCGGATAAGGCAGCATCTCCAGGCAGTAGTACTTCGGCTTGCCGGAGTCATGCCCCTCCGCCGCATACAAAGTGGCATTCGCGTCCCACCGCGCCTGCCACTTCGGCTCGATCTCCACCGGGCTATACCGTTGCTGCTGGTTCGAACCAGTCGCGAAATTTTCGTTCGTATCCGCGGTTTTCCCGCCGTTTTCACGCAAAGTCGTATCGGACATATTACTTCGATTGTACCCGCCCCGATTCCAACCTTCGAAACACCTCTTACCAGCCGCTTGCATTGCCTCTCCCAAATCTCTATACATGGTTCGCACCCTCAAACGCGTATCAATTCAACTGAATCGAGACTCGAGACGTGGATAAACGACAGTTCCTCAAGACCTCAGGCGCGCTCGTCACCGGTACCCTGCTCTCACGCTACGTCCAGGCCCAGCAGCAATCCGCCACAGCTCGAACCAACTGGGCTGGAAACTACACCTTCCATACCGACCATCTCCACCAGCCAAAAACTGTCGAAGAGGTCCAACAGATCGTCAAAAGCTGCACAAAACTCCGTGCCCTCGGTGCACGCCACTCCTTCAACGGCATCGCCGACAGCACCGAAAACCAGATCTCCCTCAAGCAAATCGACCAGATGGAGCTCGACGCGAAGTCGCGAACCGTTACCGTGGGAGCCGGCGTCACCTACGGCCAGCTAGCGCCCTACATCGACTCTCACGGCTTCGCGGTCCACAACCTCGCCTCGCTTCCCCATGTCTCCGTCGTCGGAGCCTGCGCCACCGCCACCCACGGCTCCGGCAGCAAAAACGGCAACCTCTCCACAGAAGTCGCCGCCATCGAGTTCGTCAGCGCCGACGGCAACATTCGCCATCTCTCCCGAGCGAAAGACGGCGACCAGTTCCTCGGCGCCGTCGTCAATCTCGGAGCCCTTGGCATCGTCACCAGAATCACCCTCGACGTCCAACCCTCCTTTCAGGTCGCTCAATCCGTCTACGAAAACCTCTCCATGTCGCAGCTCGAACACCACCTCGACGAGATCTTCCTTAGCGGCTACAGCGTTAGTCTCTTCACCGACTGGCAGAACCATCGCATCACCCAGGTCTGGATCAAGCGCCGCCTCGGCCCCGGAGTCTCCCCAACCTTCGACCCCGAGTTCTTCGGAGCCAAACTAGCCACCAAAAAGCTCCACCCCCTCGCTGGCCACTCCGCCGAAAACTGCACCGAGCAACAAGGCATCCCTGGGCCCTGGTACGAGCGCCTCCCCCACTTCCGCATGAACTTCACCCCCAGCAGCGGAGCCGAGCTACAGACCGAATACTTCGTCCCCCGCGACCGTGCCTATCAGGCCATCCTCGCCGTCGAACAACTCCACGACCACATCACGCCGCATCTCTTCATCACCGAGCTCCGCACCATCGACGCCGACAACCTCTGGATGAGCATGGCCTACCAACGTCCCTCCATGGCCATCCACTTCACCTGGAAGCCCGAGTGGCCCGAAGTAAAAAAAGTCCTTCCCCTGATCGAAGAAAAACTAGCTCCCTTCCAGGCCCGCCCCCACTGGGCCAAGCTCTTCACCACGCCACCCTCAACCCTCCGCCACCTCTACCCAAAGATGCCCACCTACCAGTCCCTGCTCAAGCAGTACGATCCTCAAGGCAAGTTCCGCAACGAGTTCATCAACACCAACATCTTCAATGCTTGACCCAGCTTCACTCGATAAAGACATCCCCGTGACAAATCACACGAGATAGAGGTGTACTCTCCACTTGACGTGCTGCGACGCAAGGCAATTGAGTGTATGTTCTACGGATAAAGCCTGGAAGTCGATATGCGTTCTTGCTCAAAGGTGCTCTTGACGTGTTCCACCCTCGTCGGTCTTGTTCTCACCTCCTGCGGTGGCGGATCGAAACCTGCACCTCAAGCTGACTTCTCCCTATCAGCCACGCCAACAACCGTCACCCTTCTTCCAGGCGGGACCGGACAGCAGATCAGCATCAATGCCGCTCCAGTGAACGGCATCGCGAGCATGGTGTCCATTGCAATTACAGGATTGCCCAGCGGGATCACAGCGCAGCCGTCCACGCTCACGCTCACTCCTGGAACCGCACAAACCGTAAGCCTTACTGCCGCACCCGCTACAGTCGCAGCCAACTCGACGGTCACCTTCACAGGAACCTCTGGCAGTCTCACTCACTCCGCGTCGCTCGCCTTGACCGTACAAACCGTGCCCATACCCACCGCGCAAGATGTAACCACCTATCACTACAACGTCGCACGCGATGGACTCAACCCACAGGAAACCATACTTACGCAGAGCAATGTAAACCCAGCCCAATTCGGCAAGATCGGCTTCGACACAGTCGACGGCAAGGTCGACGCTCAGCCTCTCTACCTCGCCAGCGTGACGGTTGGAGGCCAGCCACACAACGTACTCTACGTCGCAACAGAGCATGACAGCGTCTACGCCTTCGATGCCGACGCCGGAGCTCAACTCTGGAAGGTCTCCGTCCTTGGAAACGGTGAAACGACCAGTGACAATCACAGCTGCTCCCAGATCACACCCGAGATCGGAATCGCCGCAACACCCGTTATCGATCGCAAACAAGGACCAAACGGGACACTCTTCACCGTCGCCATGAGCAAGGACGCAAACGGCGCATACCACCAGCGCCTGCATGCGCTCGACATCACCACCGGCATGGAGATCAGTAGCAGCCCAACCGAGATCACCGCAACCTATCCCGGCACAGGCGACAACACCCAAAACGGCAACGTAGTCTTCGATCCCGCCCAATACGCCGAACGAGCAGCACTCCTCCTCCTCAACGGCAACATCTACATGGGCTGGACCTCGCATTGCGATATAGGCCTCTACACCGGCTGGCTCATGGCCTACAGCGAGTCAACGCTGCAGCAAACGCAGTTGCTAAATCTCACGCCAAACGGCCACGCAGGCTCCATCTGGATGAGCGGAGGCGGAATAGCAGCCGACAGCCAAAGCAACATCTATCTCCTCGATGCCAACGGCACCTTCGACACAGCCCTCGACGCCAACGGCTTCCCCACAAAAGGCGACTACGGCAACGCCATGCTAAAGCTCTCGACCACTGGCAAATTGGCAATAGTCGATTACTTCGAGATGTACAACACCGAATCAGAATCCAACGCGGACCTCGACCTCGGCTCCGGCGGCGCACTACTCCTGCCCGACCAGACCGATGCGAACGGAATCGTCCATCATCTCATCGTAGGCGCGGGCAAGGATAAGAACATCTATCTCGCCGACCGCGATAACCTCGGTAAATTCAATCCCGCCGCCAATCCGATGGACAGCAACATCTACCAGCAGCTCACCGGCGCAATGGCAGGCCCCGTCTACTCCACTCCTGCCTACTTCAATGGCGTGCTCTACTACGCAGCCGACGGCGACTCCCTAAAAGCCTTCCCGCTGACAAATGCACAAATGGCACTCACGCCATCCAGCCAGACCGCAGTCAAGTTCCCACATCCCGGGCCCACACCATCGATCACCGCCAACGGCACCCAGAACGGTATCGTCTGGGCGCTCGAATCCAACCTCACCAGCCCCGGCGTCCTGCACGCTTACGACCCAGCAAATCTCGCGCACGAGTTCTACAACAGCAACCAGGCCGCCAACGCACGCGACAGCTTCGGCAACGGAAACAAATTCATCACCCCAATGATCGTCAACGGCAAAGTATACGTTGGAACCCAGACCGGCGTTGCCGTCTTCGGACTACTGCCAACTACCCAGCCGACAGCGTCCGCAGCACTCCAACATTCCGCGCCTCATCCCCCGGAGCATCCACCGGCGTCTCCGCAATAAACGCAGCATGATCAAACCGCGAGTCATGCAGCAGCCTTCGAAATACCTCAGCCCCAATCGATCCCTCGCCGATATGCTCGTGCCGGTCCAGCTTCGAGCCCATCGCCGCCTTCGCATCGTTGCAGTGCCACACCTTCACCGCATCGAACCCCACCGTCGACTCCACCAGCTTCATCGTCTCGATATACCCATCCTCCGACACAATGTCATACCCGGCCACATGCACATGGCACGTATCCAGACACACCGCTACCGGAGCACACGCCTTCAAACACTCCACCAGCTCCGCGACCTGTTCCAGCTTCCCACCCAGCGAGAACTCCGCACTCGCCGTATTCTCAATCAATATCCTGAAGTTCTTCCCCTGCCAATCAAGCCCGTCAATGGCTCTCTCAATCGACTGCGCCGCCAACCTCAGCCCCTCCTCCCGCGTCAGCCCCTTCCAGCTTCCCGGATGCAGCACCAGGTACTCCGCTCCCAGGGCCAGCGCCCGCTCTACCTCCCCGCGAAACGCAGCCACCCCATTCACCCGCACACTCTCCGTCTGGCTGCAGAGATTGATCAGATAGCTCGCATGAATCGACACCGGCCCCACATCATGCTTCGCCCGCAGATCCCGCATCTTCGCGGCATCCTCCGGCTTCACCGCAGCCGCCTTCCACTGACGCGGACTCGACGAAAATATCTGGAACGTATTCGCTCCCGCCGCCACCGCTCGCTCCACCGCCGTCCATGTTCCACCCGTCGTTCCCACATGCACGCCAATCCGCTTCTTCTTCAACTCAGCCATCCCACAAGCCTACCGCAATCCTGATGCCCTTGAAATTGCCATCGGATACCATGCTGTTGCGCCCCTGTACCAAGAAAGGACCATCATGCCCGCACCCCAGAACCACAAAAACCACGGCCGCATCGACCCACCCATGCACCTCTTTGTCTTCCCGGTTCTCCTCGTCAACCTCATCGTCTCCATCTACGCCACCATCCACAACTGGCCGGAGCATCCCCAACTCGGCCCCTGGTGGATTGTCGTCTCCATCGCGCTCGTCGTCCTCGCCTTCAAGTCACGCATCAACGACCTCAAGGTTCAGGATCGCCTCATCCGCCTCGAAGAGCGACTGCGCCTGATCGCGCTCCTGCCTCCAGGCGACCGCGCCTACGCCGATGAGCTCGACATCAGACAGCTCATCGCCCTCCGCTTCGCCTCAGACGACGAACTCCCCGACCTCGTCCACAAGACCCTCACCCAGCGCCTCGAGCCCAAAGCCATCAAGCAGAGCATCACCCACTGGCGCCCCGACGACCACCGCGTCTAGCAACAAAGAGAGGCGGCACTCCTGCCGCCTCTCTCCTCAATGAAATCTCAGTACCCTATTCTCCTCAATGAAATCTCAGTACCCTATCGAAAAGTAAGCCCGCTCATGCGCCGGCTTCTCGATCTCATCCACCAGGGCAATCGCATAGTCCTCAAACGAGATCTTGCTCTCGCCCTTCGCATCCGAGATCAACTCCTTTGTCCCCAGGCGAAACTTGCCCGTCCGCTCGCCCGGTACAAAGTATGCCGCAGGGCTCAGATAGGTCCAGTTGATGTCCGAAGCCTGCAACACATGCAGAGCCTTCTCATGCGAGACCGCAATCGGCATATACGCCTCCGGAAGATGTCCCGACTTGATCAGCGTCACTCCCGGAGCTACCTCCAGCAGCCCCGCTCCCCCAACCACCAGCAGACGCGGGACGCCAGCCTTCTTCACTGCCTCGATCTCCCGCTTCGTGACCTCGACCAGTTCATCCGTCCTGTCTGGCGGCGGCTGGTACGCACTCACAACCGCATCGGCTCCCTTGATGATCGCCGCAATCGCATCCACGTTCGACAGATCATCCGTCTTCACCGTAACCCCTTCCACCCCCTTCAACGAATCGACATTTCGAGCTACAGCAGTCACCTTGTGACCACGCGACAGCAGCTCTTTCACAATCTGGCTGCCAGAATTCCCTGTTGCTCCGATAACGACGACATTCATAACCCATCTCCTGAGACCAGAAATTCTAGTCTTTAAAAAATATGCGCCCAGCCGTAGCCAGGCGCATATTTTACGACAAATGTCGTTCTTTGCTCAGGTCTTCTTTGCTTAGATCTTCTACGACTAGTAGACGTCCCGCTGATACCGCTTCTGCTTCTTCATAGCGGCCAAATACTCCGCCGCATGCTCCAGAGTGCCATTCGAGCCCTTGGCGATCACATCCAGCAACGCCGTCTCCACATCTTTGGCCATACGGGTAGCATCCCCGCAGACATAGAAGTAAGCTCCCCGCTCCAGCCACCGGAACAGCTCTGCCGACTGCTCCTGCATCTTGTCCTGCACATAGACCTTGTTGTGCTGGTCACGAGAAAATGCCGTATCCAGCCGTGTCAGCAAGCCATCCTTGTGCATACCCAGAAGCTGCTCCCTGTACAGGAAGTCCATCTTCTCTCGCTGCTCGCCGAAGAACAGCCAGTTGTCTCCCGGCTGTCCCGTTGCCTGCCGCTCCTCAAGAAACGCCCGGAACGGCGCAATGCCCGTACCCGGCCCAATCATGATCACAGGAGCCGAAGTATCCTCCGGCAGCCTGAAGTTCGCGTTCGAGTGCAGGAAGATCGGCATCGTCGTCCCCTCGCCCGCGCGATCCCCCAGGTGTCCACTCGCCACACCCTGCCGGTTCCGCCCATGCGAGTCATACCGAATCACCCGAACCGTCGTATGCACACTATCCTTGTGCATCGCCTGGCTCGACGAAATAGAGTACATCCGCGGCGTCAGTCGCTGCAGCACGTTGAAGAGCTGTTGCGGATCCGTCACCACACCCGGAAAATCCGTAGCCAGGTCGACGAACTCACGCCCCCAGCAATACTCCTCGGCGCGTGCCTTGTTCTCCGGTCCGGTCAGAACCTTCAGACCCTCAATCGTCGGAGCCAGCTTCGCATACTGCCCCACGCTGCCACGCGCAAGCTTGCCAATTCCCAGCCGCGTCCGCAGAGCCTCTTCCAGGCTGATCTCGACCTTATAGTGGTCCAGCACCCGCTCGTCGCCCTTGAACCCCAGCGCCGTCAACGCGTCCGCCACTGCCTCCGGCCTATTCTCCGGAATGATCCCCACCGCATCGCCGGGAGTGTAGGTCATCCCCTCCTCCAGCGTCAGCTCCACATGCCGCGTCTCTTTCTCAGAGCCCTCAGCCGTCAACAGCCGGTTCACCGACACATTCGAAAAAAACGGGTTGTTGCGCGTGTACTTCGACACGTGCCCCGCCGTACCTTTAGCTTCCTGCTCCAAAACCTCGCTCATCTCTATATGGTAAAACGCATCGCGTAAATTGCCTACGCTAGAGGCTGTTATGCCCTTTGCGAACTGGCCTGCGCCTCAACCATTGTGTCTTTTGCTGTTGATGGCAGTTGTTGTTCCTATGCCCTGAGCCCCGCTCCCTTTTTTCCTGTCAAGCCCCTGCAACCGAAACTAAGACGCATCCCCGTACGCAAATCAAACAAAAACAAGAGCTTAGCCTCCGAAAATGATCTTCCGCAAAGTGGCATAGTAGTTTTACTCAATCGGCTATAGTTAATACAGAGTCAGAAAAAGCCCCGGCCAACCACCGGGGCTTCTCTCTTTAAGCCAATAAACCTTTTAGAAAGACGACTTTAGCCGTAACCTATTTAGAATGACAAATTTGCAGCGATAGATTCGTTTAAGTCACTGAATTCAGATGACTTGCAGCCAAAGTACCCGGGGGGGAGGGGGGCCTAAGGGAAGCAGGGATCGTAGTTCATAAGTTCGACCCTTCCGGAAGGCAGCCCCGTTTACCGACGGCGGCGACGATGGCCGTCGCCACATCAACGAAATCGTTCTTGTTGGACTTCACAAAAGGCCAGCCGGGGTTCGATAGGGCGCGGTCCAGTCGCCGTAGGGAAAATCGCCGTCTTCGCCGGAGGTCTGGAGCACGCCGTCCAGCGAGATGTGTTCCATGATTTTGAGCTTTCTCATTCTGAATCCTCAGACGCCGAACTGTCGTAGGTGATGGTCAACGTGTTTGTACATGAGAATGGTCCACTGCTGCGGTTTGAGCGGACCAAAGAAAGGATGTGGGTACTGCGAGCAGCCAGTTGAACCCTTAGTGACAAAGCTATCGATCGTTGCGATGAGCTGGGTCCGCTCGCGTTCGAAGTCGCACTGTGTGGGGTCCACAGAGAAGAGTTCCGGCGAGGAGGGCGAGTTGCGGCGCATTGGCTTGTCGTCGCCGAAAACAAGCGGCTTGATAACTAGGCCGATGACGTTGGCGGGAAAGGACGCACGCCTGGGGTTGATGACGCCCGTCGCCATCTGTATACCAGACGTACAGTGAGCCAGGGTATGAGCAAGGGTCATGTTGCCCCACCGCCGCTCACTCTCAAGATGGAGGCGTATGATGCGCTGCTTGATGTCATCTGCCAGAGTCGGGTCGAAGAGATTTTTCATCGTAGCTGCTCTCTGTCTTTGGAGGGATGATCGCTACTGTTTCGCGCGCGCGGCCTCGATCGCGGCGATGTCAATCTTTCGCATCGTCATCATCGCGCTCATCGCGCGCCTGGCTGCAGCGCGATCCGGGTCCGTCGTCGCCGCCAACAGCGCGCGCGGAGTGATCTGCCATGAAAAACCCCAGCGGTCTTTGCACCAACCGCACGCGCTTTCCTGGCCGCCGTTGCTGATGATGGCGTTCCACAGCCGGTCGGTCTCAGCCTGGTCGTCGGTAAGAATCACAAAGCTAACTGTTTCGTTGGGGACGAACTTCGGACCGCCGTTGAGACCCATGAAATTGCGGCCACACACAGTGAACTCAACGATGAGTTCCTGACCTTCGGGCCCGGATGGCGTATCTATCGGCGAGACGCTTATCTTCCCGACGTGGCTATCAGGAAAGGTGGTGGCATAAAATTCGGCTGCTTCGCGTGCTTTCCCGTGGTCAAACCACAGGCAGGTGATCATCTTCTCGGACATGTTGCTCTCTCCTCTCAGGTTTCAAACTCATCGTCATGAAGTACATCGCGGTTACGATTTTGGTCCTTGCATAAGCGCAAAGTGGCCATCCTGGTCATCTTGGGCCTGCAGGATGCGTGAGCCTCCGGGCACATCCATGGGAGGCAGAACTATTTTGCCTCCGGCTTCGATCACACGTTTCTGGGCCGCCTCGATGTCGTCGACAGTGAAGTAGTACTGCCAGTGTGGAGGAATGCCTTCGGGCATGCCGGGGCCTTTACGGTTCATCATTCCGCCTGTGTAGAGGGGTTTGTCGGTGCGAAAGGTTTGGTAGGTGCCCATGGTACCCATGTCATGGGCAAAGTCCTTCTGCCAGCCGTAATGCTTCGAGTAGTAGTCGAAGGCTTTTGCTGCGTCATCCGTAAGCAGTTCGTGCCAGCCCACATTACCCACCGCCATCTGATCCAGACGAGGCGGAACATCTCTCTTGCCGGGTTCGAAGAGCAGGTACTTCACCTTTTGCGGATCCAGCACGACCGCGAAACGTCCGACGCCGGGGATATCCTGAGCGGGCTTCACAATAGTGCCGCCATCGGCTGTTACAGCCTTCAGCTCTTCGTCGAGCTTCGCAGTGTGAATGTGACCCATCCACTGAGTAGGAAGCTCAGGCGCTCCAGCGCCAGCCCAGGTCATCATGCCGCCAACATCTTTGCCGTCTTTACCGAAGAGCATGTATTTCATGCCCGGCATGCCGGAGTCTTTGACGTCCCACCCGACTACCTTCTTGTAGAAGTTGACTGCCTTGTCTATATCATTGGTGACGAGCTCGTACCAGATAAATCCGTCTGCCATGTTACCCCTCCATTTGCGAGTTATCGCTGCCAAGTAAACATCGTCCACATAAGCTATCATCAAAAAGTGGATGCTGTCCACAATCATCCCTCTCCACGATACACTCTACTTTGAACAGACAATGAAAAAGAACGCCTCCATTGAGAAACGCAAGACCTTTCGCCACGGTGATCTGCACAACGCGCTCGTGACGGCCGGGCTCGAGATGGCCCGTGCTGGAGGACCCGATGCAGTCATTCTGCGGGAGGCAACACGGCAGGCGGGTGTCTCTCCGAATGCGGCTTACAGACATTTTGCCGGTCAGGCTGAGTTGCTGGATGCGGTGCGGTCAGCATGTCTGTCGCGGGTCGCCGCGGCAATTGAAGATGAGATGAAGAAGTGTCGCCCAGGACGTGATCCCCAAGCGTTTGCGCGAAAGAGTCTGCGCGCGGTGGGCATGGGGTACCTAGGATTTGCGATGAGAGAGCCAGGGATGTTTCGCACAGCTTTCTCGGTTCCACCGCCTGTCCATTCTCCTAACCCGGCAAATACGGCGTCGATGGGGTTGAACCCATTTCAACTGCTTTCGCTAGCCCTGGATCGCATGCAGGAGAGCGGCTTGCTCGGCAAAAAGGATCGCAAAGATGCGGAGTATCTCGCGTGGTCGACAGTTCACGGGCTGGCACTTCTCGCACTAGAAGGACCGCTGCATAAGATGCCGCGAGAGATGGTACTGGCGCTAGGCGAGCGACTCGTAATCATGGTGGAACGCGGTCTCAGCTAGACATTTCACCATCAAGCTCACGCTGAGAGAAGCCAATTTCGAAACAGTATGAGATCGCCCAGTGAGCGATAATTCCTTGTTATCGCTCATTCAGAATGGAACGAATATCAAGGCCAGATCGAAATCTAGCTTGCCTTAAGGCTCAAATGCTGACGCCATCAGATCTTGCTCCGCACGTGGGATATGCAATCGGCCGGCTTCACTGCGCCAGCTATGGATCGCCGTCTGAACGTGCTGTAGCGCACAGTCAGCCTGTTGGGTCGTCAACCGTAATCTCTATGGGCATCCATTGCAATCGCGACATCACAAGCTGTTTCGACTTCATTGATCGCCAAAGTCAATTCCTCGCGATCGATCGACGGGTTCATGTCGTAGGCAGGGGAAAGCCGGATATCCTGCTCACGGATGAAAAAGCCATGATTGCGCAGGTGATCGTCTGTATTGTGAATCAAGATATTGAAGAGAACGCGGCGAAAGAGCTGTTCACAATCAGCCTTGGTATCAGCGCCTCTTGACTGCAGGAGGTCGACAATCTCTAAATAGCTAGCTCCAGGCTCTCCGTCTTTATGCTGTGTGAGCGTCATGGCAGAGACAAAGGCGAGCCGCCTCCCATGCGGAGTGCGATCAAATCGCTTCACAAGAAAAGTTGTATAGGGGCTTTCCTGAAGTCGAAGCGGCCATGCGTTCGGAACAACAATACCCGCCTTCAAAGCGAGTCGGTGTACCACCAACTCCCAGCTCCGATGTCACGTGTGTCCTTCCGGCTAGGAAATTTGGCTATGCATAACGTGCCTTTCTCATCTCGCACCGAGGCCTTGGGCCGCGCACCACCCAGTGAAGTTCCAGGAGCAAAGAGCTGAGTGAGCCATCTTTCATACTCAGGATGTTCTTCCTCGTTGATGTGCTGTTCGAATTGGAGGCTGGCAGCTTGCAGTTCCCGGAGCGAAGTGATCGGAGGAGCAGCCAGATGTTCATCGCTATCGATGAACGCACCATCAGGTGGCACACGGAAGCGTAACGCTCCAAGCCGGGTCTCATCATGCACGCCCAGCAGAAAATCCCATTCTGTTAAGCGAGCGATTTTGACCGGTTGAAATGAAACCGTCGATGCCTTTTCGTTCAACGCCCAGACACCTGGCCCCTTGCCGCGGTCGGTGATTGCCGCAAGCGGTACCGTCATTGCATCAGTTCCCGCAAGTCCGGGAAGTTGGATCGTGACGGTTGCACCCAGCGGGGCTTTCGCCTCTGCGCCGCCGAGGACGTATCGAGCTTCAAAGGTGCGCGTCATGGGGATCGGCGGCATCAGAGAGTTGCCGGAGATGAGCCTCAACGCTATCGTTCTTGCCATAGACTGTCGCGCGGACGGTCGATCCAAGCGCCGGGCGAATCGTCTCAGGCAGGTTGATGGCTGCTTCGCGAGGACCGGCATGGGCCAGTTTGATGACGGTCTGTCCGGCGGCGACGACCTGGCCTGGCTCTGCCAATGTCTCCACAACAGTTCCGTCGGGTCGGCGACGAGGAGAGAGTAGTCTCCTTCGTCCTTCGCAACCTGCGCCTGGGCCTCTACCGCTGTGAGCTGCGCCTGTGCGGCGTCTGAGTTGGCTTTGACCTGGTCGTAGGTGGACGCAGAGACAGCTCCGGTGCTGACAAGGCCGCGATAGCGTGCTTCATCGGCTCCCGCCTGCTGCGCCTTGGCCTTCGCGGCCTCCACATTCTGCGTCTGCGTTGTAATTGCGTGTGCGAAGTCGGTCACGTCGATACGCATGAGCGGCTGACCGGTGTGAACCGCCTCCCCGACATCGACGAAGCGCTTCGTCACCTTGCCGGTGCGGGCGCAGTCTTCGGGTCAGCTACGTCCCGAGCAAGGGGCATGGTACGCGACCGCGCTACTGGTGTAACGGAGATCGCGACCGTCAGATGGTCCGCTCTTGCATCACCTTCTCGGGGACCCGAGTCGATCAGGCCGTCGCCGTCGAGGTCCTCGAGGCGGTGCGACCACTTGGAGTCCAGGCAGCATTCGATGCTCTCAATCATTGCCAGAACCTGACCGACGAAAAGAGACGCGCGCTTGACCTTGCACTCCAGAAGGCACGCTACGAAGCCGACCGTTTCGAACGGCAATATCAGGCTACTCAACCCGAGAACCGTCTCGTCGCTGCTGAGCTTGAGAAGCGGTGGAACAACTCGCTTTCCCGTGTGGTGGAGATGGAAAGACGACTTGAGGACGTCAGTGCTGCAGTTCCGTTGATCACACCTCGTCAGCGCGAACATCTGCTTGCCCTTGGCGAAGATCTCGAACGTCTCTGGGATGATCCTTGCTCACCGGTCACGCTCAAAAAGCGTATTCTCCGCGGTCTTGACGGAGATCGTCGTCAACACCGCGGACGATCCTCCATCTGTAAACCTAAAGCTCCACTGGGCTGGCGGCTCCCACACTGAACTCACAGTAAGCAAGAACAAGACTGGCTACCACAACCACATCAACTCGGCGGAGGTAACGGAGCTGATCCGTGAACTCGCACTGGTCTGTGAAGACAGCTCAATCGTCTCAATCCTGAACCGGCTGGGCTATCGCACTGGTAATGGCAATACCTGGACGGAGAAGCGTGTACAACATGTTCGTCACACTAAGGGTTTCCCTGTATGCCCGCCACCGGAGCAGCGGCTCTGGATCACTCTGCAACAGGCCTCCGATGCACTCCAGGTCAGTAATATGGTTGTGCGCCGACTCATCGCACAGAAGGTCCTGCCGGCAAAACAGATCGTGAAGTTCGCACCTTGGGTAATCGAACGCCTTCATCTCGAACTCCCGGCTGTCCGCAAAGCGATACGCATCGTCCGCACAGGCCGGCGCTCTCCATCAGTAGCATCCAATCATGCCCAGAACGCGTTGTTCATTGACGCAGCCGAGGTATAACGAGACAGGAGAGCGAGCGGCCGGAGAATCCGCTACGGACCGTGGTTAACTTTCCGGTGCCGTCTTGATCGGAACGAACCGCATGTTGCTACGGTCGCTGCTTCAGCATCAACCAAGTCGTTCTTGTTGGACTTCACAAACGGCTTCACGAACGGAGCTGGAATCAGTCTCACGTCGTGGCCCTGTGCTCGCAGTGCACTTCCCAAGGAGTGGGCGCCAGAGCATGCCTCCATCCCAATCAATGAGCTCTGCATCTTCGCTGTGAAAGTGATCAGCTGCTTCTGGGTAAACTTCTTCCTCAGAAGTACCTTGCCGTTATCTCCAAGAGCCACAAGGTGAAAGGTCGTCTTGCCTAGGTCAATCCCTACCGAACGAATCTGCATGTCGAGGATCCTCCTTGAACCGCACCTACACGATCACCGAACGCAAAGCAGGTGATCAAGCGGCGGACCATCTCAGTGACCCCGTTTTCAGGGAACGACGATCGAACTTCTCGGAATTACAGCCGAGAAGCCGACTTAGCAGAGGACTAATCTCAGTCGAAGAGAGCCGAGTGGTTATCTGTCTCCGTTATGGGAATTGGCTTGCTTGTCTGAACCAGGAAATGTCACTTCTTCAGTCGAGGTTGTCGTGGTCCCGTACTTTGGGTTGATGTATTGCTGAAGGAAAGCAAGCTGTTTCTGCCAGGCATCGAGACGGTGGGCCGGTTGAGAAAAGCCATGAAGTTCGCCCGGATATGTGAAATAGAAGACTGTCTTGTGATGCTCTCGCAATGATTTGACGAAGAACGCGGAATCTGCCGGGGGGATTTGAGGGTCGTTCTCTCCGTGCATCACCAGAAGAGGAGTCTTCACCTTATCAACCTGCTGCAGCACGTTCGCGCGGCGATAGTTCTCGGGCTTTTCGACAGGCGTGCCACCCATCTTCATCATCCAGCGTACCGCTGAGGAAGGATTTGTCCGTTCGACGAAGAGCTGCCTGTCGACAACACCATACAACTCAATTGCCGCAGCGAACAAGTCAGGGTAGTGCACCACCATGTAGGCAGTCATGGTGCCGCCGTGACTTCCTCCGCCGATAGCCAACCGCGCTGGATCGGCCAGCCCCCGGGTAACGAGATACTGTGCGCCAGCGGCCACATCATCCACCTCACCGCCATTGGAGTCTTCGACGTTGAGATTCCGGAATGCTTCGCCGTAGCCACTGCTGCCGCGATAGTTCGGTTCAAGCACTACATACCCGGACTGTGCCAGATATTGCGCCCATAGGTCAGCACGGAAGTCATCCTGTCCCTCAGGGCCTCCATGTACCCATACAACAGCCGGGTGCTTCGCACCGGGTTTCGAACCGGGTGGGGTAAAGAGCAGGCCCGTGATCTCCTTGCCGTTCTTGCTTTGCCAGGTCACGCGTTCGGGCACCTGCGCGGCGGCTGAGAAGTTCTTCGGCGTTGTGTGGGTGAGGTATTTCGGTGGAGCTGAGGAGTTGAGACTCTGCACCAAAAAGTCCGAGGTTTCTTTCGGAGATTGATGATTGAAATAGATGCTTTTGCTATCCGGAGCCCACTGCGGTTCGGAGACAATGCCAGGCATGTCGAACTTCGCTACCTGATGCGCCTCGCCACCGTTCGCCGGGATGAGCCAGAGATTGTTTGCTTCGAGCAGTCCACGGTTGGAGACGAATGCAATGCTCTTGCCGTCGGGCGAAAAGGTTGGGTTCTCATCTTCGAATGATCCATCTGTAACCTGTTTGGGCTCGCCACCCTTGGGGGACAAGAGATAGATGTGATTCCAGCCGGAGTTCTGCAAGACAGTGGCAAGAGTCTTGCCGTCAGGTGACCAGACCGCGCCGCGGATCGCCCATCCACCACCGCGGTCGACCGGGGCCGTGTAGAGCGTGACAGGTTCTCCGGCGGTTTGGCCGGAGCGGGCATCGAATTTCAGCAGCTTGAGGCGACCGCTGAAGTATTCCTTCTCTCGTGTGACATAGACGATCTCGTCACCATTGGGAGACCAGCGGCCACTTTCGGCTTCCTCCTTTGCGGAGGTCAGAAAGCTTGTCGTGCTCCCATCGGCGCTCACAACGAGCAGACTGTTGATGCCGCGCCGCCCACTCCGAAAGAGTATCCATCGACCCTGAGGGGACCAGCGTGGAGCACGGTCAGTCGCCTGACGTGGATCACCTCCGCCCGCCGGAGCGTTCGTAAGACGATGCGGTGCTCCACCTGACGCAGACACCACCCAGATGCTGCCTTGGCTGGCATAAGCGATTCGCTTGCCGTCGGGCGACCAGGCTAAACCGGATTTGCCGCCTTGCGTGCTGGTAAGCAATACGGGCCAACCTCCTCCTTCAGATGGCAACAGTGCTATCTGACCGGAACGGGTAAGCGCGATCGTCTTGCCATCCGGAGAGAGTGCAGACTCGCCGATCGGCTCAACCGAGAGAAGATCCTGCAACGTGAGATGGCCGCCCTCCTGCGCGTGCAATTCTGCGCCGAACGCTGTCGTCAGAAGTAAAGCAGCTAACGTGAATTTGCTAAGTCTTGGGCGAAGATAGCTCATGAATTTCCTTGTCTCAAAATGGTTGGGTCACTGAGTGTCGGACGACCAATCTGGCTTATTTCTCTAAACCGACCGGGAGCGTCCACGTGTCATCTAACGTGCTAGAAGTGGTAACGCAGACTGATCTGCGCGGAACGTGGAAGCTGCACATTCTGCAGTTGCCCGAAGGTTGCCGACGAAGCGTTATTGCCGTTGACGAACTGTTGGGCAGCACCGTTATTCGTTATGTTGTAGATATTCAGATCAGCCTCGACCGATTGACGATCCGTAATTCTGAACTCCCGTCCGGCCAGCGTGTTCCACTGGATCAGCCAGGGAGTCCAAATCTGGCCGGTGCCACGATCCGCATATTTGAAGCGATACGTTGTGGCCAGGGGATTTGAGACGGTTCGTCCGCCTAACGTGAGCGTGGCCGGACCGTATTGCCCGGCGTAGGGCGTTCCGAGCGCGGTCAACGTCGTGATCACCGGTCCGCCAGGGGTTCCCGACTGAGCCGTAATCGTGCTTGAAAGGCGAATCTTCCATGGGCCTTTCCACGTCACGCCAGTGCGTGACTGGTTCCGCTGCCACATGCGGTTGCGCGTATCCCCGGTCCAGTCGTTCGTAACGTTTCCTCGCACCGAGCCAAGACCGGCATTGTTGGCGAACTTTGTGGGTTCGATGATCGCCGTCGGATCGTTAGGCTGAAAGGTTCCGGCCAGATGATCGGGAGAGTACGAATAGGTGCTGAAGAGCTGCAGCCGCCTCGTCTGTTTGCTGACAGTGACTTCGATTCCCTGATAGACGAACCAGTTCCACTTGTTGTTCGTCACATAGTACGTGTTGTTAAGGGCCGGATTGACGAGCCCACTCCAGACGGTTCCACCACTGGAAGTGGTTGTGTAGATCTGGTTCGTGTCCACCTGCGCTGGTCTGTCTCTATACTCGCGGTGAATGAAGCTTGCGTCGATGACCACTTCGCCGGGTAACTGGGTACGATAGCCGACAAGCCACTCTCTGACATATCCCTGATGGCGATTTGGATCGAAGGTCTTGCCGAGGAAGCTCGATGTGCTTCCTGGGGTTACGATCGGGCTGCCATACAGACTTCCGTTAGGGTTGTAGTAGGTGTCGGTCGTTGTCACCGTACTGGTTGCCGCTGTGCCAAGGTAGCTGGCGTTGGTGATATCGGTAAGCTTTGTCCAGCTGGCGCGGACGACATTCTTCTGGTTTTTGGTTAGCACAAAGGCTCCGCCAACCCTCGGCGCATAGTTCCAGGAGTGTTGTGTGGTGACCTTGAACTGCTCATCTCTGCCGGAGATCCAGTCCGGCCGCAGGCCTGCGGTGATGGATAGACGAGGGATGGGATGCCAACGGTCCTGAACATACCATGCATAATCATTCGCACCGATATAACTCGCCAGGTTATTTGTCGTGCCGTTCACGGACTGTGTATGGAAGACTGTGTAGCCCTGAGCAGGATTGTTGGGATTGTTGAGAGCAGCATCTTGCTGAATGATGCCGCCGCCGTTGGCATAGTACGTCGTGCTCTTGTAGAGTTCGTGCGGCTCAAGATAAAAGCCGCCTGCGATCTCATGCGTGCCCCATGCCTTAGGAATGTAGTAGGTGATGTCGCCCGTGATCGTAGCCTTCTGAGCGGGGTTTACCGACACAGAGGACAGATTGTTCAGAGTCACAAGCGAAGACCCCTGACCAACCAGTCTCCCGGCGGATGCCGCCGATGTCAGATAAACATCCACCTCTGGCTTGCTGCCAACTCCACCGATCGCACCCAGACTGCTGTTCGATCCCTTGTTGTTATAGGAGACAAGGAAGCGGGTGTTTAACCGCGACGTCCATTGCGAGATCAAGCGGAGACCATACGCCCCGCCGCCGTATTGGTTTCTAGCAATGTTGCCTGCGTACCACTGGTAGTTAGCGTCCTGTTTGCGGCTGTCGTACTGCACAATTCCCATGAGTCTATGACGCGGGGACAGTTGGACAGAACTGTTGCCTAGAAAGACGAATCCACGAGACTCATTCGGGAACGACTGGAAGCCCGGGTCAATCTGCTGGAGGTAGGCGGTCTGCGTACTGGTCTGGCTAATTCCATCGTTGCGATGGATGTAACGGCCTGAGACGAAGAACCAGGCACGATCCTTTTTGATAGGACCGCCAAAGGAAAAATCGGGCTGCTGTGATGCGGAGACAGCTGCATTTCCACCTGGAACGTTATTTCCATTCAGCGATGCCGGACCAATCAGATACAGGAGCGAACCGTGATACTGATCGCTACCGACCGGGCTTCCCAGGTTGATGACCATTCCCATTGCTGCGGGCGACGAAGCGTCATTAGCCCCGGTCTTGATCTGGATGTCCCCCAGGGATTCGTTAGAGATGCTGATCGTGTTAGACGGCCAGTTCTGGCCAAAGCCGCCAATGTCCATGCCGTCTAAAAGCGTGGCATGATTCTCATTCTCGGATCCCCGCAGGAAGTACGTCTGGCCTCCCTGTGCGTCGCTGGAAGCGCTGATAATTCCGGGCGTGAGTTGTAAAGAATCCGACCAATCGTGGCGACCGGTGATTGGGATATTGCGGAGCAACTCGCCGCTTAGATTGGTGGCCTGCTCAGCGCTCTGCGTATCGATCAATGGAGCTTCGCCAGAGACCTCCACGGTTTGCGACTGCGATCCGATGTTAAGGGCGATGTCCACGGTCACATTGAGGCCGGCGCGAACCACCAGGCCGCTACGGACGAACTTTTCAAAGCCCGCAGTACTCGCTTCGACCACGTAGTCAGTGCCCGGTGGCAGATCCGTCAGACGGTAATTTCCTTCGCTGTCGCTCGCTGCCCTGAAAGAGCCTCCGACCGCGGAAGTATGAGCAACGATGTTGACTCCCACCAGTGCAGCTCCTGAGGCATCCGCGATACGCCCGTGAATCGTGCCGTCGGCGGAGGTTTGCGCAGAGACATTCCCTGACCAGAACGCCAATAACGCCACGATCGCCGCGAGAGTTGCCAGCTTCAAATGGATTCGGAAGGAATTTCGATAATTTCGTACGTAGAACATAAGGCCTCCACAGAAGTTCACCAACGAGCCGAGCAAGCGAATCGATACAAAAGGCGCACTGAGGCAAAGCTCCAGTTGAACTGGCGGCTTCGAGCACCTTATCGAATCCAGGAGGGATCTAGGAGTGGAGACAACAACGACAAAGGTTTGTGTAGCGGAGGTGCATCACTCAGCTCCCTTGTGATCGATTGTCGAATTGGAAGGTCGCGCTGCGGAAGCCCAGATCGCAGTTGGCTTCGAACTGGAATAGAGCAACGCGTTGAAGAGGAACTTATAGGTCACTTCAGATTGCGCGCGGTATTGAGGCCGGAATCCAAAGAGAACGATTCGTCCTTTACCCACCGACTCTTCTGCGATGATCGATGTCCCTTTGAGGAACTGCCCTCCAAGAATCCACCCACTCAAAAGCGGTGTGTCGGTATTGAAGAACGCAACTGAATGTGCGTCGCCGTTGACCTTAAAGGTCGGGCCGTTCTCGTAGAAGATGGGGATAGTTGGAGTCGATCCGAATGCGATGGGATTGGACGTGTCCACAGCTATTTGCAGGATCGATCCGGGGATGAAAACCGCTTTGCGGTCGACTCCATCGAGGGCA
>JAOAPB010000002.1 GCA_025462645.1 Edaphobacter sp. | reverse complement strand
CCGGTGGTCTTGCGGACGGCGGCGGAGTTGGGTGAGGTGGTGCGGAGCAATCCGTTTTTGAAGGCGGGGGCGGTCGAAGATTCGCTGCACGTCTATTTTCTTGCGGGGATGCCGACGGCGGGAGATGTGGCGGGGCTTGATGCGGGGCGTTCGGCTCCGGATACGTTTGCCGTGGTGGGGCGGGAGATCTATCTGCAGCTTCCGAATGGGATGGGTAGAACGAAGCTGACAAATGCCTACTTCGATTCGAAGCTGAAAACCGTGAGTACGGCGCGGAACTGGCGGACGGTGCTGAAGCTGGTGGAGATGGTGGGCAGGTAGTGTCTGCGGATCGATTCTCTCCTTCCCTGAGGGGACAAGAAGCCAAACCCCAGGGCTGAAGCTCCGTTTCCTGCTAACGAAGTATGCCTGGCTAAAGCCAAGGCATACTTCAGAAACAAGCAAGAATTAGCTGGGGCGTTGCCCCAGGCTGGTATAAAGCGGGCCTTCGGCCCTTAAATAAGTGACTAACATCAGCCGTAAGTGACTAGCATCAGCCATACGTGACCTAACATCAGCCATCTGGATGTAGCCAAGGCTGGTGGAATGGCCTTCGACTATTGGCAGGTGAAACGAATTTAAGACTCACCACATTAGCTAGGTTTTGTTGATCGCGGTGACTACGATTTTCTTGAAGGCTGCGTCCGACGGGCCGGGTTCGCCCAGGAATTGGGAGGTGAAGGCCTTGAAGAATGAGGTCGCCATGAGGGTGGTTGCGGCGAGGTCGGTGTCGAGTTTTTTGTCGATGCGGCCTAGCTTCTGTTCGGCGGCGATGTAGCGCTGGAGCCGGGAGATTGCGCCTTGCGGCCCCTTGTTGCGGCCTGTGAGCGATTCTCGATAGGCGGCGAGGAGTTCTGTGTCGGCGAAGAGTCCGCACACCATGGGGATGACGCGCTCGTGGAAGGCGAAGATTGCGCGGAGAGCCTTTGTGAGGTTTTGCTGGGGGGTGAAGGCTCCGATGGATTGTTCGAGCGCGTGCAGCGGGAGGAGCATCTCGGGGAGGCTCTCTTCGAGTACAGCCAGCAGAAGCTTCAAACGGCTCTCGAAGTGGACGTAGAGGGCTGCCTCGGAGCAGCCTGCCTGCTCGGCGATGGCGCGCGTGGTGACGTTGGCGAGGCCTCGGGCGCGGATCAAATCCTGCGCGGCGGAGATGATCTCGGGCCGGCGGCTGGGACGGCCACGGGCAGGTTTTTCTGTCGGCTTCATCTTCTGGTCTCCAGTATGAGGCATAAGCGGCTTGACGAGGTCGATAGCGGGGAGTATTTAAATAGTGAGTGTTTACTAATTAAATGCGAAATGAAAAGGTGAGGCGATGAGACGGATTACGATGGCGAGGGTTCTTATGACGTTTGTGCTGCTGGGCGGAAGCGCTCTGTCGTTTGTCCTGGACTGGAGCTCGAACCATCTGCTGAATCCGCTTTGGCATCCGCATGCGCGATTTCATGGGGCGTTGATGCTGTTTCTGCTGGCAGGAGTTTCGATTATGGCGACGTGGCTGATCTGGCGCCGGTCGAAGGAGCCGGAGGTCGCGTTTACGGTTGCGACTGCCGTCTCTGTGGCCTATTGGACGCCGCTGTTTTATGTTCCTTTTTTATTGCCATCTGCGACGTGGTGGGCTGGTAGGCCGGGGACGGAGCCTCGTGTCGATGGGGTGGTGGTGTATCCCAATCTGATCGTTGCGGGGCTGTTTCTGGTGATTACGCTGGTAGCGTACCGGCTGGGGAAGACTGGTCTTGCTGATCGGCATGGGCTGCGGTAAAGCTGGACTAATTTATCTGCTCATTTTAGGAGCAGGGAGTACATGTATGGGACTTTACTGAGCTGCTCTATGAGCGGCTCTAGTCAAGATAATGATGTGTTCGGGTAGAGGATGGGAAGGCATTCGGGTCGCTTCGCTCCCCTCAAAATGCGGGGGTTCTTCGCTTCGCTCAGAATGACAACGTAAAACTAACAGCAACAGCAACAGCAACAGCAACAGCAACAGCAATAGCAATAGCAACAGCAACAGCAACAGCAGCAACAACAACAGCAGCAACAACTGCAACAACAACTGCAGAGGGTGCTTTGAGCGGGAGTGCTTAGCGGAGGAAGACGCTTAGCTCGTTGGCGGCGTTGCGGAGGTGGGTGAGGTAGCGGGTCTGCATCTCGATGACAGACATGCGAGGGGCGCTGCCGCTAAGGTTGATGGTGGCGACGGCGCGGCCGGAGGAGGCGAAGACGGGGACCGCGAGGGAGCGGAGGCCAACCTCGTACTCCTGATCGCAGAGAGCGTAGCCGTTGCGACGGGTGTTGCGGAGAAGGAGGCGGAGCTTCTCGATCGAGTTGACAGTGCGGGTGGTGTGGGGGGTGAGGACGACACGGGCGAGGTACTGCTCGAGCTGCTCGGCGGGCAGGTAGGCGAGGAGAATGCGGCCCATACTGGTGCAGTAGGCCGGAAGGCGGCTGCCGATGTGGAGGTCTACCGCCATGACGCGATTGACGGTGGTGCGGGCGACGTAGACGATGTCGTCGCCGTCGAGGGTGGCTACGGAGAAGGACTCGCGGAGGGCGGCGGACATGCGCTCGAGGATGGGTTGCGCCGCGCTCGAGAGGGTGTTGGAGGTGGTGTAGGTGTGGGAGAGGGTGAGCATGCGGGGGCGGAGGGAGTAGCGAGAGCCGTCCTCGGCGCCGGCGAAGCCGAGCTTAGTGAGGGTGTAGAGGCAGCGGCGGACGGCTGCGCGGGAGAGGCCGGTGCGGACGCTGAGCTGCGAGATGGTCATCTGGGGGTTCTGCTGGGTGAAGGCCTGGATGACGATGAGACCTCGGGCGAGGGAGGTCATGAAGTTGGGGTCGCCGGTGTAGACATCGAGGGAGGCAGCTGGAGTGGGTTTTGGGGTGGGGGCTGCGGGCGCCATGGCAGGAGGAAGAGCCGGGGGAGCAGTGGGCGAGAGCGGGCGGCGGGGAGTGAGGCTCAAGGGGTCCCTTTCGATGCGGCTTTCGCAAGAAACTAAAGAGGGGGCGATAGCCGGACTATCTCTACGATAAACGCACAAGGTGGATTCTCGCAAGGAGGCGGACGGCTACGAGGTGGCGCGAGGCTGGGAGAAGATACCCGCGAGAGCGGCGCAGGATCTGCCGATCCTTTGCAAAACGGGTGAAAAGGTAGCGAATTCAGCCGTTGAAGAATGCGTATCTCAGCAGGCGTGCGACCCCCGGCTCTAAACTAGAGTTGTGCATCGATGAGTGGGATCGACAAAGGAGAAATGCTTATGCAGACAGCAACACAACTTGTACCTCTCGGCGACCGCCCAGCCTGGAAGGCTCTTCAAACCCATTTTCAGCAGATCCGCGATAGACATCTGCGGGAGCTGTTTGCCGAGGATCCGGCTCGCGGTGAGCGTTTTACCGCCGAGGCAAGCGGGATCTTTCTCGATTATTCGAAGAACCGCATCACCGACGAGACACTGAAGCTGCTGGTCCAGCTGGCAGAGGAGTCCGGTGTGCGCGAAAAGATCGAGGCGATGTTCCGCGGGGAAAAGATCAACATCACGGAGAACCGGGCGGTGCTCCATGTCGCGCTACGGGCTCCGAAGGGTGAGTCGATCATTCTGGATGGAGAAGATGTGGTTCCGGCGGTGCATACGGTGCTCGACAAGATGTCGGATTTCGCAGAGCGCGTCCGCAGCGGGGCATGGAGGGGGCATACGGGCAAGAGGATCCGCAATGTCGTCAACATCGGGATTGGCGGCTCGGACCTTGGGCCGGTGATGGCGTATGAGGCGCTGAAGCACTATAGCCAGCGGGACCTCACGTTCCGATTCGTCTCGAATGTGGATGGGACGGACTTCGCTGAAGCGGTGCAGGATCTGGACCCGGAGGAGACGCTGTTTCTGGTGGCGTCGAAGACGTTCACGACGCTGGAGACTATGACGAATGCGCACTCGGCCCGCGATTGGGCGCTGACGAAGCTGGGCGATGAGAAGGCGGTGGCGAAGCATTTTGTGGCAATCTCGACCAATGCGAAAGAGGTGACGAAGTTCGGCATCGACACCGCTAATATGTTCGGGTTCTGGGATTGGGTTGGCGGGCGGTACTCGATGGATTCGGCGATCGGGTTGTCGACGATGGTGGCGATTGGGCCGGAGAACTTTCGCGCGATGCTCGCGGGATTTCACGAGATGGATGTGCACTTCCGCACGACTCCTTTTGAGAAGAATCTGCCGGTGCTGCTGGGGCTGCTTACGATCTGGTATACGGACTTCTTTGATGCGCAGACGGTTGCAATCTTGCCGTATGAGCAGTACCTGAAGCGATTTCCGGCGTATCTGCAACAGTTGACGATGGAGAGCAATGGCAAGCATGTGACTCTCGACGGAAGACATGTGACGACCGATACGGGGCCGATCTACTGGGGCGAGCCGGGGACGAATGGGCAGCACTCGTTCTATCAATTGATTCATCAGGGGACGCGGCTGATTCCTTGCGACTTCATCGGCTTCTATAAGACGCTGAACCCGCTGGGGCGGCACCATGACATGCTGATGGCGAACGTCTTCGCGCAGGCCGAGGCGCTGGCCTTCGGGAAGACGGCGGAGGAGGTGAAGGCCGAGGGCACGGCCGACTGGCTGGTGCCGCATCGCGTCTTCGAGGGCAACCGCCCGTCGAATACGATCCTGGCTGAGGTGCTGACACCTGCGGTTCTGGGAAAGCTTGTCGCGCTATATGAGCATGCGGTGTTCACGCAGGGAGCGATCTGGAATATCGACTCGTTCGATCAGTGGGGCGTTGAGCTGGGCAAGGTGCTGGCGACGCGCATCCTGGGAGAACTCGAGAGTTCGAGCGCGCCGGATGGCTCGCATGATTCCTCGACCAACAGCTTGATTCAGCGATACCGGAAGAACAAGTAGTTTCGACGGCTGCGCAGATGGCTAATCGCGTTCGGCATTCTTACCTCGATTCAGAGATAGGGATGCCGAATGTTTTTATGGGTTGTCTTTATGGTTTGTCGATCGAGAGCGGCGGGCCGAGGAACTCCACGCCCCATGGCTTGCCGAAGATGTTGAGGGCGTCCCGGTCTGGATGTCCCTTCGCGAAGGTCTCGCCGAGGCCGGAGAAGAAGCCATAGGCGTCCATGCCGGGCTGCATGATCACTAACTGATGCGCGGGTTTGTCGGTGATGTTGACAAAGGTGTGGGCGACGCCGCCCGGCACGCTGATGACCTCGCCAGTCCCGGCTTCAAAGCGCTTGCCGTCCACCTCGAAGAGGTAGCGGCCTTCGAGAACGCGAAAGATCTCGGTTTCACTGTGTCGGTGAAGGGGAGGTCCGAATCCGGGAGCGTTCGTCGTCTCGATGATGGCCAATTCATTCGCCGATGCCTCAGGCGGCAGACGAACGGTGAGTTCGAGACCGAGAGCTGGAATCTTCAGGACGGAGGGGTCGTCGGGAAGGGAATGGAAAAATTGGAATGGCATGGCCTTCCAAGCTTACGGCTCGTTGGCTGATGCGGATGGAAATTATTCGTCCGGCTATTTAACCGAGGGAGGCGAGTACTTCGGTTGGCTCTGGGCGGACGCGGAAGTCGGCGTGGGCTTCGCTGAAGGCGATGACGTTGTCCTGGTTGATGACCAAGACGGCGGGGAGGGGGAGGCGCCAGCTTGCCTCGGTGGCGTTGTGATAGCTGAGGCCGGCGTTGTTGAAGGGGATGTTGACGAGGATGGACTGGAAGTAGCGGCGGTGCGGTTCGGGGACGGTGTACGCAAGGCCAAATTTTTCGGCTGTTTCGGCACCGGGATCGGCGAGGAGTGGGAAGGGCAGGTGGTGCTGCTCGATGGTGAAGTTGTTCTGGCGAGTGGTCTGGGGGGAGATGGCGACCAGCAAGGCTCCGCGCTGACGGAGCTGTGGGTAGAGGTTGCGCCAGGTTTCCAGCTCGGTGACGCAGTAAGGGCACCAGCGGCCGCGGAAGAAGTTGATGACGAGCGAGCCGAGGGCGAGGAGGTCGGTGGAACTTACAGGTCTGCCGGTGCTTGCATCTTCGAGGGTAAAGTTCGGGGCCTGCGCCCCGACCGGGAGCACGCGGTCTTCGATGCCTGTGGCGAAGAGGTCGTCGACTGCCTTCTCCGAGATGGCAAGACGCTCGGGTTGGACGAGCGCGCGGGTGTTCTGGGTGATCTGGTCGAGTTGGTCCTGAAGCGACGTGTTGATAGAGGCAGCCACACCTACATTATCGCAGCCATCTCCGTGGTGCTGTGGCAGGAGGCTGTGGGTTTTGTCGCGGATGATCTCCTCGCCAGGGTTTTGTTGCTGGTGCTGGAGATGGATGCGGTCTTCATCTCTTTGAGGAGGGAGACGAGACGGGTGAAGGCTGCTTCGCGGGCCTTCTTGTTGGCAGGAACGGTGTTCGTGGGGTCCTCGCCGGCGCGCATGAAGCCGTGGCCCGCTCCATCGTAGGTGACGGGTTCGAACTTCTTGCCGGCAGCCTTCATGGCCTCGATGGTTGCAGGGAGCGTTGCTCCGATGCGGGCATCGTTGCCGGCATAGAAGCCGTAGACGGGTGCGGTGATAGTGGTGACGTCGGAGGGTCCAGGACCGTAGAAGACGAAGGCGGCGGAGAGGTCCTTGCGGTGTGCGGCGAAGGCGAAGGATTTGCCGCCTCCCCAGCAGAAGCCTACGGGGGCGATCTTGCCGTTGCCTGCGGGAATCTTTTTGGCGTAGTCGGCTACGGCGTCGAGGTCGGCGTTGACGGCATCGGGGTTGAGGCTGGAGACGGCTTTGGTGGTGGCGTCCATGCTGGTGAAGGAGTCTGACCCTCCGCCGTTGGGACCTGCGCCGGAGAGGAGGTCGGGGGCGACGACGATGAAGCCGGCTGCGGCCAGCTCGTCGGCCATCAACTTGGCCCAATCAGAGAGGCCGAAGATCTCGTGGATGAGGATGACGACGGGAACTTTGCCCTTTACCTCGGGATAGACGACAAAGGTCTGGACGGTGCGGTCGCCGTGCTTGATGGGAACGTACTCGCGGTGGCGGGGAGAGGTATCGAGGCGAGCCTTGGCCCAGTCCTGTGCGTTGGCGGCGAGAGGGAGGAGCAGGAGGAGTGCGGCGAGGGAGCGGAGGGTTAGGCGGCGCATGGGAGGAGTGTAGTCCCGCGCCCGATTTCTGGACAAGAGAATAAGTGATGG
>JAOAPB010000128.1 GCA_025462645.1 Edaphobacter sp. | reverse complement strand
TCAACGACCGCAGTCGAGATGACATGAAGGTCATTCACGCTGAGAACTCGCTCGATCTGAGTGAGGAGCCGAGTCAAAAGCCTGAAATTTCCGCCGCTCATCCGAATGAGACTCGCTATCACTTCCGGAACGAGTTGCTCGTTCGGGAGGACAACACCGGCAGGTGTCCATCGTTTTTCAAGCAATTCTTGGACTTGAGACGCGTCGAGCGAAATAGAAGTGTCTCTTTTGCCGCACGTGCGAAAACAAATGTGCGCCGTCTCTCCAAGCGGGCACTCACAGCGGCATAACTCTCCCTCGGAAAGCCCCAGTACTGTAGCTTCGGTCGCTAAGTGGCGCAAGTTTTCAGCGATATTTGGAGCAAGCCGCTTGCAGCATGCGTCATGTAGGCGGACTGTTCAACCGTAGACCTTCGGCTTGAGCGCGGCGTTTTCACACGCAAACACCAGTGGAATGAGAACGGGTCGAAACTTCGCGAGCAGTTATGCCTCTCCCAGTGCAATCAGCACTGTTCTCCGGGATCGTTACGCGCCAGAGATCCCTTCTATGGCCATCGCTAACATCAACAACGTACAAACATGTGGCGAATTGTCCAGATTGCAACCAAAGTCTGAGCGCGTGGCATCCATACTGTCATACTGTCGTGGCCGGGATGACAGCACAGCTCTTCCGCGAACTCCTCGAACAGCTTGACGATGAATTGAGGCGCTCGCGGTATCAGAGGATGTGACAGAAGGCGAAGAGGTCCCCAGGAGGAGGACAACCATCGAACACGTCGAGAAGTTCTGCAGCACTCAGTAGCTTGAGGGTCCCTAGGAACTGGCGAGCACAACATTAGATTCAGGGCGGGGAACTCGGGCGAGGAAAACGACGCTACCAAATAGGCAGCTTGGCGGTGTGGGAGGGATTGTCGAGCGCTTCGCTGAATCAAAACACTTCCCAGTCGAGACGGCTAATTCAGGCCAGCTATGGTTCTCCGGAGTACAGGGAGATACGCTCAAGGTAGGTATCGTCCTGTCATCGTACATGCGTGCTGATGAACCAGCAGCATCCGTTGGGTAGTGTTCCGGAGGTCAGGCAACCGTACGCTTCCGATTCACCTGATCGCTATCCCAATTGGTCATGACTCCCAGAGAGGGGACCGCACTGTTGCCATTCTGACGACAAGCGAAGAAGGGTTCAGGGTTATGGGAATCTCGCATCAGAATGGCAAGGTGAGCTCGAAGCTTCGTTACCTTAGAGCATTCTGCCCAATTCCGTCGATGGATATTTGTGAAAGATTAAGCTCTCTTCTGAACAGTGCCGCGGTCTCTCCTCGCCTCCTGATCGTGCTCGCGCATCCGGATGATGAGGTGTTAGCCGTCGGTGGACGCCTTGAGCGGATGGCGGGATCACAATTCTTGTGTGTCACCGATGGCGCTCGGTTGGACGGGAACGACGCTCGAGACCATGGATTTCCTGGTTTATCGGAGTATCGGGCTGCTCGCCGGCGCGAATTGCTGAGAGCGTTTGAATTGGCTGGCTTGGATGGAAATTTGTGTGCCAGGATGTTGAACCTCAAGGGTAACTTGGGACGACAGGTCTCAGATCGGAGGGCAGCATTGCAGCTTGCCGAGATCACGGAGAGTCTGACGCGCGAGATTCAAGAGTTTACGCCGGAGGCAGTGCTGACGCACCCGTATGAAGGAGGCCATCCGGATCATGACGCCTGTAGCTTTGCCGTGCACGCGGCAATCCGACTTTTGTCGTCGAAGGTGCCGCTCATCGAGGCGCCGCTCTATCATGCCGGTCGCGAAGGAATGGAGATGGGAGTCTTTCTTCCAGGTGGGCCTCCCGCGTCGATTGCTCTGCTGTCGAAACTGCAGCAGCACCATAAGCACGAGCGGCTTGCATGTTTTGTCTCGCAAAGCCAGACACTCGGTCTGTTCGGTGCTGAGATGGAGCAGTACCGTATGGCTCCGCACTATAATTTCATCGAGCCCCCTCATGCCGGCCTGCTCTTTTACGAGGGTTTTCGGTGGGGCATCTCTGGCCAAGGCTTCTGTGAGTTGGCAAAAGCGGCACTGGCGGATCTTGGATTGCCGCGTGCCGACGCATGAGGGAGCAAGAAACGAAGTCGGCCATTCTGAGCGTTGCTTATCCATTTGCGACCGTGGGAGCGAAGGCTGTGGGCGGTGCGGAGCAGATGCTGTGTATCTTGGAATCTGCCCTGGTCGCCCGTGGCTTCCAGTCTGTGGTCGCCGCGCATGCGGCGTCGCAGATTGCCGGTAACCTCGTCGGCGCAGAAGTGCCTACGGGTGTCCTCACGCCAGATGTGCGGGCCGAGGTGGAGCGGCGCTTGCAGGCAAGCATCGATTCTGCATTCGCGCACTTTCCTATTTGCCTGGTCCATATGCACGGCGTTGACTTCCATCGCTACCGTATACCGCAAGGAGTACCGGTCCTGGTCACGCTGCACCTACCGCTGGCATGGTACCCTCCCGATATCTGGACGTTGCCGCCGAACTTCCATCTGCAGTGTGTTTCGAATACGCAGCTTGCTTCTTGTCCGGTTGAACATCGTGGGCGTATCACTGTCGTTGAGAATGGCGTCCGTATTCCTCCGGCGTCGATGCATCGCAAGGGACGTTTCGCGCTTTTGCTTTCGCGAATCTGTCCAGAGAAGAACCTTCACGCAGCGCTGGACGCTGCTCGGAGCATGGGAGTCCAGGTGATGCTCGCGGGGGTCGTTTTTCCCTATCCCGAACATCTGCGCTACTTCGAGCAGGAGATTGCTCGGCGGCTTGGACGTGGCGCTCGTCTCATCGGCCCGGTAGGTGGCGCATCGAAGCAGCGTCTTCTCGAACGAGCGCGTTGTCTGCTCTTGCCAACGCTGGCGGAGGAGACGAGTTCACTTGCGGCAATGGAGTCGCTCGTCTCTGGCACGCCCGTGATTGCTTTCCCTTCAGGTGCGATCCCGGAGATCGTTGAGGATGGGCGCACCGGATTTTCGTGAACGATG
>JAOAPB010000006.1 GCA_025462645.1 Edaphobacter sp. | reverse complement strand
TTGCGTATCTTCAGGTGCACCAGCGTCTGCCCGCCGCGAGCGGTCGGGGTGCTGATGTCGGATTCAAGACAAACATACGGTGCATTCTCATGCTCAAACAAAGTCTTGCGCTTGATATTAATCGCTTCAAGTAATACGGCCATGAACTCTCCAGAGGCAACTCGGCCCGCAAAACTGAGGCAGACCTGTCTATCAATACTAAGTATAGGGTGATCAGCTCTTCCGTAAAGAATCTGTCGACCAAATACAGAACTCGTCATCTCGACCGGAGCAACGGAAAGTCTCATCGTCCCTTGCACAGTGAAGATAGACCCGCGGTTGTATCTCCCGGTATGTATTTATTAGCTGGCAAACTGCTTCTCAGATATCTTTATCGCACGCAATTTAAGTAAATGTTTGTCGAGCAACTCGATGAGTGAGGACACCCGATTACATGATCCCCAGAATGGTTTGCAGATTGTTCTCGTTGCTGCTCGTGGGCGTTGGGTGTGGGCTAGCTCAAACGACCGTTCCCGATACTCCTGCAGGACATACGCTTCAAGCGTGGCTGGATGCTTTCAATAGCGGAGATCGCGCCAAGGTGGAGACCTATGTCAAGGCCGTGGACCAGTCACAATCGGTCGATGGGATGGTCTCATTTCGCAGCCGGACGGGCGGCTTCGAGCTGCTGTCGATCGAGAGCAGCGAGCCGCTGCATATTCGGTTCCGCGTGAAAGAGAAGGGCGGACAGACCATCGCTCTTGGAAATCTTCTAGTGAAGGACGCCCAGCCACCGACGGTGGGAACCTTTGGGCTGCGCGCGTTGCCCCCAGGAGTGATGCTGGAGAACGTGACGATGGACGCTGCCAAGCGAGAGAGGGTGATCGACGGCGTAGATAGCAATCTAAAGGAGTACTACATCGAACCCGCGATGGCGCAGCAGATGGCCGATGCGTTGAGGGCGCATGAGGCCAAGGGAGACTACGATGCGATCTCAGATGGCGACGTCTTTGCCACGAGACTGACCAAGGACCTGCAGGAGGTAAGCCACGACAAGCATCTACGCGTGGACTTCAGCCCTTTCAAGATGCCGCCCCGGACCGAGCCCACCCCAGAAGACGAGGCGCGGTTCCACCAACAGATGGAACATGACAATTGCGCGTTCGACAAGGTTGAGATCCTGCCGAATAACATCGGCTATGTTAAGTTCGATGGATTCATGGATGCGTCGTTCTGCGGGCCGACGGTGGTTGCAGCGATGGGTTTTGTGTCGCATACCGATGCAATCATCTTCGATCTGCGGCAGAACGGAGGCGGCCAGCCCGCGATGGTAACGCTGATTGCGAGCTACCTGTTCGATCGACCGACGCACTTGATTGACATGTATAACCGCAAGGAGGACTCGACGACGCAGAACTGGACGCTGTCGTATCTGCCCGGACCGAGGCTGACGAAGCAGCCCGTGTTTGTGCTGACATCGAAGCGGACGTTCTCGGGTGCAGAAGAGTTCGCATTTGATCTGAAGAACCAGAAGCGCGCCACGATCATCGGGGAGACGACCGGCGGCGGCGCGCACCCGGTGTCGGGGCACACGGTTGCCGACTATTTTATGGTCGGCGTGCCGTTTGCAAAATCGCTCGATCCGGTGACGAAGACGAACTGGGAGGGGACCGGCGTGGAACCGGATGTTAAGGTGCCGGCGGCCGATGCTCTGCCAACTGCGGAGAAGCTCGCGATGGAGAAGATTCAGGCGAAAAAGACAGTAAACAGTAAATAGTCTCTAACCTCAAGAAATTGACCTCCGGAAATAAATGGCGAGTTTGCTATGCGGAGCCGTGCGTCTGCAAGTGCACTGCATTCAGCAGAGCTGCCTACCGCGCCGGAAGGGCTCGCCGGAGTGGCGGCTCTTGTCTTCTACCTGCGTCCTCGTCAACGCGGGGCACCTTCGCAGAGTTGTCATCCCTCTGTCACACCGCCGCAACAATCCGGGCCTAGGCTCTCCTCGCAGTCAGATTTCCAACTCTGGTGAGGCTATCTATGACAATTGACCGTCGCGCATTTCTGCAGCTTCTAAGCACCGGCGCCCTCGGCGCTTCCTTCCCCTCCAGCATCGCGCGCGCCCTCAGCATCCCAGCCAACAATCGCACCCGCTCCATCAACGATGTCGAGCACATCGTCATCTTGATGCAGGAGAACCGCTCTTTCGATCACTACTTCGGCACCCTCCGCGGCGTCCGCGGGTTCGGCGACCCCCGCGCCGTCACCCTTCCCTCCGGCAACCCCGTCTGGTATCAGCCCAACGGCGGCAACAGCTACGTCCTGCCCTTCCACCCCGGCGCGCCCAACCTCGGACTCCAGTTCCTCCAGGACCTCGCCCACGACTGGACCACCACGCACGCAGCCTGGAACGAGGGCAACAACGATCAGTGGGTCCCGCAAAAGGGCACCACCACCATGGCACATCTCACCCGCAGCGACATTCCCTACCACTTCGCCCTCGCCGACGCCTTCACCGTCTGCGACGCCTGCCACTGCTCCCTCCTCGGCGCCACCGACCCCAACCGCTACTACATGTGGACAGGGTGGGCCGGCAACGACGGCGAAAACGGTGGCCCCGTCATAGACAACGCAGAGGCCGGCTACGACTGGTCGACCTACCCCGAGCTTCTCCAAAACGCCGGCATCTCCTGGAATATCTATCAGGACATCGGCACCGGCCTCGACTCCAGCGGCTTCTGGGGCTGGACCAGCGACCCCTACATCGGCAACTACGGCGACAACTCACTTCTCTACTTCCACCAGTATCAGAACGCACCGCAGGGCTCGCCCCTCGCCGAAAAGGCCAGAACCGGAACCAACATCTTGACCTCCGGCACGCTCTTCGACACCTTCAAACAGGATGTAAGCTCCGGCAACCTCCCGCAGGTCTCCTGGCTCGCCGCTCCCGAGGCCTACACCGAGCATCCCAACTGGCCCGCAAACTACGGCGCATGGTACGTCTCCCAGGTCCTCGACATCCTCACCGCCAACCCCGACGTCTGGAGCAAGACCGCCTTCTTCCTCATGTACGACGAGAACGACGGCTTCTTCGATCACATCGTTCCCCCCACGCCCCCGCAGTCCCGCGCACAGGGCATCTCCACCGTCGACACCATCAACGAAATCTTCCCCGGCAACTCACAATATCCCGCCGGCCCCTACGGCCTCGGTCAGCGAGTCCCCATGATCGTCATCTCTCCCTGGAGCAAAGGCGGCTGGGTCAGCTCCGAGGTCTTCGACCACACCTCGCTCATTCAGTTCATCGAAAAGCGCTTTGGCCCACACCACCCCGGCCTCAAGGAAAACAACATCACCCCGTGGCGTCGCGCCGTCACAGGAGACCTCACCTCCGCCTTCAACTTCATCTCACCAAACGACGCAAAGGTTCCCCTGCCAAGCACCGTCGCATATCTCCCTCCCGACAACCAGCGCCACCCCGACTACGTGCCCGCACCACCAACCGACCAGGCCCTGCCCGCCCAGGAACCCGGGACACGCCCTGCCCGGCCGGTGCCGTACGAGCTCAACGTCAGTGGCCACGCCAATCTCTCCAACCAGACCTTCCACATCGACTTCAGCAACTCAGGCAAAGCCGCCGCGGTCTATCACGTACGCTCCGGCAACACCCACAGCGGTCCTTGGACATACACCGTCGAGCCCGGCGTCGAGATCTCCGACACCTGGACTCTTACCGCGAATCCTCACGGCGCATACGATCTTTCGGTCTACGGCCCGAACGGTTTCCTCCGCTCCTTCAAGGGCAGCACCTCCGGCCAGAACAAAGCCAACCTCCACATCACTACCCGCTACGATGAAGAAGGCCCCGGCATTACACTCGACATCGTCAATCGCGGCTCGGCCTGTGAGGTAAGCATCCTCAACGTCTACACAAAGCACCAGATCACCCACGACCTTAAACCGGGCGCAGAACTGACCAAACACTGGTCTCTGAAAAAGTTCTTCGGCTGGTACGACCTTGTGATCGAAGTCGACACCGACTCCACCTTCCAGCGCCACATCGCAGGCCACGTAGAAACCGGAGAGGACAGCATAACCGATCCGGCAATCGGCGCCCCAACCCCCAACTTCAGCTAAACCTACCGGCAACACCTGGTGCCCCATCCTGAGCGCCTCAACGCGCCAAGGGTGGGGTTACACATTCCTCAATTCCGCATTGAACCGGCCGCTCGGGATAATCTTCGGTGGGCAGCGCAGCGCTTCGGTTTTGCTTGTAGTTCCGACGCTTCTCAGCGGAGTTTCGAGCGCTCAATCATTGCCGCCGAGTATGTCGATACGCTCCAGCGGCAACGCCT
Source organism: Edaphobacter sp. (assembly GCA_025462645.1). Lineage (GTDB taxonomy): Bacteria > Acidobacteriota > Terriglobia > Terriglobales > Acidobacteriaceae > Edaphobacter. The sequence goes on along the minus strand of JAOAPB010000006.1, from coordinate 2,917 downwards.
CTTCTAAACCGTCACGTAGCTGTACCGACCTTCGCTCTGCAACAGCGCAATCGCCGATACCATCGACGCCACCACCAACACATGCGGCACGGTATGCGCCAACATGTCGCGAACAATCGTCTCTGGGTCCTCGCTCAGGTTGTAGTGCTTGATCAGCTGCCGTACCTGCTCCTCCAACGCCGTGTGGCAACTCAGAAAACGCACTCCGCGCCGCTGCAGCCCCTGCATGCTCGCGTCCTGCAACGGAGAACTCTCGTCGTCGGGATCCGTGCCCGCCGTAATCCGAGCGGCCTCCTCGCTGAGTGCGCTCTGGTAAATGGGATTTCTCACCGCAGGCTCGCGAGTCTTGGGATCGTTGATCTTCAGCCACGCCCCGATCTTGTACTTGCTCCACACATAATCGTCGTAGTTCAGCAGATTGGCCGGTCCATGTAATCCGCCGATCATCCGGATCTGGTCTGCGGGAACCCCAAATCCAAAATGGAGCCCGTTCAACGAATTTTTTACCTTGGCGAGAGACGCCCCATCTTCAACCTGGGTGATATCGAAGAGCTGCTTTACCCTGGCTTTCTCCCCCAGCAACTCTTCAAAGGAAGCGAGCTTCCACTGTGCTGTCTTCCAAACAATCTGTGCCTGGGCACTCTGGTTCAGACCGGAAAGCGTACCGAGAGCGGCAAAACAGGCAGCGGCCTTCGATGAAAAACTCCGACGGGTTAAATCAGCCATACAATAACCCTGGCTTTTCTTTCCCCAGTTGGATTGCTTTTCTGCCCCAAAGGTTCGCTGTCGTCGGTAGCCTGCCTATGCCCGTCCCGTGCTCGCCAAACCAACCCGGGTTCACCGCCGCCTTAGCCTCAGTAGCAGCTTCTTCGAAAACTCCACCCCAGCCCCGTCATTTCGACGGAGAGCGGCGCATTTTGCCGCTGAAGCGGAGAAACCCGCTTTTCTACCCAGATCTCCCTAGCGTCCCGCCGTGTTCTTGTTCTAGTAGCCGTTCCATTACCACCCACAACCCATTGAAAACAAGTCACAAATCAAACCTCGAAAGTTTTTTCTTCAAATTTGGCCCAGAAACATGCTGTCAAGCCCCCTATTTTGCTAACTATCACATAACAAATGAAATATTGTCATAAAAACTGGCGGATTAGTTATCCCGACCTGCTATAATAGAAACAGAGCATAAAAGTAAAGCCCCGGATAACCACCGGGGCTTTTCCTTTTATAATGAATATTTTACAGAAACCGCACTGAAAATAAAGACTTTATATCAAAAATTTGCGAAGTCCACACCTAACTCACCTAGATGGAAGACTTTGCGATCTTGACAGGGGGGACGAGGTATACCTGAAAGCAACCGCGCGAAACCGAAGCGGGCGCAGCTATCGCTCCGGCGAGTAATGGTTCCTGATATCGACCGTCCGCATACCGGCCCTTCGAGCGGCATCCAGCCCCTCGTTGGAGTCCTCGAAGGCGACACACTGCCCCGGCTCAACCTGCATCCGTCGGGCCGCCTCTAGAAAGACATCGGGCTCCGGCTTGCCTCGCTCAACATCTTCCGCGGCGACGATGAAGTCGAAGAGCGGGAGCAGCTTCGTGACGGCCAGAGTCGCTTCGACGTTCTCCCGGCGGCCGTTCGAAGCAACCGCCATGGGGACACGCCCGTGCCAGGCGCGCGCAATTTCGGCGATCACGGCGACCTCCCTGATCAACGGCATGGCGGATTGAAACGCAACGGTATAACGCTCAAAGATACCCTTGCGCGGCAACGCACGCAGTGCAACCTGGGCCTCATACTCATCCATCAGCGCGTCCGGGGTGAGGCCGACCCGCGGGTAATACCAGTCTGGAGACATCGCGAGATCGAGCGGTTCCAAAGCGAACTGAAGCGCGCGGAGGTGCGCGGGCGCGGTATCGACAAGGGTGCCGTCGCAGTCGAAGACCAGCGCAGAGAAATTGCCCTCGATAAGAGAGATTGCCATGTTCTCGATTCTACGGAACCCGGCTTCGTGATGCTCTGTGAGGGACCCGCTGGGGCCGGCAAGCCGCTGGTATGATCGAAGGCATGACACAGCTTGATGTTCTGTACCGCTACGGAGCGCCTCCGACGGAAGCAGCCACCTTGGCCCTGGCAAAGGTTCGCGAGGTCTACGGGGTCCGCCGCATGGAACTGGACGAGACAAAGAAGACGGTACGGGTGGAGTACGACGCCAGCCGCCTGAATGAGCCGGTGATCCACCAGCTGCTGCGCCGTGCCGGTCTGGACATCGTCGAGAACGTGCCCATGTTCACCGTCCCGGTTCCGGAGCCGGTAGTAGCAACGACCTAGTTGCCGCCCGCCGAATAATCGGCTATGAATAATTAGCTGTTTTGTTGTAACGCTTTGTTGTTACGTGCGCCCGTAGCTCAGCTGGATAGAGCATTTGGCTTCGAACCAAAGGGTCGGGAGTTCGAATCTCTCCGGGCGCACCACACTCAAGCGCGGGTGTATTGTCTGATCTTCTTTGTAATGTTGTAAAAGGTGGCGGTGGACGAAGTCCTGAGCGAACCGCTCTCCAGGTCCGATTCCTGCTATCGGGATTAATACAAAGATTTTCAGGGGATTTTGTGGGGAATGCCCTTGCATCATTGATTTCAGTTATCAGGGAATCGTAATTGTCTATCTGGGTAATTGAGGCAATGTCAGAGCTCGGAGTCCATAAGCCGACGGTATGGGCTGGACTCCGTAAATTCGCCAGCATCATCCACTCTTTCGAAGGCTTCGAGACTTACCTGGCTAGCTCGATGAGTGCCTTGGCCTGATATGGAGTGACCGTGTCAACTGGGCGAGATCTGTGGATTGTTTTGGTGCGTTTTCTTTTCCCGAAGACAGAGCGAGCAGCAGTCGGAGCAGTTTTGAGCGACGATTGATCAGTCTGAT
>JAOAPB010000118.1 GCA_025462645.1 Edaphobacter sp. | reverse complement strand
ATACGATAGCTTGGGCATGTAGCCGAACGGCTGAACCAGAGCTTGGCGAAAGTCACTTCCCATCGAAACTCTTGGATTTTTATAGAGAAGTAAAGATGGTGCGAACGACAAATCCCACTTCAGTTCCCGTCGAACAGCGCATCATCCCCATATCTAAAATGGAAAAACAAGCAATCCTGGATGCAATTCGAAAGACCGATGGGGACAAAATGATGGCAGCTGAATTGCTTGGCATCAGTAAGACAACGCTATACAGGAAGCTGAAGGAATATGGACTCTCTGAGGAATCTGATTCTTCGGATACGCATTTGGTGTCACCTGCAAATTCTGCCGAGGTCCATGCACGAGCGGTTCCGGTTTCCGCATGCGGATAGAGAAATGAGGATATTTTATGTGACCGAAGGCATGTCGGGAACAACGAGAGCATAGATGGCTTCCATCAACCACCTATGCTCTCGTTCTTAGTTGATGTTGAAAGCTAAGGGAGCGGACGCTGCTGCCCCTGGATTTACGGGGGTGATGGTGGCAGTTCCGGCGTTGGCCAGATCGCTTGCTGGAATCGCCACCGAGACATGAGCCGCATCCACAATGGTCGTGGTCCGGTAGCTGCCGTTCCACAACACGGCTGCTCCAGCCAAGAAGTTGCTTCCAGTCAGCGTGAGACTGGTGTTGCCGGCTCCGTGAGTGGCAGAAGTTAACGGCGGTGATTTGCAGACCCATGCAAACTTTTGCATATTGGAGTAGACTTCCTCGATTGGCGAACGGAGCCAACGTACGCAATCCCGCTTCACACGAGGTGTGCAGCATGCTGAGTAGTATCAACTGTTATAACCTCTACACACTAACCCCTGCCGACGTCTTGATAGGGACGGCCTTTCTAAGGCACGGCGAACCCAAAACCACCGACCTGCTCCGGATCGGTGCGAACGATCCCACTAAGCAGCCCACGTCTGGATGGATGCGACAGTGGCCGGGTAGCGATGACATGGTCGTGAGGGACTTCCAACTGGCGATGGTCTTCCTTGGCTATGATGACGGGTTGACGGTGGACTCACTGATAATCACTTTGGGGGAATGTAGCCCGTGCATGCTGCCGCCGATAGATGGTCCGCCATACGTTTTCTAGCAGCGTCCAAAAGGGCTCCCAGGAATGGGGGCCCTTTCACTCTACATAAGTGCGTTACCGGACCCGGCGCTCACGACGCCGGGTTTTCATTGGACACCGGGCAACTGCTGTGGGGAGCCTCGCAGGCTGGCAATGGGCGATCACCTTGCCAGTTTCTCTGTCCATTACTGCAATCTTGGCTTTGGAGTATCGAATCCAGCCATATTCATCGTCATATGGCTTTAAGAGATTGTCCTCTTCTCTGGTTACAACACAGCCGCAGGCTTCAGACAAGATTTGATCTATCTCAGCTTCCGTTGCCGCGGAAAGGAAGAAGTCGATCATCTTTATCTTCTGGAAGACGTGTTCGTGACATAGCAAAGGTTCGGGTTGACCTGCAGAGGCCGCCGAGTAGTAGCGGGTGGAGTACTTTCCGCTTGCTTCGGTGTACTTCCAGAGCAGTGTGTCCAGGACATCCCGGATGTGTTTTTCGAACACCCCTGTGTTTCTCGCGGTGAGAACATGCTTTATTAGTTTGCTCACACTCGCTCTGGTGGCAACTGCTTCTTCTTCTGAAATGGGCTGTGATCGTTGTGGCATGGTCTCGTCCTCTAATGCTCAAGCGTCCTTCAAGGTAGCGATCGTATATTCCAGCCCTTCCACCCAGATCATCCGCTTTTGCCTTTGCTTGTCCCATACAACGCTCCAACGCCGAATGGTCGCCGCTCTTTTTCGTGGATAGGTGGAGCGCTGTTTGGAGAAGGGAATTGGCACGGCGGCTGAACTAATGATTACGCACCCACAGCCGCGCTGGTGGCGACCTTGAGGGTGAAGCGCTGACCTACCTAAACAGCAGGTAAGCCAGAGCAGCAATACTGGTGGTAGCTGCAGTTCGACCTGGATTCATGCAGTAGACCGAGGTTGCCTAAAAAGCAGCTGGCCTCTGCGAGCCGAGGCCATATCCCACTGCGAAGGAGGTAAAGCGAATGTCCATAAACATTCGTCTCAATCTTGTGATCCAGCTCAGTCTGCGCTGGATACGTGGTGAATTCAAGGTTGCGCTGTTAGCACAATCGGTATCTTAACTGTGAGTTCATTCGAGGTGTAGAGAATAACCACGTCTCCGAACGTGACGGCGCCGTCACCGCTGACACCAAATATCAGTTCATTGTTTTGAGCCCTAAGCGTAGATCCAGCACGGCCACGAGCGGGAATGATCTCGTGCCAGGAGCGCTCCGGGGGATCGTCATTTGTGAAGGTGTATTGGGTCAGCGATGCTTCATTGATACGAACCGAAAACGAAGGCCTTCCGGTATGCCTGGTGCGGTAAAAGATTACTGAAGCACTCTCAATCACGCCGGGAAATTCGATCGGCTGAAAATGACGATCGCTGATTCCCGTCGAATCAGGAACTGTGAATCCACCGGCGGTCTCGGCCAATGCCACGTACCGCGCTACCCTCGTTTGTTCGAAGACGAATGTCTGAGCAGTTGTAAAACCTGTATTTGTAGCCATGTGCCTTCACCCTCCACAGTGGGACGCGTGAGCTATCTGCTGCCGGGTGATTATCATAGCCGCAAACTGGCCGAAGTTGTCGTTAAACACGGCAAGAAAGCCTTCGTCGCAACTGGTTGTGGCCTCCGCCTTTCCACAACAAGACCTCTTTATTTCGCCTTTTCTTCACTATATGCTGGCCCGTATGAGCATGCACTACACCATGCAGCAGGGGGCCGCGACCGACCACATGGGTGGGGTCGTCAACTGCAAGCAGTGCCGTCGTAAATGTGCATGCCGGCGTCGACGCCTTAGACAGCCATCAGGTCGTTGTCACTCCCGGTTGCGATTTCCGGGCGCACCCTAAGACATCCGGAATCTGCGCGTGAAAGCAGCGAAGGCCCTTTCGTTGTTGAGCGGCAAGCACTCGGCGAAGAACCTTAACCGATCCCGATGAAAAGCGCGTCGTAATCCCGCCACGAACTTACCGCGGAAGACGGGGCTGAGGACCTTGACGGGCACGAAGAAGTTGGAGGGTGAAAATATCCAGCGGGTGTGATCCGGCGACAGACCGCCGCCGGGCACCACACAATGGATATGCGGGTGAGGCTGCAGGGTCTGTCCCCAGGTGTGCAGGATCGAGAGCAAGCCGGCTTGAGCGCCGAGATGCCTGGGGTCGGCTGCGACTTCGAGGAGTGTGTCTGCACTGGCTTGGAATAACAGCGCGAAGAGCTGCCGCTTGTTCTGCCACATCAGCGGCGCCAGTGCGTGTGGCACGCTGAAGACCAGATGATAGTAGCCCACGGGCAGCAGTTCCTGCTGGCGCTTGGCGAGCCACTGGTCGCGAGCGTTGGTCTGGCACTTAGGACAGTGCCGGTTCCGACAGGAGTTGTACGAGATGGCTTGATGGCCGCAGTTCGAGCACTGATCGCGATGTCCGCCGAGGGCAGCTGTGCGGCAGCGTGCGATGGCCTCGAGCACCTTGCACTGCGGCCAGGTCAGCGAGTTATGTTCACGGAACCTGCTGCCTGCGGTCCGGATCACATCGGCCATCTCGAAGGGCGGCCGCGTCATCCTTGTTGCTCCTCCTGTGGGTTGCGCAGTGTGAGTTGATCGAGCGGGTTGATAGCAGCATGCAGATGGCGCTGGGACAGGTGCAGATAGATGGTCGTGTCTTCCAGCCGCTCATGGCCCATCAGCGGCTGGATGGTGCGCAGGTCGGCACCGCCCTCCAGCAGATGCGTGGCGAAGCAATGCCGGAGGGTATGCGGATGGAGCTTCTTATGAATCCCAGCACGGGTACCGGCCGCCCGGCAGACGTTCCACACCGTCTTGTCGGAGATAGGCTGCTCGACACCGGGAGCACTCATCCTGCTGGGGAATAGATAGACGCGGGGCTTCTTCCATCGCCAGTAGTCGCGCAGAGCTTCCAGCAGCTTGGGGGTCAGAGGAATATCGCGATCGCGCAGGCCCTTGCCCCGCTGGATATGGATGACCATGCGCTGGCTGTCGATGTCGCTCACCTTCAGCAGAGATGCCTCAGTGCGGCGCATGCCGGTGGCGTAGAGCAGCATCAGGAGCATGCGATGCATGCGGTTCGGCGCCGCCTCGATCAGCCGCGTCACCTCGTCGTGGCTGAGCACGGTGGGTAGCGTCCGCGGCTGCTTGGGGAAAGGCAGATCGTCAAAGGCCAGATCGCGCCGCTTCAGAGTCTTCCTGTAGAGAAACCGCAGGGCTGAGATGTTGTTTTCCACCGTGCCCGGCGCAAGCTTCCGCTCGTGCAGCAGGTGGATCTGATAGCGTCGCAGCTCTTCGGCGCCCATCTGCTCGGGCGAGCGACCGAAGTACTCGGCAAACTGTTGTACCGCTCGGACATAGCCGCGGATCGTATCGGGAGAATAGTTGCGCCGCCGGAGATCGTCCAGCATGCGTTGACGAAGTCGAGTCATAGGAGCCTCCTTCCTATGACCAACCTAGCCCTGCCGTACTTCCTTCGCTACGCCAACCACTCTCAAGCCGCCGCGCCAGCGACTTAGTTCTAACGGGCTATCCGCACCTTACCAGTCGTATTCCGATTCGAATCGGTCCGAACGGTTAGCCGACGGGTTAATTGACGAGTTGTCTACCATACGTCCGGAGACGCAATTCCACACGTAGTAGCCGAACCACAGAGGATGCTAACTCGCTTAGCCTCGGCGATGAGCGTGCTTGTGTTTAGCTGCGGGTTTAGGGGGTGGCGGTGGGAGCGACGGCAGACCGGCTACGGCGAGTAGAAGCTTGTTCGCAGCATTGAAGAGGTTCAAGTGAGTGTAGAAAGAGCCGTCGGTAGCGGCCAGAAAGATGGCCGTGCGGCGAGAGTGGTTGATGGCGATATAAGTTTCGTAGCCGGCTCCGCCACCGGTCTTTTCGAGGATGTGCGACGGGGAGTCGATTGACAGGATGTGAATCCAGCCCAGACCGACGCCAGTGGGTTCGCCGGCGTGGTCAAGTCCCTTTTGGCTGACCAGATTCGAAGGAAGGATATAGACCGCCTGAGCGGAGGCATTCTGTGCGGGGATTCCTGGGCGACCGGTCCGGAGCAGGTACTTGAGCCAGATCGCCATATCGGCTGCGGTGGAGTAGAGGCCAGAGCTTCCAGCGGTGGCCTCGGTGGCGGTGCAGGGTCCGTCCTCGTGGGCGCTGACCAGCAGATGCCTGCATTGCTCAGCGTTGGGAAAGAACGTCGTGTGCTGCATATGGAGTGGGTTGAGAGTGCGCTCGGCAAGAAGTGCGGCGTATTGCTTGTGTGCAGCGGACTGGAGGGCATCTCCGAGGAAATCGAACGCTACATTCGAGTAGAGGGCGGCGGTACCGGGAGTGCTGCGGAGACGTTGGTTTTGCAGCCAGCGCCAGCGGGTGCGGTAGTCGGGGAAGGTGAAGTGCGGCGTATTGGGAGGAGCGTTTCCCAGTTCTCGCGGGAGACCGGATGTGTGTGTCGCCATATCGGCGAGGGTCATGGGACGGACGCGTTTGGGCACAACAGTGCCCGCCGGGGCATAGCGCTGGAGCGGATCGTCGAGTCGCACGGTCTTGTCCGCGACGAGTTTGGTGAGAACGTCGGTGGTAAAAATCTTTGTGAGCGAGCAGAGCCGCAACAAAGAATCCTGGGTGGGAAACTGATGGGAGTTGGGCGCGGTTTGGCCGTATCCGCGGAAGAAGACATGATCGTCGCGAACGACGACGAGAACCATACCGGTGGAGCCGGACTGAAGGAAGATGTCTGTGCCCAGAGCGCCAATGGATTGGATGTCGGGAAGCGATGCTGGCGCCTGCGCCTGCGCCTGCGCCTGCGCAGACATGAGGGGCAGCACGAACAGGAATACAAGCAGGGTGCGCGGGAGTTTAGGGTGGCTCATTCTTGTTTGCAGTTCTTAGGGTACAGAACCGAGCGGCATTTTGAAGAGATAAAATGTTCCACTTTCCTGCGAGTTCCTAACTTCTTGTTTGCCGACAATCCACTCAGAACGTACAAAAGGCTTCATCGTAAAGTTCATTGCGTTCTATAAAAAGGGATGTCAAGAAAAAAGTTTCCCCCTCGACCGGACGCCGAGAAGATTTTTGTCTCGAGATCCAGCCCACTGCCTGTGAGTGCGCCCCCCGATTCGCTCGAGAGGGTTCGTTGTGGCTTGTTTGCCATATCCGTGGCTTTCATCTTCCGGTGGTGACGACGCCGATCGAGTCTTAGACTTGGCAAGCGGACCTGGTATTTGGGTGTCAACCATGGTTCTATTAGAAGCTCGCGGCCTATCGCTATTTCTGGTTATCCGAGGAGGCATAGCGTGACTCAGTGACTCGGTGCCGAAGCACACAGGGCCGAACTCATTGACTGATACTCACCTCGAACCGAGCGTCTCGAGAACCCGACCGACCACCATCAGAGAGAATCGCCGGAGATGGAAAGGCCTCTTCATCACAGACGCTCAAGCTTCTTGCCAATGCAATTGTGAGGCGTCGAAATCCGCTCCTTTCTTCCAAATCGTTAGAGTGATGCTGGCAATCTTTCGTGCCAGGGTCAGACGCGCCATCGTCGGTCGCATCCCTTTCTCAGGCATTGTCAACTTAAGGATGTGTGAGAAGCTGACGAGGTGAGTACGTCTGAGAGCAGATATCGTCGGCACCGTTTTCCAATCGAAGTGGTGGAGCAATGTGTATGGCTGTACTTTCGCTTTGCCTTGAGCTATCGGAACATCGAGGAGATGATGGCGAAGCGAGGCGTCCCGGTGACGTATGAAACAGTCCGGGAATGGTGCCGCAAGTTCGGCTCCGTCTACGCTGCCCGGCTGAGAAAGAAGCGAGCTCGATTCGGAGGGAAGTGGCACCTGGACGAAGTCTTCCTCAAGATGAATGGAGTCCAGCATTACTTGTGGCGGGCCGTGGACCAGAACGGAGCGGTCATCGATATTCTGGTACAGCCACGCCGGGACCGTTGGGCCGCTTTGCGTTTCTTTCGCAAGCTGCTCCATACCGCAGAGAGAGCACCGCGTGTCATCATCACGGACAAGCTGCGGAGCTATGCTGCAGCGAAGAAGCTGATTTTGCCTGACGTGGAACACCGGCAAAGCCGTTATCTGAACAACCGAGCTGAGAACTCGCATCAGCCAACCCGTATGCGAGAAAGGCAGATGAAGCGCTTTCAATCTCCAGAGCACGCTCAACGTTTTCTCTGTGTGTTCGAGTCGATCAACGCTCCCTTTCGCTTGCGCCGGCATCTCCTCTCCGCAGCCCGCCATCGGCGGCTGCTCAAGCAAGCGTTTCACCTCTGGAACAAGACCGCCCTCGCGACTCTCCTTCCCTAGCGCGCCAGGTAGGCCACTCTCTGCTTTCCTGCACTAATGCTGCGCGCTCACCGTTAAGTTGACGATGCCGATGGCCAGCTTGAATGTCAGCAACCGTAACGTTGGTCGAAGCGAACATCGCCTCTAGACCGAAAAGGCGGTCTTCGTTCGTCATTTGTAAGATAGTACGGCAGTTCACGAAGGTTCGCCGCTTGGGACGGAATCGGCACGATTGAAGCCTTGGCTGCCGCAAAGATCGCGGAACTGCAGACTTCGTTCCTACGCGACCTCGCTAGAGAACTACCGCAGATTACAGCCCAGGGGCTGGACAGGCGTAGGTAACGAGAAATGGGATGAGCAGGTCTTTCGGGTCGGAGAGAGACTATACCTTTCTACGCAAAAGCTGCTTGAGGAATGACCATGCTTACCCGTTGCGACGACACCGTGTTCCGATGACTGCGAGCGCGTTTTGATCTTAGAGACCGAACGAGAAATGGCAGCATCGACTCTCCTCTCGAACCCCAACCGGCACCGAGCTTGCATCAAGACAGCTCATCTAGAGTGCGTATAGAAACCCGGTGGAGAGCAACTTGCGGCGCAACCAAACCAACAACAACAAAAGCAAGAACCCTATGAAGGAAAAAAGCGAAGAACAGACCTTGACACCAGTGACCTGCTCATAGAAAACGCGCATCGCGGAAGTTATCGGTCGTTCTGCTGGGCTCAATGAGTGAGTCGCCCTGTTATTACCAATTGAGAATATTTCCTCTTGCAAGTTTGCGAAAAGCGTCGGAAACTCATCGCCCGTCCATCGATAGTTCCTTGACTGGATCGGTATCGCCGCGAGTGGTGGCGATGACACCCGGCTCGTCACATCGCGAAAAACCCTCAGATCAAGAGCCACGCTATCTATTCCGCGGCTTGTCTGGCAATCCGGAATATCCCCTACTTACCTAGAGAAGCCGACAGAACTATCCGCCAGAGTGCCACTTATGCGTTAGTTCTGATCACCTGCATCAACGGTCGGACAAATTTCACTTGACAAACAAGTGGACGAAGAACGACCCTCTCATCAAGGAGCATCACTGGGATGCCAAGTAGAGAGAACGAATCAATTCAACTTCTTCAGGGAACGCTGGATCTGATTGTCCTGCGTACGCTTGCCAGCATGGGCTCACAGCACGCCTACCAGATAGCAAGCCGGCTGGAGCAGGTCTCCGACAATCTTCTCAATCTCAACCAGGGCACGCTCTATCCAGCACTGGTACGTCTGGAGCAGTACGGATGGATCAAGGGAACCTGGGGAAAGACGGAAAACAACCGCGAAGCTAAATACTATGCAATTACTCGGGTTGGCCAGAAGGCGCTCGGGGAAGAGACCCAGCGATGGAGAAGGATGGCTGGTCTGGTTGAAAAGCTTCTCGTTGAGGAGTTTTAAAGATGAAACATCTAAGGCGCATTTTTCTCAGATTCCTTAGCCTCTTCACCAATTCCAAAGCAGAAGCCGAATTGGATAGAGAGATTGCTGCTCATCTCCAGTTGCTGGAAGACGATTTTCTAGATCGAGGTATGACTCCGGAAGAGGCTCGGCGGGCAGCGAGGCGCGCATATGGAGGAGTGGAGCAGGTGAAGCAACTGCACCGCAATGAACGAGCTTACCAAGGACTGGCCACTACTGTGATGGACGTTCGATACACCTTGCGCCAGTTGCGTAAATCACCTGGATTTACGCTCACAGCAATTCTTATGCTGGCATTCGGAATTGGCGCGACGACTGCCGTCTTCTCAATTGTCGAGGGAGTTTTGCTGCGTCCGCTTCCGTTTGCCGATCCCGATCGCTTGGTCATCCTTGGCGATGATCTCGTCGGATCTCATTTAACCAAATCTGCCGTCACTGCCCCAGACATCCGCAACTATATGCGAGACACGCATAGTTTTCTCCACCTCGGGGGCTATCAACGAATAGGTCTTGAATTGTCCAGCACCGGCGACCCCGTGCATGTCTATGCGACGAGAATGAGCGGAGAAGTATTTCCGACCCTCGCTGTTGCACCGCTGATGGGACGCTGGTTTACCCAACTGGAAGACGATCAGCATCAGTTAGTAGCCGTACTGAGTTACAGCATGTGGCGCGAGCGCTTTCATGGCGACGAGAAGATTCTTGGGACGAAGATTCTTCTTGATCGCAAGCCTTATCTCGTGGTCGGCGTCATGCCTCGCGATTTTGAGTTTCCCCTTGTACCCGGACACGTAAACAACAGCGAGCTCTGGGTTCCGCTAAGTCCTCAGCCAGAGGAATTCACCGCAGGCTATGCGGCCTCATGGAATTCCCGCATGGTGGGGCGCCTCAAACCCGGCATTACGCCGGCACAGGCACAGAGCGACGCCCAACGAGCGGCCGAAGATACGATGCGTAACTATCCCGGATTTATGCGGAGCCTTCGTATTCAATCGGAGGTAAAGCTCCTGCATGAGGACACCGTTGCGCAGGCCCGGCCCCTGGTACATACGTTGCTTATTGCAGTCGCTATTGTTCTGCTGATCGCATGCGCAAATCTGGCTGGACTTCTCTTGGTGCGCTCTATTCGCAGAAGGAGGGAGATCGCCGTTCGTCTGGCTCTGGGCGCACGCGCCGCTATGCTGCTGCGACAGGCTATGGTGGAAAGCCTTGTGTTGAGTATCGCCGGAGGTCTGGTCGGACTGGCATTTGCCGCCGCCTGCATTCGAATCGGCATCAGCCTGCTGCCGGAGACCCTGCCCCGAATCCAAGAGATCTCATTGGATTGGCCTGTCATCGTTTTTGCTCTCGTCTTGGCTGTGCTGACGGGTCTGGTCTGCGGACTAGCGCCTGCGTTTGCAGCTATACGGACTAGCGTAAACGAGACCCTGAAGGAGGGCGGAAGAACCGGCACTCCGGGTAGCGGACACGGGAGGCTGCGATCGACGCTTGTGGTCGCGGAGATCGCCGTTGCCCTGGTATTGCTGACGGCCTCCGGATTGCTGTTGCGCAGTTTTGAAAAGATGCGTCAGGTCGATCTTGGCTTTCGGGTAGACCACACGCTTTCCGCGTTTTATGTCCTTCCACAAAAGCGATATGCTACCCAGTCTGCAATCGACAACTTTACTGACACCTTGCTGCGGAACCTACGGCAACTGCCGGGAGTTAAAGCCGCAGGCATCTCTTCTTTCCGGCCTGCCGGAGGGGATGCCGGAGGGATTGCAATCACCGTGGAAGGACATGTCCCTCAGAAAGGCGCGGGATTGAGTATGGCCACGGTATCGCTGATGCAGGGCGATCCCTTCCAGGCGCTAGGAATCCGCTTGCTGCGAGGGCGATTTTTCACTGAATCAGACAAGGCCGATTCTCAACTCGTTGCGATCGTGAACCGGAAGCTGGCCGAGCATTTCTGGCCCGGTCAGGACCCTATAGGAAAACGACTGCGCCGCGGCATGCCCGAAACTCCAACCCCCTGGTTAACGGTAGTGGGGGTAGTGGATGACGTAAAGCTCGGATCACCGGATAGCGCGACATCAGAACAGTTCTATCAACCTGTAACCCAACAGGTCGTTTCAGAAGGGGCTTTCGCTTCGGCCGGGGAGTTAACCGGAACCTACGGATGTATCGTCTTGCACACCGACATCCCTCCCGAGCAATTGGAAAACTCGTTCCGCGCGGCAGTACGAAATACCGATCCTCAACTTCCCCTCGTCGAGATGCAATCGATGGAGCAAGTGATCTCGGATAGTGAAGCTCCACGCTTATTCAACACTGTGCTGATTTCAGCCTTCGCGATGATTGCGTTGCTGCTGTCTGTGCTGGGGATCTATAGCGTGATCGCATTCTCGGTTGCCTTGCGAGAGCAGGAGATGGCGATACGTATGGCCCTCGGCTGCCAGCGCCAGGGGGTGCTCCAACTTGTTCTTACCTCCGCAGCGAAGCTCGGTGCTATTGGATGTCTCTTAGGATTGCTTGCCGCAACAGCTGTATCTCACCTGCTGCGTTCTTTCCTTTTTGGAGTCAGCCCTTTCGACCCACTTGTGCTGATGCTCTCTGCCCTTGCCATGCTGTTGTTTGCGCTCGCAGCATCTGCCCTTCCCGCGACGCGTGCAGCGAAGATAGACCCCATGATCGCCTTGCGCGGCGACTAGGAGCATCGCCCGAAAACGTAACGCAATGACTTGCCGTGGAGAGGAGGAAATTTTGGCGCACCATGCGAATCGGCCGCCGAGAATGGCGATTACAGATTGCAGGCTCAATCGTCAGAGCTTCGTTCCGCTATACCAGCAGATCAAAGATTTGCTATTGGATCGAATTGAACATGGCGACCTTGCTGTCGGCGATGTTATTCCGTCGGAAGTACAGCTTGGGGCCGCGTTCGCGGTCAGCCGCCTAACGGTGAGGCAGGCTCTTTACGAACTACGCGTGGAAGGTTATGTCATTCGCGAGAAGGGTCGCGGCACATTTGTCAGAAGATCTGCCGTTTAGGTAGATGTAGTCTGATAATCTATGCGTGTGATCTTGACCGAGCTGACGATTGTAGGATGTCGATTTGCGATAAATCGCCAATGCGCTCATCGAACACTGACACCTCCAATATATATATAGCTGATGCTTTAGGATCAGCCCTGTGGCTCCGTTGCCTGCAACGGTTGGCATCAAATAGTGCTGAATGTGTCGGCCTATTCAATGGCCGATCCAAAATTTGCCGAGCGGTTCATTTCCGTGGGATCGAGGAGAGGTCAGAATCAAAGCGTTGGGCGGCGCACGACCAATACACGACCATCGTACGGTCGAAACCAGCCCAAATGGTCCTAAACCATCCTAAGTCGAGGAGACCACAACGCTAATCGTCTCAATGATATGCGACATGCCACTAGTGCCTGGAAAATGCTGCAGAAGGGGTTGGGTCCGAGTTCGCTTCGCTTTCCTTGAGGTCCATGCGCTCGATGAGACCGTTCGCGATGCTATAAATGTGCCACACCTCACTGTCCGAAAGAACGTCGCCACCGAGGCTCTTCACGAGCTGGTGAACCCTGACATCAGTCTTGCCCCCTTCGCGGTCGATCACCTCGATTGGTTCCACATGAGGATCAAACTCCTGCCACTGACGGGTCCAGTAAGCACGAACCTCTTCTTTCCCAATCACACGACCACCTTCCGATGCCTTGGCCCAGCTGACGTTCTCACTCATGAGCGCCAAGGCGCCGTCAACGTCTCGCTGGTTGAAAGCAGAGTAGGCATGAGCTATCAGTGTCTGTGTGTTTGCCATGAGTCCTCCAACGTACCTATATGTACGTTACACACAAAGGCGCGAGAGTCCCAGAAGGCTCGTTAGCACGGGAGGTTACTTTGCCTGGCCAGGCGGCGCCTTGTTCAGCCGAGGACGGAGCTGCCATGCGTCCGGACATCCCGCTGTGCACTTGTAAGGTCCAAGGTAAGTCCTCACAAACGCGCATCGCGGAAGTTATCGGTCGTTCTGCTGGGCTCAATGAGTGAGTCGGCCTGATATCAAGAACTGAGATTCGTCGTTACTGACGAGCAGACGGTTCCATATAGGCGTGCAATCGACAGGTTGGGCATGGTGCAATCATTTACGCTGCAAACGTTCGACGGATTTCGCCGAGAAACGCGATGATCTTCGCCCGAGGATCGCCGGAGTCCAAAGCTTCGAACGGAAGATACCCACGGTAGCCGGACCGATCGATGATGGTCTTGATCCTTTTGAGGTTGACGGGCTCGCTCTTTCCATTGCGACCCACTTCTTCCTTGATCTGCCACGACACTGCGTAGGGGACGAGCTTTTCGATCTCGGCGTATGGGTCGCCCGAGCGCAGGCTTCCGATGTCGAGGATGCAGCCGAACCAATCGGACCCAACGGCGTCGGTGAGCTTGATGGTTTCGGCGGCGGTCTTGAGGAAGTCGTTGTGCTGCTGGACCGCGACGACCACGCCGTGCTCCTTGCCGAACGCGGCGCATTCCTGAAAGTCCGAGACCATCCAGCCGAGCGCTTGATCAAACGAGTAGCCAGCAGGCCGGGTTACTCCTGAAAATACACGGATAACCGGAGCGCCTAGTTTACTGGCGACGACAATCCAGTCCTTGACCATCTGTACATCCTTCCTGCGGGATGTCGGGTCTGCGACGGCGAAGTCATTGCGGACGCCCGTGCCGCTGATGGCGACTCCGTTCACAAATGCAAGACGCTTCAGGTTGTAGATGTATTCATCAGTCGGCGCATTGGGATAACCCGGGAAGTAGTACCCGGTCGCATCAAGAGCATCAACTCCTTGCTTCGCGCAGAAATGGACCGAATCCATGAGCGTCATAGAACCTTCGCGAAGCTGCTTGTTGAACGAATAGGCATTGAGACCCAGCTTGAGTTTGACACCTGCTTCGCGATGGACGATCTCCGGCTCTGCGAAGGCCGACGCGGGAATGGTAGCCACGGCAGCGAGAGTGGCGGAATTCGATAAAAACCTGCGGCGATCGATGCTGAACATGCGTTGCGTTGCCTTTCACTCCTACGGTAGTCATCCGCTCGGATTGGGTCAACAGTTAGCGATTCACAATGGCTAGGCGAAAGACTGGCTTCGCCTTCTCCGTGGCATCCTGCTCATACGTCTGATCGGTCTTCGAGAGGTCGTAAGCGCGCCACAACTACGCCATCGACTCCGGCATCTCCGCTTCGCCCTGCGACGGATTATGGGTCCCTTTGCCGAAGTTGAAGTGGAAGTCGTACCCGCTCAATTTACGCTCATTGGCCATGCGGATGTGGTCTAATGGCCAACTTCCGATCTTCTCCTGGCCGTTTTGCGCCATCCTGGGACCACATGCGGATGTTGCGCTTTGGGCCGAGCAGCACATGCCGGGAAAGTCCTGACCTCCCGCAATCACATCGGGCCGTTCGTGCCACTGGATGGCTGTGAAGCTGCCAATCCAGCTCTGCACATGACTGAACTGATCGGGCATCTTCGATGCCATGTTGAACGCGAAGATCTCGCCCGAGGAGGACAATGTGCGAGCAGATCATCGTCAATGCTCGTTTCGAGGGTCGGAGTTCTGGAAACGCGGTAAGGCCTCTTCTCAATATCTGAGACGTCTCTCCCTGTTTAACCTGCGATTCGTGCAATAAACCAAAAGCTCATACGACGCGCATTCGTCAAGATCGGGTTAGGTCGTGTGAAACGAATTTCGCGGCGTCTGCGCCAGAGAGTGGGACTCTATTACGCACTGCTGACACTGCTTGCAACAGCGCCTGTATCACCGTTTCCGGTTGATACAGATGGACCTCATGCCCGCTACCGGTGGCTGTGATATGCACGGTATTAGAACTCAGGAAATCGAGGCATGCGGCGGCGGTGCTATGAGAGAGACAATCCGACTTCCCAAGGACCGGATTGCTCGACACGACAATCACTGGAAGACGTCCGAGCACTGGCGACGTGGCGTTCTTCACTTCGTCAAATTCTTGCAGGAATTCTCTATGCCACGAAAGCGTCGCTTCTGGACCTGCAGTAGCAGGATTGAAACTCTCCCAATGCCTTTGATCAAGCCATAAGCGGTCCTGCTGCAGGTTCGGCGGTAGTCGATTGAATGGCTCTCCTTCGTGGGTCCGTTCAGACCCTTTGGCTGAAGCAGGTAGTGGGTATCCGGACCGTATCTCTTCTTCGGTGAGATCCCAGATCAGCCCGACTTTTCCTTTTACGCTTATGCCGATATGGTTTGCGCTGTTCGTGAAAACCAGAGCGGCGACCTCTTTCGGGAAAGCTCGTTGATAAGCACGGATGAAAGCGCCGCCAACCGACGCACCCACAAGAATGTACGGCCCTTTCTCTTTTGCCGTCAACAGGAGCGAATGGAGATCGGCCCTCGTCTGTTCGACTGTTTCATCAGCGGGTCCAGGATCACTCCAGCCGAGGCCAGCACGGTCATAGGAACAAACTCGTGTTTGTTGAGCGATGCGGGGTTGCACTAGAGCCCAATCGATAGCATAAGCGTCACCACCTGCCTCGAATATGATCGTGGGACTCCCGCTGCCGCTGCAATCGAGATGAAGCTTGCGGCCACCGACGTCGACCAGGCGACCTGGAGGCTGATGAGGCCGTTCCAGCGCTTGGGAGTGCAGGTGCGGGACGGTGAAGCACCAGATGATTACCGCACATAGAACACGCATGTTTTTCGTCTCCTTCGAAAAGGCTCCGATCATTGCCTTTTAGATTAGACAACATGAAAGCAGCCGAGTTAGGTTCCCGACAGCAATGAATGGGATGGGAAGAGGACTTAGGAGTGGTGTCATTTGTTTCCATAAACTTGCTTCCAAGTTGTCGGCACATCGCTAGGGATCAGTTTGTGCGAAATCGCCCAGTATCAAATCGAGCCAGTTCAGCCTGGAAACGTGGTGAGGCCCGCTGGCCTCAATTGAGGCAAGCAATTTCTGAGGCAAGCAATTCCCGTGCTTTGATCCTTGTGACCGGTTCAGCACTCAATCTTCTCTTCGCAAAACATGCTGGAAAGCGGTATACACTGATTCCGGCGCGCAGGGCGCCACCCGTCCGCGGACAGGACCGAGTCCACCTGTGAAGCATACAAACTGAGGATTCACGAATCTCCTTTTCGCCCTGCACTGCGGACCAAGGGCATGACCACAGAGGAGGTCCGCCATGGTAAATCGCCACTTTCCCGTCCGTCCTGACCTTGACCAGCTAAGACATCAGGCCAAAGATTTGCTACACGCCATTCGTCGCAGCGATCCAGACGCCATTGTCGATTTCCGCGAGCATCACCCCAAATCGATTGATCCCGCAACGGTTCGGCTTGCCGATGCGCAGTTCGTACTTGCGCGTAGTTATGGCCTTCCCAATTGGACCCGCCTCGTCACTGCGTGCCGCATGACTGACGCTATCTGGCGCGGTGATGTCGAGACGGTTCGCGCTATGGTGTTGCGCGATCCGCACTTGTTAGATGAGGATGCGCGTGGTGTAAAAGGCAATTGGGGTCCACCCATGTCGTATGCCGCCAACCTTGGTAACGATGCAATCGTCGAAATGCTACGCAGCCTTGGCGCATCCGACATGCAGCACGCTTTCGGGCGCGCCTGTTTGCAAGGCCAGATCGAAGCTGCACGCCATGATGGGCGGTCCTGCTTACACACTCAATGTTGCGGGCTCTGCACTTCTGCTCGAACTCGGCGCACGTGTGTATGACGAGCACGGAACACGGCTTGCGCCCGTAGATACGGTGCTCGAAACCGATAGCCGCAACCCATCGGCCAAGCATCGCATTCTGGAGTTGTATGCCGAGCATGGGTTCAAGCTGCCCAACACGCCGACGATGGCTCTGCATCGTGGCCGCATCGATCTACTCGAAGAGCATCTGCGCCGTGATCCAAACCTGCTTCAGCGAACCTTCACACACGAAGAGATCTATCCGCTAGAACTTGGATGTCACGATAAAGTGCTGGCGACACATGGAACACCCCTTTCGGCGTGACTTTGCTGCACATGTGCGCGGACTATGACGAGATCGAGATCGCTCGCTGGCTGCTTGACCGCGGCATGAACGTCGATGAGCAGGCGGCAATCGACTCTGACGGGTTCGGAGGTCAAACACCCCTCTTCGCGACCGTAGTGTCACAGCCAAATTTTTGGATGAACCATCGTGGGCAGGTTCCAGACGCGCCGTTCACGCGCCTGTTGCTCGACCACGGAGCAAATCCAGATGCGCGCACATCACTGCGCAAACGACTCCATCCCGGATACGGAATCGATGGGATGCACGAATATCGCAATGTAACTCCGATCAGTTGGGGTGAACAGTTCCACTTCAGAAAGCTCGTGAACACTGCGGCGATGCGCCTGATAGCCGAGCGCGGAGGACAGCCGTAGTCCATGCAATGCTGGAGGTGGAGACCCAGTTTGATTTGAATCATGCGCGTGATTGCGCTCGTCAGTGCGTGCATTATCGCCAATGAACTCATTGACCCGAACGGGTTCGTGTCAGAGGTACACTCGGAGCCGACATCAATGTAGCTCAGGGGCTGTTGCGGCATGCGAGCAGCCGGACAACGCTTGACGTCTACACTTGTCCTGTAGGCCAGCAGAAGCGGGATGCGAACCCGAAAGTTGTTGAGATGATGCTGCCGTTGGAAGTGAGAAAATTTCAGTACCCTTCCGGCCCCTCGACACAATCGGAGGCGGTCGGCTAATACCTGTAAATTATTGGTATTGATAGGGTTTATTGGTGGACCTGATCGGGATCGAACCGATGGCCTCTTCCATGCCACTTTTCGACGACCATGTAATTTTTTGATTTTGAAGGCCTCCGTCGCCCCTGAAGGCCCCCAAAACGCCCTTGGAACCGTTTTTTGCTCCCTTATTGCTCCCACGCATCAAGTTTTTTATTTTCAGCATATTTTGGACTCTCAAATCCGATCCGCTAAATGGTAGCGGTCGTCGGCTCAGACCCTTCGAACATAGGTTGGGCCGCCCTCGGTGGTTCGATCCCTCGTACGCCATGATCTCGTCGTCTGGCCATGAACCAAAGGCTATGCCGCTCGGCGGAGCATAGGCCCCACGACGGAGATGTGTGGCGGTGTAAGTGGTTGCCAGAGACGGGATCGAACCGCCGACGCCGGCCTTTTTCGACGTGTGGCAAGTGCCTGATTCTCACGAACAACTCCGCGGGACCTGCATAGGGTGTGATGCATGAACCAACAGTCTCACGGTGGCGTTTGCACACGGTGGCTGGATGGTTACGTAATATAGCTCCGTGGAACTTATCAGCCTTGGTATCTCACTCTCTGCGGCCGCTCACCACGTTTTGTCTCAAGTTGACTGGACAAAGACGGGATCCGACTACGCCAAAAAGGGAGCGGAGACATCCGGCAAAGCACTTTGGAATCGACTGAAGCCGAGTGAGAAGGACAAGGCGGCGAAGTTGGCTGTCGGGCTGTTCATAGAGCAGTTTCTCTCGGAACTTGAAGACAAGACTCCCCTCGCTAGCGCGTTACCGGGGTATCAAGACCATCTGAAGAAGCTTACAGAGTCGGCATTCTATGAAATCTCGCACTGGATGCAGCCCGAAGTGGAGGAGGTCGACCTCGAACCTGTGAGACGACTCTGGGGCAGCCTGGGACTGGACGAGCTTCCACAGGGATTTGACTGGGACTTAGTAGCTAAAAACTTCGCGCGCAGCGTCCGCAAGTCGATCAAGGCAGACAACGGACTTCGTGAAGGACTGATGGTCGCTCTTCAAGAGCAAATTGCCGAAAGTTCCGCGAAGAGTGCGCAGGCTGTAGAACGCATGGCCGGACCTCTCGTCGGCTTCGATCTGGTTGGGTACCGTAATTTCCTCTTGAATACGTCTGCCGGGCTTCAGTTAGCCCTTTTGCACCCCAGCACCTATGCCTATGATCGCCAGGTTAGCTTATGGTCGGTTTTTGTCCCTCAATCGGCCCGCATTTCCGCTCCATCATCATTACTGATGAGTGCGGATGTAGGAACGACTTCCGACGAGCAGACCTTGTCAGGTCACGACGGTTCGTCTGAGCCGTCGGGCGAGGCTTTCGACGAATCAAATGTGTTGTCCATACTGGAGATCGCCGACCGTGAGCGACTGCTTGTCATTTTGGGTGATCCAGGATCGGGAAAAGACATCCTGCCTTAACTATCGCGCTCTTCAATGGGTCAACGAAGGAAGCGGACAGTTGCCGCTCCGAGTGGACCTCAAACAGTACGTCCGTCAGCAGATAGGGATCGTAAATTGGTTGGAGAATGGATGTTCGTCCTATCGCCTCGATGCGGTCGAGATTGACAGGCAGCTTCAAGAGGGCGATGCCGCACTGTACCTAGACGGCTTGGACGAAGTATTTGATTCGCCAACCCGACAGACCGTGCTGCAAGAGATTGTCGCGCTAAGTTCGCGATACTCGAGGGCCAGCATCGTCGTGACTTCACGTGTCCTCGGATACGAACCGGACACCTTACGCAACGCGGGTTTCTCCCAGGCCACACTGGAAGAACTGAGCGGATCACAAGTCAGAGAGTTTTTGCGTCGTTGGCACTTAGTTGCTGAGAGCAACGAACAAGAGCGCGACCGACTGCGATATCGCCTTCAAACGGCGATCCGAGATTCTCGCCCTATACAGGAGCTCGCGGGCAATCCGTTGCTCCTTACCATGATGGCGATCTTGAACCGGACTCAACCGCTACCTCGCAATCGCGTAGGACTCTACCGTCTAGGTAGTCGGATGTGCCCGCGCCAAGAACAAGAAGCTGGCGTTCTTGCCTCGCCTGATCAGCATAAACATAGAGCGGCAAAAGTCCTGTGAGTAAGCCCGCGTGACGGAACGCGAGAAC
>JAOAPB010000112.1 GCA_025462645.1 Edaphobacter sp. | reverse complement strand
CGCGGGTGGCCTTGAAGAGGCTCATGCGGTCGGACTTGTGCTTGGGGAAGGTCTGCTCGTGGCGGTAGACGACCTTGTCGGCGTAGTCGTAGAGGTGGCCGAGGGCGATGAAGCCGCGGCGCTCGCGAACCTCATCGGTATGGGGGACGGTGTAGGTCTGGGAGTAGCCGTAGAGGGCTGGCTCAGGCTCCTCGGCGAGGATGTGGTCTTTGCGCCAGGCGCGGAGGGTCTCGGCGGCGCGGGTGTAGACGTTCTCCAGCTCGGTGTCGTTCTCGAAGTGCTTGCCGAGGATGACGCGGATCAGGTTGTAGGGGCTGGCCTCGTAGTAGCGCTGCTGCATGGCCGGGGTGATCTTGTCGTAGGGCTGGGTAACGACGTCTTCCATGTTGACGCGGGCTGGGTCGTAACGGAGGGCGCGGAAGGGATAGATGCGGGCCATGCTTTTTGGTCTCTCCAGAGGTGATCTGAAGTGATTGTACGGGGTGAGGGGTCTGAGGCGTTCAGTGGACGTGGAGGAGGAGGTGTGCATCAAAGCAGTTGGGTGAGGATTGCGTCAGTGACATTTGGATGACAAATGATTTGACGAACCCGTCTATTATTTTTGGTCGGTCGCGTTTGGATAGTTAGACGTGAATTGATTGATGGCCGGTACGGATTGTGTGCGAGGATATGTGACTGGTTATGCGATGCTTGCGGGAGAGACCGGACAGGCGCAAAGAAGGCATAGGCAACTTATGCGGGACGTCTACTGTAGACACGGGTTAGGATTGATCGGCCGCCGGGTGGGCTGGGCGCTGGCCGCCATGACGATGTGCGTCGTGCTGAGTGGTGGCGTGGGTCTCGCTCAGGAGAATCCGCTGGATCAGGTGCATACACAGCCGCCGCCACCGCCTCCAAAGTCGCCTGAGGACGCTAAGCCGGTGATCGAAGGCGCGGATAATGCCGCTGCGCTGGCGACGTCTCGGCGGGATGCTCGAATTCGCGTGGACGTGAATCTGGTGCTGGTTCCGGCGACGGTGACCGATCCGATGAACCGGCTGGTGACCGGGCTGGAGCGGGAGAACTTCGAGGTCTTCGACAACAACGTGGGGCAGATAATAAAAAGCTTTTCGACCGAAGACTCCCCCGTGACGATCGGGATCGTCTTCGACCTGAGCGGCAGTATGGGATCGAAGTTCATTCGGGCGCGGAAGGCATTGAGCGAGTTTTTGAGGACCTCGAATCCCGAGGACGAGTTTTTTGTGGTGGGGTTCAACGATAAGCCTGCGGTAATCGTGGACTACACGTCGGATGTGGAAGACGTGGAGGCGCGGATGGTCATGCTGAAGCCGGAGAATAGGACGGCGCTGATCGATGCGATCTATCTAGCGGTCAACAAGCTGCGGCAGGCGAAGTACGAGCGGAAGGCGTTGCTGGTCATCTCGGACGGAGGAGACAACCGGAGCCGCTATACGGAAGGCGAGCTGCGACGGTCGGTGCGGGAGAGCGATGTGCAGATCTACTCGATCGGGATCTTCGATCAGTATGCGCCGACGACTGAGGAGCAGCTGGGACCACTGTTGCTGACTGACATCTGCGAGATGACGGGAGGAAGGCTGTTTCGGGTGTCCGATGTAGGGGACCTGGGAGATATCGCGGCTAGGATCAGCGCGGAGCTACGGAACGAGTATGTGATCGGGTACCGGCCGTCGGAGGTGAAGCGGGATGGGAACTGGCGTAAATTGAAGATACGACTGGTTCCGCCGCCGGGGCTTCCTCCGCTGACGGTACACAATCGCCAGGGGTACTATGCACCTTCGCAGTAAGGGTTTCTGGCTACAGGTGGTTGCTGCAGGGATGCTGTTGCTGTTGCCTGACACGGCGGGCGTATGGGCGCAGCAGGCTACTGCAAAGTCGACAACTGCGCCGCAACAGCCATCGTTGACGGTGGATCGCGATCCTGTGGCTTCTCCGGACCCCGACGTCCCGGCTGAGAAGACGACCGAGCCGCAGGGAGTCGGGTTGGAGTCGATCCGAAAGGGCGCGGGTGGAAAGTACACGCTGCGACAGGATGCATACGAGGTTCGGCTGAATGCTTCGGTCCTGGATGGGAGCGGACGGACGGTCCAGACGCTGGATAAGGATGCGTTCCATGTGTATGAGGATGGGGTTCCGCAGACGATCGCTTCGTTCCGGCATGAGGATCTGCCGGTGTCGCTGGGGATACTGATCGACAGCTCGGGTTCGATGTATGACAAGAGGGTGGCAGTGGAGAAGGCTTCGCTGGATTTCGTGAAGCTGTCGAATCCTCAGGATGAGGCTTTTGTGGTGGACTTCTCGTGGGAGGCGTTCATCGACCAGGACTTTACCAACGACATCGGCAAACTGCAGCAAGGGTTGGGGTATATCAAATCGAGTGGTGGAACGGCGATCTACGATGCGCTGGTGGCCTCGGCGGACTATCTGACCAAGAATGCGAAACATCCGAAGCAGGTGCTGCTGCTGGTTACCGATGGCGAGGACAATGCCTCGAGCGCGACGCTGGAGCAGGCGATCCGGAGGATTCAGGATCTGGATGGACCGGTGATCTACAGTGTGGGGCTGCTATTTGGCGAGGATACGGATAAGCGCGAGTCCAGACATGCGCGGAGGGTGCTGGAGACTCTGAGCGAGCAGACGGGTGGGGCCGCTTATTTCCCGAAATCAATTAAGGACGTGGACGCGATTGCGGCGCAGGTGGCGCAGGACATCCGGACGCAGTACACGATTGCGTACCACTCGACGAAGTCTCCGACGCTGGGCGGATACAGGCAGGTGCACGTGGACGCGAAGGGGAAGGGCTTTGGGAAGCTTTCCGTGAGGACGCGGAGTGGGTACTATCCGAGGGTGAGTGCGGATGCTGCTAAAGCTGGTGAGGCTGTACTGAACGACGCGGGGAAGCGGCCTCAATGATGCGTGTTGCGGAGACGATTCTTGGGCTGGTGGGACGGACGCCGATGGTTAAACTGGGACGATTGAGCCCGGTGGGGGCCGCGGAGATCTGGGCGAAGCTCGAATATCTGAATCCTGGCGGCAGTGTGAAGGACAGGGCGGCGCTGGGAATCGTGCTGGATGCGGAGCGGCGCGGAGTGCTACGACCGGGAGGGACGATTGTTGAGGCGACGGCGGGAAATACCGGTGTGGGGCTGGCACTGATCGGCGTCAATCGCGGGTATAAGGTGATGCTGTATGTGCCGGAGCAGTTTGCCGAAGAGAAGTGCAAGCTGATGCGCGGGCTGGGGGCGACGGTGGTGCGAACACCCGAGGCTGAGGGCATGGCCGGTGCGATTCGGCTGGCGCTCGAGTTCGAGCGAGAGACGCCGGGTGCGTTTGCGGCGTTGCAGTTCGAGAATCCGGCGAACCCTGACTTCCACGAAGAGACTACGGCTGTCGAGATCTGGGAACAGATGGAGGGCAGGGTGGATGCGTGGGTCGCGGGGGTGGGATCGGCCGGGACATTTACCGGCGTGGGGCGGTTTCTGAAGCGGGTACAACCGGCGGCGATGAACGTTGCCGTGGAGACGCAGGGAAGCGTACTGCAGGGTGGAGAGCCGGGGCCGCATAAGGTGGAGGGGATCGGCGTTTCGTTTGTGCCGGCTACCTTCGACCGCAGTGTCTGCGACCGGATTATGCAGGTGATGGATGAGCCGGCGTTTGCGATGGTGAAGAAGCTGGCGGCTGAAGAGGGTGTGTTTGGTGGGTCGAGCGCAGGAGCTGTGGTCTGTGCGGCGGTTGATCTGGCGAGGGAGCTGGGGGCGGGGAAGCGAGTGGTTACGGTGATTCCGGATTCGGCGGAACGGTATTTGAGTAAGGGATTGCTGGGTTGATGAAGATTGATGGCGACACGGAACGTAGTGGCGCATTGAGCAAATGCGGGGGTTCTTCCCCTTCGACTACGCTCAGGTCAGAATGACAGCTTTTCGGGAAGATGTGAGGGATTATGCAAGGTAAGAAGGCAGGTTTTGCTACGCGGGCGATTCATGATGGACAGGCTCCTGAGGGTTTGACGGGAGCGGTGAATGTGCCGATCTTTCTGACTTCGACGTATCAGCAGGAGGAGATTGGGAAGAACAAGGGGCATGAGTATGCCCGGCTGACGAATCCTACTCGCGATGCGCTGGAGGAGAGCCTGTGCTCGCTGGAGGGCGGGACGAGTGCGCATGCGTTCGGTAGCGGGATGGCTGCGATTACGGCGATGTGCACGATGATGAAGACGGGCGACCATGTGGTCTGCTCGGACAATGTCTATGGTGGGACGGGGCGACTGTTCGACAAGATACTGGTGAACTATGGGCTTACCTTTACGTATGTCGATACGAGCGTGGCGGAGAATGTGGCTCGGGCGATTCGGCCAGAGACGAAGCTGGTGCATATCGAGACGCCCACGAATCCGATGATGGCGATTACGGATATTCGGGCGGTAGCGGATATTTGTCATGCGAAGGGCGTGGAGTTGAGCGTCGATAATACTTTCTTATCACCCTATTTGCAGCAGCCTATCGCTCTGGGCGCGGATATCGTGATGCATTCGACGACGAAGTTTTTGAATGGGCACTCGGATGGTTTGGGTGGCGTGTTGATTGGCACGAAGCCGGAGCATGCGGAGCGGTTTCGTTTTGTGCAGAAGTGTACGGGTGGGATTTTGTCGCCATTTGAGAGTTATCTGCTGCTGCGTGGGGTGAAGACGCTGGCGGTTCGGATGAAGCAGCATGATGCGAATGGGCGGGTGGTTGCCGATTTTTTGACCAATCACGCTAAGGTGCAGCAGGTGTTTTATCCGGGATTGGTGGAGCATCCGCAGCATGAGCTGGCGAAGCGGCAGCAGCATGGGTTTGGGTCGATGATCTCGATGGAGTTGGGTTCGCTGGAGAATGCGAATCGTTTTGCGAGTTCG
>JAOAPB010000040.1 GCA_025462645.1 Edaphobacter sp. | reverse complement strand
GCAACGTCGTCACGACCTGCCGCCCCCAGCTTCGGGAGTTGTTCACGATCGCGCCCCACAGCGTCCTCGCCTCCCACCAGCGCGCATACGACGACTGGTTCCGGAACCCCAGGATCACACCGATCGCGGACCCATAGAGAGCCAACGGGATATGCGGCAGGGCCACCCAATCCCAGTGCATCGACTTGTACGCAACCACGATGATCAGATCGTAGGCCGCCAGCAACACCAGCGGCTTTCCGATGTATTGCACCATCCGCAGCAGCTGTGGCCCGCGCGGGACGATCATGCGGCGGCGCCCTCTGCCGTCACTGCGCGGAACACGCGTCCGCCATCGTCGGAGATCCGCACATCCCCCGTGGCGATGTCGTACACCCACCCCGAGATCGTCAGCTCCTCCCGTGCCATCGCACCCGCCACCGAAGGGTGCGTCCGCAGATGCTGCAACTGCAGCAGCACGTTCTCTCTGGTCAACCGGCTCAGTCGTTCACTGGGCTTCTCATCCTTCTCCGCAAGGGAATCTGCGACGCTCATTGCTGCCGCTGCATTGCGCATCCAGGTCTTCACCGTCGGCATCGCTTCCATCGACTCCGGATCCAGCAGCGCCTTCATCGCGCCGCAATCGGTATGCCCGCAGATCACCACATGCCTCACCTTCAGCGCCATCACCGCATACTCGATCACCGCGCTCACGCCGCCCAGCATCTCTCCATACGCCGGCACCAGGTTGCCGATGTTCCGCGTCACGAACAGATCGCCCGGTCCCGACCCTGTAATTAACTCAGGATCGATCCGCGAATCCGCACACGTCACAATCAACGCCCGAGGGCGCTGAGGTTCACTCACGGCTCTCCGGTAGGTCTCCTCCTGCGCCGGATAAACCTCTGTCTGAAACCGACGAATCCCCGCCTTCAGCTGCCCAAGCACATCTTCCATAATCTCTTCACCTCGCCAGAACACCTTTGCGGTGTTCATCTTATTCCTTCCATTTGATATTGCAGCCAATACTGTTCCGCTGATTCGTATCCGGCCGTTTCCCTGCGATGACGGCATCCAGCGCAGCCCGCATATCTTTCCCTGTAACCGGGATATCGTTGCCGAACTCTCCCCGCCGCGGTCTGCTGTCGTCCAGCTGTCCCCGGTAGACCAGCTTCATCTCGCCGTCGAACAGGAAGAAGTCCGGTGTGCACACAGCGTCATACGCGCGAGCGACCTCCTGCGTCTCATCGAACAGGTAAGGGAAGCGGAACCCCAGCCGTTGGGCCTGGGCCTTCATCTCCTCCGGTCCATCCTGCGGGTAGGCCACGGTATCGTTTGACGAGATCGCCACAATGCCAATCTTCCCCTCGTAGTCCACGCCGATTCGCGCCAGCTCTGCCTCGACATACCGCACATAGGGGCAGTGGACGCAGATAAACATCACGAGCAGCCCCTTTTGATCGGCGGCGACATCATCCCGCCCCACTGCCCCTCCGCTCACGACATCGACAAGCTCAAACGCCGGAGCCAGGGTTCCCAACTGCACCATCGTCGACTGTACCTTGGACATAGACCCTCCACTACTTCTTCGATCATAGTTTGATCTCGTCAATGTCGCTGTGGGTTCCTGCACGATGTCTTTGCGGCAACAGGAACCCGCCTAATCATCTCAAAACACCCACGCCTCGCCTATCCTTGAAGCCAGATCATGCCTCTGCCGCGCACCCTCTCCGGTGGCCGCACCACCCGCCACGCCCTCGCCAAAGGCCCTAACGGCCTGCCGCTCTGTCGCTGGTGCGACCTCGAAATAATCGCAAAGCGCCGACGCACCTTCTGCTCCGACTACTGCGTCCACCAGTGGCGTCTGCGCACCGACCCCGGCTACCTCCGCGACCAGGTCTTCGCCCGCGACCGTGGCCACTGCGCAGTCTGCCGCATCGACACCGTAGCCGCCTACGCCGCCTTGAAGCGCTCTCGCGGCCCAGCCCGTATCGCCGGTCTGAGCCTCTACGGGATGAAGGCCATCACCAGCCGCCGCAGCCTGTGGGACGCCGACCACATCCTCCCCGTAGCCGAGGGCGGAGGCCAATGCGACCTCGACAACCTCCGCACCCTCTGTCTCCTCTGCCACCGCGAGGCAACAAGAGATCTGCGCGCCCGCCTGCGCACCCGCGTCGCCTCTTAACTTGTTCCTTGGTTGCCCCCGGCAATTCCTTGCCTTGCACCTCGGCGCTGTGTATGGTTCACTCATCCACGGATCCACGGGCCCCTGAATACAAGCGTCTAGAGAGCGAGAGCGCCAGCTCTCCTGAAGCACGCGTGCATCTTTTTGCCAGGAGTCTTCATGCAGCGATCGAACGACAGCGATTCCGCCGAAGCCTATTGCGTCCGGCTCGCGCAACAGATCAGAGCGTCTGGATTGGCCGAGTCGTCATGGAAGGCTGCCTTCCATCGCGAGCCTCCTCCTCTCGCCAGCTCCGCAGTGGAGCAGATTGCCGGTCATTTAGAGGCGAATCCCAAAGCACAGGCACGACTCGCCGCCCTGGTGCAGTATCCCCCCGGCAAATGGCTTCTGGAGCAGGAGCTCGCTGCCCGCGGCGACTGGCCCCCTCCCAATGGCATCCACAAGGACGTCTACCAGGTAGCGCAAGAGTTGGATCTCCAGGGAATCTGTTTCTCCGGAGGCGGCATCCGCAGCGCCACCTTTAATCTCGGTGTCCTGCAGGGCCTCGCGTCCCTCGACAAACTCAAATGCTTCGACTACCTCTCGACCGTCTCCGGCGGAGGATACATTCACCAGTTTCTCGCCTCCTGGATGCACTGCGAAGACCGCGCCAAGGTGCAGGAGCAGCTCTCGCCCATCCCCGGCCCTCCCTCGACCCGCACCGCCTGGCCCGAGCCGCTCCGCTGGCTGCGCCGCTACTCCAACTACCTCACGCCGCAGGTAGGGCTCTTCTCCGCCGATACGTGGGTCGCCTTCTCCATCTGGCTGCGCAACACCTTCCTCAATCAGGTTGTGCTCGTCTCCACGATGTTGCTCGTCCTCCTTCTTCCCCACTTCCATGTCATCTCGTACGGCCGCACCGCGCACTTTTTCCTGATCCACGGCGGTGTCGCTGCGCTCATTGTCTTTGCCGGCTTCGCAGTTGCCTCCGGTGTCATCTTTTTCACTCAACTCAAAAGTCCGCCGATGGATCACTGCCATCCGACCACAGAAACCGGAATGGGACAGGGCGGTGTCCTGGCCTGCATCTTCCTTCCGATTCTGATCGCTGTCTTCTTCTTCTCTCCCTATCTCTACCGCTCGGCCTTCTGGAGCGGCGTAGATCTTCCCAACAAAAATCCGTGTCCCGTCGCTATCGTGAACTGGCCTGCATCGACAGGCGCGGTCCCCCCGAGCTCGCGACTGTTCATCAGCCACCTGCATAGGCTTGGCCCAGCCATTGATCCCGCATACTGCGGCCATATGCAGAAGGCGGAAGCCCCAGCCGACCCTCCCTTTCGGCTACGCGGCTTTAGTGATCTGCGGGCATGGCAGACGGCCTACTCCTTCCGTTGGTGGTCTCCTCTCAACAAGTTTGATGAAGATACCTCTACCTCCTGGGTCTTTACCGCGCTGCTGCTCGGCATCGCCCTCCTGGTCTTCTCTTCCGTCCGTTCCATCCCCCGCAGCTGGAAGCAAAGTGTGATCCTCTTGGCCATGGTCGGAGCCGTCGGCTCAGGCTACGTCTTGATCCATCTGTCGCGATTTCTCCTCTTCGCGACCTCCTTCCTTCTCCCCCTGGATCAGGTCACCCGCGTCGCCATCCCGCTGCTTCCCCCACTTGTGCTGGGAATCATCTTTCTCTCCATCGAGATCGCAGGTGGCCTGGTCGGCAATCTGGTCGACGAATCCGTCCGGGAGTGGTTCGCTCGTCTGCGTGCCTGGAGCTTTCTCTTCGGCATCGTGTGGTTCGCTCTCACCGCATGCGCCTTGCTGGGGCCTCGTCTCGTCTCCTATCTCCTCCACGTCGCCCACTATGGGCGCTCCGTATGGATCGGCTGGATCGGGACGACCCTCGTCAGCGTCCTCGCAGGCAATAGCTCGTTGACCAGCGGCACGCCGAAAGACGCCAAATCCCGCAAGTCGCGCATCCTTAACATCCTCGCGCTCATCGGCCCCCCTGTCTTCATCGCAGGCCTCCTTCTGACCCTCTCCGCCGTCGTGGAAAAGGCTCTCACCAGCATCGAGTCGCAGCTGGGCACTCCAACGCTCCCCCACGTAGCCTTCTTTTGGCTCTTCGCCCTGCTGGCGGCTATCGCTCTCCTCTTCGGCTGGCGCATCGACATCAACGAGTTCTCCCTCCACGCCTTCTACCGCGACCGTCTCGCCCGCTGCTACGCCGGGGCCAGCGACCCTGACCGCCGTGCGAACCCCTTCACCGGCTTCGCCAGCAGCGACAAGCGCCTTCGCCTCGCCGACCTCCTCCCCGTCCACTTCGGCGACCCCAGCCAGCAGAGGCTATGGGTGCCGGACTGCGACGGCGCGCCGCAGAAGCCCACCTACCAGGGCCCCTTTCCCATCTTCTGTGCCGCCCTGAACCTCTCCTTCGGAGAAGACCTCGCCTATCAGGAGCGCAAGGCCGGGGCCTTCGCCTTCACACCTCTCTACTGCGGCTACGACATAGGCTGGACCGAGGCCGACACCCCTCGCATCCAGTTCAACGGCTACACCCCAACCCGCGACTTCGCCTTCAAGGATGGTGGTCCCCACATGGCCACCGCGGTCGCCGCATCCGGTGCGGCCATCAGTCCTAACTGGGGCTACCACTCCAGCCCCACCATGGCCTTCCTGCTCACCATCTTCAACGTCCGCCTCGGCCTCTGGATCCGCAATCCTCGCCACAAATACTTCCGCCTGCGCAGTCGCGGCATCGCCTCCTCCCCATGGTTTGGCCTTTTCTATCTCGCCGCCGAGCTCTTCGGCATGGTCAACGACGCAGCCGCCTTCGTCTACCTCACCGACGGCGGCCACTTCGAGAACATGGGCCTCTACGAGCTCGTCCGCCGCCACTGCTCGACCATCGTCGTCTGCGATGCAGAGCAGGACGGCGACCTCTCCTTCCAGGGCATCGGCATGGCCATCCGAAAGTGCCGCATCGACTTTGGCGCGGAGATCGATCTCGACATCTCCAAACTCGAGCTGAAGGGAAAGCCTCCCGTCAGCCCCCAGCACTTTGTCGAGGGGACCATCCGGTATCCCAACGGCGCCACCGGCTCCATCCTCTATATCAAGTCGACCTTCACCAGCGGGCTCCCGGCTGACCTCATCAACTACCACAAGGAGCATCCGGCCTTCCCCAACGACACCACGCTCGACCAGTGGTTTACCGAGTCCCAGTTTGAAAGCTACCGCCGCCTGGGCCACGAGAGCATCGTCACCGGAGGCGCAGCCACCTGGCTTAACAACTATCTATAGTTGCAGAAGCTTATACCTAGTTGCAGAAGCTTATAGCGGCAGAGGCTGTTTTTCTATAGCTGTAGGAACTGTTGAAGCTGTGAACTGCTGATAAGTCGAGCCTTGCTTAAGGATACTGCTTCACCGGTTACTGAAGAAGTCGTTGCCGTTGCCTTTGCCTTTGCCTTTGCTGTTGCTGTTGCCGTTGCCGTTGTTTGCCGTTGCCGTTGTTTGTCGTTGCCGTTGTTTGTCGTTGCCGTTGTTTTTGTCGTTGTTTGTTTGTCGTCATCCTGAGCGGAGCGAAGGATCCCGAAGGTCTTGACTCGCCACAACCGCCCGGACCTTTCCACCAACCAACTTCCACCGCCCCTTTGCTCTTGAGTTGGGCATTCTCAGCCCCCAAGGGCTCCCAAGGCCGCAATCTCGGCGATCATTGCCACAATCAGTTCACGCTCAAGGGCTGATGGCTTCAGAAGGACGCTCAGCGCGGCAGGGATCTCATCTACGCCGCGCGCGTTCGTGCGGGTCTTGTGCGTCTGCAGTTTTCGTCTTTGACCGACGAATGGATGATTCAGGGCCTGCGGGCGTATATCACCGAACCCAAGCAAGGGACAAATATAATCGCGACATGAGTAGAAGCCGCCTGAATGCATATCTCAAGCATGGCCAGTTTTTGGTAAAGGGATGGCTTTTACCGGGGGCACCCGAGGCCATTATCCGCTTGTCCGATGAGCAGCGTAGCGCCAATTTGCAAGGGGGAGTAGCCGAAATTGGCGTGTATCACGGAAAGCTTTTCATACTCCTGTATCTTCTTGGGTCGGAGAACGAACCGGCGGTTGCAATCGACCTCTTCTCGCAACAGGAGTTGAACATTGATAACTCCGGCGCAGGCGATCTTGAGCGTCTTAAGCGAAATCTCTTCAGGCACGCGGATACAAGCCGACTATTAATTCATGAGGGAGACTCGACGCAGCTTACCTCGAAAGATCTGCTTCGGTTTTCTCGCGGCCCATTGCGCATGATCAGCATCGATGGTGGACATACGGCCGACATTACCGCGCATGACCTGGCCACCAGCGAAGGTGCGTTGATCGAGGGTGGCATCATCGTCCTTGACGACTGCTTCAATGAAATGTGGCCTGGCGTCGTCGATGGGGTCCATAAGTATTTTTCTCAACAGAGAACAATTGTTCCGTTCGGTATTGGCGCGAATAAGACCTTCTTTTGCCACGGGCCATTCGCCCGGCAATATGCCGACGTTCTGCGAAAACTTGACCCACGCTCGATTGAGCAGGAGTTCCTTGGCGCACAAGTTGTCTATTTCAACTTTGCTCCCTGGTCATTTTCCGGATGGTACAAGAAAGTCGATGCCTGGCGATCGTTGCGACGCGTATACCATGATACGTTGTCGCATCTCTATCGGTATTCGTCCTGATTGCCTCCTCGACCGCGACCAGAGACAGCAAAGAGAAAAGCGCAGCCGACAATAACGATATGGCTGGGCATGGCTGAATTTTACAAAGGCGCCACGGACAAAAATCCCGTTCTTTTCCGAGCACTAATTCCGTCTCGTTTTCCTCTTTTTCCACCCCGTCCACACTATGTGCACCATCCCTGCGCCTTGTCCCGGCCGTCTATCCGGCCTACCCTCGAAAGAGTGCTCGAAATTGTCCCAAAACGGTCCGCCTGAACCCCGCCTAAAATGCGACGCTCCGGTAAATTCCACAGCTAAACCCCTGATTTTCCTCATCTCTTTTTATGAACACCGCATAAACAGGGGTATTCGCACAGCTAACACAACATGTTGTGCTTTATACTTGACACACCCTATAGGCGGCGGTACTTTCACGACTGCACTACTTGAAGTTCAGGCTAGAAACATAGAATTTCCGCTCTGCCTCGACGCCGCCGGGATAGTCTTTTCGACCCGGATTCATATTCAGCATCGACAGTGCTGCAACACCTGCTCACTCGCCCGCTCAGTGAGCCAAAAGTTTCGTTGAACCATCTAATTTAGAAGGAGTTTCTCCCCATGGCGACCATTCCCAAGCATATCCAGACGACCAGCACTCAGGCCTCCCCCAAGTCGGTGCCGGCATTCAACTCCAAGGCTCCTGGCCTGAAGTTCGATCGCCACTTTACCCGGCCCGGCATCTCCCCCTACGACGAGATCGTCTGGGAGCTTCGCGACGCCATCATCCAGGACTTCAAGGGCCGCACCATCTTCGAGCAGAAGAACGTCGAAGTCCCCGCCGACTGGTCCATGACCGCCACCAACATCGTGGCCTCCAAGTACCTCCACGGCCTCAACGGCACCGACGAGCGTGAGTCCGGCGTCCGCGCCCTCATCACCCGCGTCGCCGAGTCCATCCGCGACTGGGGCATCTCCGCCGGCTACTTCAGCACCCCTGCCGACGCCGACACCTTCTACGCCGAGCTGGCTCACCTCCTCCTCAACCAGAAGGTGGCATTTAACTCGCCCGTCTGGTTCAACGTAGGCTGCGACCGCCTCGATCCCAACTCCGACGCCCAGAACTGGCACTGGAACGCCAACACCGGCAAGGTCGAGTTCTCCGTCACCGGCTACACCAAGCCCCAGTGCTCCGCCTGCTTCATCAACTCCGTCCAGGACTCGCTCGACTCCATCCTCACCCTCGCCAAGACCGAGGGCATGCTCTTCAAGTGGGGCTCCGGAGCCGGCTCGAACCTCAGCAACATCCGCGGAAGCATGGAGACCCTCAGCGGAGGCGGTACCGCCAGCGGCCCGCTCTCCTTCATGCGCGGCTTCGACGCCTTCGCCGGAGTCATCAAGTCCGGCGGCAAGACCCGCCGCGCCGCGAAGATGGTCGTCCTCAACATCGACCACCCCGACATCGAAGACTTCATCGAGTGCAAGGTCAAGGAAGAGAAGAAGGCCTGGCACCTCGTCCAGGCTGGCTACGACGGCTCCGGCCCCGACTCCGAGGCCTACAGCAGCATCTTCTTCCAGAACGCCAACAACTCCGTCCGGGTCAACGACGAGTTCATGCAGGCCGTCGAGAAGGATGGCGTCTTCACCACCCGCACCGTAAAGGACCGCGCCCCCGTCAAGGAGTACCGTGCCCGCGACCTCATGAACAAGATCGCCGAAGCCACCTGGCAGTGCGGCGACCCCGGCATGCAGTACGACACCACCATCAACCGCTGGCACACCAGCAAGAACACCGCCCGCATCAACGCCAGCAATCCCTGCTCGGAGTACATGTTCCTCGACGACTCCGCCTGCAACCTCGCGTCCTTCAATCTCCTGAAGTTCCTCACCCCCGGCGGCCAGTTCGACATCGCAAGCTACCGCCACGCCATTGGCGTCGTCACCACCGCCATGGAGATCATCGTCGACGCCGCCGGCTACCCCACCGAGATGATCGCGAAGAACTCGCACGACTACCGCCCTCTCGGCCTCGGTTACGCGAACCTCGGCGCTCTCCTCATGGCCTTCGGCCTCCCCTACGACTCCGACGCCGGCCGCGACTTCGCCGGCACCCTCACCGCGATCCTCTGCGGCGACGCCTACTGGCAGTCCGCCCGCATCGCCGAGACCTGCGCCCCCCTCGGCGCCGCCACCCCCATCACCCAGCGCGCGCAGATCGAGGGAGGTGCCTGCCCCGGCTTCTACGTCAACCGCGAGCCCTTCCTCGACGTCATCCGCATGCACCGCGCCGAGGTCAACAACATCGGCAAGTCCCGCACCAGCGCCGAGCCCTTCAGCGTCCAAAATTTAGACGCCCTCATCGAAGCCAGCCGCCACGCCTGGGACGGCGCCCTCGCCCACGGTGAAAAGCACGGCTACCGCAACTCCCAGGTCACCGTCCTCGCCCCCACCGGCACCATCGGCTTCATGATGGACTGCGACACCACCGGCGTCGAGCCCGACCTCGCCCTCGTCAAGTACAAGAAGCTCGTCGGCGGCGGCATGATCAAGATCGTCAACAACACCGTCCCCAGCGCCCTCATCAAGCTCGGCTACTCCGAGTCTGAGGTCAACGCCATCGTCAGCTACATCGACGCCACCGGCACCATCGAAGGCGCGCCCTCCATCAAGCCCGAGCACCTCGCCGTCTTCGACTGCTCCTTCAAGCCCTCCAAGGGCACCCGCTCCATCCAGTACATGGGCCACATCAAGATGATGGCCGCCGCCCAGCCCTTCCTCTCCGGCGCCATCTCCAAGACCGTCAATCTCCCGCAGGACTGCTCCGTCGACGACATCGCCGAAGCCTACCTCGAGAGCTGGCGTCAAGGCATCAAGGCCGTAGCCATCTACCGCGACAACTCCAAGGGCACCCAGCCCCTCAACGTCTCCGCCCAGACCGACGCCGACAAGAAGGGCACGAAATCCTTCGCCTCGACCGCGCCGGTAGCCCCCGCAGCAGCCGGCCAGATCGAGATCGAAGAAGCCGTCATTGCAGCAAAAGCCGCTGCGAAGGCGGTCGCCCAGGAGGCTATCGACTCCCACAAGCTCCGCATCACCGCGCTCGAAACCCAGCTCCGCGCCATCACCGAAGCCGCCCTGCAGAACTCCGACTCGGCCGACGCGCAGTCCCCACCCCGCGCCGTCCGTCATCGCCTGCCTGCCGAGCGCGCCAGCGTCACGCACAAATTCGGCCTCGCCGGACACGAAGGCTACATCACCGTCGGGCTCTATCCCAACGGACAACCAGGCGAGATCTTCATCCGCATGGCCAAGGAGGGCTCCACCGTCTCCGGCCTCATGGACAGCTTCGCCACCGCCGTCTCCCTCGCCCTCCAGCACGGCGTCCCTCTCCGCGTCCTCTGCGAGAAGTTCGCCCACACCCGCTTCGAGCCCAGCGGCTGGACCGGCAACCCCGACATCGGCTACGCCAAGTCCATCATGGATTACATCTTCCGCTGGATCCAGATCCGCTTCCTCAGCGGCCACCAGCTAGACCTCTTCGCCGGCCTCAGCCCCCAGTCCCAGGGCCAGACCGCCCAGCACACCATCCCGGTAGAAGGCACCGTCAACGCCCCGGCCAATCGAGTTGAGTCTGCTTATCTAGACGGATCAGGCAACCCGTCGGTATCCGTCAATACCGTCATCCCCAACCTCAGCGCCTCCTCCTACGAATCCGTCATTTCGACCGGAGGCGGCGCACTTGCCGCCGGAGCGGAGAAACCCGCTTCTCTACCGGGAAATTACACCGAGGAGTACTACACCACACCACCCCAGCAGGGAATCGCCCCCGACCGCACCGCCCAGAATGACTTGTCATCCTTCCGCGCAGCGGGAGGACCTGCTTCTTCCTTCACCACCGAAGATCGCGGCCTCTACCACGCCTCTGACGCCATGAAGTCCATGTACGAAATGGGCGACTCCCCCAGCTGCGCCACCTGCGGAGCCATCATGACCAGAAGCGGCTCCTGCTACCGCTGCATGAGTTGCGGCAGCACCAGCGGCTGCAGCTAACGCTAGAGCCCCGGTTTAGGCCGGGGCTTTTTTGTCTTTGTAGTTAGCGAAGAAAACACGATATTAAAGGGAATAAAAGGAGAACCAGTGAGATGAGTGATCCAGTAAAAGATCGAGCGATTGCTTTAGATAGAATGCTTTTTGATATCTGCGAAACTCTACAACTCACAGAAGCTCAACATGGAAAAGCAGAGGAACGGTATAAGGCCATTGCTCGCGTGCTGGACGGCCCAAATAGTCCATTTAGCGAAATTGAATCGAATCTATACCCGCAAGGATCAATGAGGCTCGGAACAACGGTGAAACCCATAGAGGGTCCTCACGATCTGGACTTTGTTTGTGAGTTCGCCGTTTCGCATGAGCTCGTAAATCCTATGACCCTTCTCGATGAAATGTACGACCTGTTCAAGAGTCACGGTGTCTATGGGGGAATGGTTGACAAGAAAAATCGGTGTGTCCGGATTACCTACAAGGATGAGTTTTATTTAGATATCCTTCCTGCCTGTCGAGATCACGGTAACGGGGGCACCTGCATACAAGTTCCAGACAGGGATCAAAAAAGCTGGAGTCCCAGCAATCCTTTGGGATATGCGCAATGGTTTGAGAATTCTACCCGTCGCGTTAGAGTTACAAAATTTGCTGCATTTGACGGCCGAGCAATGGATAAGGCGGCTAGCATTCAGCCCGTTCCGGACCTTCAGGCTACTGAAGAAAAGACAGTCCTTCAGTTGATTGTGCAGTTGCTGAAACGCTGGAGAGACATTCATTATTCAGACTCGACGTTTCCTCCGATCTCAATCGTATTAACAACACTTGCCGCGGACCTATATCAAGGTGAGGTGTTCTTATCTCATGGGCTTCTAGCTATTCTTGAACGGATGGTGGCGCGGTTGGATGCCGCCCATGCGATGGGTCATCGATTAGAAGTCCTTAATCCCTCACATCGCGAAGAAGATTTCAGCGAACGCTGGAAAGACAATCTGCGAGCTTATCACGAGTTTGATTCTGGCATACGAATGTTTGCAAAAGCATGGCGAAATGTCTGCCTGAAATCAGGCAACCCAAATAATGACTTTGAGGAATTGTTCGGCGAGGTTGTAAATAACGTTCTCGTCAGGCAAGCACGTGGTCTACAAGTGTTGCGCGAAAACGATAGATTGGGGATCAGAGCGTCCGGCGTAATTACTTCCGTGGCCTCTTCTATTTCTCCAATGCTGCGGAACACCAATCATGGGGCAAAATAAGTTCTTTCCCAAGCCCGCATCGTTTTCATTGGCTCAACAGATTGGGCGAATGGGTAAATATCCACAGCTCAAGGTCCAGCTTCGGCGCAATATCGCAATCTGGACGGGGGAATGGTGCCCGTCTGTAGTCAGCGACATTTACCAACTCGAAATTACTTACAAGTTCCGATATCGTCCGCGCATCGCAATTTTGCAGCCGACTCTCAGATTGGCTCAGGAACAAACGAAGCTACCTCACGTCTATGAGGGACAAAATGATATTTGCGTTCATCGGCCCGAGCAGTGGAATTCAAGGTTACTTATTGCTGACACAATAATGCCTTGGATTTCGCAGTGGCTCTATTTTTATGAAGTCTGGACCCAAACAGGAGCCTGGCTGGGAAAAGGGACCCATCCAAGTGCTCCTCAGCATTCGGAAGGCAAATGACATGTTTCGAATACTTGCAATAGATGGCGGAGGAATTAAAGGAGCTTTTCCTGCAGCATTTCTTTCTAGACTTCAGGAGTCTCTGGAACTTCCGATCACGGACTATTTTGACTTGATTGTCGGAACATCAACCGGTGGGATCATTGCAATCGGCCTCGGTCTTGGAATGGAGCCATCTGAAATCCTCGACTTTTATTTGTCGAACGGCGCTACGATCTTCCCAGCCTCGCAAAGATGGGTGACGCTAGTAAAACATTACGTTACAAACAAGTATGCTTCTGATCCTTTGCAAGAGTCATTGAAAATCGCATTCGGTAACCGGCTTCTTGGACATTCGAAAAAGCGGCTGGTCATCCCATCTTTTAGCGCTCTAACCGGAAAAATATACGTCTATAAAACCCCGCACGATATTCGCTTTGAATCCGATTGGTCTAAGTCTGCCGTTGAAGTTGCAATGGCAACTTCTGCTGCGCCGAGCTATTTTCCACCATATATAAATCCAAGTTACATTGCTCATTTGGATGGCGGTATGTGGGCCAATAATCCAACTGGAAATGCGGTGGTGGAAGCTGTTGGAATTCTCGGAATTGCTCCGAGCGATATAAGAGTTCTTAGCTTGGGATGTACATGTATCGCGCAATCATTCGTCCTAAAAAATGCAGGCTTGGTGGCGTGGAGAAAGAAAGCACTAGAAGCTTCATTTAGCGGTCAATCGTTCGGGTCCATGGGGATAGCAGCCGTGTTGGTTGGGCATCCCAATATCCAGCGAGTCGACCCCACTGTGGAACCTGGGCACTATACGCTAGATGACAGCAGATTTGTGTCGGAGTTGGCTGGACGAGCGAGGGAATGTGCGAGAGAAGAACTCCCGAAATTCCGAAGAATGTTCGATCACGGCCCCGCTGAAATATTCCGACCATTTCATGGTCCGCTCAAGCAACAACCCGGGCGGGTGTCGCAGATCTGAATCTCGAGTGCCCATCCTCCGCGCCAATTGCGAAGAGTGGCACGTACTAATGAAAAGAAGAGCCCATCGTTGACCGATCTGCGTGCTCCAACTAGTGTTCTCCCCAAGGAGAACCCACGACCATGAGCACACGCGCACCTCTTCCTTGCTGCCGCCACACCATCGTCGAAGGCGACGAGCAACTGGTCATCGAGACCGCCTCCGGTCAGCGGATCACCCTCCAGCAGTCTTCAATATCCGTGTTGATCGAAGACGCGAATGGAAACACCATCCGCCTCGATCCCACAGGAATCACGATCACGGCTGGGGAGAAGGTCGTAATATCGGCCTCTCAGGTCGAGATCAGCGCAGGCAT
Source organism: Edaphobacter sp. (assembly GCA_025462645.1). Lineage (GTDB taxonomy): Bacteria > Acidobacteriota > Terriglobia > Terriglobales > Acidobacteriaceae > Edaphobacter. The sequence continues at coordinate 13,551 of JAOAPB010000040.1, read as the reverse complement.
GGTGACCGTCAACGCCGGCATGGCAAAGTTCAGCGGAGTCGTCCAGGCAGACACCCTGATAGCCAACACGGTCGTAGCCAGTTCCTACACGCCGGGCGCAGGAAATATCTGGTAGCGGACGGGGCGAATGATTTCAGGCGCTTTCGGAAGAAATGCCCCGCTTCAGGGAACTTACTACGCAGTACCGCGAAATTTCTTTCATCTACCCAGGCAGCCCCATCCTCGCAACTCGCATCCTATCAAGACATGCGAGACGTGCCTATCGGCTCGATGGCACTAAACCAAACTTCAAAGGACGGTCCATTGAGAAACTCTACCCTTCCAAACAATATCAGCCTTGATGCCACCACAATGCAGCGTATCCAGCGCCAGATCGATCTCGGCCACCACCAGGATCCCGCCGCTGTCATCGCCTATGCCATGCTGCTTCTCGATGTCGAAGAAGACTGGATCGGATTCCCTCGTATTCCCGCTCCTGAAGCGCCGGTGCTCCACTTCTAGACCGCACCGTACCCCAACCCGATTAGCCGACACGATCGGAGCCAGCTCATATCCCGGGCGCGGGAAATATCTGGCAGACATTGGGTGGCAGGGTGAGCCTGCCACCCGAGTGCCGAACTCAACCCGGAAACCTCCAGCCAATTTCTTGACAAAAAGGTGCCCCAAAAACACGGAGCCACCGACGAGCAACCCCGGGACTCGTCTCAAAGTACTCTAGCGCTCCACCCTAAGTCCAAACCTAACCCTATTCGTTCGAAGACTTTGCGCGCTTTTGACGGGGGGGTACCCCCACACAGAAAGCCCCGCAATCGCGGGGCAATCTCCTGAAAACATCAATCCTGCCCTAGGAAGAAGCGCGCTTCTTCAATCCCGGCGCAGCCTTTTTCTCGTCCTCCCGGCTCTTCTGCGCCGAGTACTTCTCCTTGCCAGACTTCGGTTTCTGCCCCTTCTCCGGCTCCTCCGAGCTCTGCGTAAAGATCGGACCCGCCGCCGCCGTAATCTTCGCCGCCGCCGCCATCTCCTCGTTCAGATTCTCAGTCAGCAGATCGATCACGTCCTGCATGCCCAGCGTCTTTGCCATGGAGATCGTCGCCTGATAACCGGCAATCTCATAGTGCTCCGTCCGCAGGGCTGCACCGATCAAACCGCAATCAAAGGACGCGCCCTCCTCGTCCTTCTCCAGCGCATCCTTACCCTCCTCAACGATGCCTTCCATTCCATTGCAATGCTGTCCGGTCGGCTTCTCCCCCAGATGCTCGAAGACCTGCTTCAGCCGTTCCACCTGCCCCTTGGTCTCTTCTAGGTGAGCGGTAAACAGTTCTTTCAGCTTCGCACCCTTCGCGCCCTTGGCAAGCTTGGGCAGCGCCTTTACCAACTGATTCTCGGCGCTGTACATATCGCGCAACTCATCCACCAAAACATCCTTAAGCGGCATATTCCTCTCCTATGTTGATCTAGTGATTCCTGGCCACGTTGCCACTTAGCGAATCACCTAATGAGAGACCAATTAGCCGAATGAAGTTGGCCGCGCGCCCCACCCTTTCAGTCCGTTACCCTAAACATCAGCCTCGCCAGCCTTGACCGCTCAACTTGACCGCTCAAGTGGACATCTCCCACGAGCGGGCGCACTCCCCCTGCACCTTCGCGATCTCCGAAAATGACGAGTGCTTCTTATCGGCGCCATAAAAAAAACTGATACCTGATTCAGCGGGAAAAAAGTCGGCTAGACTCCGCTGAAGTGTCCAAACTCCTCAAACTCACGGTCGCTCTCGGCTGTCTGATCTGTGTGCTGGCTATCTTCATAGCCCCCAGTGTCGACATGCCGGAGACGGTGTTGCGCGACCATCACGCCGTGCGCACAACCGTGCTTCAGGTTCCGGCCGCCGTTGCCCTGGCATCCGGCTCCGCGTTCGCCGTGCGGCACGAGACGCTGGGGTCCAGACACACCTTCTACCAAACCAAGACCGCGGGAGCCCTCGGACGCAAGGCATCCTTCGTCATGCGCTGTTAGAAACGCCCCACCCCCTCACAACCTGCCCAAACCATCCCAGACCGCGCGCAAAGTCACGTCTCTGTCCTCCGATAATTCGGCGCCACAGAAGCACTGAACTGTCGCACTGGCTGCATGGAGTTTCTGCTGTCGTCTGACAGGAGAGATGCGACGGACCACACCTGCCTTCGATCGAGGAGGAGTGGATCGTCGCCTCTTCCGTAGACCTTCACCTGCCACCAGGAGGGACTATGCACTCGCTCATCCGAAAAATTCTGTTCACTTTTCTTGTCTGCATCGCCTGTACGCATGTTGCGGTAGGGCAAACCGCACCCGCTCTCGCAGTCTCCAACGCCGACAACGCCTGGATCCTCGTTAGTGCGGCGCTTGTGCTGATGATGACCGGACCCGGGCTCGCCCTCTTCTACTCCGGGTTAGTGCGGAAGAAGAATGTACTGGCCACCATGATGCAGAGCTTCGCCATGATGGCAATCATCTCGCTGCTCTGGGCAGTGCTTAGCTTCAGCCTCGCCTTTGACTCCGGCACCAGCTTCATCGGCGGCTTGCACCACGTATTCCTGCACGGCGTCGGCCTTGCGCCGGACGCTGACTACGGCAGCACAATCCCCGTGCAGACCTTCATGATCTATCAATTGATGTTTGCCATCATCACTCCTGCGCTGATCACTGGAGCCTTCGCGGAAAGAATGAAGTTCAGCGCCATGGCAGCATTCCTTACGCTGTGGTCGATCTTCGTCTACTCGCCGATGGCGCACATGGTGTGGGGAAAAGGTGGCCTGCTCAATGCCTCTCTCGGCGGCCGCTTTCCCACTCTGGACTTTGCCGGCGGCACCGTCGTCCATATCACCTCCGGCGTCTCCGCACTGGTCTGCGCTCTCTATCTCGGCAAACGTCTTGGTTACCCGAAAGAGAAGATCACGCCGCACTCCGTTGTGCTTAGTTTCATCGGAGCCTGCCTGCTCTGGGTAGGTTGGTTTGGCTTCAATGCGGGGAGTGCCTTGTCCTCCGGCACGCTAGCCACCAGCGCTTTTGTAAGCACGCACTTCGCGGCCGCGGCTGCGGCGCTCTCCTGGCTCGCAATGGAATGGTTGTTCAAAGGAAAGCCCAGTGCGCTCGGCGGCATCTCCGGCGCGGTTGCAGGCCTGGTCGCGATCACACCTGCCGCCGGGTTCGTCACGCCGATGTCCGGCATCCTCATCGGACTTATCACCGGTGTCGTCTGTTACGGCATGGTCGTCAAAGTCAAAGAGCACTTCGGGTACGACGACTCGCTCGATGCCTTCGGAGTGCACGGCGCAGGAGGGAGCCTCGGCGCCATCCTCACCGGAGTCTTCGCCTCCAGCGCGATCAACCCCATCTTCAAGGATGCCGCCGGCAATCCGCTTGCCTCCGGCGCACTGGAAGGAAACTGGCATCAGCTCGTCAATCAGTTTGCGGGCGTTGCTATCGCGTGGATCATATCCATCGTCGGCACTTTGATCCTGCTCAAGCTCGTCGATCTCGTCATCGGCCTTCGGGTCTCGGAGAGCGATGAAATGGAAGGGCTCGACCTCTCGCAACACGGTGAAGAGGGCTACGACTCGACCATTTAGTTCTCGACGTCTCCGCTATGCGAAGCGCCTGTCTATCCTCATTACCGCGAATATGGAGATTCCTATGAAGATGCAGAAGATTGAAGCTATCGTCCGGCCCTCAAAGCTGGATGCGGTCAAAGATGCACTCTTGGAAGTCGGCGTCAACGGCATCACCATTACGGAAGCACGTGGCCATGGACGTCAAAAGGGACACTCAGAGCAGTACCGCGGACGGGAGTATAAAGTCGATCTTCTCCCCAAGGTCAAGCTCGAAGCGGTTGTCCCCGAAGAGCTGGTTGACAAGGCGGTACAGGCTATTATCACCACTGCTAGAACCGGAGAGATAGGCGACGGAAAGATATTCATCTCCGACGTCGTCGAAGCAATCCGCATCCGGAACGAAGACCGCGGCCCAAACGCTTTGTAAGTCGAACGGCCCCGTGGTTCAATAGATTTGAATCTCCCACCCTGAAGCAGCTTCATTGCGCCAGGGTGGGAATTCAAGCGAAGCTCAAAACCTTCACAGAACCTGAAGCAGCCTCATCGCGCTACGGTGGGCATTCGAGCGGAGATCGAACCCTCGTGGATCCCAATCTTCCTTCTGACGCGACCTTGTCTTTATTTGCCAACAATAAGTAAAGCCGCCCCATGTTTGGGTAGCGTCCTGGCGAAGACGCCGGACTGATGGCCCAGGTCTTTCTGCTGCCACACATCGCGCACACTCGCGCCACTCTTGAATCCAATCTCAGCCAGATCGACAGAGACGTCCCGGACACTCCAGCTCCGGTTGAACAGCCCAACCGCCACGCGCCCCCCACTAAGCGGCTTGGTCCAGACATCAAAGTCCCCACTCTCATATAGACGATCCCCCTGCTTGCCAAGCGAATCCTGATCGATGGCAATGGCATCCTTGTTCATCAACAGACTCTTGTCCGCTTCGCTCATCTTGCTCAGGTCGTTGCCCGCCAGCAGAGGCGCAGCGAGGATCACCCACAGACTCATGTGCGTCCTGTACTCATCCTCGGTCATCTTGCCATTGCCAATTTCGAGCATGTCCGGATCGTTCCAGTGGCCCGGCCCAGCATACTTCGACAGCCCAGCCTGACTGAACCCAATCGCAATCATCCGGCCATACGAGTCGTCGATGTCATCGGTGGTCCGCCACAGGTTAGCGCCAAGCGCCGGCCCCCACTTCCACGGCTGATCGACCCCATACTGGCAGAGGCTGTAGACAATGGGCCGACCCGTAGCCTTCAACGCATCCCCCATCTTGCGATACGCAGCAATCATCAAGTTATTCGCCACATTCGGATCGTCCGGATGCTCCGCCCGCACCTTCTGCATATCGTCCTGAAACGAGCACAGGTCGTACTTCAGAAAATCGATGCCCCACTCCGCATACATCTTCGCATCCTGCACCTCATGCCCCAGACTGCCCTCATAGCGTCCGCAGGTCTGCGCTCCAGGCGAAGAGTAGATCCCAAACTTGAGCCCCTTCGAGTGGATGTAGTCGCCCAGGGCCTTCATGTCAGGGAAGCGTTCATTCGGATGCAGAACACCCTGCGCGTCGCGCTTGCCCTGCCACGTGTCATCCACGTTGACGTAGACATAACCCGCATCGCGCATGCCGGTACTGACAAGCGCATCAGCCGCCGAGCGAACGTCCGCATCGGTCACGTGCTCGGCAAAATGATTCCAGCTATTCCACCCCATAGGCGGCGTAGCGGCAACCTGGCTGAAAGCAGAAACAGCAGCGAAGACAACGGCACAGAAGACACCAGCGAAGAAATGCATCAAGAAGCTCCTGAAATCGATTACAAAACGCGTCTAAGCATACAACCTCACGGGGATACAAATTCACGCTCCAAGCAGCCGAACCACCTCATCATCCTCCACCTGCCCAAATCGCTCATAAAACTCACTCACCGCAATCAAATCACGTGGAGCGTGAAGGCACACCACCTCGTCCACCATCGTCCGCAGCCACGCGCACGTCTGCGCGGTCGCCACCGGAACCGCAACCACCACCCTCCCCGGTTTTATCTGCCGCAGCCCATCAATCGCCGCATAGAGGCTCGCGCCCGTAGCCACGCCATCATCTACCAGCACCACCGTCCTGCCCTCCACCGCCATCGAAGCCCGGCTCCCCCGATACAGCGCTGCCCTCTGCTCCAGCAGCGCCAGTGTCTCCCGCGTGATCCGTTCCACCGCCTCCTCCGGAATCCGCAACCGCCGCACCATCTCCCCGTCCAGCACCCTGCCACCCCCTGCAGCGACGGCGCCAAACGCCAACTCCTCCTGCCCCGGAACCCCCAGCTTCCGCGCGAGAAACACATCGAGCGAAGCACCCAGCGCCTTGGCAATCTCATACCCCACCGGCACCCCACCACGCGGAAGCCCCAGCACCACCACATCCTCCCGCCCCGCATACGCACTCAGCACCGCCGCCAGCTTTCTTCCGGCATCCTCTCTGTCCCTGAAGATCATCGCCTCGCTACCGCTCCTCAGCGAAAGCATAAGCTCAATCGCGCCTCCCCGGAAAGACGCTACAATCTCCCCACACATGAACCTTTACGCCCTCGTCCTGGCCATCATCGTCCTGACGCTCCTCACCGTCTCGCTCGCCCGCCTCAACAAAGTCAAAACCAAGGCCGACTACCTCGTCGCCGGACGCTCTCTCCCCGCCTTCGTCCTGGTCTTCACACTGCTCTGTAGCTGGATCGGCTCCGGCTCTCTCCTCGGTGGCGCGGAAAACGCCTACAGACACGGTTTCGCGGCGCTCTGGCAAGGCGGCGGCGGATGGGCCGGCCTCCTGCTCATCTACTTCATCGCTCCCCGCGCCAGAAAATTCGCCCAGTTCACCATCCCCGACCTCCTCGAAGCCCGCTACAACCAGGCCGCCCGGGTCCTCGGCGTCATCGCCATCCTCTTCTGCTACACCGCCGTCACCAGCTACCAGTTCGTCGGCGGCGGAGACATCCTCCATCTCATCTTCCCCGACCTCATCACTCCCGACCTCGGCAAATACATCATCGCCGCCTTCGTCATCGTCTTCACCGCCATCGCCGGCATGGCTTCCGTCGCCTATATGGACGTCGCCATCGGCCTCCTCGCCACCTTCACTCTGCTCATCGCGCTACCCATCCTCTTTCGCCACGCCGGCGGCTGGTCCACAATTCATGCCACGCTTCCCGCTACCCACTTTCAAATCTTCGGAGAGCTCTCCCCGGTCCAGTGCCTTGAGCTCTTTCTCCCCACCTGTCTCCTCCTCCTCGGCAACCAATCCATGTATCAAAAGTTCTTCTCCGCTAAATCGGAGAAGGACGCGACCCGCGCCGTAGTCGGTTGGATTATCGGGACCGTCATCCTCGAGACCGTTATCGTTTCCCTCGCCGTCGTTGGCTCCGTCCTCTTTCCCGCCGGCGAAGTCCACGATCACCCGCGAGAGATTCTCGCCTACCTCGGTCTCCACGGCTTCTCCGGCTCCGCTCCCCTCCGGCTCCTCGGCGCGCTTCTCATGGGAGCCATCTTCGCCAAGATCATCTCCACCGCCAACAACTGGCTCTTCTCCCCCTCTACCAACCTCGTCAACGACATCTACCTCCGCTACATCTCACCTCAGGCCTCCAGCAAAAAAACCCTCATCGTCTCCCGTCTCATGGTCGTCCTGCTCGGTCTGTGGGCGCTCTATCAGTCGCTCCATATCGAGTCCGTCCTCAAAAAATCTCTCTACGCCTACACCATCTACGGAGCCGCCCTGACGCCGGTCATCCTCGCCACCTTCTACTGGAAGCGAGCCACCGCCGCCGGGGCGGTCGCCAGCATCGCCGTCGGCACCGTCGTTACCATCTTCTGGGACACTGCCTTCATCCATCACACTCTGCCGCCAGTCATCAGCGACCGCGACGCCATCCTGCCAGCCCTGCTCGCCTCGCTTCTGTGCCTCTTTATCGTCAGCCTGCTCACCGCTCCGCCAACGTCGAAACAGCTCGAACCCTTCTCGCAGGGCTGATCGCATAACCGGTCTTAGAACTGATCCAAACCCTTCTGAGACATCGTCGTCTCGACCGGAGCAACGGACAGCTTCACCGCCCGTTGTGGAGCGGAGAGATCCCTGTATTTCGCTTTTGCTGTTGTCTTCGATCAGCCTGCTTCTTCGGCCGCTATAGTTTTTGGATAGTTTCTTAGAACTGATCCCAAGCTGATCCCAGGACTGACGAACCTAATTCGTCACCGCCATTTGTACTCGTTTAGCAGTAATGTTCAATCAACACACGTTCCTCCCAGGCACCACCTGATTCTCCGCACCAGCAACACGGCGAAGCCGCATGAAAGATAGATGAACCATCTACTGATTCCAGATCTCGCAGCAATGGCTACGCTTCTCGCGATCCTCTATTTCCTGCGCAAACGTCACCCGCAGGAGAGAGTCAACCTCTGGCTCATCGGCCTTCTCTTCATCTTCTTCGAGGCCATCGTCCACGCCGCCTATCCTCCAGCCGGACCCTGGCGCCAGGCCGCGCACGTCGTCGCATTGAACTCCTTCTTCGCCGCTGGAGCCATCTTCTTCTGGGCTGCCGGTAGAGACATCTTCCCCCGCAAACACACGCTTCTCTACCTGCTCACCAACTCGCTCCCTGTAGTAGCCCTCCTCACCACCTACGGCCTCGGTCGCCGCGCCCCTCATGTTTACTACGCCTTCATCCTCTGCGGCCTCATCCTCGGAGTTGCAACTCCCTTTCTCCTCGCCCGCGGCTGGAACATAGGCAAAGGCTGGTGGCTCGTTCTTGTTCAACTCTGCATCTGGACCCCCATCTGGCTCTTCACCTCCGGCAGCCTCTTCCGCGACGCGGCCTACTTTTCTCTCTTCGCCATCTATCTCGCCACCGCCGTCGTCTTCCAGTTCAGCCTGCCCACCCAAAGCCTCGGCAAATTTGCTATCGTGGGCGGCTTCGTCATCTGGTCTCTCGTCTTCCTGCTCCACGCCTGGGTCTCGCAACGTCCCGAGTACGACGCCATCGCCGACCAGGTCTGGAACCTTCAGAAGTTCCTCGTTACCATAGGCATGCTCCTCGTCCTGCTCGAGCAGCAGGTCACCAGCAACGAGTGGTACGCCCTCCACGACCACCTCACCGGCCTCCCCAACCGGCGTCTCTTCGAGCATCGCCTCGCCGAAGCCATCCAGCAATCACAGCAGAACCAGACCCGCACCGCCCTGCTTATGCTCGACCTCGACGGCTTCAAGCTCATCAACGACTCTCTCGGCCACGAGGTCGGCGATCAGATCCTCCAGCGCATCTCCATCAACCTCCGCAACGTCATCCGCGCGCCCGACACCCTCGCCCGCCTCGGTGGCGACGAGTTCATCATCATCGCCACCGACCTCCCCACCGACCAGCCCGCCGACGTCCTGGCCACCCGCAGCATCGCCCGCATCTCCCACGCCCTCCGCAAGACCGTCACCATCGCCGGCAACACCCTGAACATCTCCGGCAGCATAGGCGTAGCCATCTACCCCGATGACTCCACCGACGAAGTCCTCCTCCGCCGCATCGCCGACGACCGCATGTACCAGCAAAAACGCCAGATCCCCCTCCAGGTCTAAACCCACGCAACACGCCGCTAACCAACCCATACCGCACGGCGGCAACGTACCCGTACCGCGCCTCGCCAACCTGCCCGTACCGCACGCCGTCAACCTACTGCTAGCACAACCAGTGGTTCCCGCGAGCGTCGCTCCCTCCTCCTCGAAGTCTCCAGCATCCTCGTCCCCGAAGCCTCCAACTTTATCGTCAATCCACTCCACGCCGAAGCCCACCTGCTCAGGATCGTCAAAATCTACAAACACCCCCTTCGATCCGCGCCTCTTATAGAATCCTGAATGAGGGTCGGCAACCTCGACGAGACCACAAACATCTCACCCGGTAAAAATCCGATTTTTCACACTCACCTTTTTGCATCTGTTGCATCCTATCCCAGTACCTATTTTGAACAGGGAGACATCCTCATGGTCACCGAGACCCAGCACTGCAACATCCACCTGGCATTCCTAAGCCCGGCAGGTCCCGCCGCCACCCCCATCTTCGAACAGACTCCCGCCCTCCACAACGAACCCAGCCTCAGCGAAGCTCGTATCGCCGCTCCCCGGGCACCCCGGCTCGATGAAGACGAGGAAGAGGATGAAGACGAAGAAGAAGAAGATGACGGCGCACCGCTCGAGGACGAAGAAGACGAGCTCGAAGACGAAGAAGAAGACGTAGACGACGAGGATGACGAAGACGAGTACGAAGATGACGATGAGGAAGAAGACGACGACGAGGACGAGGACGACGATGACGCCCCGGACGAACTCAAAGTCCTGAGCCGACAATAATTCACCCGGAAGCCTCGAATTTCCCAGCAAAATCGCTTGTCAAGCCATAAATCTTATATCTACTTCTATTTCAATAAGATACGTTGGAGGCAAGTTCCCTCCAACCTGCTATAATAGAAATAGAGTTCAAAGAGAAAGCCCCGGTTATCAACCGGGGCTTTTTCTATCTCGTCGAGGCCGATATACCGAGGTCCGGACCTAAAATCTCTACTTCGAAGACTTTAGGACTTATCAGTACGGGGGGTACCGGTCAGTAGCCAGCATCCGAAACAACATTCTCCAAGGGCTCGCCGGCCATGAATCGTCGCACCTGCTCCGCCCCAAACCGGAAAGCCCGATGAATAAACTCGGGTGTCGATCCGCCAACATGAGGAGTGATCAGGCAGTTCGGAGCCAGCCAAAGCGGGTGCCCAACGGGCAGCGGTTCAGGATCGGTCACATCCACGGCCGCACGAATCCGATGCTGTTCCAGCGCCTCCACCAACGCCTCGGTCACGACCACCGGCCCCCGGGCGGCATTCACCAGCAGCGCCCCGCGCTTCATCAAACCGATTTCCGCCGCCCCAATCAACCCTGTCGTCTCCGTCGTCAAAGGAACGATGGCCACCACCACATCAGCCTCAGGTAGCAGCCGCTTCAATTCGCTGACCGCAAACACCTCAGGCTCAGGCCGAGCGTTCCGCGCGACCCGCAGAATCTTCACCCCAAAGGGCAACAGCCGAACCTCAATCGCCGCCCCAATCGACCCATAACCCACTATCAGAACCGTCTTCCCTGCCAAGTCGTCCCCCAGCACCTTGTACTGCCCCACCTGCACCCCACCCTCATTCAAAAAGCCACCCCTCTCCGCCGCCTGCCCCTTCCACTCCTGCCGCAACTGCAAGTCGCGATAGAGCGGAAACCGCTTTAGAGACGCCAGAATCGCCGCCAGAACCCACTCCGAAGCCGAGATATCATGAATCCCCCGGCCATCACACAACACCACATCCCTGGGCAGCCACGGCGCAATCCAGTCCACCCCAGCCATCATCGACTGCACCACCCGCACCCCCCTCAGATGCGAAAAGGTCTCCTGCGCATCCTTCCTGGCGAAGGGAAGGATCCAGAAGTCAACATCCACCACCCCCCCGGCCTTACGGGGAACCCGCACAATCTCCGCGCCGTGCGGAAAATCAACCAGCAACTCCCCGGAGAGCTTCTCATCCACACCGACACGTACCATACCTTGAGTGTGCACGAACCCACCCCGAAAGGAAACCCGCAGCAGCAAAAAGTGCAGGGTTGATCGCGACCTGCGATTCTTGGCCGCGGCGCTTACCCGAGCGAATTGGCTATAGTGTTCAGATACTTCTTCGAGTTGAATTTGGCGTTACTCAAACGGATCAGGAGACGGGTCGAGTGCAAACACGATTTCAAATTCAAAGATCAGCGGTACTCTCAATTGTCGGAATTCTGGTTTCGATGATGCCCATCGCTGCCGCTGCGAGTTCGCCTCTACCGCCGCCCGTCACGATTGACTCGGGGTGGCAACTGCAGGATGCGTCCAGGGTATCGCAGCCCGGCACGGCACTCGCTCTGGCGGACTTCAAGCCGCAGGGCTGGTACGCCGCCACCGTGCCCGGCACCGTGTTGACGAGCCTCGTCAATAACGGTGTCTACCCAGAGCCGCTTTATGGGGAGAATAACCGTCCTGACAAGATTCCCGAGAGCCTGTCTCGCGCGTCGTACTGGTATCGGACTGTCTTCGAGGTGCCAAAGGCCTACAAAGGTCGACACGTCTGGCTTAACCTGGAAGGCATCAACTACTCCGCGGAGATCTGGGTTGATGGTAAGCAGATAGGCTCGATGCGCGGCGCGTTCAAGCGTGGGATCTTCGATATCTCAGCGATTGTGAAGCCTGGCAAGAAGGCTGCTCTAGCGGTGCTTGTTACGCCGCAGCCTCATCCGGGCGAACCGCATGAACACACGATCCGCGATGGCCTCGGTCTGAACGGCGGCATTACCGCTATAGATGGTCCGACGTTTCTTTCGACGATTGGGTGGGACTGGATTCCTGCGATTCGCGACCGGGATACCGGCATCTGGCGGAAGGTCTTCCTGTCGGCGACCGGGCCGGTGGTGGTGAAGAACCCGCTGGTGACGACTGATCTTCCTTTGCCTAAGACGGACTCATCGGATGTGTCGGTTCAGGCTACGGTTGAGAACGTCACCGATGCTCCGCAGAAGGGTGTGTTGCATGGAGGCTTCGGCGACGTCACATTTCAGCAAGCAGTTGAGGTCGCGCCTCACAGCTCGCAGGTGGTTTCGTTTACGCCTCAGACGACGCCTGCGCTCCATGTTGAGCATCCGAAGCTGTGGTGGCCGAATGGTTATGGTCCGCAGAATCTCTATACGCTTCACCTCAGCTTCGACGTCGACGGAACGCCTTCCGATGGCCAGGATGTGAGCTTCGGCGTGCGAAAGATCACCTATGCGGTCGCTGATTCGGAGAACCTGACGATCTCGGTGAACGGTGTTCGTGTGTTCGTTCGCGGCGGCGACTGGGGACTTGATGAGGCGATGAAGCGCATTCCGCGTGAGCGGTTGGAAGCGCAGATTCGCATGCACCAGATTGCGAATATGAACATGATTCGCAACTGGGTTGGCCAAAGCACTGGCGAAGATTTTTACGAGCTTTGCGACAAGTATGGTCTGTTGGTCTGGGACGAGTTCTTCCAGCCCAACCCGTCTGATGGACCCAACCCGACCGATCTTGAGACGTACATGGCGAATGTTCGCGACAAGATTCTGCGTTTTCGCAACCACCCGTCTATTGCGGTGTGGTGCGCACGGAACGAAGGCAATCCGCCGAAGGAGATCGACGATGCGCTGCGGGCTATGATGGCCGAGCTCGAACCTACGCGGCTTTACCAGGCAAACTCGGCTGACGGCCGCGGCGTGCACTCGGGCGGACCGTATCACTGGAGAACACCGCGCGAGTTCTATGTCTATGATGCGGCGTTCAAGACCGAGACGGGCAGCGTGTCGGTGCCGACGCTTGAGTCTGTGCATGGCATGATGCCCCAGAAGGACTGGGAGATCATCAACGATGACTGGGCCGAGCACGACTTTGCCAAGGGCGCGTCGGGCAGTGACACGTATCCCGCGATGATCGCGAGCCGCTACGGCAAGGTGGCGAATCTTGCGGACTTTGTGCGAAAGGCCCAGCTTGCCAACTACGAGGCGTTTCGCGCCATGTATGAAGGACGCGCCGCGAAGCTTTTCAACCCGTCCACGGGGATCATTACGTGGATGAGCAATCCTGCGCAGCCAAGCTTCGTGTGGCAGATCTATCACCATGACCTTGAGGCCAACTCTTCGCTCTTCGCGGTGAAGAAGGCTTCTGAGCAGATCCACGTTCAACTGAATGAGAGCACCGGCGATGTACAGGTGATCAACAATCAGGCCGATGCTGTGGCGAACGCTGGTGCTCACATTACGATCTACAACCTTGACGGCTCCGTGCAGTACCAGCATGACTACGAAGTGACGGCGCCGGCGAGCCTGGCGACCAGCCTTGGGGCGGTCGAGTGGCCTGCGGGTCTTTCGGCGGT
>JAOAPB010000101.1 GCA_025462645.1 Edaphobacter sp. | reverse complement strand
GCTACTTCGTAATGGCGATGGATGAGACGCTCGCCGTCGCCGCTGTAGACCTGAGCGGGCGCGTAGCCTACGTCGTAGACGACAAAGTTAAGGTTCGATTGGTCGGAGACTTCCAGAGCGAGCTGCTTGCAGACTTCTTCGACGGCTTCGCCCGTGGAGCCAAGGCGAACGTCCACGTGAAGACGATGTACGGACGCTCGAACCACCACAAAATAGAGGCCATCTTCAAGGCGTTTGCGCGGGCGTTACGCGGAGCTTGCTCGAGGGATGAGCGGATGAGGGAGATGCTGCCTAGTACGAAAGGATTGCTGTGAGGATGGTCGAACACAGTTCTTGGCGACGACGTCTATCCTTTGCTGGTGCAGGCTTACTCGCCCTTTCTGTGGCTCTCATTGTTGGCGTTTGGATCAGAACAACAATACTAGGCGGCTTTGATAAGCATATCGACGAATATGGTCGATGGTGACTTCAGGACTTGCCTCTTCAGTAGTTGGCTTCGCGTTGGTGCTGTGCGGAAGAGGATGGCTGCGAATTGCGCTAGCCATCATTGCATTGTTTGAAGTTTTTGTTTGGTACGGCTACGGAATGGCGGTCTGAGCGCGATGATTGCGGTAATTGATTACAAGGCGGGAAATTTGACCAGCGTTGTGAAAGCGCTGAAGTATCTTGGCGCCGAGACGCAGGTAACGCAAGACCCGGAGACAGTGCGGGCCGCAGCGAAGGTTGTGCTGCCAGGAGTCGGGCACTTTCAGGCTACGCAGCTCCTGACCGACCTTGGCTTGACCGAAGCGGTGCGTGAGAGCGTTGCGAAGGGCACATGGTTCCTTGGCGTCTGCGTCGGGTTGCAATGGCTATTTGAAGGCTCGACCGAGGCTCCCGGTGTCGCGGGACTGGGACACTTTGCCGGATTGTGCGAGCGCTTCCCTGCCCTGTATGAAGGAGCGGAGCTGAAGTCTCCGCATGTAGGTTGGAACTCGCTGGAGGGGGTTAGGGCGGATTCGAAGCTGCTGAAGGGCGTGAAGGATAGTGGATTTGTTTATTACACCCACTCCTGGCGCGCTCCCGTCGTGAAGGCAACTGCGGCGGTTACGAGTTATGGCGGGGATTTCACGGGAGTGGTTGAGGGTGGAAATGTGATGGGAGTGCAGTTCCATCCGGAGAAATCGAGCAGCGTGGGGCTACAGGTCTTGAAGAACTTTGTGGAGTTGTAGCAATGCCTTTTATCTATGAGTTGACGATTGCCGCCGACGAGCCCTCTTATACGTTCGTTCAGCAACTGGTGCCAGCGGGATCGCTGGTGGGAACGGGGCAGGCAGTTTGTACGGTGACCGATGGGGCGATGGAGTTTCATGTGCCTGCGCCGCGCCAGGGTCTGCTGGTGGAGTGGTTCGTAGAGCATGGCGCGGTGATTGAGAACGGGGATTTGCTGGCTCGGATTGTCTGCGAGGGGTCTGAGGTTGCAGTACCGGCGGCGGTGCCAGTGAGGCTGGGATAGATGCTGACGAAACGAATTATCGCTTGCCTGGATGTACGCGGCGGCCGTGTAGTGAAGGGCATTCAGTTTGTGGACATCGTCGACGCCGGCGACCCGGCGGAGCTGGCGCATCGCCACGCAGCCGCAGGAGCCGATGAAATCGTACTCCTCGACATCACCGCCACGCACGAGGGTCGTGGCACGCTGCTCGACACAGTGAGGCGCACCGCCGCAGCGCTGTTCGTCCCCTTCACTGTTGGCGGAGGCATTCGCAGCGCAGAAGACGCAGCATCGGTCTTCGATGCGGGCGCCGACAAGGTCAGCATCAACTCCAGCGCAATCGCGCGCCCCGAGCTGATCGGCGAGATCGGCAACAGCTTCGGCGCACAAGCAGTCATCGTGGCAATCGACGCACGCCGCGCCTCCGGGGCACCCGACCCCATAGGCGACGCCGAGGTCTACGTAAGCGGCGGACGCAAGCCGACCGGCCGCAAGGTAGTCGAGTGGGCTCGCGAGGCCGAGCAGCGAGGCGCAGGAGAGATCCTGCTGACCTCGATGGACACCGACGGTATGCGAAGCGGCTTCGACTGTGAGTTGACCGCGAGAGTGAGCGCAGCCGTGCAGATTCCCGTAATTGCCTCAGGCGGAGCCGGCTCAGCCGCTCACTTTGCCGAGGTCTTTGGACGCGGAAGAGCGGACGCTGCTTTAGCCGCCAGCATCTTTCACTTCGGCGTAACGGACTCCCGCGAGCTGAAGGCGGAGCTGCAGCGAGCTGGAGTCAGCGTACGACTGCCCTGCTGAGGCAGCCATAAAATATCTAGCCAGAGGAAGAGAAAACGATGTTGATACCTTCGATCGATTTGATGGGCGGACGGATTGTGCAGTTGGTGCAGGGCGAGAAGCTGAAGCTGGCCTTTGACGACTTCGACTATTGGATTCAGCGCTTCTCCAAATACCCTGTGGTCCAGTTAATCGATCTGGACGCAGCCATGCGCCAGGGAGACAATCGCTCGCTGATCGAGATGATCTGCAAGCGGCTACCCTGCCAGGTGGGCGGTGGCCTGAAGACCGCCGAGGACGGCCGCGCGCTGCTCGATGCCGGAGCGAAGCGGGTGATCTATGGCTCTTCGCTCTTCGGCGCTGCCGGAGTCAACAAGGAGTTTGCCGCAGGCCTGAAGAAGGAACTCGGTGAGGAGGCCCTTGTCTTCAGCGTCGACACGAAGGCCGGCAAAGTAGCGGTGAAGGGCTGGAAGGACTCAGTCGATCTCACGCCCGAAGAGGCCGTGACCTGGCTCGAGGACTACTGCGCCGCCTTCCTCTACACCCACGTCGATACCGAGGGAACGATGCAGGGCTTCCCTCTGGATGTAGCGGCCATCCTGCGCTCGACGACGGCGAAGCAGTTGATCGTCGCCGGAGGCATCAAAGAGCGCGCCGAGGTAGACGCTCTCGACGCGATGGGCGTGGATGCCGTAGCAGGCATGGCCGTCTACTCAGGGGCGATGGAGGCGTAAAGCAGGAGCGCTCTTACTCGTTACCGGCACTGTCGGCTATGGCGTAGTAGCCCTTGCGCGCCTGCACCTTCTGCCCTTGCTGGCAGGTGATGTTCAGCGTGCGGAAGCTTCCATCTGCCTTAAGATTCGTAGGAGTGTAGCTGGCAAGATATTGGGTACGCAGCTCATCCTGAATCTGGTTGAAGGCCTCTTCGAGCTTTTTGCCGTTATTGCCTACGTTGATGACACGTCCGCCGGTCTCCCTGGCGAGACGGTCCATGTCCCCTGCGCCGGTGTAGCCCATGTTAAACCCGCCGTAGAAGCCTCGGTCGGCGATGAGGATGACGTAGATGATGGCATTGGCCTTCTGGGCCGCCTCGATGGAGCTCTTGAGCGTCTCCTGGCTGCCCTGATCGCCGCCGTCGGTGAGCATCACAAGGATCTTGCGGCCAGCCTCCTGGCGCAGTTTGTCGTGGGCGGCGAGATAGACGGCATCGTAGAGCAGCGTACCGCGGGCCGCGCCGTTGCCCGTAACCGAGCCGGTTCCGGCGCCCGTGTTGATGCTGGCCTTCTCCAGGGATCGCTTCAGCTCGCGCGGGCTGTTGGTGTAGTCGGCAAGCAAATCGACATTGATATCGAAAGAGATGAGGAAGGCCTCGTCCTTGGGGGTCAGGACGTCCTTGAGGAACTCGGCTCCCGCCTGCTGTTCGAGAGGAAGGACGTTCTGCATGCTGCCGCTGGTGTCGAGCAGGATGCCGATCGTCAGCGGAAGGTTCTTCTCCTGGGTAAAGTTCTTCGTCTTCTGGAGGGCCTTGTCCTCGTAGATACCGCAGTCGTCCTTGTGGAGATTGGTGATGTAGCCGCTCTTGTCCCGCACAGAGAAGTAGACGTTGACCAGGTTGACGTTCACCTTCAGGGTCTGGACGTCTTCGCCCTCGGTCGGCTGCGGAGCCGCGGAGCTGGCAGGCGGTGGGCCACCGGGCGAAGGAGCTTCCTGCGCATGAAGAGAGGGCAAAAGTCCGAAGGACAAGGCAGCAGCAGCTAGAACGAGGGGGCGCATAATCCATTAGACGATGCAGGCAGGCGCTGAGTCAGCCGAAAAATGCGGAATTGCCGATACAGGCTGAAGGGGCCAACGTCAACCACGGCGGAGCCGTCTAAAAGATGGGAGTGAGGTGGTATAGGGATGGCGGCGCAGGGGACGCACTGATAGTCTGGTACTTGGTATAGCTGGGCTGGAACCGGCTTGCTTGAAGATACGGGGGTTGTTGCGTGGTAAGGAATAGCGTATTGGCGGGGGCTTTAGTCTGCATGATGGTGGCGCAGCCGGCACAGCAGACGGCGGCACAGGATACAGCGCAGCAGGCGATTCCCGATGCTCCAAGGCCGCAGGGACTACCCACGTCGGGTACGCGGCCGGGTATGGGAACCACGACTAACACCAACGGAGATACTCCGGCAGGGCAGGACAAGGCTCCCGGAACCAGCCTCCCCCAGTCCCCCACGGCGCCGAAGGCAGACGATGGCCCTCCGCCGGAGATTCCCGATGCGTCGCAGGGTCCGAAGGCCTTTACCCTGCGCGTGCAGACGAACTTCGTCGAAGTTCCCTTCACCGTCAAGGACAAGAAGGGCCGCCTGGTTCCGGGACTTACCTGGCGCGATGTCCGCATCTACGAGAACGGCCTGCGGCAGCAGATGAGCATCTTCACGGTCGATCCCTTCCCCCTGTCGGTCGCGCTGGTGATCGACCAGAGCCTGACCTACGACAACATGACCAAGGTGAACAACTCCCTTGGTGCGTTGCAGGGCGCATTCACCCCCTACGACGAGGTCGCGGTCTTCACGTACAACAACGGGCCTCGCCTCCGCACGGACTTCACCGCGGGACAGAGCGCACGCCTTAACTTTGTGCTGGATCAGTCCAAGTCCAGCGGACGGGAGCCCCTCCAGGTGCTTGGCGGTCCTCTGGCGGCAACCACCAACATCAACGGGCAGAACTTCGACCCCAACACCGCCCCCATCCGCAACCATCAGGGGATTGAGCTGAATCCCCCCAAGGAGATTCACACCCTCAACGATGCCATTCTGGCAGCGGCGATTGCCACGTCCAAGGCTGGCCCGGATCGGCGACGGGTAGTCTACGTCATCAGCGATGGCAAGGAGTACGGCAGCACGGCCAAGACCAAGGACGTCATCAAGTACCTCCAGACCAACAAGATCTCCGTCTATGCCACCCTGGTGGGAGACTCGTCGCTTCCGGTCGTCGGCTTCCTCGATCGCATCCACCTGCCTCTGACCATGCGGGACAACATCCTCGCTACCTACACCGATGCCACCGGAGGCCAGTTCGACGCGGAGTTCCGGCAGAAGGGTATCGAAACCAGCTTCGGCAAGATCGCCGAAGAGGTTCGGAACCAGTACACCATCGGCTACTACACGCATCAGCCATTCATCGACGGCAAGTACCGCACCCTCGAGGTCAGGGTCTTGCGGCCCGACCTGCAGGTGATTGCGAAGAAGGGCTACTACCCAACCCCCGGCGATGCGCGGCCTAGATCGGTCAGGCCGGCCCAGTAACAGACCCGTTATGAGGGGCGCAGCAGAAGATCGCTGCGCTCGTCGACAATCTCGGCAATCCCGGCAATCCCGACACTCTCGATCGGATTTTGAATGAATATGCTGCTCCATGGGAATGCGCTGCTGGCGCTGGCCGCGGCAGTTTTGTGGGGCGGTGGAGACTTCTCCGGCGGCATGGGTGCCAAGCACGCCGGCGGCACCATGGGGGGCGCGCTGCGCGTCGTCCTGTTGAGCCATGCCATCAGCTTCAGCGTATTGCTTGCAGTCGTATGGCTGCGCGGAGATGCACTTCCTCACGGCGCTCCGCTCGCCTGGGGACTTACCGCCGGGGTTATGGGCGGCCTGTCCCTCACCTGCTTCTACGTGGCTCTCTCCCGCGGCGCCATGGGAGCTTCGGCGGCGATCAGCGGCCTGCTGGCTGCGGCGATTCCGGCGGTGGTCTCCATCCTCACGGAGGGCTCGCCAGGGCTGCTGCGGATCGCCGGGTTCGTCATCGCAGGAGCCGCAATCTGGCTCATCGCAGCGGGGCCAAATCCTGAGGCGGTCCCGGCAGCTGCCGGGACCGCCTGGCTCTCTGTGATCGCAGGAGCGGGGTTTGGCATCTACTTCGTCGCACTCAAGGGAGCGGGAGCGGCAGGTGTCTTCTGGCCCATGGCTACGGCGAGGATCGGCAGCCTGACCGTGTGTTCCCTCATGCTGCTCGGCCTGTATCTCGGCTCAAGCGAACAGAAGAAAGGACGCCTGACTCGATCCGCCATCGCCTGGATACTGGGAACCGCGACCTTCGATACCTCGGGAAATCTCCTGTACATCGCAGCCACGCGCGCAGGACGGCTGGACGTAGCTGCGGTGCTGGCCTCCCTCTATCCCGCTTCGACTATTCTTCTCGCCGCATGGACTCTCCATGAGCGTCCCACACGCCGTCAGGGCATCGGCATGGCCATCGCAGCGGCAGCCGTAGTGATGATCACGCTATAGCAGATAGGCAACCATCCATGCATCACCTCTCGCCGCTACTTTTTCTTGTCAAGTCTCATTCGTTCGAAACCAAGGCCGACAAAACCCATAAGAACCATAAAATAAATCACTTACGTTCAAGAAAAAATTCTTTAAAAACTGGCAGAGTAGTTTTGCCAAACCAGCTACACTTAAACCAGAGTCAAAAAGCCCCAGCCAAAGCTGGGGCTTTTCTATTTAGCTCTATAACCCTTTTAGAAAGACGAATTTGCCCGTAACCCCTTTAACATGACGACTTTACAAGCATCACCAACCACTATGTCTATGATTACAATGGACTTACACTAGGGTACCCCGGGGGGGAGGGGGTACCCCTCTGCTCCCATCGAACTGGCCTATAGCTTGATCGTGCTGGGGTCCATCGTGGGTTGCGGATACTTGAGCTTGAGGCCCTGCATGGCATCCACCACGATCGCAGAGATGGCGACGTTGCGGTACCACTTGCGATCGGAGGGAATCACGAACCAGGGAGCATGCTTCCTGCTGGTGGCAGCGATCAGGTCCTCGTAGGCCTTCTCGTACTGAGACCAGAACTCGCGCTCCTTGAAGTCCGCCGGGTCCAGCTTCCAGTGCTTGTCGGGATTCTCGATGCGGGACTGGAGGCGGAGGGCCTGCTCCTCATGCGAGATGTGCAGGAAGAACTTGAGGATGACGACGTCGTTGTCCGTCAGCATCTCCTCGAACTCATTGATGTCGTCGAAACGGCGTCGCACGGTCTTGGCGGAGATGAGTTTGTGGACGCGCGGCGAGAGGACATCCTCGTAGTGTGAGCGGTTGAAGATGCCGATCATCCCTCGCGCGGGAACGGCAGCGTGGACCCGCCATAGGAAGTCATGGCGGGCCTCGATGGGCGTTGGCACCTTGAAAGCCGTTACGCTGCAGCCCTCCGGATTCAGGCCGGAGAACAGATGGCGGATTGTGCCGTCCTTGCCGGCCGTATCCATGCCCTGCAGGACGATGAGCAGCGCTCTCTGCTGGCTGGCATAGAAGACGTCCTGCAAGTCGGCAAGCTGCCCTCGATGCTTGAGGAGAACGGTTGCTGCCGTCTCCTCAGCTTTGAAGTCGCCGGTATCATCGCTAGGCATGCGCGACAGCTTGACTGCCGCATTCTGCCTGATGAGGTACGGCGACTTTAGCTTCATGCGGAGTACCTGGAAGTAGGTAGGATCGAGACGAGCGAACAGGAGTACGCCGGAGCCAGGAGCTGCATCGGAGGGCGAGCCCTCCACTTAGCGATGCGGTGTTTTACTTGACTGACTCCTCAGCCTTTGGCGTAACGGTATGCGATGTCTCGCCGGGCTTGTTGACCTCTTCGGTGACGCCCTTCATACCGTCCTTGAAGCCCCTGAGGCCTTCGCCGAGCCCCTTGCCGAGCTCAGGCAGCTTCTTACCGCCGAACAGAACCAGAACCACGACAGCAAGAACGATGAGGTGTGTTGGTGTAAAGAGTTCGCCCATAGTAATTCTCCCTGCAGCCGGAATAAACGCGCGCCGACCGGCACCCACTATTGTCGCACAGCTGCAATCTGCTGATTAGAACATCTTGGAGATAGGGCAGATGGGTGCCGGACGTTATATCTTGGATAGTGAACAAGTGCGGGAGAGTAACGGAACTGCAGGAGAAGATGTTGGAAAAGAAGATGCCGGGAATGATGTTGCAGCGGAAGACGACTGAGGCGCGGAAGAACATGGTTCGCGCATTGACTGGAATGCTGATGGCTGCGTTGCTGATAGCAGGGGCAACGAGGGCAACGGCGCAGGGCAAGAACAAGATTGGTCCAGCGGCTCCTGTGACCTATGACAACAGGTATGAGATCTATGGCGGCATCAACCTGATGAACTTCCAGGCTGGGCAGGATCTGCCAAGCCGGATGAACATGGGTGGTGGCGAGGTCTCGGCGACCTATTGGCTGACAAATCACGTGGGACTGACCGCAGACTACCGCGGCGAGGCTGGAACGACGCCAGTACACCCGAACGCCTTCGACATCAATCGCCCGTTGGTCTACATGAACATGGGCATGTTGGGAGCGCAGTACCGTGGCCCGAAGAATCACTATGCGGCGATCAACTATCACGCCTACTTCGGCGCGTCCCATGGTGTGTTCGACAGCAGCACCGGCAATGTGCCGCCACAGTACCTCCCGACGATCGGGCTATACACGAACCGCACCAAGGGGATTGCAGCACTGGGCGGCAGCGTGGACTTCAACTACTCGAAGAACATCGCGATCCGGCTGGCGCCGGATCTTATGCTGGAACACTTCGGCACGGAGACGCGGCAGTTCTTCGCAATCTCAGCTGGAGTCGTCTACCGGTTCGGCAAACGGTAAAACGAAGTCGAATCAGGCACTGGGGCGGAGAGTAATCTTTCCGCCCCAGTGCTTTTTTGCTTGAAGGACTACCAGGAGTTTCCCTGCATGAACTCCGGGGAGACAGGGTTCTCGTAGACGGAGTAGTCGCGGGTTACGACGGTGAGGCCACTGGCCGAGACGAAGTAGTTCTTCTTGTCCTCGTTGGCATCGTAGCCAATCACGGTGCCGTCCGGGATGTGAACATCGCGATCGATGATCGCGTGACGAATACGGCAGTGACGACCGATGTTGACGTGCGAGAAGACGATGCTGGAGTCGACATCGGCATAGGAGTTGACACGTACGTCCTGCGAGAGGACGCTGTTGCGGATGACGGCGCCGGAGACGATGGAACCTGAGCAGACGATGGAGTTGATCGCCATACCAGTGCGCCCGGGTTCGCCGAAGACGAACTTCGCCGGAGGGTACTGGTAGGGGCGCGTGCGCATTGGCCAGGATTTGTCGTACAGATTGAAGGTGGGTGAGACTGTAGCAACGTCCATGTTGGCCTCGTAGTAGGCCTCGAGCGTGCCCACGTCACGCCAGTAGAGAGCTCGCTGTTTGTTCTCATCGACGAAGTTGTAGGCGTGCATCTTGAAGCGACCGAGGAGTTTGGGCAGGATGTCGTGGCCGAAGTCGTGCCTGGAATTGGGATCTTCGGCGTCCCTCAGCAACTCGGGCAACAAAACGTCGGTATTGAAGAGGTAGATGCCCATCGATACATCAACCATCTCAGGATTGAAGGGCGAGCGGATCTTGGTCTCCTTCGGCTTCTCGTCGAAGCCAGTGACCTCGCCGTTGCGCGCAACCTCGACCACGCCGAAGGCCGAGACCTCGCTGGGGCTGATAGGGAGTGTGGCCAGGGTGACGTCGGCACCGGAGTCCTGATGGTGCTTGAGCATGAGGCCATAGTTCATCTTGTAGATGTGGTCGCCGGAGAGGATGAGCACATACTTCGGCTCTTCCGAGCCGATGGAGTAGATGTTCTGGTAGACGGCGTCGGCTGTTCCCTGGTACCAGCTCTTGGATACGCGCTGCATGGGAGGGAGGATTTCGATGAACTCGCCAAGCTCGTTGGCCACGACCGGACCCCAGCCTTCTCGGATATGGCGGTTGAGGGAAAGCGCCTTATATTGCGTGAGAATGTAGACGTGACGCAGATCCGAGTTTATGCAGTTGGAAAGGGTGATATCGATGATGCGGTACTGGCCGGCGAAGGGAACGGCCGGCTTCGCGCGATCGCGAGTAAGGGGGAAGAGCCGCTCACCGGCACCACCGGCAAGCAAGACACCAAGTGTATCTCTCATATTCCAACGACCTCGAACAATTAACTAATTAGCTTTGAATCACTTCCATCGGATGCACAAAATGGAAGACGCGTCTCATAAGAAACGCGAGTCTACCATGCAACGATTGATTTTGTACCTGTTCGGAAGCTTATAGAGCAACAAGAGAGGAAGGCCCAGCGAGAAGCCGGGCCAGGTAGCCCCGCAACCATTACTCTTCGATTAAACCGTCAGTCGAGTCTTCTGTGAGACTAATACGTAGAGATTTCAAAAAAGTCAGGTCATTCCGGGTAAACGGACCTTCTGCACTTTCATCAGCGCTTTCAGGGGACTCCTCGGTTTCGACCTCTACCTCATTGAGGCCGATAGTGGCCTCAAGCATGAGCAGGACGTCAAAACCTTGTTCGCGGATGTTTTTGACGACGCCAGCGATGTCCTCCGACTCAGAGACGGACTCATGGATAGCTTCGCCAAGCTTCTGGATCAGGTTTTTGACCTTCTGATTCAATGCCACCTCCGGGCTGCCCTATGTATGCATTTCAACCGCGCATCGGGTATTCCCAGCTGAAGGAGACCGGCGGGAACGGCATTGCGGGTACTGCAGTGTGCTCGACGTCCAACCACAGAATACGCTTTCGCCACTACCAGCTGCAATGCATTTGCATGGTGGATTTCGACTAGACGATTGTGTGGTGATCAGCCCAAGCCTGTTCGAGTCGGTGCGCGAGCTCAGGTACTGACCGGGGCCGTTTGAAATTCCAAGCCAAAAAACATACTGCCGCGGCACAGAAGCCGCCTGTAGTCCAGAGAAAACTCTTTATCATCGTGATCGGCTCCTTATCGCTAACTGCTGACTATGAGTTGGATGCAGCGACGGACAGTAACGTCTATTCGAGGATAACTTTCGCTTGGATGCTCAGAACAGCTACACTTTCGGATATGGATTCGGTACGGTTCGGTCGTGCGCTTGGTATCGGGGCCCGTGCGGCTGCGAAGACGCTGGTGACGGCGGTGGATGCGGCTACTGCGCCGAACCCTTCATCTGGGGTGAAGCCGAAGGCGGAATCAGGTGTGAGTCCAGCAGAAAACAGGGCTGCTGCTTCGGGAATCCGGCTAGGGGAACAGGCCGCCCGGACAACAGCGCAAGTCCGACAGACGAAACAGGGGTTGACGCGGGGGAGTAAACGCTTCGGCGAGGCGGTCTGGGGGCCGTTCGTGAAGTTATCGGGCGTCTTGTGGCTAGAGTTTACTGGGGTATTCTTCGGAATATTTGCCCTGTTCGCGGGGACAGGAGCATGGAAACTACGTGGCGAGCTGCACCAGACTGCCATGAATCATGATGCTCATGTGCATCTTTTGCTGTCGGCCGGGATGGCGGTCTTGTTCGGATATTTCTTCGTCAGCAGCTTCGTGAAGGCAAGTCGTCGAAACCGTAGGCGCTAAGCTGAACTGCCAACGAGTACACTACAGCGTCATGCCGGAGCCACCTAAAACCAGTTCTGGAATTCCTGTCGATCTTGTCTACGACGCCAAGAGCCTCGCAGGATTTGATGCTGCTACCCAGATAGGGAATCCTGGAGATTATCCATTTACGCGAGGAATCCAGCCGACAATGTACCGCGGACGACTGTGGACGATGCGGCAGTACGCCGGCATGGGAGACGCTGAGGAGTCGAATCGACGATATAAGTTTCTGCTAGCGCATGGAACTAAGGGGCTATCGGTGGCGTTTGACCTGCCGACGCAGATTGGATATGACTCCGACTCGCCTTTGGCGCTGGGCGAGGTCGGTAAGGTAGGGGTTGCGATTGACTCGATTGAGGATATGCAGCAGCTGTTCAATGGCATAGCACTCGATACGATCTCAACCTCAATGACCATCAATGCGACGGCGTCGATCCTGCTGGCGCTGTATGTAGCGGTGGCGCGGCGGACGGGGGCAAACGTTGGCAAATTGAGCGGAACTATCCAGAACGATATCTTGAAGGAATATATTGCGCGAGGGACATATATCTATCCGGTAAACCATGCGATCCGGCTGGTGACGGATATCTTTGCTTGGTCAGCGGAAGAGGTGCCGGAATGGAATACGATTTCAATCTCGGGCTATCACATACGCGAAGCGGGATGCACGGCGGTACAAGAGGTGGCATTTACGTTGGCGAATGGCATGACGTATGTGCAGGCAGCGATTGACGCTGGCCTAAATGTGGATACGTTTGCACCCCGGCTGAGCTTTTTCTTTAACTCGCATAACAATCTATTGGAAGAAGTCGCGAAGTTTCGCGCGGCAAGGAGGATGTGGGCGAGAGTTATGCGGGAGCACTTTGGTGCGAAGAACCCTCGGAGTTGGATGCTGCGGTTTCATACGCAAACAGCTGGGTCGACGCTGACGGCACAGCAACCGGAGAATAATATTGCGCGGACCACGTTGCAGGCGCTTGCTGCGGTGCTAGGTGGGACGCAAAGTCTGCATACGAACGGATTTGATGAGGCGTTGTCGCTGCCTACGGAAGATGCGGCGAGGATCGCCCTTCGGACGCAGCAAATATTGGCACATGAGAGTGGAGTGGCACAGACAGTGGATCCACTGGCGGGCTCGTTCTATGTGGAGTCATTGACGAATGAGATCGAACGGCGAGCGCAAGAGTATATGGACACTGTCGCGAGATTCGACCTAGGGGGCAAGTATGGAATGCTGCGAGCGATCGAGCAAGGGTATGTTCAGCGAGAGATTCAGAATGCAGCGTATGCCTACCAGCTCGCAGTCGATGCAAAGGACGCAGTAGTCGTTGGGGTAAACGAGTTTGCCAGCAAGCAGGAGGTCGCGGTGCCTATTCAGCGGATTGATGAAGCTCTCGAAGGACGGCAGGTAGAGCGGGTTCGGGCACTAAGGATGCGGCGTGACGCTGCAGTGCATGGAGCGGCTTTACGCAGAGTTGAGGATGTTGCACGGAGCGGGGGAAATCTGATGCCTCAGATTTTGAATGCGGTGGAGAGCTTTGCGACAGTAGGGGAGATTTCAGATGTGATGCGGCGGGTATTTGGGGAGTATCGGGAGACAGTTCAGGTCTGAGGTTGGTTGATGCAGTACTGACGTCGAAACATTTGTTTTCGATGATGCATGTATGGATAGAACTTGGCTCGTGGCAGGAGAGACATATGGGAACGGAGCGGCTCTGATTGATTCATCTGGTATGTGGTGGGGTGGTCCTGTCGGGATTGGTGGGAGAGGCGCAGCTGCCCGCTTCCATTGCGCCTGTGTCTCTTCATCCCTTCAGCAGCAATCCGGATAGCTCATAACGAGTTTTATGCGGATGTGCCTTCGAGTGCCGACAAGACGAAGGGCGTCTCGGACTCGCTGCTAATGTTCCTTGCTAGTGATCTACGATCGCAGGTCTCACTACGTGCTGTGGGCGCTGACGGAGTCCATCGAGAGAGCTAATCTGCAGAAGATTGCATGACCTCAGCTTCGACATCGCGCTCTCAATTCTAATGAAGGATGTAAAAAGGTTCACCGTTTCCAGCGACGGCTGGCACGCCCTATCCTGGTTATTCGCAACTTAATTGTGCTAATTTAGCCCGATTTCGCTCAATTTCGCCTGTCAATGTGTGCGGTATCCGCCTTGTTCAAGGCATGGTATCGGTTTTCCTAGATACACTAAAATTTCCCCGAAAGTGCGGGGCGGGGCGAGCAGATAACGAAGGCGGCCGAGTGCTATCGTTTGAGTAGTCATAGGGACGAAAGACAGAAGGAATTTTGATATGGCAGAGACGACAAAGGAACTTCGCAAAACTGCGCTCAATGCCGTGCATCGGGCGGCAAAGTCCAAAATGGTGGATTTTGGCGGGTGGGATATGCCGGTCGACTGCTGCGGCCTCACCGCAGAGCATATGGCCGTGCGTACGGGCGTGGGGGTCTTCGATGTCTCGCATATGGGCGATATTCAGCTGCGTGGACCGGGATCGCTGGCTGCGGTGCAGCAGCTCTGCATGAACGACGCCTCGAAGCTGCAGGTGGGACAGGCGCACTACTCGGCGATGCTGTATCCAAATGGGACCTTTGTAGATGACGTCGTCGTGCATAAGCTCTCGGACAACGACTACTTGATCGTCATTAACGCAGGCACGCGGGAGAAGGACGTTCAGTGGGTGCGGAAACAGATCGGCCATATGCCCGGCGTGCATGTGAACGACTTCAGCGACTACTACACGCAGATCGCAATCCAGGGGCCGAGGGCGGCAGAGACGCTGCAGAAGCTGACACCAACGGACCTGAGTACAATCAAAAACTACTGGTTCACGTGGGGTCAGGTGTGCGGGCTGCACAACGTGATGATCGCTCGAACCGGCTACACCGGCGAGGATGGGTTCGAGATCTATATCCCCTCGGATGAGCTGACCAGCGCGCGGGTTTGGGGCGAAGTACTAGAGGCTGGCAAGGAGTTCGGAATCCTGGCTTGCGGGCTGGGCGCGCGGAATACGCTGCGGCTGGAGTCGGCAATGGCTCTTTATGGGCACGAGATCTCGGACACAATCAATGTCTTTGAGGCCGGGCTGGGACGGTATGCAAAGCTCGACAAGGGCGACTTCGTGGGACGCGATGCCTTGCTGGAGATTCAGGCTGCTGGCGGGCCGAAGCGCAAGCTGGTGAGCCTGGAGATGACCGAGCGCGGAATCGGGCGTGATGGGTATCCTGTGTTCTCACTGGACGGCAAAAGGCTGGGCGAGATCACGAGCGGGTCGCCGGCGCCGTTTCTGAAGAAGAATATTGCGCTGGCTTATGTTCCTGTCGAGTACACCGCTGTGGATACCGAGGTGGCAGTGGAGATTCGCGGTCAAATGGTGAAGGCCAAGGTTGTCCCTACACCCTTCTATAAACGCCCCAAGAAGTAATCCTAGCAACATTGAGGAGAGACATTGCAATTTGTCATTGTGAGTCGACGCCGGACAGATGTTTTTCCAACGGAAGCATTTACCCCTGAACTGATCGCAGCCGAAGGGCAGCGTGTGCGCGAGCTCTACTCCGCCGGGATGATCCGCAGCATCTGGCGACGGAAGGACACGCCGGGAGCGGTGATCCTTATGGAAGCGGGTTCGGAGGAGGAGGCACGCGCAGCCGCGGCTAGTCTTCCGCTGGCGCAGCGCGACATGCTTGAGCTCATCGTACTGACGGAGCTGGAGCCGTATCCCGCATTTGGGCCACGCTAAACTCGCCTTATCGCACACTGAATTCGAGCCCCCGACACACTACAATTGAAGACGGAGAGACGCCAAGATCATGACCTACCCTGCCAATTACAAATACACCAAGGAACACGAGTGGATTCAGATCGACGGCGGCAAAGGGACCGTCGGCATAACGGATTACGCGCAGAACTCGCTGGGCGATATTGTCTTCGTCGACCTGCCGAAGGTTGGCGACACGGTTGAAGCCGGCAAGATCTTCGGCTCGGTGGAGTCGGTGAAGGCTGTCTCCGACCTGTATTCGCCGGTGTCCGGGACGATTACGGCGATCAACGAGGAGCTGAAGGATGCTCCGGAAAAGATCAACGCCGACGCGAATAATACTTGGATGTTGAAGGTCGATGTGAGCAGCGCGGCTGAGGCCGATGGACTACTGTCGGCGGCGGACTACGAAAAATTCATCAGCGAAGAGACCGGACACTAAAGATATGCGCTATTTGCCGAAGTCCCCCGCGGACCGGGAGGAGATGCTCTCCGAGATCGGTGTCGCTTCGATTGACGAGCTGTTTTCTACGATTCCTGCCGAGTACCAGCTGAAGCGCGACCTCGCGATTCCCAGGCAGCATGGCGAGTCGGAGATTCTGGATCGCTTTCGGGCGTTCTCCGAGAGCAATGCGACGGGCTATGCGAGCTTTCTGGGCGCGGGCGTCTACCGACACTATCGGCCTGTCATCATCGACTCGCTGGTGCAGCGCGGCGAGTTTCTGACGAGCTATACGCCTTATCAACCGGAGATCGCGCAGGGAACGCTGCAGGCGATGTTCGAGTTCCAGACGATGATCTGCGAGCTGACCGGCATGGAGATCGCCAACGCCTCGATGTACGACGGCTCGACCGGCGCGGCAGAGGCGATCATGATGGCGGTGCGCGTGACCGGGCGCGATGGCGCGGTGGTGGCGCGGACGGTGCATCCGGAGTATCGCGAGGTGATTGCGACGTATGCACAGCACCAGGAGATTCCGGTAACCGAGGTCGCCTACGCTAAGAATGGCCGGGTGGATCTGGCGGCTCTCGATGCTGCGATTACGAGCGAGACTGCCTGCGTGCTGATTCAGTCGCCGAACTTCTTCGGCACGATCGAGGACGTTACTGCGATTGCGGAGATTGCGCATAAGAAGGGCGCGCTGCTGGTCGTTTCGATCGCCGAGGCGGTTTCGCTGGGTATCGTGAAGCCTCCGGTTGAGGCGGATATTGTGTCGATGGAGGCGCAGTCGTATGGCGTGGCTATCGGCTATGGCGGACCTTATTGCGGCGTGATCGCCTGCAAGGAGAAGTTCCTGCGGCAGATGCCGGGGCGGTTGATCGGCGAGACGAAAGACGTCAACGGCAAGCGTGGATTTGTGCTGACGCTCTCGACGCGTGAGCAGCATATCCGGCGCGAGAAGGCGACCTCCAATATCTGCACGAATCAGGCTCTGGTTGCACTGATGACGACAATTTTCCTGACGGTCTACGGCAAACAGGGCATGAAGGAGCTGGCGGAGCAGAACCTGGCGAAGGCGCACTATGCGCAGAAGACACTGGGCGCTGGCGCGAAGGTGCTGTTCGATGGTGCTCCGCGATTCCATGAGTTTGTTCTGGATCTGCCGCAGAGTGCGGACGCAACAAATGCTGCACTGCTTGGCGATAAGATCATCGGTGGATTGCCATTGGCGAAGTGGTATCCGGAGCTTGGGCCAAATGCCAGCCTGTGGTGCGTTACAGAGCTGACGACGCGGAAGCAGATTGATGCGGCAGCCGCTGCGCTTACCGGTGCGAAGGCTTAACGATGGATGTATCGGCCATCATTGGCGAGGAGTTGGTGGCAGTGGAGTTTGTGCAGGATTATCTGCAGCTCCGCTTTGCGGCTCCTTTGTTTACGCTGTACGACTGGCCGCATGTGCTCCTGCCGGATTTTTCGGTGGCGTATGGCGAGCCGGAGTACCGCAATGCTCTGTGTGCGCAGATCGGCGAGAAGGTCACACAGGCATCGCTTGAAGAGGGCGATGCGCTGACGATCGAGTTTGAGAGCGGCACGGTGTTTGGTCT
Source organism: Edaphobacter sp. (assembly GCA_025462645.1). Lineage (GTDB taxonomy): Bacteria > Acidobacteriota > Terriglobia > Terriglobales > Acidobacteriaceae > Edaphobacter. Next base: position 165,138 of record JAOAPB010000101.1, on the reverse strand, counting down.
TTCGTTGCGCGAAGAAGATGTGGATGGGCCGGAGTCCGGGAGTTACTCGGAGACCGGAGACGCAAGTGATGCGCAGGAGTTTTAGCGATGGCAGATGAGAAGTTCGTAGGCACGCCGAAGAAGGCAACGACGCATATTAACCAGAACGAAGACCTGATCTTCGAGAAGTCGTCGCCGGGCAAGAAGGCTTATCGGCTGGCCGAGCTGGATGTACCGACGGTAGATGCCGCTTCCCTGCTGGGCGAAACTGTCCGCACGGATTTGGGCGTTATGCCGGAGTTGAGCGAGATTGAGATCATCCGGCATTTCACGCGGCTTTCGACGTGGAACTACGCGATCGACTTGGGAATGTATCCGCTGGGCAGCTGCACGATGAAGTACAACCCTCGAGTAAACGAGGCGGTGGCGCGGTTGGAGGGGATCGCCGAGGCGCATCCTTATCAGCCGGAGTCGCTGTCGCAGGGCTGCCTGGGGATCATGAAGACACTCTCCGATGCGCTGATCGAGATTACCGGCATGGATGCGATTACACTGCAGCCCGCGGCTGGGGCGCATGGTGAGTTTACGGGCATCCTGCTAGTTCGGGCTTATCACGAGAGCAAGGGCAATCCGCGTAAGAAGATCCTTATTCCCGACTCGGCTCATGGGACGAATCCGGCGACTGCGGCTGTCTGCGGATATGAGGTTGCCAACCTGAAGTCGAACGCTCAGGGCATGGTGGATCTGGCAGAGCTGGAGCGGATGGTCGATGAAGATACCGCTGCGTTGATGCTGACGAATCCCTCGACGATCGGCGTGTTCGAGAGTGACATCCACAAGATTGCGGACATTCTGCATGCGAAGGGCGCTTTGCTCTACATGGATGGCGCGAATATGAACGCGCTGGTGGGCAAGACGCGGCCAGGCGACTTCGGCGTCGATGTGATGCATTTGAATCTGCATAAGACTTTTTCCACGCCGCATGGGGGCGGTGGTCCGGGGTCGGGGCCGGTGGCTTGCAAGAGGATACTGGAGCCGTTCCTGCCTACGCCGGTGGTGGTGACGAAGGCGGATGGGTTGTTGGGGCTGGAGTACAACAGACCGCAGACTGTCGGGCGTGTGCGGATGTTCTATGGCAACTTCGGCATGTTCGTGCGGGCGCTGGCTTACATCCTGGCGAATGGACCGGATGGACTGCGGCAGACGACCGAGGATGCGGTGCTGAACGCCAATTACATCCGCGCGAAGCTGGAGGGCACCTTCGAGCTACCGTATAAGACACAGTCACTGCATGAGGTTGTGTTCTCGGACAAGCTGCAGGCCAAGAACGGCGTCAAGACAGGCGATATGGGCAAACGGCTGATCGACTACGGCTTCCACGCTTATACGGTCTCGTTCCCACTCGTCGTTCAGGGAGCGATGATGATCGAGCCTACGGAGAGCGAGAGCCGCGAGGAGCTGGATCTGCTGGTCGATGCGCTGAAGCAGATCGCTCGCGAGGCTGAGGAGAATCCTGAGCTGGTGCAGACGGCTCCGCACTCGACGCGGATTCAGCGACTGGATGAGACGACGGCGGCTCGTAAGCCGATCCTGCGCTGGAAGGCTCCTGTCGCTTCTACGCCGGTTGCGGTCGATACCGCTGCCAAGGAGTGGTAGCTTGTCTGTCTTCTACGATCGGCAAGCGGAGCTCGAGAAGCATGAGTTCATGATGGGCGAGGCGCGTGGGCGACTCGCCGTCACGCTCGATGTGCTGACCGATGCACTGATTCTGATTGGACAACATGGTGTTTACTGCACGAGCGCACGGAACCCGAATGTTCCGGCGCTCGATCTGCAGTCTGTCCTGACGAATATCAATGGAGCGAAAGAATTGATTTCTTCAGTCATGGAGAAGATTCGCCTCGATAAAGAGGCAGCCGGGTAAGGGTTATTCCGCTGTGATGGGGACGGACGCGTCGGCAGTATCCCACTTGATGTGCAGCTCGGTGGTGTTGCCTCGCGTGCGCTCGAAGGAGATGGACATCACTTCCTGAGGGGTGGAGAGGGTGTGGGTCTGCATGTCGACTCGACCGAGGTCCTGATCCTGCTGGTACTCGGTTCCCCACTGACCGGTCTGCTTGTTGACGATGAGCTGCCAATGGTTGGCGCTGGGCAGGGTATAGAGGGTATAGGTGCCGGCAGGGACGTTGAGCTTGCCGATCTTGAGGTTACCTGCGGTAACCAAGGTGGTGGCCTCATTGGCTCCCGTGCGCCAGACCTTGTCGTAGGGGACGACCTCACCCATGATCTTGCGACCACGCTTGGAGGGGGCGTTGTAGTGGACGGTGATCTCCTTACCGTTCAGCTTGACGCTGGCTTCGGCCTTGGGACTAGGGAGAGCCTGGCCATCAGACTTGGCCATCTTCATGTTCTCCATGGGCTGCTGGGCTAATGCGGCGGTAGCCAGAAGGCAGCTACAGGTCAGTGTCGTGATAGCGCGGAGGAGCATGTATGTCAACCTTTCGAAGTTGCGGTTTGATGGTGAACTGCGGGTGCGGACGCTGTCAACCCGGTGTAGTGCGTGCTACGCTAGAGGTGCGCGCCCGTAGCTCAGCTGGATAGAGCGGCAGCCTCCGAAGCTGTAGGTCAGAAGTTCGAATCTTCTCGGGCGCACCATTCCCTTCCTCTCTTTACGCTACCCCCTCCCCCCGGGGGTACTTTGAATGTAAGTCTAATGTTCTCAGAGAGATAGATAGGTTAATGCCTGTAAATTCGTCCAAACAAAAGAGTTACGGCCAAAGTCGTCTTTCTAAAGGATTTATCAGATTAAAGCATAAGAGCCCTGGTGGACCAAGGCTCTTCGCTCAATCTATAAATCCATTATAGCGGATTGGGATAAACTCATCGGCAAACGTATGTCATTGTATTATCATGAGTTAGGTGGCAAGGGGGCTTGACAAGTTTTCTGGTGCTTCGAGAAAACGTAGCCTACCACTCCAAAACGTAGCCTACCACTCCGAGCGACCTATTCGAACGCCCTGATGGCTGCCCGCAAATTCACGCAGTGCTTACGGTACGCCTCCTGCAGTTCCCTGAGGATGAGGATCTGCTCTGACGTATCGGGCGGCTCTGAGACGAGGTGGATATTGATTGCCTTTATGTTCTCCTCGGCACCCTCGAGCAATTTGCCAAGAAATCTGGCGGTTGCGCTTGACATGGAATCCTCCGCAGCAAAGCTACTACTTTGGGCCAAGGTGAGCGTCAACGTTCGGGGGATAGACGATCTCACCCTGCCTTCAGGGTAATACTCCCCCTATGCGTCCGCTGCCGCTACAATCGATACAGACGCGTTGGGGCGAGTAGCTCAATGGATAGAGCATCAGCCTTCTAAGCTGACGGTTGCAGGTTCGAGCCCTGCCTCGCTCACCACTTCCCTGCGTGTCGGTTGGGTTAGGCTTCCATCAGCTCGTCTTCGGGTGTGACGTGGGAATGCTGCTGGTCTTCCCCTCGATGTCCGGTGGCATGACATATCGCCGCCAACCCGATCAACACCAGGGCGAGGACACAGACTCCATTCCACTTCCAGTGCACCCAGGCGATCGTCGCCAGGGCCGATCCACCCGCCGCACCGGTGAAGTACATCGTCATGTATACAGTGTTGAGCCTGCTCCGGGCGGATGGCACCAGGCCAAAGATGCGGGTCTGATTGGCAACCTGGGTCATCTGCGCGCCCATATCCAGAACGATGACCCCGATCACCAGAGCTACAAGATGTACCGCCGTAGGAGCTGCAATCCGCTCCTCCGCCCAGAGCAGGAGATATGAGGCGCCCAGCAGCGCTATTCCGACGGAGAGGACCCACCTCGAGCCATGCTTATCCGCCAACCTCCCGGCGAGCGACGCCACCATTGCCCCGGCTGCTCCCACAACGCCGAAGGTTCCGGCTACTCCCGCGCCCAGCCCGTAGTGGCTATCCAGCAGGAACGTGAGGGTCGTCCAGAAGCAGCTGAACGACGCAAAGGCAAGGCCGCCCACTATGCCAGACTCACGCAATAGAGGCTGCGAGCGGAACAACGTCCAGAGCGACTTCATCGCATCGCTGTACCGAAGCTCCTGCTTCGGCGGCAGCTTCGGCATGACCCTCCAGAGCATTGGCACAAACGCCGCATTCAACACCGCCGCCACCACAAACACATACCGCCAGCCATGGATGTGGCTTATCCAGCCGGCAAAGGTCCGGGCCAGCAGAATGCCCAGCAGCAGACCCGTCATGACGATGCCGATGGCCCTGCCTCGCTGCTCGTGCGAGACCAGATCGGGGGCAATGGGAAGCACAATGTGGGTTACCGCTGCCAACATCCCGATCAGAATGCTGCCCGCAATCAGCAGGTTCAGCGTGGGAGCCGTCGCGACCAGCAACAGGGCGACGGCTACACCGCCAAACATACGCATCATCAAGGCACGGCGCTCGAGTACGTCTCCCAGCGGGACAAAGAAGAGCAGCCCCAAGGCGTAGCCGACCTGCGTGGCCACCGCGACGAACCCGGTGTGTCCGGCGGTGGCGTTGTAGGTGTGGGCCATCTCCAGCAGAAGCGGCTGGTTGTAGTACATCGTCGATACGCCGACTGCGCAGGCGAGCCCTAAAAAGGGCAAAGGAGCGCGAAGCTCCGGCTTTGAGATATCTTTCATTCCAATACGGCCCTACTCCAGTGTAGGGCCAATTGGTCTCATGCGTCGTGCGATTGGTCTGTCCAATTAGCTAACTCTTGCCCAATATCAACTTAGCGATCGTCGCCAACTGCATGAACGACGTTCCCTCGTAGATCTTGCCGATCTTCGCATCCCGGTAGAGTTTTTCGACGGGGTAGTCCTTCACGAAGCCTGAGCCGCCGAAGACCTCTACGGCGAGACTGGCGACGCGCTCCGCTACCTGCGAGGCGAAGTACTTGCACATCGCCGCCTCCTTGAGGAAGTCGAGCTTTGCGTCCTTCATGCGGGCGGCGTTGTAGACCAGCAGCCTCGCCGCCTCGATGTCGGTCGCCATCTCGGCGAGCTGGAATTGCATGGCCTGAAACTCCACCAGCGCCTTGCCGAACTGCTTGCGCTCCCTGGCCCACTTCGCGGCGTGTCCCCATGCCCCTTGTGCCAAGCCAAGCATCTGGGCTCCGATGCCGATGCGACCCTCGTTGAGGGTCTCGATGGCGATCTTGTAGCCCTTGCCGGGCTCTCCCAGGACCTGCGAGGCCGGGACGACACAGTCTCGGAAGACCAGCTCGCAGGTGCTGGAGGCACGAATGCCGAGCTTATCTTCCTTCTTGCCGAGGGTGAACCCTGCTGCTCCCCTCTCCACCAGGAAGGCGGTGATCCCCTTGTAGCCAGCGGCTGGATCGAGCGTCGCGAAGACGACGAAGAGGCCCGCCTCCTTCGCGTTCGTGATCCACAGCTTCTGCCCGTTGAGCACGTAGTCGTCGCCGCGTTTGACTGCCCGCGTCTGCAGGGCGAAGGCGTCGGAGCCTGAGGAGGCTTCACTGAGGGCATAGGCCCCGATGGTGTCTGTGGCGAGCTGGGTCAGGTATCTGAGCTTCTGCTCCTCGGTTGCCCACCGGACCAGGGCGTTGATGCAGAGCGTGTTCTGCACGTCGACCAGAACTCCCACCGAGGGGTCGACCGCCGAGATCTCCTCGACCGCAAGGATCGCCTCGAAGAATGTTCCGCCAGCCCCTCCGTACTCCTCGGGAACTTCGATCCCCATCAGGCCGAGGGCAAAGAGCTTTTTGATGAGCGAGGCGTCCATGTGCTGAGCCTCGTCCATTCCGCGGACCAGAGGGCCGATCTGCTCGCCCGCAAACTGCCGGATGGTATCGCGGAACATCCGCTCGTCTTCAGTCAATTGCGTCAGGGCCATTGGCCCATCCTGCTGCGCCATCCAACTCACCTCAGAAGCCTAAGAGAAAGGTGAGTTTAGCATTGCCGGGGATGGACTGAGTAGCGGTTCACACTGCGATGGTCGACTAGCCAGCCACCTTCGTTAGCCGCCCGCGCCGGCTTACGATCGAGAGCTTCTCCGTCTTGAGAATCTTTCGAGCCTGATCCTTTGCGTGGCTCGCCCATGGGCCCACCGGGTCCAGCCTTACATAGGTAAGCCAGTGACGCAGAGCTCGCCGCTTATGACCCTGGCGCTCGTATGCCAAAGCCAGGTTGTAGTGGGCATCGGCGTACTGCGGAACCAGGGACACAGCCTTTTGATAAGCTACGGTCGCCTCGTTCAACTGCTGCATCTCGTCCAACACGTTGCCCAGGTCGAAGAAGGCCAGGGCATACTCTGGGTCGGCGAGGGTGGCACGGCGGTAGAGGCTCTCCGCCTGCCCGTACTTTCGCAGGTTGTAGTGGATCGTCCCGAGATTGATGAGCGTCGGCGCATGCTCGGGCCGAATCGCCAGGATCTGCTCGTAGAGGAGGATAGCGCCGGGAATCGTCTCGGGACTCTCTTCCATCTGCACCGCGCGCAGAAACATCTCCTGCACCTCGGCCGCCTGTTGGGCTAGAGAGCCACCGGCTCGTACCACCTGTAGCTGCCGACCGTCGGAGCTCTCGAAGTCGAATGCGAGCTGCTGCGTGAGCGGGTCCATCAACGCACCGGCATGCCGGAAGGTCAGCCGCGACCCTCGCCTGACGGCGCTCGCCTCCAACAAGGGGTTCCGCATCCCGGCGACGCGCTGCATGGCATCCACCGATGCACGGATGCTCTTGGCAGAGATGCGCGTGGTGGCTTGCAGATCGCGTAGCGTCCGCAACTGGCCCAATTCTTCAAAGGAATAATGTTCGAGGGAAGAGATAAGCCCTGCCCGCTCCCACGCCACCAGCTGGCGCGTGTGCAGGTGCAGGATTCGTAGGACGTCTTGACGGCTATATCGGGTCACGTTGGTGTCTCGGTTGGCAACCGTCTTACTGATGCAGCCTATACTCTTTTCCGAGTATGCGTGCCAAGCCCGCGCCAATCAAGAGAATTTCCCGTGAAGCTATCAAATACCAGTGGATAACTTGTACCAAATAAGATACGAGCCCCATGGGCACACTCTGACGCCGCTAGCCGGTTCTTAATACCGTATGGGTGGGAAGTAGAGAATGGAGCCATGAGCGAAGTTGAACCACTGACCGACTAACTGCGAATTCACGATTGGCTACAGTCCACTCTATTCACAACTTGAATTTTTTCAATGGTTTAGACATGATTGCACGGATGAAGTGTCTGCTCGTTGGTTAGTCACTTGACATTTTGAAACTGCTCCAGCCCTTTGATCTCTTGATCTCTCCAAGCCACTGACAATTTTACTTTTTAGTGGGGATTAATATAAATGCATGGGTTGGTCCGGCATGATTATGCGTGTCATCCATTTCGAAGGGACTATTCTTGTCGGGAGTTAAGGCCCCGACTGCAAGGATCATGCCTATATTGTTAATGCCTATAGCGGTCGTCAGTAGTATCTCGGAGTTGGACGGTATCAGACTATTGAGGTCGAGCATTCCCGCACTGCTTGTCCAGTAGAAGGCGCGCGCCCCCAGGGGGCCGGTTGAACTGCCGACGAGTTCGCCATGATTATTGAGATCCAGCGCGGCGCTGAAGTCGCCTCCGAGAGTTCCCAGATTCTGCATGCCACCAGAGGATGGCCAGAATACGGCGCGGGTTCCTCCCGGTCCGCCAGCAGACCCGATGACGTCACCTGCGATATTGATACGACGGGCTTCGCTCGTAACGTAACCTGACAGCGTGCCAAGGTCTCGGATACTGCCAGCCGAACTCCACTGGACTGCATGACGTTCGCCGGTGCTGGTTGAGGCCACCCCCACGATTACTCCACTGTTGTTGATGTCATAGGCCTGACTCATGTCGCCACCGGCTAAGGTGCCGAGACTGGTCATGCCCGAACCGCTCTTCCAAGAGAAAGCTGTAACGCCATGAGGCCCGCTAGAGTATCCAACGACCAGGTCGGAGTCGTTGATGCCGTAAGCCCTGCTGCCGGTGTCTCCGGGAAGAGCGCCAAGATCCCGCATTCCCCCGGAGGCATCCCACAGGAAGGCGCGAACATTGGTGGATGTATTGGAGTCGCCGACGACTGCGCCACGGCTATTAACATCGAATGCAGCGCTGAAGTCTCCGCCAGACAATGTTCCCAGATCCGTAAGTTTTCCGTTTGCGAAGGAAAATGCATGAGTCTGCACCCCGTACATCTTCCCAGAGTGTCCAACAGACTGACCATTGAGATTGATCTTTGTTGGAATACTGGTACCACCGGGCAGAGCACCGATGTCGATGACGGCGTAGTTCTGAGCGAACGCCACCGACGCAGAGAGGATCAGAGGTGCTAATGAGTAGCGGACGATACGGTCGAATAATCTGAGTTTCATATCATCTCTCCTTGAAGCGGATTTGGAGCCAGCGTGGAGTTCACACCGTGCCGGCTCTCTAATTGGTGATCTGAATGATCTTCGCAACCGAAGGAATACCGCTGCCATTGACGAGGAAGAGCATGTAGTATCCCGGCGGAGCAATGATTGCGTTGGCAGGCGCTGTAATGTTGAGTGCCCCCGAAGCCTGGGCGAACTGAAGATGACTGAGCCTCTGCTCCTGGTCGAAGGAGTGTGTCACGGACCCCAGTCTGATCCACGTCACCTGGGTAATGCTTGCGGCATCGGGTGTGGGCACCGAGAAGGTCTGCCCGTACTTCACACTGGACGGTGCCGAGGTGATGGTAGGTCTTGCTCCTTTGAATAAATACGGAGGGGAATAGATCTCGGCGCTCGCTCCCGTCTGTTCCCCGCCTGCTGAGAGGACTCGTCCGTCGGGTAGAAGCAGTGCGGTTGAGTGATAGCCTCTGTAGGCCGTGACGCTGTCCATGGTGGTCCATTTGCCGGTGGAGGGATCCCACATCTCGGCCGCGTACACAGGGGAGTTGGCGTTGTCGAAGCCGAAACCTCCACTTCCACCGCTGACAAGGACCTTGCCGTCCGGAAGAAGCGTTAGATTATGTTGACGGCGAGCGATCGCCATGGATGAGGTGAAGCTCCAAGACGGATTCGATGCATTGAGATCGATGATCTCTGCGGTGTTCGTGGCTGGACCGGTGGTGCTGCCGTCTCCTCCTGCGACAAGTATCTTCCCATCGAAAAATACTGCGGAGCCATAGTCGCGGGTGCCGCTGTAGTTGAGGTTGCCGACGGCTGTCCATGCACCGGTACCCGTCGTATTGAGGTAGCGCGTCATCTGGTTGGGACCAGCGTTAAAGACCTGGCCATTAGGCGCTAAAAACATCATTGGATAGAGCGGCTGAGAGAGCTGAGCGCTGGTCAAGTTCGTCCAAGTATTCGTCGCAGGGTGCCACACCTGCGGCAGAGTGTTATAGGTCCCCGTCGTGGTGTAACCCGAAACAACTAAGACATCGCCATTCGGCAGGGTAGTGTTAGTGGGGTACCAACGAGCGTCGTTCATGTTGCTCATCTGTGTCCAAGCATTTTGTGCCGGATCGTAGATCGATGTATAGATGAGTCCGTCACTGTTATTTCCGGCATGACCACCTGTAACAAATAGTCTTCCGTCCTGGAGGAACGAATGTCCTGAACAGAAGATGTTGTAGAAGGCCTTGGGAACGGAGCTGAAAGAATTGGCTACCGGATCCCATAAGGTGGGATTGTTACCCTGGGCAAACGACGGCCAGAAGAGCACCTTTCCATTAGGTAGAAGGTGAGCATGTGCCGCCATGAATGGCCATGTCTGAAGCGGTGCCCACATACCAGTTGTTGCGCCTGCCCCTGTAACCTGAACAGAGATCTGTCCCCAATCTGTCTGGCCTGAGGCGCTAACCGCCGTGAAGCGATAGTTGGTAGTAGTTGATGGTGAGACCGACTGTGAGCCGTTGAGTGGGACCGCGGTACCGTTCAAATCGGCACTGACAGCATTCGTAGACGTCCATGTGAGAGTGGAACTGTTACCCGCTGTGATCGACGTTGGATTCGCTAAAATCCCTGCAGTCGGTGGACCGTTTGTGCCGACGGTCACAACGGCGGAAGCTGTTGCTGTCGCATTGGAGGAACTGGTAGCAATAAAATTGTAGGTTGTCGTTGAGGTTGGAGATACCGTCTGGGATCCGCTGACAGGAACAGCAACTCCATTCAACTTGGCACTTACCGCATTCGTCGAAGACCAGGTAAGGCTTGAACTGCCACCGGAGACAATCGTGGTGGGGTTGGCACTGATAGTGGCAGTGGGCGCGCCGCTCGAACCTACGGTCACGACAGCCTGGGCCGATGTAGTCGCCCCTGCCGCGTTCTTAACGATGAGTGTGTAAGTAGTTGTCGAGGAAGGCGACACAACCTGAGATCCATTCAGGGCTACTGCGGCTCCGTTGAGTGTCGCACTGGCTGCATTGGTCGATGTCCAAGTCAGAGTCGAACTACCACCACTTGATATCGTCGTCGGATTCGCTGTTATCGTGCCGGTGGTTACTGTAAGCGTGACTTGACCCCAGTCGGTAGCCCCAGTTGAACCATGGGCGGTGATACGGTACGTCGTCGTTGTCGGAGGTGAGACGACCTGTGTCCCATTCAGAGCGACCGTAGCCCCATTAAGATCCGCGGATGTTGCGTTTTGCGTGGACCACGTTAGCGTAGAGCTGCCACCGGCGGCGATGGCGGTAGGATTTTCGCTGATGCCAGCGCTCGGTGGACCACCTGTGCCCACAGTCACTGTTGTTTGAGCCGATGCTGTTGTACCAGCGGAATTTTTCGCGATGAAGGTATAAGAGGTAGTAGCAGTTGGCGATACTACCTGCGAACCATTAACCGGAACCGTCGCGCCATTCAGCGTGGCGCTGGTTGCATTGGTAGATGTCCACGTTAGCGTAGAACTGCCGCCTGACGCGATGGACGCAGGGTTGGCATTGATCGCAGCGGTGGGAGCACTTCCGGTACCAACGGTGACAGTGGCCTGAGCGGAGGTGGTTGCGCCAGCGGAGTTTTTCGCGATGAAGGTATAAGAGGTGGTAGCAGTTGGCGATACTACTTGCGAACCATTAACCGGAACCGGCGCACCGTTCAGCGTGGCGCTGGTTGCATTGGTAGATGTCCACGTGAGCGTGGAACTGCCGCCCGACGCAATGGACGCAGGGTTGGCATTGATCGCAGCGGTAGGAGCAGAACTGGTGACTGTAACAGTAACCTGGCCCCAGTCCGTCGCACCGGTTGAACCGTGCCCGGTAATCCGATACGTTGTTGTCGTGGTCGGCGACACTGTCTGCGAACCATTGAGCGGGACTGTCGTTCCGTTGAGGTCGGCACTGACTGCATTCTTAGTAGTCCACGTTAATGTGGAGCTACCTCCTGCCGCAATGCTCAGAGGATTGGCACTGATCCCAGCGGCCACAGTCTGGGCCTGGGCGAAGGGCACCTCCAACAGAGCAAAGAGAAGACAGGCGAACAGCTTCAATCGAAGGTTCGTTGGGCTATTAGAGGGATATTTAGGCTCACAGACGTCTTTGCGCCGGGACAGGTTGCCATGTGACAGAAAGAGATATTGGACAGGCATTTCAATGACTCCATTTAGGTGCGATCTCAATTCACCGTTCATCGATAACCTATTCAGACTTAGGCATAGATCGGCTCAAACCGCCTTAGTCTGTTGGATAGGTTGAGTGGTGGGCTATGTAACTTTTGCGAAACTACTGACGAATGACTTCGTTCTTTTCCGATTATGCGGATTACGATGGAGAGGTCAATCCTTGCAGAACCTTACGCGCAGGTAGCTTCTCCTAATTAGAGAGGGATAAAAAGGCCGTCGATTTCTATCCCACCAGCGGCATAGGCAGCGCGGCCGATAGAAACAGGTGGAGCCCAAGCAGGAACGATGGCATAGAGCATCGTAGCCGGAAGTTCTCCCTCCCAAAGCCAGTGGATTACCGATTGGGGCAGACGGATTGCGAAACCGGGAGAGTACCAGGCATCGACGTGGCGTGCAGTGACCGCACCCATCGTCATCAAAGTGTAAAGTTTCCCTTTAACATCGATAGACCAACGAGGTACCACGACATCTGTGTGCGCTACGTTGGGCTCAATGATTGGCCTGACATCGACGTCTGGGTGGAAGTGGAGAAATGATTCCACTTTGTGGCGACCTCTTCCACTGATCTGGTCTACGATGACCCACGCGTTCGTCGCTAGATGAACAATGGCACGAGAGTGGACTACTCCCAAATGCTTGTAGCCGTAGTGAGCACCCTGCACGAATTGTGAGCCTGCGAACTTTCGGCTTCGTATCGGGCTGACTGAGGGACGTCGACCAACCCTGAAACTACCCCAGATCTCCGCCTGTTCGATACCGTCGATACGAATCGTATTGTGCGCAGCCGTGGATCGCTCGTAGTGACGCTCAGAGCTGGGTTCGTATGAACTGACGCCGGTATCAACGATTACCCTCTGCCGGCCTAGTGTCAACTCGAAGCTGAGAACATCCGCATGACCGTGGCCCGGCTGATAGTCAGGACCGAGTTGGCCACAATCAAAGATAAGAAAGCTCTCTGAGTCGAAGTCGCGGATGGAGGCGTAACCGCTATCGGGAAAAACCTGCACACTGGTACCGCTCCCGAGATCATACCTTCCGGATAATCCGGCGTCCTTGAGAATCATTGAGGTCGGGCGTGTAACTCCAAACTGCGAATCGTTAAGCAATGGGATCTCGCCATCTGGGTGAATGATATGACTCAGATAGTCAGCCATGTGGTCAATAGAATTCGACAGCTCTTCCGCGCAACCCGGGAGTTCGGCAGGACAAGACCTAAAGAGATTCTGAATGTCCAGTAAATGGTCCAGAACCCACGCGTGATACATTGGCGATCGCTCGATATGCCCCCCGTCCGGTAATATCTGCTGAACCATCTGCTCGAGAAGAAGTCGTTGGCCAAGAGCACGCCAGCGACCGCTCTCCGGAGCGTCGAGCAAAGCCCCGGCAAAGACCAGCGCTTTTGCGTTCTTCAAGAGGTGATTGGCGAGGAGTTCCCTCTCCAGGCGACTCTCCAGGGAGAGTACCTGAATCCTAAGGCTTTCAAGAATCCGCTGGACCCCTTCGGCATCTCCCAACTCCTCAGCGCGAGACGCATTTCGAACAAGATACTTTAGCCAATTGACAACGCGAAGTGAAACAAAAAATGGATGCCATCCCATCTCTTTACCGGAAGGGTTCTGGTCGCACCAGCTCAGCGCAATTTTGGTCGCCCTTTGCAGCAACTCTGAGTCGCCGGGCGAGCTGAGGTCTACATTCAGGAAATCGCAGTAGTTGGCATGATAGATCTGCCGTCGAGAGATCTCTTGAGCTATCCAAGACGTGGTCTCCCCGTCTAGCAAAGGCGTCCTGAGAAACTGAACATGCCCAGCTTCAATGATTTGACGAGCTAGCTCGGGCTGCCACTCTTGTATGCGTGGCAAACCATCCCAATGACGAATCGCCACTGTTGCCTCTGGCCATCGTAGTATGTCTTTTTGAATAAGCACGCGATGACGCAACAGATAATAGATTTGTGAGGCTCGCAAGTGCTTCAAAGTACGCCAGTATCTACCGGCAGAGGGGGAAGGCATCTCTGTAGAAAACTCTGGAAGGCCTTTTACTGCGAATCCTGTTGGCGCTACAGAAAATAGGCATTCCTTACTACTTAGCGCAGTATCCATATCGCTTTTCATTCATACCTCATAGAGCCCTACAAATCCTCTTTGCAGGAGCGCAGCTTTTGGACAAGAGATTCTTCATCATTCGCCAAAAAATAATATTTTGAACCTCTACTCGATCGCTCTAGTTGAGAGAGATAGCAAGTTATTTTCTTTGAATGTCTTATGAACCTTACGCGAATGGCGACTGGTTTTACCGATAACAGCTATTAGGCAATCAGCGATATTTAATGTCGCAGAATATTGCATGTTCCCGCTAATGCCGCTATATTCGGATTAGCGAGACTACTTCCAAGTTGATGTTCCCGAGCTTGCTTGAATCTGTCGAGTGGTCGCCCCAAGCTAATTGAATGCTATAGCGCTCGAATAGCCTGTCGTGTTTCGCTTTATTTCCCTCCCCCTGAAGTCCTGCCTCTGCCAACGCAACAAGAATCCAACGAGGAACAGGTGAAATTTTGGACAATTGCTTACCTCGCGCTCGGACAGCCATGTCTCGAGAGCTTGACTTCATGCAGGCCACATCTAGAGAGTTGCCTGCAGTTCAGCTTCTAAAAATTAGTGAGTACTCTCATGGATGCTGGCTATCTATGTTTTCTGTGGAGGCTCATATTCACTCTGACACGATCTCCCAAATATCGTGTCAGACCCTGTATCGTTGCGGACGAAGTTTGCCTGCTCAACCCTTGAACTAACCCACAAACCAATTGGCGTCCAGCAGTACTCAGGCTGGCGAGGTTCTCTATTCATAGAGGATTCTCTTTAGCTGCGCCTTTGTGAAACCCCGGCACTATTTGCCGACAATGACCTGCTTCGCGCAGGCACAGGAGACTCATGCCTTTAAAGCTACAATTATTTCCCCGTACCCACAGAACTTTTATTACTGGCGCCGCATTACTCTGTGCATTTTCGCCATTAGCTATGGTTCACGCGGAAGCTCAGACTACTTATTACGTAGCTACAAACGGAAGTGATAGCAATAATGGATCCATTAACTCACCATGGGCGACACCTCAGCATTCCAGCACTGTGGCGCAGCCTGGTGACACAGTGATTGTCGAGGACGGAACGTACGATCTTGGCAGCAGGGACGGAACCGGTGACTGGCGGATTGCAAATGGCGGAACTTCCGGACATCCAGTCACCTATGTCGCTCAACACAAATGGCAGGCCAAGCTAGTGGGCCACGGCAGTGGGGATGGAACCACGGCGATTGGTCTGGCAGGCGGATACACGATCATCCAAGACTTCGACATTACCGGTTCCGATGCAAACGGAATTAATTTGACGACAAATGGGACGGCCGCATCTTACAACCAGGTTGTAGACAACTACATTCACGATATGGTGACACCCTGTAACGGCAACTCTGGTGCAGGAGTTACCGCCGGGAGTGGCGGTAATAACTATGCCGGCGTGGGCCATGAATCTGTCCTCGGCAATCTGATCGTGAATCTCGTTGCGGCAGGCGGCTGCCCTGGCGGTCACCAGGCCTCAGGGGTTGCCATGATGCTTCCTTACGGGGTTGTTGCGAATAATATTGTCATCAACTGCGGAGATGCGATCGAAGCCTGGCATGCAGCTACAAACACGATCTTCTTCGGCAATGTCGTACTGAACTCGGGACGTGGACTGAGTTTGGGAGCGGGCGATGCACCGGGTGGAGTTATCGACAACAACAGTGTGGTACAGAACAACATCATCGTCAATGGAAGCGGCCCTGCAATCATAGAAACCGGTGGTACAGGCACAAACAACATCTACAAAGACAATCTTGTCTATGGAGGTAACACATCAATTCAACTGAGCAACGGTCTGCAGGCCACTGGGACAGTCAATGCCGATCCCCAATTTGTGAACAACACGGGAACAGCTTTTGGTGACTACAGTCTGCAGGCATCCTCTCCTGCTCACGGGACTGGACTTGCATTGGCCGGAATAGCAACCGATTTTCTCGGGAATCCTCGCCCACAATCGGGAGCAACAGATATAGGAGCCTGTATCGCCTCCGGTTCTGCTGGCACCTCTCCTTCTACCACTCCTTCTGGACCTGTCGCGGCCGGTATCAGTGCTAGCGCTACGTCGATCGCGACAGGACAATCCTCCGTATTGACTTGGACGACAAAAAATGCGGTAAGTGCCAATTTGAACGGACAAACTGTCGCATTAAATGGATCCCTCGTGGTACAACCAACCTCAACAACTACTTATCGGATCACTGCAACTGATTCGAAGGGTGGAACTGACTGGGGATCAGTTCCCGTAACGGTCCAGTAAAGGGATTTGGGCGGTAACGCAGTGAAAGCGCGTCGCCGCCCTTTGCATCTTCCAAAATAGTTAGTCACCAGCAAGTTGAACGAACCTGGAACTCTTACCGCTGAAGTTCTTGTATACCCTCACCTGATTCGTCTCGGTCACCATCAGAGTTACTGGGATGAACGGGCAACAATACAAAGGCACGGCCTTTCCCGTGAAAGAGACCGAACCCGGTAATTTCTCCTTTATCATTGATGCCCGACGCAACACTGAGAATCCATCCCGGATTTGTTTGCAATAGGCTATTCAAGTCCTGCATCTTCCCATCGTTGTAAATGAAAGCTCGGTAGCTATTGAAATCGCCGCGAGTGCTCGCAACGCCAACTATCTGCCTACTGCGGCTAATAGCTAATCCGACACTTGATTTGAGTCCGGGTAAGACTCCCAAGTCAATCATCCTTCCTTTTCTATAAAGGAAGGCGTGCGAATCCTCACCACCGACATCCGCTTCGCCTGTAACTTCTCCGTGCTCGTTGATACCTTTTCCGCTGCTGAATGTTCCGCCGGGAAGTATTCCTAAATCCTCCATCTTGCCATCATGGTAAAGAAAGGCGCGTGGAACCGTGTGTTGAGCCAGACGTACCTGCCACCTCCCCTGATCGGTTTATGCACTGTCCCTGGCTGAAACTACCTCCCGGCAACGTGCCTAAGTCGAACATCTTTCCATCGCTGTAGAGAAAAGCATGTTGATTGCGGTAAGAGGAAATCTCTGAAGTGCCTGCGACCTGGCCACTCTGATTCGTTCCTGTCCCTCCGCTATAATTCCCCCCGGGAAGAGTCCCTAAGTCTTGGATTGTCCCGTCCGCGTAAAGGAACGCATGGTTGTAACCGCTCTCAGTATCAGCATACTCAGTTATAAAAACGCTGCCGTGTTTGTTCTCTTCGCTAATGGAATGCCCGAAGCTATACTTGCCGCCAGGTAAGGTGCCGAGGTCTGTCATCTTGCCATTGCCAAAGAGGAACGCATGATTATTTCCGTCATGGACATTTGAATAGCCTGTAACCTTTTTTTTGCCATTAATGCTGTTTCCGAAACTCTTGTCACTGGCTAGTAACATGCCAAGATCGAGGACTGTGTATCCGCTTGGAGTCGAAGCTCGGTTTGCAAGAATGCTTAAACCAAGGTTCAGAGTTATAGACAGTATCATGTTATTCATATAGCGTCCCTCTGTAGCACCCAGTTTCTATTAAGTCTTATCTAATCTTCTCCGAGCACGATCTGATAACTCTATTATCCGACCAATTTTGGTTGATTAAATCAGGATGATAATCTCCGTAATGTAACATCACAACTTCGTTACATCGACGATTACAGCCAGCGACTTAACGTACTACTGCAATTGACACTGAACCCCAATCAACATTTCCTGAAGGTCCGGTTGCAATTACTTTGTAGATCTTGCTCTCACCGGGTTGCACAGTAAGTGATCCATTGAGAGGAACAGGCATGTCATTCAACGTTGCCCTGACTGCATTCTTTGTCGTCCAAGTCAATACGGACGACTCCCCTTGAAAGACGCGGGTGGTACTGGCCCGAATACCTGCGACGGGGACAACCTCCTCAACATTGCTGACTCCTTTACTTAAAGAAGAGGTTATTGCCGCCGCAAGAGCAGCAGGAGTCCACAGTCGAGCCAAGCGTCCCCGATGCACGGGTGAAGTGGCTTTAAATTGATAGTTGCCGGATGCCGTTCCAGTGTTGTTTATAAACTGTGGATCCGCGATGATACTGTGGGTCGCACTAAGTCCATTATTCAAGCTGACGCGTGTATTTCCCGCATATATCAAGTTATCGAGATATCGATTGTGCAATCCGGTACGTCCCGTCTCCGCAATCGCAAATTCAGTACTGTTGTAAATAACGTTACCTTGGACGGTGGTATAGTTGTTCGTTCGTTCGTAAGGCGCATCGCCCGCGCCGACGGTGATCGACCGTATATTATTAACGAGGGTATTTCCGTAAATGAGGAGATTAGAGGCGGCGTGCCAGCCCTGTATGGCATACCCGGCGTTAATGACAATATTATTTGCAATCACCGAGTTGGGAGTCTCAGCAAATAATCCACTAGCCGGATGCCCGCCAACACAGCCGCCATTCGGGGTAATATTTACGATAAGATTCTCGAGCATGTCGTTGTGACTAATGCCACTATAGTTATCGCCCCCACCAGTCTCAATTGCAGTACCGCTATCTGAATTGCACGGAACAACTAAATCGTGCACATAGTTTTTAAGAGCCTGATTATGATTGGCGATCGATCCATACGATGCAAGAATGATGCCATTCGCATTCGATCCTGTGATATCGAACCCTTGAAAAATAATGTATCCTCCGCTCATCCCCACGACTGCAGAGCCAGCACCAGAGCCTGTACCAATCAGTTTGGCTCTCCATTTGTTCTGTGCCTTGTAAAGGATTGGCTCGCCGGGTGAGCCACTCGATGCTAGGGAGATATCGCCTCTGTAAATGCCGTCCAGTACGATCACAGTATCGCCAGGTTTTGCGACACTATCAGCGTGCTGGATTGTCGCCCATGGGTGACTCAGACTGCCTATACTGCTATCTTTGCCCTCTACACTCACATAGTGGACGTTGCTTGGAGCATGATCATCTGTGGTAGAGGCAGCACAAGGAATCTGCTCAGAAGGAACCTTTCGAGTGAGTTGGGCTGTCGCGAATAAAAATGAGATCGTGCATAACAAAACCGAACCAATGTTGGGCTTCATTTCCATGGCAGATCGCGTCATCAGTGAAGTTTGTGGCGTTATATTATGCGGCACTACCGACGAGTCCGGGAACCATTGGGGCATGGTGGTAGCCGTTCCGACGGATCTCATTGATGAGCTGTCGTGTTGTCTTTTCATTGATGTAAACGGAATCGGTAATATTAATACCGTTCGATTGAGACATCCTTCCTCGAATCTCTGCAATCCCTTCAGGTACAGAAAAAGCGGTTTTGAAGGATAGAGCATCTGTAATTTTGGAAAAGTCGACATCATAGTCTCGACGATCGACTACGTCGGAGAGATATTCCACGTTCGTGTCCGGAATTTCCGAACAAACAAAATTTGCAATGTCGAGGATTCGATGATTATTCTCAACTCCTCCTACATTGAAGATCTCATTTGAGACTAACGGCAGGTTGCTCGATAAAACACTCGCGAAGGCACGAGCGGCGTCCTTTACATGCAGAAAAGGTCTTCTTTGTCCTCCTCCGCATATCTCCAAGGTTTCCCCTTTGCATGCTTTGGCAGTGAGAACATTTACTACTAGGTCAAAGCGCATCCGATTCGACCATCCGAATAAGGTCGAGAGCCGTAGAATTGTTGGATGGAACGTCTCGTCCGACATCGCTCTCAGTGCTTTTTCGCAGACGAGCTTATCTCGCGCATAAAAGGATAGAGGATTAGTCAGGGATTCCTCAGTGAGACGCGCTACCTCGTTTGATTGACCATAGACACTACAACTCGATGCAAAAATAAATCTTTCAATACCCAGCCACTTACATATTTCGGCTAGGGTAAGAGCGCTGCGATAGTTACATCCGTACGTGAAGCCTGGGTCCAGATCGCAAGCGGGATCCCCGACTAAACCGGCCACCCACACCACAGCTTGACAGCCTCTCAGAAGTGGTGTCACCTCGTCAGCATGGAGGGCGTCAATCTGCCGACTAGTGAATGAAGGACGAGAACGGAGGGAGCTTATAGCTTCATCTCCAAACCAGTGTGCGTCGATAGATGCTACTTCATAGCCGAGATCGAGAAGATGGAGACATAGCGCACTGCCTAAATATCCTGCACCGCCAACCACAGCTACTCGCTTGATGTCATGTAACATGATTTGTTCCTCTCTTATAGATCGAATATCTTACGGCAGTTAAACGATTTATCAATAATCTCGGCTACCACAAACAGAAGCGACCGGCGATACCAACTTGGACGGACCACCTGTTGCGTTCCGTTCTATAGGCATGTCGTGCGGTGTGCATGTAATTTATTCCGATCAATAGAGTACCGGCGCGGAATACCATCTATTTCGAACTCAATTGCGGGTGGCATGAGATAAATGAGTAACATAGCAAGCGCAATACCATTCGTGAGAAGCGCAGTCAGAATACCCGTATTAGCTAGAGCGAATGCCGGGAGACCTATCGCCAATGCAGCGAACCGCTTATCTCGTCCGACGGCCATGGAATCATAGAGCCAGAGGACAAGACCCAATAGCAGCGAGGAGACAATGAGGCCGACGTACCCGAAATTAGCAAAGGCATCTGCCCATAGATTCGCATTCGATTCCATCCCTGGGTTGTGGAAGTAAGTTGAGGCTATAAGGTATGGAGGTTGCACTGCATAGGGATAGCCAACAAATGACCTGAAGATACTATGCCCGAGCATTGCGTATGGATGCGATGAGAAGAACTCGTAATAATAGCCGGTCAGCAAACCTGGCAGAGCCGTCATACGCACCACGACGAGTGCCGCAGGTGTGAGCATCAATCCAAAGTACTGCAATGCTCCCGCAACGGCGAATACGGCCGTCCATGTCGTAACGAATCTGCTTCCAAACCTTCTCCCCGACTTCATCATCCAAAGCAGATAGATCAAAAGCGCTGTCGAGAAAAACATGGATCGAAATGCGGAGATAGAATAAATTACAAGTTGTGCCGCAACGCCAACCAAAAGCCACGAAGGGCGTCGCCATCTCAACCCCATAGCCATCACCAAGGGATTGATAACCCATGCCTGCCAACTGATTGCGTACGCTACTAACGTCGGCGCATGATCTAAGGTTGTCTGATAGTCGGCTCTCACAGAGTAAGTGTCATCAAACGATACGAAGTGGAACTGAAACCCAAAGCTCGATACGAGAAAGGCGTAAAATATAGTACTCAAAAGAACGAGAAGCACTGCAAACTCGTAACGTTCGAGGTGCACCCTAGGGAGAGGTAACAGTGGAATCCGATATACTAATCCTGTTACAGCAAATAAGCTAATTAGGCAGACCGATAAAAAGACTGGGCCACTGGACTGATCCTCTAATGCCCACATCGATACCATACAGGTGGGCGCCACTACCAGTAGGTACAACATCCAATAGACAACTTGTGAAGGACGTTCTAACCTGATCGGCATCCAGAAGCCGGGAAGAGATGCCAACAGCGCTGCGGCAATTTGACGTGGAACTGTTGCCCTTAGGCGGAACCCCTCATATCCCCAAACCGGAACAATCACCCATCTATAGATCAGCGCGAATGTGCAAACGTAAAATAAACAATTCAGAAACAAGCCCACGCGTGAGCTCAATAAATTACTGAACCAGTGGTCTTCCGCCGCGATACGTCTGTAAAATGTGGGCGAACAGGGCATGATCAGAACCGACCGTACTCTATTTGAAGTTCTTCCGACCATCGGATGACATTTAGCCAGCGCCAGACTCGGCTATCAAATGCCTGCCGGCCACTTAGCACGGCACTCCACTCGCCGCGCACACAACCAAGATCAAGAAACGGAAGTGATGCCGCCGCTTCGCTTTCCAGGGTAGACTGCACCCAACTATCAACTGCCTGAAGCCACTTCCGCTCGGGCGTAGCGAAGCCGATCTTGTCCCGGCGATCAAGGATAGCGTCCGGAACAATTCCTCGCATCGCTTGGCGAAACACGGCCTTAGTCGTTCCATCAGGCGAAATAATGTGCTCCTCGGGAATAGACAGCATGAATTCAGCAAGCTTCGGGGTAAGGAAGGGAACCCGACTTTCAATTGAAAAGGCCATTGAGTTTCGATCTTCATAGCGAAGTAGATGCGGCAGGCTCGTCGCAAACAAGATGCGCAACAAAGTCTGACGTAAAACGTCTGGTGTTGAGCAATAATTGACTTGCCTTGAGTCAACACCTTGGTTTTTGAACCACGACGCCTTCACCCATTTAGGCGTGAGCTCTTTTGAGATCATAGCTCGCAAGGGAGCTTGCACAGACTGTGGTAAGAGATAGTCCGCACTGTACAGTAACAACCAAAGTGCATCTGTATTTGGTGACTGTGATGCCTTACGAAGCAGATGGAAGGCCTCGCCAAAATGTCCTTGCCGGACGAGAGATGCGAACCTCGCGCTTACGCAATATCGATATCCTCCCAATAGCTCATCCGCACCTTGGCCATCCAACATCACCTTAATTCCCTCTTCCTTCGCCAGCTGGAAGACACGGTACTGCGCATATACGCTCGTACTACCAAATGGTTCTTGCTGTGTCCTGAGCAGAACATCAATATCGCGCACGAAATCGAATGGTTGCGCTCCTACTTTGTGAACCTGGGAACCTGTCGCACTTCCAACAATGTCAACCCACTTTTCCTCACTTAATCTTTGGTCATCGGCGATGTAACTAAATGCATGGATATCTAAATCCGGCGCCACCTCGCGCATGCATGCCACGATCGATGACGAATCGATCCCCCCCGAGAGCGCAGTGCCGACGGGAACGTCGCTTCTGAGGTGCAGCCTGATGCTCTCGAGGAAAGCGGTGCGTAACTGCTCGGCAGCATCGTTGAACGAGATGATTCGAGCAGGCTCCAATTCCGGCTGCCAGTAGCACACAGGTTTTACCCTATCCGGCTTGTCAATCGAAAGCTCTAGGTAGTGTGCGGCGGGAAGCTGATGAAATCCATCCAGGAGTGTCGATGAACCCTGATCTGAGAGACCATGGCGCAAGTAAAGCAGCAAGTTGTGCGGATCGACATGCCGCCTCGTGTCTACCAGCTTAAAGAGCGTGTTGAGCTCGGATGCAAATGCAAAGCAGGCAGAAGAAGCGTGATAGTACAACGGTTTGATCCCGAAGAAATCACGAGCGAGAAGGACTGTCCGCTTATGCGTGTCCAAGAGCGCGAATGCGAACATTCCGGTGAAGCGCGACAGCGCTTGAACACCCCACTTTTCATATGCGGCCAATAGAACTTCAGTATCCGACTGAGAATGAAAGATAGAGCCCGATTGTTCGAGTTCCTCTCGCAATTCTAAAAAGTTGTAGATCTCCCCGTTGTAAACAACATAGTAACGATCGCTCCTTCCCATGGGTTGCCACCCAGCGGCGCTAAGATCAAGAATGGACAATCGTCGATGTAGCAGTGCGACTTCACAATCATGGTTTTTTGGGGACCACTCACGGCCAAGGCACACATCTCCGTGCGAATACATAAGCCAGCCTTGATCGTCCGGACCGCGATGATTGAGTGACCGAAGAATCGCGGGAACGCGAAGGGACAGGTTCATTGAGTAATTCGTTATGAATCCAGCTATTCCGCACATGTACCTACCGCGCCTCTCAATACTTGGTAAACAGTCGACACGTCACTAAAAAACCACCGATTTATCGGTCACTTGAAGACTGTTCCTTCTGTTTTAACCAACGGCGGCCTTTCAAGTTCGTTTGCTGCTTGAGCTTCATTCTCTAAGCAGACGGCGTCAATACTCGTTCCGTTTGAAGTGCATCGTCCCGCCTGTAGTATGTCGAACTGCCACCGGTGCCTCGGGCACACGAGAAATCTGTCCTGATCCATCCAACCGCAAGAAAGATCTCCACCCTGATGAGGGCAATATCTACGGACCGAGTACCTCTTTCCAGCCGCTTCCACGATCGTCCGCTGTTCCTGCGCTTCAATCTCCAGCAGCAACTCACAATATTTTCCGATATCGTCAGCTTCCATCACGAGAAAAGCATGGAGGAGTGGATCGTATATGTCAGGACTTCGTCTCAGATGCATCCTAAACGTTAGGGAGAATTCTTCCCAAGTGAGCTCACCATCGATAATTTTCGCTATCTGCCAGGCTGGCGCGTCAATTTCATAGAAGCTTAGATCGTTATTAGAAACGACTCTCTCAACTGTCTTCCGCTCAAAATCAATCTTCAACATGAGTTTGTCTGACCCATTGAGACGAAAATAGAGAGGTACGGTGACCCGATTCGCAAGAGTCAAAAGCTCAAGTTTTACCCTTAATTCCAGCTGTAGCCCCGCGAGTATACGCTGCTCGTCGACACGCTCCTGAACAGCTCTACGTCCCTCGAAGAAACTACTAAAAGACGCTGCATATTCGGCGATGTATCCTGCGGCCGTCTTTTCGATAAATCGCTTTTCTGCCAACGTGATGATCTTATTCTTATTCACGTCAAGGATGTCTCCCGGCATCATCTCCGGAATGAACACGGGTATCTTATGTAGCCGGGTCGTTAGATAAGAGATGAATCTTGCAGCCCGGGGAAAAATGTTTATAGGTTCGGTATTGAGGTGAAACAGCATTGGGTCAAGAAAGCATACCGGGCCCGCAGACGGAATGTAAGAGTCGGGACGAATCAGTTCAATGGCTTTGGCTACAGATTCAAATTTTGAGATCGCCTTCCTAGCCGATAAACTCTCGTATTTAGATTTAGGGTATTCATAACATGTCGGATGCCAAGTGGCACCCGAAAACTGGCAGGCAAATACATTTATCGGACCGTCTTCGTGGACGATCGCAGGGAGAGTATCGAAAAGCTTGCAATCATTCATATTCAAAAATGCAGTTTCGTCCATCTTCATAAGGATGGCAGAGTCGCGATTCAACCGGGAGTCATCCACGTAGAACTTCATGGAGCCCCCAGGAATTTTGAGTTGTTGTTTGTGATGAAAAAAAATTGTCTCTTCACATTCATAGTTTGAGAAGTGGTTCAATAAGGCGGAGCGGCTGAATTCAGGAACTAACAAAGTAAATACTCGGTCCGGCAAACTATTGAGAAATCCCACATCGAAGTGATCCTGATGCTCATGGCTGATGTAGAGATAAATCGCCCGACTCCGATCTTTTAGTTTTTCATACACAAGAGGAGCTAAATGATGATTGCGGGGCAATTGAAACCACGATGCGTCGAAGGCACCTGTCGGCGACAACCATGGATCGGTAATAACGATTACAGCATCGGTTTCGACTATAAATCCGGCATGTCCTAGGTACGTGATTTGCATGATGTTAATTCCTCTTGTGGTTTGCGACGCAGACGTGGGTGCGAATGACGTATGCGAGACGGGAGTGTACATTCCGGGACGTTGTCGTATCTGTGATCTCATACTCAATGCTTTTTACGCGGTATTCTTGGAGACAATTTTTATTAGAAGAAGGTAGTAGACGATATACCCGAAGGCATTAGAAAGCGAGAACGCCCAAACAGTCTCAAACAAAGTAAGATTTCGCCACATTGAAACAACAGTGACAAGAAGCATTGCTATCAAAATAACAACGTCGTATATCAGCTTCAATTTCTGGCCATGCAGCACGAACACTAAGCGGCTCAGGGGGCTGACTACAAATTGCGTGATAAACCACGGAGTTAAGAGAGCGGCGAGAGTGCCAGCTATCGCCCAATTACTGCCAAATATTATTGAGATGATTGAACGTCCAAAGATGGCGAGTATCAAGGCTGGGATTAGTCCGACAGCAAAAAGCCATATGCTGGTTCGGATGAAGAGAGTACGCATCTGAGCTGGATCTTCCCTCGCGCATCGGGCGAGACTACTGTGGAAGGTATCGGCGACACTTGCCGAGATCAATCCTAGCGGAACCGCGAGCACCTTCTGCACCAGAGCAAAATAGCCTCCATCCTCAAGACCATATAGTCTAATAATGATTGGAATTGGTAAGTTAGCGACCAAGGTATCGATGAAAGTTGATGGCAATGAGTAAACGACAAGCTTTCGATGGCGTTGAAGAGTGCGCAAGAAGTCGCGGATTGTTGTACTATCGACGAGCTTTCGGATATTCGGCCATGCATAACGAAAGAGAGGAGTAACTCCCACTGCTCGACCCAGTAACTCCCCCGTCATCAATCCTCCAGCTCCAGAGGTAACGATGCCAAATCCTACTTGGGAAACGGCACGAATTGCGTGTTGTCCCACTGTCGCCCGAGAAATAAGGCCGAAGCGTTCATTGCGAAGTGCCCAATATCGAAGTGCTGTAAAGATCCCCGTCAGGAGCAATGCTGCGACCATCAATAGGGCTGCATATGCTGGCAATCCATCAAATCCGAACCATGAATAATGAATGGCACCGTATAAGACGAGCCCACTGACAATGCTCACTGGGACACTTACGATCGCAGAGGCATAGGTCAGTTGCGCCGCCTCTGATTCGCTCGATGCAGATACAATACCAAGTTCATACTTGAGCGAAACACCCACTATGGCAACGCTCATAAAACTAGTGAAGAGCGCAAGTTGCCCAATCGTCGCTGCCGGACAGACCCTCGTTAATACTGGTGCAGCCAGAATACTAAAACCTTGTGCAGCTGCGGTCCCAATTGTGAGCATGGCAGCATTTCGGACAAATCTAAGTCTTTGGGCACTGGCAATACACTGATGAAATACACTAGGCAACTTACGCTCCGCCACTGCTGGAGGAGCCGAAACCGTCGAGTGGACTGCACATGATTCCATAGCGACCGTACGTTCGCAGTCTGTTGAAGCTAGTTCAATCATCTTATCGAAGCTTTCCAAGTTCAACCATGCCATTTCGCACTATGGACGCAACACGCTGCTTGCCCGAGGCGATCTTGGGCAAAAATTGGGGAATTTTTCCTCTTATTCTGTAAGCCAGCTCGATACGCTTCGTCCAGAAAAATCCCACCGTTCGGATGAAGCGGCGAATACCTCCGGAAGGCAGAACTTCCGTCGCCAGGATATTGAGATAACAGACGAACCGATTAGGTTCGTTCAAGAGACGATCGGAGTACATACCAGAGACCTCCATGGCGCCCCAGCCCCAAGAGTATGCAAACGCATACCACGCAACTTGGCTGCACATTACATACCTTGCCGCTTCACGGCTCTCGTCAGTCGCATCACGTACTCTGCATGTAGTAGCCGGATCGATCATCAGTACTAGATCCAAATCGTGCAGATAAATGGAAAATGGTTTGATTCTTCCTATAAGGAACCGACCAAACTTCGCACGCACGCACCTCAATGTTCTATTCACGACCTGCTCTAAGGTGCTGGCCGGAACGGAACGCGGCGTCGGATCTAACGACTTTTCTTCTGAGATATCTTGCATGTATTTCTTTACGGCGGACATGGACTGGAAGAGCCTCTCCGTTGAGTTCCACTCGTCCCCCGGATACATAAAGCTAACTCCCGGAAGATTCATATCTGCTATACGCTGCGGAGTGATCGCAAATTCGTTCATCCAACAATTTTCCCGATTACAGAAGTAAATGAAGCTTGCGAACGGAATAGTTGCTTGAGGTTGGATAACAGTAACCCGATATTGGAAATCTTCGAGCTTACGAGCGACCTCTCCCAATTCGTCACTATGATTTCCGATCCAATTCGCGAACGAAAACTGGGTTAGCAGAATGGTCACATTCCCAACTAATCTCAATATATTTTTAAGATGTCCATGGCTCATGACGCAGTCATTGAGATTAAGTAACGTGACACCCTCAACACGAATGGCAATCCACGAATCCATTGATCCACATGAGCCACACATAACTTCTATTCCACCGTGCAGCGAAATCCACCTATGCAATTTAAGCTCATAAACGCTGGGGTACCCGAGCCCCTGCAAAACTCTGACAATCCGATCAGAGGCGTGCTTTTGATAAAGCAGCTTGAGACCTTGACGTTCTTTTCTGTCGATACTCTTTAGTGTTGGGAAGTTGAGGTGATCGGGATGCTGGTGAGAGATCCAGACATAGTCAATGTTCGACCAGGTTACAGGAGCTGCGGGGCTGACCAGAGCCCATCCCTGATTGAATGCTTTACCGCAAAGCCACGGATCGCATAGGAGTGTTACGCCATTGCTTTCAACGCTAAAGCTGGCGTGACTCACAAAACGAATCTTCATAGATATCCTTGACTAATTGATATTGCCGTCGGTCAATCGATCGAACGAGTTCGATAGCGACTGCGAGCTAAGAGACTGATGGCTGAACGATTGGATGTACAATGCTGCCTTCGATGCTCGCTCCACACTGACTACGATATGTGGCGGGCGCTCGATATTTCACTGAGACGTCTGCGAACGGCAATATGCTTTCGACTAAGCACTGGAGTAGTCGCTGACTTTGTACCTAGCTCTAGCGGCATAGCCTTTCAAGAGGCACGAATAAAAAGAAAGTAGTGTCTGCTCTTCATTCGCCCAATTGAAGTGTTCTTTGATGGCTCGTCGACCGCGTTCTCCCATAGCACGCGCGTTCGCCGGCTTCGTAATCAAACTCTCTATTGCAGCTGCGATAGAACCAGCTGCGAGAGGATCGACCAACAGACCGCAGTCGCACGTCTCAATGATGGTTCGCCAAAGCGGAAAATCAGAGGCAATCACAGGGATTCCCGCAGCCATATATTCGAAGAGTTTGGTTGGCTGTGAGCTTATAAAGCTCTTTTCAGGGTGAAGTACAACTAGGCCTATTGATACCCTATTAAGTAAGTGTCTTAGACTCAATCGATCAACGTCGCTGTGCCAATTGACGAGTTTCCAATTAGGCTTTTCTTTGAGACGTCCGAGTAGAGAGTCAACATAGAACCAGCCAGCCAATTCTAGCCTTACACCGAGAACACTTGGCAGCAGAGCGACTGCCTCAATCATTTCTTCTACTCCACGTGCCTCGGAGATCCCCCCAAAATAGGCTACGTGGGGCTCGCGTTCTTCCCATCCGATAGTTCCTACACCATCGAATTCTTCGAGCATAGGGAAGTTATTTACTACAACGATATTTTGGTTTGACTTTTCAAAGCGATCTCTAAGAGTCGGAGTCGCTGTAATAAGACCGCTCATGAAACTCGCGACGACATTTTCTAAACGTCCAACGAGGGAGCTCAGCGGCTTTCGAGTGATCTTTGGCAAATACATCTTAAGGAGTATCTTCGTAGGGAGATCTTCGTGAATGTCGTAGACCACCCGCCTGCCAAGCGCTCTCAGGGCAAGACCCAGGATCAACAGGTCCGGATCATGAAGGTGATAAAGGTCACCACGGCAACGTAGTGCGGTCATAAAAGTTCTGACAAGTCCCTTTGTGAATCTACTAGCCCGCCCCCGAGTTTTGCCGAGTCCAAGGATCTGCACCCCATCGACCGTGGCGCTGAGATCATGATTACAAATCTGTATCACCTCAAACCCAGCCCGAACCAGCGAACGGCATTCCTTATGAAAGATGCGAACATCCATCACAGGGTGTGCAGAAGTAAGATGTATAATGCGATATATTTTCTCTTCAGTAGGTTGGGACATGACCGTCTTTCGAAAAGGGGAGGTCCATTATTGGATGCCCCTGAAAAGCAAGTTTCGCACGCAATGTCATTCTGCCAAGTGCCCATCGTTTTTCCATGGAGGCAAGCTCCGCGAGCGAAATCACTGATCCGTCGCGCTCATTGCGTAAAAAATCCAATAGAACTGAGACGGGTACGAACCACCCATTCCGCTTTGAAAGAGTATGCAGAAGCTGTTGGGCCTTATAATCGACTGTCCCTGCATGCACAAAACCGCAAGCGAAGTGTGTATACATAATGCAAACTCCTCCCTCCCTTTCTAGACGTTCTTGATTTCTTTCACAGATCATGTCACAGAAGCTGTTAACGTCTGCTCCTTCGCAACTGCTAAACCAATGCTTGACATATGGGCGTGTTGGATCGTGATATGGCAAAGTAGGATTGACGTGATCAAGGTTAATTTGTCGAAAGACAAAGTTACGAACGTAGTCAACCTTCTCCCTGCACAAATCGCCCCAGAAGTAATCTGTCTGAGGATTTTCTCCTTCGAAAATACGTTCAGGCCTTAATGAGGCTCTGGCACGATATAGCAATCGGAGGCTGTTAAAACGCGACGCTCCCCAATAAATATTCTCTCGGTTCCGAGAGTGATTCGCATGAATGCGGGGATAGTGTCCGATTAACTCACGGAATTTCTCCAAACCAGATGCGATCAGTTCACGCGTTGAATCATGGTTACGAACATTATGTAAGGCAATCTCAAAGCCAAGCCTCTGAAGACTAAGAATGAACTCGAGGTACTCCGTCTCTTGAAGACTGCTGCCACCGTGCCAGCCGTCGGAAACACTGGCCAACGGCCACACAGATTTAGTAGTTATCATACCTAGGTCGGCAAGCAAATGATAAATAGGACCGACATTTTTTACTGTACTCAGGTCGGTGTCATCAAAGATAGTAAAGGCAAAGCGTTTATTGTCAGGAAACTTGTGCATAATTTTTTTTCTTGTCTCTTCTGTATTTAGACAGAGGCATAAACAAGGTCTGTAGCAAAATCCCGCAATCTGTCCAGAAAGTCGCGTGTGCGGCGTATTCCCTGTCCAGCCTCGCTTTGACCGGAATAACTTGTTCTACATAAAAAGCCGTAAGTCTCTCTTTCGGTACGTGAGCCAACATACATTCTTCGTCGCAGTAGACAATACTGGCCTCTCCAGTCAATCCTGGCGTTAAAAGAAGTATTTGCTTATCTGTGTCGTTCGCTAATATCCAGAACTTCTTCATGTCAGGGCGAGGACCAACGAGCGTCATGTCGCCTAGAAGCACGTTCATCAACTGAGGCAGTTCATCTAGCTTCCACTTTCGCAGCAGACTGCCTAGAAAAGTGACGCGAGAGTCGCCTCTCTGCGTGACTCCTGTCGCCGTTTCAGAGCCAGCATTCGTCATCGTACGAAACTTGAGCAATTCGAATTCCTTGTTCAACCTGCCAACCCTCCGCTGCCGAAAGATGATTGGGGTACCTGAACTCATCACGATGGCGGACGCGATTACAAAAAACACTGGGAATAAAAGAATCAATCCGGCTGCGGCTGTCGTCGCATCCAACCAACGTTTTTGCCTAGAGAGGCACCAGCTTGAAATGACAATTGAGGCTTCTTGCGAAGAGATCTCCGACATCACGCAGTTTTCCTCGTTTCTACTGCGGTCACGCGGAGGCGTCGACAGCTATCGGTGACATATTGTTCAACAGAGGCAGCTACTCTTGTTACATCATCGTCTGTCATATCTGGATATATCGGAAGTGAAATGCAACGGGAGTAAGCATCTTCTGCACAAGGAAATTCACCCGGTTTATATCCATATCGATCACGGTAATGCGGATGCAGGTGAAGAGGAATAAAGTGAACACTGGTTCCGATTCCCTGTCGCTTGAGTTCCTTGATCAGTTCTCCACGGTCTAGAGCAGATGAACCTAATTTCAAGCGAAGTATGAATAGGTGCCATGAGTGTGTCGTATTCAAAGCGTCCAGGGGCGGCAATTCGAGCTCGTCGACTTGCGAGAAACGTTGGATATAAGTATCTGCAATTTCGCAGCGCCTCTGATGAAATACATTTGCCTTCTTCAATTGCGCTAAGCCAAGAGCTGCCAGAAGGTCCGGCATATTTGCTTTGAAGCCAGCGGCGACTATCTCGTAATACCAGGATCCTTCGCTGGTATAGCGTTTCCACGCATCTCCATTGATCCCATGCAGTCGCATTACCGAAGCCCGCTTGGCATACTCCGGATTGTTAGTGGTGAGCATGCCACCCTCTCCAGTAGTGATCGTTTTAGTCGCATAAAAGCTGAAGGCAGTGAGATCGGATATGGATCCTATTTTTTGACCAGCATAGGTGGCGGGTAACGCATGCGCTGCATCCTCAATAAGGTAAAGAGAGTGTTCATTTGCAATTTGGCGAAGGGCCCCTAGATCGCTCGGCTCGCCAGCTATATGAACAGCGATGATTGCTCTTGTCTTGGCTGTAATCCGACGGAGAACGTCAGCTGGATCAATGTTGAATCCCCCTGGAATGCTATCGCAAAGTATTGGGTGTGCTCCGAAATATGTCACAACTTCACCAGTTGCAGCGAACGTGTATGTCGGTATCAACACTTCGTCCCCAGGTTTGATGCCGATGGAGTCGAGTGCAAGATGGAGAGCGGCGGTACAGGAGTTAACCGCGATAGCGTATTTTGAGTCCACAAATTCCGCGAACTCCTGCTCAAACTTCATTGTGACCGGCCCCGTTGCTAACCACTTGGATTCGAGAACAAGACGCACGGCTTCTAACTCTTCTGGGCCAATCGAAGGTCGGTGGAACGGAATTGCTTGCTCTTTCATTTGGATACTCCAATGGAACGACGAACAGCACAAATCGGGTCTATGCCACGAATACTTAGGCAACTGCAATTTCTCTCGGCGTCTGTGCCTGCTCGTAGCAGTCTCCACCGACGATCATGTATTTGCGGGCGCACGCGGTGCAGATCATCCGCGAAGCATCATCATGCAGACGAACGCCGCAGACACACATCCAACCAACACGAACCGCAGGAACACCCATAACCAATCCGTAATCTGGCACATTGCTTGTGACAACCGCACCCGCTGCTACAAAGCAATATCTACCCAAGGAAATGCCGCAAAGTATAGTCGCGTTTGCCCCGATCGAGGCTCCTTTTTTGACCAAAGTTCGCCTGTACTCATGCTTGCGCTCGACATGGCTTCGCGGATTAATCACGTTGGTGAAGACCATGGAGGGACCACAAAACACATCATCCTCAAGTATCACGCCAGTATAAACCGAGACATTATTCTGAATCTTCACCCGATCCCCCACTGTAACTCCAGGGCTTATTACTACGTTCTGCCCTAAATTACAGTGGCATCCGATCTTCGAGCCAGACATAATATGACTGAAATGCCAGATCTTGCTGCCTGATCCTATTTGGCAATCTTCATCGATAACCGCGGTATGATGAGCGATGTACTCTGGCACTGGCAGATCAACCTGAACAGCCGCGCCTCCGGCACGGAGCGAACGTCCACAGCCATCCAGGACTTTCAACACCATCACCCCGTTGTTGCCATCGGTTCGAGGTGTTCTACGAGAGATCATGCTTTCAATGAAATGCTCACACTCTTTTCGCAGGGGTTCCTCTGGCGGAAGCGGAACTAACTGTCCCTGTTCCTTGCTCGCTATCGGCAAACGATTCACCCAATCAATCCTGTGGGAATAGAGGACGAGCTTACGATCTGTTTCTACATCATCGAAAACTGCAGTTCTTCTCTCGCCAACGATCACCATTCGTTGTTCTTTGAAGGGATGGAGCCAACTGACAAAGATATGAGCCTTAGCCCCACTCTCAAAGGTGCATGCGGTCAAGGTCGTGTCATAAATTTTGGGGTTTATGTACGATCCGCCTGTAGTCATCACGCAGCTAGGCATTTCATCCAACAAGTATAGGATCGCTGATATATCGTGTGGAGCGAAGCTCCACAAGATATTCTCCTCGGTCCTTAGCTTGCCCCAGTTCAACCTGGAAGAATAGATATATTGGATTCGGCCTAGCTCGCCCGATCCAATTATCTCCTTGAGCTTCAAGATCGCGGGATGATATTGAAGGATATGGCCGACCATCAGGATGCGATTATGTCGCCGTGCAATATCTGTCAGCTCTTGGCCTTCTTCGACGCACAACGCTAGAGGCTTTTCTACGTAAACATCTTTTCCAGCGAGCAAACATTCTTTCGCTAGCTTATAGTGTTGGGCTGCCGGGGCTGCAATCACGATCCCTTGGACTTCGTCGTCACGGAGAAGAGAATCCGATGAAAGGCAGGTATTCACCCCGAACAGCTTACTTGCTTCCTGCAGTACTTCGATGCGCGAGTCACATACGCATTTCAGCGCCCCAAGATCATGTAAATTGCGCACGAGATTTTTTCCCCAATACCCACTTCCGATTACCGCAATGCTCGGTAGCATTATGCCTCCTTAGCGAGTGATGTCAGATCTGATCCATAGAACTCTACGATTGCCTCAACAACCGCTCGTTGCTGCTCTTTCTTAAGCTCTGGATAAATTGGAAGAGATAGAACCTCTAGACAGACAGACTCGGAGGCAGGGAAATCTCCACGACGATAACCAAGATATTTAAATGCGGCCTCTAGGTGGAGTGGGTTAGGGTAATAGATTTCCGTTGGTATTCCCTGGCCACGCAGATATTCTTGTAGTTCATCTCTCAATTGCGTGCGTATTGAAAACTGGTTATAGACGTGGAAACATTCTTCAGTTGAACGGGGCAGGATAACCTTCTGAGTCAGTTTGAACTCCTCAAACAGCTCTCTGTAGGTCTCTGCATTTCGCCGGCGGACTGAAGTCCAATCTTGAAGGTGATGGAGCTTAACTCGCAGAATGGCAGCTTGCAACGCATCGAGACGACTGTTAATCCCAAGCTCTTCATATTTGTATTTCTTTCGGGCACCATGTACTCGTAGTACGCCAAGCTTCTGCGCCAGCTCAGGATCATTAGTAGTGATCAAGCCACCGTCTCCGGCTCCTCCAAGATTTTTAGAGGGGAAGAAACTGAAGCAGCCAAATGTTCCGATAGTCCCGACTCCTCTACCCTTCCATCGTGCACCGATAGCCTGCGCCGCGTCTTCAATAACCGAGAGTTCGTGCCTTCGTGCGATATCCATGATCAGATCCATGTTCGCTGGCTGACCGAAGAGGTGGACAGGCATAATTGCCCGGGTCCGCGACGTAATCGCGGCCTCAAGTTGTCGCTCATCTAAGTTGAAGGTGTCTGGATGTATGTCAACAAATACCGGTCGAGCTCCTAATCTTGCAATGGAACCAGCTGTAGCTCCGAATGTAAAAGGGGCTGTGATTACCTCGTCACCCGGCTTTATATCAATCGCCATCTGCGCTAAGAGAAGCGCATCCGAGCCTGACCCGCATCCAATAGCAAACTTAGCTCCAACGTAGGCCGCCACTTCTTGTTCGAATGCCACAACTTCGGAACCAAGTATGAAGTGTTGGGATTCGAAGACACGAGCAAGCGCGTCTAAAACTTCACCGCGAATACCCACGAACTGTGCTTTCAGATCCAGAAATGGTGTATCGCCATACGATGGCGACTTGATCGTGATTGGTGGGTCGAATGGTGCAAAAGTTTGGGTGGTCACGCGCATCTCTCCTGAGCAGAACTTTTACTCGATTTAGAATCGGCGATGAAATTTACCTTTACGTCAAGCAAAGATATCGCTTCAGCCGAAAGCAGGTGAAATAGAGGTTGTTCCTATTTTTGACTTCAGCGGCAATCCATACAGCAGACACTAATACTGATAGCTGAGATGGCTACTGCGCTCATCCATCGCATTCAGCACGACGGTCAAAATTCGAGCGGATTTTACGGTTTCAAGTAGTTCCATACCGCGCGATATCGCTCCACGAGGAGTCTGCCCTGCCCGCCCGATGAGGATCACCCCATCTACCATCGTCGAGAGAGATAGCCCGTCGGTATAAGGCAAGATCGGTGGGGTGTCGATGACGACAAAGTCGAAGCGTTCGCGTAAATGTTCAATCAGCTGTCTGATTGGTTTCCCCGTCAAGAGGTAGTTAGCGAATTCCGCCGGCATTGGAGATGGGATGATCGTAAGATTCTTGATATCGTGCGATGGACATAAAATTTGATCCAGCGATGCAGTGCCCTGCAGATAATGTGCAAGACCTAGCTCCTGCGCGATATGAAAGCTGGATCCAACGGTCGGCATCCTCATATCAGCATCAACTAAACAGGTACTACCATATTTTGCCAGTGCAATCGCAAGATTGTTGGCTACGGTCGTCTTCCCCTCGCCTGGAAGCGGTGAAGTGACTAGCACGACCTTGGGTGGGGTGCCAGTCTGAGACAGGAACAGCATTGTACGAAGCCCCAGGACAGCTTCTGATTCTGGTGCATTCGGGCGATCCAGCAAAAAGCAGCGCGACCCAGTATCTTCCATCCCGGCTCCGTTCCCGAAACCTTTTCCATTCAACGTCAACTCACTCCGCATGGTACGAATAGCAGGCATGGCTACCACGGTGGGCAGACCCTCCCACTCACGGACATCATCGATGGTGTGAACTCGATCCTGAATACGATCTTTCGCGAATGCCAGAGCAATGCCACCAACCAACCCCACTAAAGCACTGGCCATGATGGTTAAGGCCCTGCGAGGACGGGTCGGATGATCGAGTACTCGAGCCTGATTGACGATATGAACATTGCTTGACTTGGAAGCGGCTGCTATTCCGGCCTCCTTAATCTTTGCGTATAGCCTGTCGTAAAGATCGCGATCAGCCTCAGCTTCCTTCTTAAGTACGTTGTACTGCGCTAGGGTTGTAAGATCAGTCGTGGCCGTCTTCACTTCACTACCCAAAAGCCTTTCGCGAGCCTTTGCAGCATGGTAGTTAGTCCATAATTCAGAGACGATAGCCGTACGCTGCATCTTGATCTGATCTTTTAACTCATCTACCTGGTTTTGCAGTTTGCGGACTTCAGCATGGCTCGGCCCATATATAACTCGTGATTGAGCAAGTTGCGCATTCTGCTCGGCAAGCCGCTGAGTGAGCGCTTGGACAACAAGACTATTTCTTACCTGCGGAAGAGAATCCGGATCGCCCGAAGATGAAAGAAATGATTCAAATTGGATTCGCTCTGATTCAGCAAGTACTAATTGTTTGTTGAGATCTCCCATCTTTCCTGCATACGTATTGGAGCTTGGATCCAAGTCGGCAATCCCTGTCTTCTCTCCGAAGTCGGCAAGAGTATGCATTGCAACTTCCATTTTTTCTCGGATGTCATCCAATTGTCGTGAGAGCCAGACAGAAGACTCAGCAATTGCTCGGTTTCTTGCCTCGAAGTTCCTCTCCACCAAAAGTTTCATTAGTGAATTCACAACGTCTGCGGAAAGGCGCGGATCGTGCGTAGCAAAAGAGACTGAGACCAAGCGACTTGATGGATCGCGTCGAATCGAAAGTTTCGATTGAAACGCTCGCACGACGGCGTTCTCCCTCTTATTAAAATCACTAGATATATCGCTCAACGGACGACTGGTCGATCGACCTGTGATCTCAGGATTGGTGTCGAGATGCAACATCCGAATCGTAGCGAGAGCAAGGTCATCTGTCTGAAGTTTTTGCGCTTCCGTGTTGATGTACTCGGAATCAATGAGTCCTGCACCGGCCGCGTCTAAAGAAAATACCTCTGAACCGGGGGGGTCGATTTGTAATCGTCCCTCAGACTCGTACACCGGCTTCATTGCAAATGTTATACATGTCACGATCGTAACGATTGCCATTGCAAAAAAGGCCGAATATCGCCACTCCTTTGACAAAACCTGCAACGCGCGCATCCAGTCGCTAGGCACACGACGGGTATTGCTGATCGAAGCGGTGTAGTGAACTCCGCTAAGAGCGCTAAGAGAATGCGGCAAAGCTTCGCCATTCTCAGCCGCACGGCTGTATCCAGATAAGGCCATTTGATTGTTGAGCTTCCGACGACTTTACTGTCTTTAATCTAGCCAGTCAATTGCCATTGCTATTTACGTGAAAGGGGCCCTTACAGGGTCTCGTGCTCATCCGAGCAAAACGCAATAAACAGAGCTCGCATAGCGAACACGTGAAGTTTTAACGATCCTTCTAAACCCGGAACCAACCTAGCCGCTTAGAAAATGGGCGTCGGTGTTTAAGCTCACATATCTAAAAAAAAACGTATGTCTTACCACGAGACAAGATAGCCGGTTTTCCCTCTCGGTAATCACTTTCAGGCTTCAAAAGTAACAACGTTTTTAAAGCGCATTATTGCTTCCCTGACTATCATATTTTCCGCCGCGAACGGAGAGCCCCATGAACAAACATAGATTGTGAGACTTAGAAGGAAGACGATGGTGGTAAGTTGCTACATTCGTTCTGCAAATCAGTAACATTCCATACCTACCCCTTAAAGGGGAACCACGCAGAGTGGGATACATTCAGATTTGGATTCAGTTAGTCAGTGATTAGCGCTCAACGATTTACCTTAGCCAACACCTTACGGCGAACCGCATCAAAGGCAGCAGCACACTAAACGTTTTGGGCCCGGATCTTAGATAAGGTTCCAGTGTGAAACGAGCCTGAAATTTATGTCATAATTTCGCGCACGTGAACTTTCTGCGATCTGAGCCTCCCGGTCGTATTTACCAGACGGCCGATTTCTGCTCGACGGAGCTATTCATGTTGAGTTCGCCCGGAAATCACGAAGCCGTTAATAACCAGCTACTCTCCTCATTTTCATTAGCTGAATGGGTACGTTTACGCCCCGCCGCACAGGTCGTCTCACTCTCGGCCGGGCAGGTATTATATGAATCGGGTGAACGACTCGATCATATCTACTTTCCTACGAGTGCGGTGATTTCATGCTTATATACCATGCGAGACGGTTCAATCGCGGAGATGGCGCTCGTAGGGAACGACGGGCTTATTGGGATCTTCTTGGTTCTTGGAAGCGACACTAGTCCTCATCGTGCTGTAGTGCAAATAAGCGGCGACGCTTTCCGGATACCAGCTAAATTGGTGCAAGCTGAATTTGAACGAGGCGGTCAACTTCAGCACGTGCTATTGCGGTATACACAAGGATTGTTGACAAGGATCTCTCAAGGAGCCGTCTGTAACTGTCTTCATACGGTGGAGCAACGACTCTGTCGCTGGCTTTTACTATGTCACGATCGCGTAGCAAGGGCAGAGATCCAGATGACGCACGAGTATATCGCCCATATGCTAGGTGGTCGACGTGAGACCGTAACGGTAGCAGCTGGTCACTTGCAGGATGCGGGTCTCATCCATTACTCACGAGGGCACATTACAGTAGTGAACAGAGAGGGACTGGAAAAGCTAGCTTGTGAGTGTTACCGAACTGTCGAGGATGAGATGAAGCGGTTGTTCGGTCCCGCGACATAGCAATCACTGTCCGATGGTTGATTGAAGAACAAAGTGATAGATTGCGGCAAGGCTAGGCTATGTCTGACGCTACCCTGTTCGAAAAGCCATGTGCCCTCGCGAAGTAGCGACACAGTATTGAGTCAAATTTTTATCCGCAGACTCGATATGATCAATTCTATTAATTTGCAAGCTATGTTAGTAAACACACCGACGCGCCCAGGTGCTTTCGCTAATTTTATCTCCGGTTACGAGAACCTCCAGGGCCTCCAAGGGAAAACGCATAGAAAATGTGATTCACGCCATCATGAGGTGGGGTGAGGCAGCGTCATTTCGTCTAATCGTTCGTATAGGATCGGAGCGACCATAAGTGTATTTATCAGACAGCACATCAGCCAATACGATAAGTGACGTGTTATCACCCAAAATTGCTTTTCCGGGCCAAAGCAGGTGTTCTTGTTGGTACGCTCTCTACACCATCCCCCGACACGAGAAAGCTATCGCGGAACGACTGGCTGCTCAAGATATTGAAAATTATCTACCACTCTATTCCGCGCTTCGCGTCTGGCACGGTCGAAAAGCCCGTGTAGAGCTACCCCTGTTCCCAAGCTATATGTTTGTGAAGATGCGTCTTTCAGAGAAAAGACGTGTTCTGTCACTCACAGGTGCTATTAGGTTGGTCAGCTTTAACGGCAATGCTGTAGTCCTATCCGACGATGAAATTAATAGGTTGAAGGTGTCACTGCAAATTTTTAGGGCGGAACCTTATCCGTTTCTTACTGTTGGACGATGTGTCCAGATCAAATTAGGACCGTTTGCTGGCATGAAAGGGAAAATACTTCGTCGCAAAGGTGCGATGCGACTTGTGCTTTCTTTGGACTTTATTCAAAGCGCGATTGTGGTCGAGTTGGATGCAGAAGAAATACAACTCGCTAGTTAGCTAACTGACGCTCATAACAGCAGGCTCGAAATCAGATAAATTTTGATAGGAACTAATGATGCAAACATCAACTAGAACTTCTGCATACAATGCCATTGCTTTGAAGGATGGAGCAATCGAGCGATGTCATTCTAAAACTTCAAATGTCGGCGTGATTGGGTTAGGCTATGTCGGCCTACCACTGGCGCTGCTCTTCATAGAAGAAGGCTTTGCCGTAACGGGATTCGACATCGACACGACAAAGATAGATGTTCTCTCCACATCACGGTCGTACATTGGTCGGATTCCGGAGACTGAAATTGCTCTGGCTAGGGATCGTGGGTTCAGAGCAACTTCGGACTTTGCACGTGTGGAGAAGATGGACGTCATAATTATCTGCGTGCCTACCCCACTTACCGAATACCGTGAACCCGATCTGAGTTTTATTATTGACACCATAAAGTCCATCGCACCACATCTAAAGGCTGGCCAGTTAGTTATACTCGAAAGCACCACGTATCCAGGGACAACCGAGGAAGTCGTGTTACCTCTTATTGAGAGAGGAGCGAGTCGGGGATTATCTGTTTCAAAGGGCGATCCGAAGGCTAACGATGTTATCTTTCTCGCTTTTTCACCAGAGCGAGAAGATCCAGGAAACAATGCGGTTGCGCGTTGCGATATTCCGAAGATTGTCGGAGGCATAGACGTTTATTCGAGTCAGATTGCAACTGCATTGTATGGGGCTATCTTTCATCAGACAGTTGCAGTATCCAGCACGGCCGTCGCAGAGATGACGAAGCTACTGGAGAACATCTACCGTTGTGTTAACATCGCGCTGGTCAATGAGCTAAAGCTGTTGTGCCTTCGTATGGGCATCGATATCTGGGAAGTCATCGCCGCTGCGTCCACGAAGCCGTTCGGATTTCACCCGTTCTATCCTGGCCCTGGCCTCGGCGGTCACTGTATTCCGGTAGATCCGTTTTATCTGTCTTGGAAGGCGAAGGAATATGACTTTTCTACGCGTTTCATCCAGCTTGCTGGAGAGATTAATATGGCCATGCCGTATCACATGGTCGACTTTATTGCTGAAACTCTGAACTTCCGTTGCAAGGCACTCAAGGAAGCGAAAGTGATGATACTTGGCGTCTCCTATAAGAAAGATATCGACGATCTCCGTGAGTCGCCTGCTATCACGATCATTGAAGTGTTACAGGAACGGGGTGCCATCGTCAGTTACAACGACCCTTACTTCGCAAAGATAGGAAAGGGTCGTAAGTATAACCTCCAGATGTGCTGCGTACCCCTTGATAACCTTGGACAATACGACTGCATCGTGATAGTTACTGACCATTCCAACTACAACTATCCGGAGATAGTTAGAGAGGCTCAACTCATAATTGACACGCGCAATGCGACTGCGGGCATATCTTCCGAAAAGATTGCTCGCTGCTAGGCGATGTGCCCTATCGCATTTGGTACGCGAGAAATAGCGAATAAAAATGGACTTAAAACCCGACAACATTCGACTAGAGTTTCAATCTCGTCCGTTAGTCTCAGCAGTTTTGGCTGTTCGCAATGAGGAGCGTTATATCGAGGCAGTGTTACAGTCTCTTTTACTACAAGACACCTCAATCTGCGATCTTGAGATT
This sequence comes from Edaphobacter sp., assembly GCA_025462645.1. GTDB lineage: Bacteria > Acidobacteriota > Terriglobia > Terriglobales > Acidobacteriaceae > Edaphobacter. The sequence continues at coordinate 123,878 of JAOAPB010000101.1, read as the reverse complement.
ATTGTGGTGGATGGAGACTCCTCGGACGCGACCCAAGCGATCGTCAAGCGAATAGTGCGCCGGGACAGCCGCGTAAAGCTATTGGTCAACCATCAGAGGAAAACTCCCTATGCCTTTAACATTGGCATTCGTTCAGCCATAGGTCAGTACGTTTGCATTCTTGGTGCGCACACCGTCTATTCAAAGGATTATGTTGCAACTTGTCTTCGAGAGTTGCACCTTCACCATGCTGGCGGATGCAGCGGAATCGAGATTACCCGGCCGAGCGGCGATAGCTTTCAAGCACGACTGATTGCCTGGGTGCTGGCGCACCCGTTTGGAACTTCGACTGGCTCGATGCGGACAAGAAAAGCGGGCTTCGCAGATACGATTCCCTACCCGATCTTTCTCAAGAGCACACTTCTTGAAGTGGGGTCCTATGACCCCCAATTACACCGCAATCAGGACAACGATCTTAGTCAACGGCTTAGAGCTCGCGGACACAAGCTGTACATGACTGACCAAACATACTGCGAATATTTTGTAAGTCCGACACTCGCTTCGTTATCCAAGTACGCATTCAAAACAGGCTTCTGGAACATCATCAGCTTCAAGAGGAATAGACTCTCAATGTCGCTACGCCATTTTGTGCCAGGAGCCTTCGTCGCAGGGCTTATGGCCTGCTTAGTGGCTTACGTGTTCGCAAGCAGTTTCCCAGGTCAAGCCGGAGGATGGCTGCGCCTTCCGCTGTTTTCGCTAATCATTGCATATGCAATCGCAAGTTTTGGAGCGGCATTTCACATTGCGTCACGAGAAAGAGCTGTCATAGCGTTCCTAACTCCACTCGTCTTTTTCACTTTGCATACCTGCTATGGAGCCGGAGCACTCACAGCGATTACGATCAACGCGCAGCTTCCGCCCGGCGAACCTAGTCTGCGCCCAAACGAGGCGGGCATTCATGACCCTTCAACTCCGATTCCTTAAACCTCTCAGAAGAGAGGTTTAAGGATGAAGTTGTCGGTGAGATCACACTCTTCAGTGAGGTGATGATTTAATAGGCGGTGTGATGTGGCTACAAGGATCGAAGATATAAACCGGGTTCAAAGCGTATTAATCCTTACCGCGGCTCTGGCAGTATTTGCTTCTAATTGCCCCGCGCAGAATGCACCGATGCCTCCCCAAGGGATCTCTCCTGTCAAGAGCTTAGACACATCGCAAGAGGTATTTGTGAGTAGTGGAGACCTGCTTACGGTGAGTGTAACTGGAGCACCTGAGTATCGTTATGACGTACGTGTCAACTCGCACGGTGACACCTCACTACCTATGGTAGGCAACATTAGGCTGGCTGGCCTTTCAACTTTTCAAGCTGAAGATACAATAGCGAAAAGCCTGAAGAAGAATGGCTTCTTCAACGAACCCGAGGTCCAAGTATTCGTGAAAGAGTACGCCGCGAGTGGCATCTCAGTCCTTGGAGAAGTTCAAAAGCCCGGCATCTACCCCCTGCCAGGACACCGGACGTTGCTCGATGCGATATCTGCTGCAGGGGGCACAGGGCCAAAAGCGGGAAAAACGGTAAGCATTACGCATAGGGATCAGCCCGATAGCAACGAGACACTACAGTTAGTTCACGAGGATAAGGGGACGATGACCAACAGGATCATCTATCCAGGCGACACCATTGTGGTTTCCAAAGCGGGAATGGTCTATGTCGTGGGGGACGTTAAGGAACCCACCGGAATCATAATGGAGAATCCGCACCTGACTATTCTTCAGGCAGTAGCTATGGCACATGGCACGAACTCTACCGCGGCCTTGGGGTCGGCCAAGCTGATACGTAAAGCCACCAGCAACGCTCCGCAGGAGATCCCGATACCTTTGAATACAATCCTCGCGGCGAAGGCGCCGGATCTAGAGTTGCAACCGGATGACATTGTCTTCGTACCTAACAGTCTGGCGAAATCTGCTACTCGCCGAGGTCTCGAAGCAATTTTGCAAACCGCAACGGGTCTCGCGGTATACCGTCCTTACTAAAGGACCACAGGCAATAAATCTATGGAGCTTCCTAGTCGTAGTAATTCGGCGATATGGGCAGCGGGCACCCTCACGAGCCGGATCTTAGGGTCCAGATCGGGCACAGACTGCTTGGCAAGGCGCATGATCGACAAACGTCTGAAGCCGAAACTTCCCGACCGCCTTAGCAACATCCGCGTGGCACTCATACGAACCGCTGCTGTTTCCACTAGTTCCGCAATCAGCGACTTCTGCACCTCATCCAACTGCGGCCGGATCTCCTTCAACAAATCGACCGGCGCCTGCTCTGGTGTGATTCACTCTGGTAATTTAGACACGCAAGCGCCTGATTTATTCCTTAAGCCCGTCCTGCCGAGACAAGAAGGAATATATTGGCCACTCAGGTGAATTCTATCCACGCATTCAACATGGGCCGTATTGGAGATGGCATGTGCGCTGTGAGCGGTCTGCCTGGCAACGCCCATCGTCGTCGTCGCAGCAGAGAAACCCGTCACCACGCGAAGGGAGCCCACTGGCATAGCAGCTTCGGCTTCGGCGGTTCATAGTGCCTGTCTTGCCGCTACGTTCCTGCAATATATCGCCCACAGCAAGCAAAAAATGTGTTGGGGCATAGAAGAATTTCCAGCCTTCTTATCTTCCTTATTTTTCAATACGAAAACGGTAAGTCAACGAAAGATAGGCATAAGTCTGGTCCTGCGCAAGACCCGCCAAACTCAAAGTGTTCGCACCCTGAAGTCTTCCCATCCCTGCGTTCCAGACAAGCGCCTGACGAAAGACGTACTTGGCGGAAACATCCACGCCGAAGCCGATCCGGTCGCTCAAGAAGCCGCCCGTGGGCGCTTCCACCAAAGAGGTTCCGGCGCTCGCGTAGATCGCATCGTGCACCGAGGCTAAATTCAGTGCCTCAGCCTGGATGAGAAGAGTGACATGCTCCGCAGGGGCAAGATCAAGGCTCACTCTCGTCTCGCGAATGTTCTCGAAGCCGAAGATATCCCCCAGGCCAAAGGCATTGTGATTGCTGGGATATTGCTGATCGAAGGTGCCAACAGTTTGGGAAGGGAGCGCCGAGTTGCCGCTCGCCCAGTCGTACTCCCCGCCGAAGCGTGGGCTCCATGGAAGGTGTGGAGTCGCATAGAACGCCTTGATATAGAAGGCGCCAGCCTCTATCGAATCGCCGGCAAAGGATCCGCGCTGCAAAGCAGCCATACCGTCGAACTCGAAGATGCGGCGCACGTTACCCTGCACCTCCGCGCCGAAGGTTGTCGCCAGTTCATTCCCCTGCTGTCCTCGACTGTTCCGAACATGAGGCAAAGCCTTGATGAACAAAAACGGCTGCACGCTGGTCTCCTTATTTCCTGCATTAAACCGCCCATAAACCCCATGGAAAGTCAGGCCTCCGCCATGGGTGTCGAGAGATGTGGGATGTGTGATCACGACCGAAGTACTGAAGATATCGACAGTATTCTTCTCGCCAAGTCGAAGGTCAATGCCATCGAAGGTCCGACTATTGTTGGTGAAATCGCTAACTCCGGCCAGTCGTTCACCGCCGAACTTCAGCTCTTGGCGGCCCACATAAAGTTTTACGTGTTGCTGGTGCAGTTCAACCCATCCTTCGCGTAGATCGAAGGTATCGTGCATATTAGAGGCAATCAGATTAGAGGCGAGGCCCGGGGCATGAGTGTCCTGAAACTGGAGGTGAAGCGTCAGATAGTTCGTAGCGTCCAGAATCACGCCTCCTCGGACGCGAGTGAGGCCGTAAACCTCACCGTCTCCAGACACATTGTTGTATGCTGTCTGCCCGTCGAGCCGTCCGCGGATCTCCGAATCGAACTTTAGCCACGAAGGGAGACTGCTCCAGTGGTACTCGTGCGTCGTTCCAGCAAGTAGCGGGTATTCGATGTACTGAGGCGTCTGCGCCCGCCCATAACCCACGCACAAAACCAGCGTCACCAACCCGATCGCCCAAGCAGCGTTCCTGCGAAAGTGGCCGCGTCTCACCGTGACTTCAGAAAACCAACCCAAACAACTTGCTACAGCTGCAAGTGCCCTCCTCAAGGTTGACCTCCTATGCAAGTCACTTGCAAACGCTACCTGGGCGACGTTCTACTTCTTTTTTGGCGGATACTCTTTGAGCATCTTGTCCACTGCCTTATCGAACTTCGAAGTGTTCTTCGATGCCTTGGTGGATAAATCCTGGTGCGAGCTACCTCGCCATACGAGCTGGTGCGTCTTTCCGTCGTAGAGATCGATCATCAGCGTTCCTACCGGCACCTGGTTGACCGTCGTAGTTGCATCACCTATCCCGCCGCCCCAGCCACCACCCCAGCCGCGCCAGCCCCGATAGCCGAAGCCAGCCCCGCCAAGTCCGTCGTAGAATGTGTTGTATTCCTGCTTATCCTTCGTGCTTTCGATGGCGGTCACAGTCATGTCTCCGCCAGATGGAACCATCTGGAGACCCTTAGCGGTCAGGTCCTTGGCAATCTCCGCCTTAATTCGGTCCGCCTCAAGCGGGTCGGTAGTCTGTACCTTGTAAAAGGAAAATGTGTGATATTGACTAAAGTCGGCACTGTGATCGTAGTCCGTCTGCACACTCTGCGCCTGCGCAACACCAGTTACCAGAACAGCCTCAACCAATAGGGCGCCGAAGATGAGTCCGATATTCCGCCGCGTATTTTGTTCCATGATCTCCTCCTGTACTTCTATCGGTTATGTCTCTTCACGATTGTTCTAAAACAGGTTGAAAGCAATAAGTTGAGCTACGGCGCTTCGCCCGATTCGACACGGAGGGTCTTGCGACTCTTCAACGTTGCGGTGACGCTGACGTAGCTGAAATCTGTAGATAGGTAATATCTACTTTAATTAGATTGGAGTTCCCTAACCGCTGTGGGGATCGGCTCACTAGAGGACAAAACAGCACCATGAGTTGCGGTACGTAGGCTTCGCGCGTGAACCCCTCACCGCGTTCCATCGCATGCAGTACAGCCTTAAAAAGCTCCTTTCCGCCGGGTGGCTCGTAACGATGAAGGCGCCAAGGGCTTTCGCGCGCTGCTGGACCTGTTGTACCGGTGTACTGTGATACAAATCCGTTTGGATGGGATGCGAGGGAAGAATGTTGAAGTTGCCACCGAAGATGCGCCTATCTGTGGATTGCGCAGGCGACTTAGGACCCCCTCACCGCCGGGTGGTACTTTACCTGCTAGTCATCTGAATTCAGCGACTTAAACGAATCTATTGCTGCAAATTCGTCATTCTAAACTGGTTAGAGCTAAAGTCGTCTTTCTAAAAGGTTTATTGGTTTTAAAGAGAAAAGCCCCCGATGGTGGCCGGGGGCTTTCTCTGACTCTGTATTAACTATAGCCGATTGAGTAAAACTAGTATGCCACTTTGCGGAAGATCATTTTCGGAGGCTAAGCTCTTGTTTTTGTTTGATTTGCGTACAGAGCTGCGTATTAGTTTCGGCTCCAGGGGCTTGACAGGAAAAAACAGGGAGCGGGGCTCAGGGGCAGAGGACAAAAGGAAGATGAGGGTGGCGTGCACTACCCTTCTACATCGGCTCCGACCTGCTTCATCGCGAGACGACTGCACGGTCTTCAGTTATCCAGCTCTGGCACATCACAATTTGAGTAATCGTCACGAACTACGGAAACCATGGGTTTGCCGAGCGTGCTTTGGAAAGGAAGCGTAAAGCAGAACGTCGCTCCTGGACCTTCGGTCGGAGCGGCCCAAAGACGGCCGTGATGCGCATCTATGATGGAGCGGCAAATCGCCAGGCCCATGCCCATTCCATTTTGCTTGGTGGTGTAAAAAGCTTCAAAGGATCTGTCAAAATCGTTCAGGCCAGCACCGTAGTCGCGTATCTCGATCAAAATGGTATTTGTGTTCTGGCGTTTCGACCGAATAACAAGCTTCTTTGGACGGTTGGTCAGCGTATCCATTGCCTCGATTCCATTCTGCAGCAAATTAAAGATCACCTGCTGGAGTTGCAGTCGATCGGCCATTACGCGCGGAAGATCTTCTTCTAGGTCGGTTTGCACAACAATCCCTTCTCTCGCGATCTCACTTTTCATCAGACGGACGACCTCTGCGAGGGCCTCGTTCAGATCGATTGGGGTCTTCTCCGACTCGGCCTGCTTGAAAAGCGCCCGGATACGTCGCACCACTTCTGCAGCGCTATTGGCGCTGCGGATCATTCTGTCGGCTGCCTGGTTCGCTTCGGCCACGTTCGGCGGCTGTGCCGAGAGCCATCGAAGGCAGGTATGACCATTCGTGACCACGGCTGTGAGCGGTTGGTTGACTTCATGCGCGATGGAGGCGGCAAGTTCGCCGACGGTGGCAATCTGCGTCGCTCGCGAAAGTCGTGCCTGCGTGCTGCGCAAAGCATCCTCCATATTCTTCCGGTCATCGATATCGATCAGCAAGCCGTACCAGCGGGTCATACGGCCTTCACTGTCACGAAACGGCTGACCGAGTACTTGGAACCACCGGTAGACGCCATCCGACCGGCGGAGCCGGTATTGAATTTCGTGCGGCTGGCCCGTTGAGACTGCATGCGTCCACGCGCGCACTGTCGGCTCGAAGTCGTCGGGGTGGAGGAAATTGGTCCAGCCCGCCTGTGCTAAGGCGTCAAGGGTAGTGCCGGTGTAATCCAGTACACGTTGATTCACATAGGTAAGCTCGCCATCCGGAGCGGCGCACCACACTAGAGCGGGTATGGTCTCGACGATCAGGCCGAGATCTCTTTCGCTCGCACGGAGCGCTTCCTCGGTGCGCTTCCGGTCTTCAATATCAGTAAGCAGAACATACCAGCGGACGATATGGCCTTCCGCGTCACGCAGCGGCAAACCCCGTGCATGGAACCAGCGGTACACGCCATCGACACGCTGGATACGCTCTTCAACATCGTACGGATTCCCGGTTTCCACCGATTGCCACCAACAGTTGGCTACGAGTTCGCGATCCTCCGGATGTATCGTTGACAACCCATCCTTCATCTCCTCAAGAGTCTTGCCGGTATAGTCCATGACTTGCTCATTCACCAGTTCGGCCTCACCAGCCGCAGTCATGGTAGATACGAGAGCAGGGATGCAATCGACGATCAAGCGAAGATTGTGCTCGCTCGCGCGAAGGGCTTCCTCAGCGCGCTTTCGTTCGGTGATGTCTCGGACGAAGCCGGTGAAACCGCGGCGACCATCTCTCGTTATCTCTACGAACGAGACCTCAGCGGTGAACTCGGTTCCATCCTTGCGTCGGCCGGCCAGCTCGGTGACGATCGAAGTGCCGCCGGAAGGAAATCCCGCCATAACCATCGTCACCGAGCTGCCAATAAGGTCTGATACATTCCACCCGAAGATTTTGGTGGCTGCCGCGTTAGCGAACAAAATTTGTCCCTTATCGTCGATTGTCAGGATGGCATCGAGAGCGGTCTCCGCGACGACTCGATAGTGTTCATCGCTTTGACGTCGCGCCTCATCCGAGCGCCGCTTTGCCGAGACTAAATAGTTGACCAGCAGCAGCGCCCCGACGAAGACAGCGAAACGCGAATAGCTGGATAGTCCCACTGCCGGTTGGAACCGCTGCGTCCAAAAAAAGTAGCCAAAGGCAAGACCCGAAAGCCCGGCGCACCAAAGGCCCGGCCCTCTACCTCCATAAAGACCGCTCACCATGACGGCGAGAACAAAACACGACGACGGAGCATCCCACAGCCAAGCCAATGCGAGTGCAAGGCCAGAGGCGATTGTCGCTAGTCCGTAGCGCTGAATGTTTGAAGTGAGTCTCATTCGTAGACACCTCCTGGAGATTCGGCGATTTTCCCAGCCATGGAAGGCATCCCTAAGCAGCAGCCGCTCGTCCAGGCGCATCTCGTAGGGAACGGATTCTATGACAGCGGCGACTCATACCAACACATAATTGTGCGCTTGGATGTGCGGCTGCTATGTTCACGAACAGAGTTGATCATGGAATAGAGAAATTCGCACCTCTCGCACCATGGACAATCAACAGTGGCTCCAGGAAGAAAACCATGCGTGCCGAATTGACCTTCAAGACCGTCGCCCGTGAATCGAACCGCTTTCTACTATGCCGAGTGGTAGCAAAGGCAACCCGCAAACTGCACCGCCCCAACACAAGGGTACAGGAGACGATGAACGATGCGCTCGAGCGCATAGGCGGCTCTAGCCAGCCGGTTGCCGCCGTGGTCCCGGAGCCTGCATCGGTTCAGCAGCGCCGTGCTGCCTGACGACGCCGTAATCCATCGCCAAACCTCGACCTCTACCGTAAGGATAGGAGAGTCCACAATGGCAGCCGAGCAAAGTTCGTTCGCTCTACCAGCAAGCGCATCACCAAAGAACACTACGTGGTGCTTCCTGCTCCTCGAGTACCTGGAAGAATTCGCGACCCTGGTATGGTACCTGGTGGCAGATGGCAAGCTCGTCGAAGAAACATTCTCGCGCACAATGACGCAGTTCGATACAACTCCATTCGACGTTTCCGCCCCTCTCCTGGCCTACAATCAGGCTCGAGAAATCCTCATTACCCAAGCGCTCGATGTACTGGCAGCGACGCGCAAAGAAGATGAGGAGAATCAGATCTTACAGCCAGGTTCTGGTGAGTTTCCTGATCTTCCCCGCTTGGCATTTATGCTGAGGTCCTTCATCCGTTCGTCTGAAAACGAAGTGGCGAAGTTTCTCGACGTACCACCATTGCAAGTACGGGAGCCTTGTGAAGCGTGCGATTGATCATCTCTGTGCGAGCGGGCCCTTGTCTGTGCCCATAAGTTAGCGTAGCGCCATGGCGGTTGTTGGTTAATTCGTCCCGCCCGCCGCGAGCCTCAGCTGCTCCGCCATTTTTACAAGCTCAGCCAGGGAATTGGCCTCCATCTTCCTCATAACATGTCCCCTGTGAATCTTCACGGTTATCTCACTTATGCCAATCTCGGCCGCGACTTGTTTATTTAATAATCCTGCGACTACCAACCGCATGACTTCGCGCTCTCGCGGTGTTAAGGTGTCGAATCTCCTGCGAAGACGTTCCACCTCTTCCCTGTTTTTGCGCCCGGCCTGGTCTTTCTCCATTGATCGATGAATCGCATTCACAAGATCCGGATAATTTACGGGTTTGGTAAGAAATTCAACTGCGCCGGCTTTCATGGCTTGCACAGACATGCGTATATCACCGTGGCCGGTAATGAAGATCGTCGGTATGTGGATGTCTGCCCTGATAAGCTCCTGCTGCAACTCCAAACCATCTACTCCCGGCAGGCGCACATCCAATATAAGGCAACCAGAGTCACCTGGACTCCAGCCGAGAAGGAAGTCGCTGGCTGACGCGAAAAGCTGCACACGAAATCCAGCAGAACGCAGTAAACTATCCAGCGCTTCGCGAACAGAGCTTTCGTCCTCCACGACGAAGACCGTCGGAATGTGTTCACTCATCTTGTGCCATCCGCTCTCTGCAACCGTGTGCTTATTTATTATGCTAAAATCCAGCGGTCTGGAGTGCCGCTGGCTTCATAATTTCCAAAGCCGGTCGATAATTCGGAACAGAGGCGCTGCTATCCAGCATTCCTGAGAAGGCTGCGGTCCCGCGTTATTATGAACTCCGAGTGTCCTGTTGTTTTTGTGCTGGATGACGATCCGAGCGTACGCGAGGCGCTCTCCAGCCTTCTTCGCTCCGCAGGGTTACGAGTCTCGGTATTTGAATCCGCAGCGGAATTCCTGCAAGCAAAAACGCGCGACTCTCCTGCCTGTCTCGTCCTGGACCTGCAATTGCCAGACATCAGCGGACTGGAGTTACAGCGGGAACTCGCCCAAGCGAATGGACCGCCTATCGTCTTTATCTCCGGTCATGGAGATATCCCCTCGTCGGTGCGAGCCATGAAAGCCGGGGCCGTCGAGTTTTTACCCAAGCCCTTCAGCGATCAGGAGTTGCTGACGGCCGTCCACAGTGCCATAGTCCAGGATCAAGGTGCGCGACGGACCAGGTCGGAACTCGCTGAAGTTCAAAAGTTCTACGCTTTATTGTCGACCCGGGAGCGTGAGGTCTTGCCCTTGGTCGTCGCTGGCCTCACAAACAAGCAGAGTGCTGCAAAATTAGGCATCGCCGAGATAACTCTCCAGGTCCATCGCGCGCAGATCATGCGCAAGATGGGCGCACAGTCAGTGCCCGAACTAGTGAGAATGGCCGGCAAGCTAGGTATCCTCTAGCCTAACTACACTCATACCAAGACATAATTGGCATCGCTTCTCACCCCCGATAGAGTAGAGCGAGTGGACGCAACGAAACAACTAGTGATTGTTATGGATGACGACTCCCAGATTCGAGAGTCTCTTGAAAGCTTATTGAAGTCAGCAGAATTCAGCGCCGCAGCGTTCTCCTCTGCCGAAGACGTCCTGCATTCCGGTCTCCTCACCGAGGCAAGCTGTCTCATCACCGACGTGCGCATGCCAGGAATCCAAGGTGTCGAGCTGCAGCGCCGCTTCAAATGCGAGTATCCAAACTTGCCCGTGATCATTATTACTGCCCATCGTGACGAGCGAATCAGGCAGAGCGCATTGTCTGACGGTGCTGCCTTCTTCTTTTACAAGCCTTTTGATCCCAATGATCTGCTTGGAGCTATTCACTCGGCTATAGGTACCGATCCGCGAAAGATGACTGAGCGCCCGCGCGGGTAAGAGAGAGAGAGTCGTTTGTGGCCGTAGCAGAGCAGCTAAGCCTTTCTCGGCAAGATTCTCAGAGATACCGATTGATGTCAGGAGAATTGATAGCTCTTCACTCATCGAATCCTATCCGGGTAGCCGAGGCCTTTTGATAGGAGCGGTCGTAAGTTCGCGGTGTATTCGGCTGCACCCCTCACTGAGTGAGGTACATACGATTGGACCTATTTCGCCGTCCGTCTCTTCAATAGAGAGACGGCTAATTGCTACGAACAAGGAGAACTGACAATGAATGATGAAATGAAAAGCACAACAATCGCGGAGCGAGTGTCGAGGAGAAGCTTCTTGGAAGTAGGGTCTGTCGCCTTGGCAACAGCGGCGTTCGGCGGATTGGCCGCTCAGGCCCAGCAGCGCGAAGATACACAGAAAGCCGAGGGCGATCATTCCTCCAGCAATCCGGGGCAGGAGAACGACGTGTTGCTCCATCAAAACCCGAACACCAACACACCTCCACCGACGGATCATGGCGACATCGGTCCGATCTGGTACTCCTTTGATCTTGCGCGAAAGCGCGTGGAGGAAGGAGGCTGGACGCACCAGGTAACGCAACGCGAGCTACCCCCCTCGACGGACCTTACGGGCGTCAACATGAGGCTGACCGCAGGCAGCTTCCGCGAATTGCATTGGCACACAGCCGACGAGTGGGCGTACATGCTCTATGGGAACGCTCGCGTTACGGTATTGAATCCCGATGGAACGGTCTTCATCGATGATGTAGGCAAGGGCGATCTCTGGTACTTCCCAGCCGGATTTCCGCACTCCATCCAGGGTCTTGGTCCGGATGGCTGCGAGTTCCTGCTGGTGTTCGATGAAGGTTTGTTCTCCGAAGACAATACGTTCCTGATATCAGAATGGGTGGCACACACACCGCCAGAAGTGCTGTCGAAGAACTCCAACCTAGGCCCCAGTGACATCGCCAAGCTGCCAAAGGACGAACTCTACATTTTTCCAGCGGATCTGCCTCGATCGTTGGCGCAAGATCGAGATGCTGTCGGCGGCCGCAGTGTCCAGGCCGCACAGCAATACACGTTCAAGATGAGAGCGATGACGCCGACGAAGAAAACACAAGGGGGCGAGGTGCGCGTGGTAGACTCCCACATTTTCTCGGCCTCCAAACATATTGCGGCTGCTCTGGTGACCGTCAAGCCAGGAGGCATGCGCGAGTTGCACTGGCACCCCAATGCTTCTGAGTGGCAGTTCTATATCGCCGGCAAGGGCCGCATGACCATATACATGCCGCCGGGAAGGGCGCGCACCATGGACTTCACTGCCAACGACGTGGGTTTCGTACCCGCAGTTGCCGGGCATTACATTGAGAACACCGGAACCACAGACCTGGTATTTCTCGAGATGTTCAAGGCCGACAAATTTGAGGACTTCTCGTTGAACAACTGGATTAGACGTCTGCCGCCGCAGATGGTGACCTCACACCTGAATATCGATGAAGCAACAATCAGGAAGATCCCGGCCGAGAAGCAGGAAGTGTTAATGAGGTAGCGCGTTCTGTGCTAACAAGAACAAGTGATGAGAGCGAGCGGAGATATCAAAGAGGTCCATGACCACCTGCCCGTATAGCTATTCATACAGGCCCGTTAGAATGAATACGTGAAGGCATGGTGGCCATTCCGTGTATGTGCTTATCTGTGCGCCTCGTTGTGCATTATCGCAAGGACAGCTGAAGCACTCAATCCCGCACAAAGAATCACACAATATTCGCTCACGCAATGGGGACATCGCGATGGTTTACCCTCCACCGCTATTTATGCGGTCGCCCAGACCCCGGATGGTTTCCTTTGGCTTGGAACCTCGGACGGACTTGTCCGTTTCGACGGACTTCGCTTCGTTCAGGTACCGCTCTCGAAGACCGGTGATGTGGCGTTCGGCCGAGTACAGGCGCTAAGGGTGGACCGAACTGGTGCGATGTGGATAGGCACTGAGAGCGGAAGCCTCGTCCGAATGGATGGTCGCTCGACGAAGATTGTCATGCTTCACGTGCCGATTGTTGCCATTCGTGAACGTGCAGATTCGTCCATCCAAGTAGAGACCTCGGATCATCTCATTCGCTTTGACGCCGACAGTATGGAGCCTGAATCAGAAGACCTGGATGCGGTCGGTGAGGATCATCATAGAAAGCTGGCGTCTTCTTCTTCCGGCCACTCAATAAGATACAAATTTTCCACGTGTCCTCAATGTGCATCGCTGGATATTACTTCATCGCTTCTCAAACACGTAAATCTGAGCCAGGACCAGATTCGCACGGCAATGCGCGACAATGATGGAAATGTATGGATCGCAACAAGGGAAAGCGGCGTTATTCGTATCGCAAAATCAAGTGCATCGTCATTCGCCACACCGAAAATCGATAGGCTTTCGACCAATGAAGGGCTTTCGAGCGATTCAGTTTGGGATATTTTTGAGGACCGCGAGCACAATCTCTGGGTCGCAACCCAAAACGGCCTCAATCGTCTTCGCGACGATAAGTTCTCCATAGTTACTCGTCGAACCGGTCTCCTCAGCAACGATATAAGCTCTCTTGTCTCTGTGGGGAGCGGCATCTTTGCCGGTTCAAGTCTCGGTTTGGACAAAGTGACCGATACACATTCCGAAACGGTTCTCCATGGAAGCATCTTCTCGCTTGCGCGTGCCAGCGACGGCTCTCTCCTTTTCGCGACGTCGCTCGGACTATCCCAGCTCAATCAAGGTAAAGCTCGCCTCGTCCCGCTCGGAGTAGACGCCACTCACATTACGATTCTTTTGCAAGGAGCCTCTCGAGAGCTCTGGTTCTACGATCAGGATGAGGGTCTCTTTCGGTGGCGGGAAGGGCATACTGCAAGCCGAGTCATTGATCCCGCCCTTAATAACAAGAGCATCTCGGTTATGGTTGCGGACTCTTACGGGCGAGTGTGGCTCGGACTCACGACCGGCGAGATCGTGCTCTACGATGGAGCTGGATTCCGAATGTTCACCGAGGCAGACAACCTTCCGGGAGGCGTGCTCCACTCTATCTTTGCCGGCAAGGACGGCAGCGTCTGGATCGCATCGGAACGCGGACTCGCGCTATTTACGGGGAACAGGTTTGCCTCGTGGTCAAGGAAGAATGGTTTACCGGGCAATCGAGTGCTTTGGGCTCTACCCGCGTCGACTGGAACGCTGTGGGTCGGCTACAACATAGGTATCGCTTCAATACGCATAGAAGATCTACGCCATGCCGCATCTGACGCGCATTTTCTAGTTCCATACGACTTCTATGATGACGGGGATGGTCTAAAAACCAATCCTGAGTTGCACGGTAGCACTCCCGTCGCAGTAGCGCCCGACGGTCGCATTTGGCTCACCACTTCAGAAGGGCTAGCCAGCATCGATCCTGCGCATCTCCGCAAGAACCTCCTCCCTCCGCCGGTCCATATCCTTCAACTCACGGCCGATGATGTTGACGTAGACCTTAAACATTTAATCACTCTCCCTCCCCACACACACCGTGTCGAGATCAACTATTCCGGTTTAAGTTTGACCGACCCTAGAAAGGTGACGTTTCGCTATCGGCTGCTAGGCTTCGATTCACCGTGGACCCAGGCGTCAACAAGGCGTTTTGCCACTTATACCAACCTTCCAGTCGGTAAGTACCGCTTTGAAGTGATGGCTGCGAATGAGGATGGCGTATGGAACGAAACGCCCGACACGCTCACATTTATGCTATCCCCCGCCTTTTATCAGACGAGGTGGTTTCTCGTGCTTTGTGTTCTTGCGTTGATTCTGGCGGGCATTTTGTTGTTTCGACTCAGAGTTCGGCTTGCCGCAAATAAACTTCGCCTACGTTTTGAAGAGAGGCTGGACGAACGCGCGCGTGTGGCGCAGGACCTACATGACAATCTGTTGCAAGAGGTGATGGGAATCAGCCTGCAACTCGAGATCGCTGATGAACTGACGCCTCCAGCAGCCGCGGGCAAACCGATACTCAGACGAGCGCTCCAACTCTCCGAATCAGCGTTGAGGCAGGGCCGGGGCGCTCTCACCACTCTACGCACGACCGCGCTTACACGCCAGGACATATACCAGGCACTTACTTTTGCGGCAACGGCATTCTCCGAAGAGCGGCGGCGAGCTGTCCAATTCACTACTGATGGGACGGAACTCCCCGTGCGAGCCGGCGTTGGCGAAGAGATCATCCAGATTGGACGAGAAGCATTGCGAAATGCGCTGCAACATACTCGTGCTCCTATCCACGTCGGCATTCATTATGCCCCAAGCCGCTTTTGTCTAGTGATAGATGATGAAGGGCAAGGCATCAGTCCAACGAACTTGGAATTAAGTGTTCCGGGGCATTTCGGGTTGAGGGGCATGCGAGAGCGTGCGATAAGGATTGCCTCCACGCTTACGATTGAGTCTAAAGTGAATGGCGGAACTAACGTACAACTTAGCGTCCCCGCGCGCATGGCATATTCCGGGTTCGAAACGACAACAGGTCTGTGGACCATGTTCATGGCAAGATGGACGCGGAGAAAGCGGTCTGTTGGAGAAGGAGCGAGCCAGGATGAGTAACGGGCAAAGAATTCGCGTTCTCTGTGTAGACGACCACCCCATCGTCCGAGAAGGCCTGACGAGTCTTGTGACGTTTCAGTCGGATATGGAGATTGTGGGTGCTGCCGAATCCGGTGCAGAAGCGCTCAGGTTGTTCCGTGAATTGAGCCCGGACATAACGCTTATCGACCTTCGTCTTCGCGATACAACCGGGTTCGAACTGATCCGAGACATCCTGGTGCTCTCTCCCTCTGCCCGCACTATCGTTCTCACATCCTTTGAAGGCGACGTAGACATTGAACGTGCTCTGGCCGCGGGTGCAAAGGGCTATGTGGTAAAGGGCATGGTGCGTGAAGAGCTACTTGAAGCTATTCGTGCCGTCCACGCCGGCAAGCGGCATGTTCCTTCGGCGATCGCAGCTAAACTAGTCGATCATCTCGCCTCGGAAAAGCTCACACAGAGAGAGTTGGACGTGCTGAAGGAGGTCGCGAAAGGCAAGCGCAACAAGGAAATCGGCGCAGCGTTGTTGATCGCTGAAGACACAGTGAAGATGCACGTCAAGAGTATTCTTATGAAACTCGGTGTCAACGATCGCACGGAAGCTGTAACCATCGCACTGACTCGCGGCATCATCCACCTGCAATAGCTCATACACCCGAATGAGTTATGTTTTCTACGCCTAGTCTGGCGTTTTGTCGGCGCTTTCCTATCTATAGATTTGTCTCAGCAGAGCTTGAATCCAGTATGGCAGGTACAGCTGGGTACATGGCATCGCCTGAGGTCTTCTATGTGGATCGTACGTATCGCGCTCTCGCGCCCTTATACCTTTGTCGTTCTCGCGCTGCTTCTGTTCCTGGCAGCGCCGGTCATGCTGCTACGCACCCCGGTCGACATCTTTCCAGCCATCAATGTACCTGTAGTTAGCATCATCTGGACCTATACGGGTCTGGTTCCGGCCGAGATGGAAACCCGCATCACCTCCATCTACGAACGGGCACTTACGACTACCGTCGACAACATCGAGCACATCGAGTCGCAGTCTCTCAATGGCGTGTCGATCGTCAAGGTCTACCTGCAACCGCAGGCCAATGTTGACGGAGCCATCGCCGAGGTGATCGCCGAGGCGCAGTCTATCGTGAAGCTTCTGCCTCCAGGCATCACTCCACCGCTAGTCATTCGTTATGACGCGTCGACCGTTCCCATCCTGCAGCTCGGTCTTAGTGGCAGAGGTCTATCTGAACAGCAGCTGAACGATCTTGGAGTCAACTTTATCCGTCCGCAACTAGCCACCGTTCCGGGAGCGGCTGTGCCTATACCTTATGGTGGCAAGGTTCGACAGATCATGGTTGATATTGACTCTCAGCAGCTCACGGCAAAGGGTCTTTCCGCAACAGACATAGTGAACGCAGTCAATACCCAGAACGTCATTCTGCCGTCAGGCACCGCTAAGATAGGTCCCACCGAATATAATGTCGGCCTCAACGGTACGCCAGTCTCTGTCGAAGAGCTGAACAATATTCCCGTCAAAACAGTGAATGGCGCCACAGTTTATATCCATGACGTCGCCCATGTTCGTGACGGCTATGCGGTGCAACAGAATATTGTCCGTCAGGATGGGCAGCGCGGCGTGCTGCTCAGTATTCAGAAATCGGGCAATGCGTCTACACTCTCCATCGTCTCTGCTGTGCGGGCCGCTCTTCCTAAAATCGCTGCCACTCTGCCTTCACAGCTCGTCATGAGGACCCTTCTCGACCAGTCCATCTTCGTACGTGCATCGCTCGTTGGAGTCCTCCGCGAGGGTCTCATCGCTGGCGCGCTTACGTCCATTCTCATCCTGGTGTTCCTCGGGAGTTGGCGAAGCACCCTGATCATCTGCGTCTCTATCCCACTCTCCATTCTCACCTCGGTCTTGATCCTCAGCGCGCTGGGCGAGACCATCAACATCATGACGCTGGGTGGTCTCGCTCTTGCCGTCGGTATCTTAGTGGACGATGCTACCGTCGAGATCGAGAACATTGAGCGTCAACTCGGAATGGGGAAAGATCTTCGTCAGGCAATACTTGACGGCGCGCAGCAGATAGCTGTCCCCGCGTTTGTCTCTACTATCTGCATCAGCATCGTCTTTGTGCCCATGTTCTTCCTGTCAGGTGTTCCACGTTATCTCTTCGTGCCCTTGGCAGAAGCCGTGGTCTTCGCGCTGCTTGCATCGTATTTCTTTTCACGCACTATTATTCCGACCATGGTGCTGTTCCTCCTGCGGAAGGAGGTGGACCGTCACCGGCGACCGAATGCTGAGCAGGAGCGCGGCTGGTTCGAGCGGCTACACCACCGTTTTGAATATGCGTTCCAAAAGTTTCAGCATGGCTACACCGGCATCCTGCAGCTTTGCCTCGATCGTCGCCTTCTATTTGCCGCATTCTTTCTTGTCTTCTGTATTGCTAGCCTGCTGCTATTGCCGACTCTAGGCAACGACTTCTTCCCTACGGTAGACGCCGGTCAGTTCCGCCTCCATATTCGCGCCAAAACCGGCACTCGCATTGAGGAGACCGCCCGTCTGGTCGACCAGATCGAACGCTCCATACGCAACAAAATTCCTGCTTCTGAGTTGAGCGGCATTCTCGACAATATCGGCCTGCCCACCAGCGGCATTAATCTCTCATACAGCAATAGTGGAACGATCGGCAACGCCGACGCCGAGATTCTCGGCTCCCTCCAAACGAAGCATCATCCCACTGCAGATTACGTCGCTCGCCTTCGCGAGGAGCTTCCAAAGGAGTTTCCTGGCACATCCTTCTTTTTTGAGCCTGCGGACATCGTCAGCCAGACACTCAACTTCGGCCTTCCCGCTCCGCTTGACGTCCAGATCGTGGGGCGTGACACAGCAGCGAACTTCTTGGCTGCGTCGCAGATTGCCGCGAAGATGCGGGATATTCCCGGCGCAGTGGACGTACACATCCAGCAGCAGTTCGATCAGCCACGGCTTCAATTCGATGTAGATCGCGTCCGAGCTCAACAGGTAGGGCTGACAACCCGTGATGTCTCCAGCAGCTTGCTCGTCTCTCTCAGTTCAAGCTACCAGACCGCACCGAATCTCTGGCTCAATACGAAGAATGGCGTCTCCTACATCATCGCCGTCCAGACGCCACAATATAAAGTCGCCTCACTGGATGATCTCAGAACGATTCCCGTCACCTCGTCGTCTTCCACATCTGGTGCACAGCTCTTTGAAAACCTCACCACGATGACTCGCATGCAGGAACCGGCAGTCGCAAGTCACTATAATGTCCAACCCGTCATCGATATCTATGCAAGCGTACAAGGTACCGACCTTGGCAACGTCGCTTCTCAGGTAGCCAAAATCACAAATGAAGCGCAGAAGCATCTCCCCGGCGGCAGTCACCTTGTGATTCGTGGACAGGTAGCAACCATGCACTCCTCGTTCACGGGCTTATACATCGGACTCGCATTTGCCATCGCATTGGTCTACATGCTCCTTGTCATCAACTTCCAATCATGGAGCGAGGCCTTCATCATCATCACCGCCCTGCCCGGCGCGCTTGCTGGCATCTGCTGGATTCTCTTTATCACGCACACGCCGCTCAGCGTTCCTGCCTTGATGGGCGCCATTATGAGTATCGGTGTTGCGACCGCGAACAGCGTGCTGGTCATCACTTTTGCAAATGAACGCTTCGCAGAAACAAGAGATGCCTTCCGTTCCTCTCTTGAAGCCGGCGCTACGCGATTGCGCCCCGTCATCATGACGGCGACGGCCATGATCATCGGTATGGTGCCCATGGCCCTGGGCCTGGGAGAGGGTGGCGAACAAAATGCCCCTCTCGGCCGCGCCGTCATCGGCGGGCTTCTATTTGCCACTATCGCCACACTCTTCTTTGTCCCCACTGTCTTCGCCATCATCCGCTCGCGGACTACTGGACAAAAAGCTAATACGGAGGAACCCCATGTTGCATAAGGATGTCTCAAACCACTCGCAAGAGCAACCTTCAACTCCGCCTACCGCCGCTTCACTTCCAGGGACCAGCGCCGCCCGAAAGCACGGCCGTCTGCTCTGGTTCCTGATTATCCCTCTGATGCTCTGTGCATTTGGACTGTTCACCTGGGTCGGCAAATCACACACTCAAAAGGCGCTCGCGGCTAGCACGAATGCCTCTGCTGCTGAGCCTGTGAGCGTGCTGCATCCGCAGACGGGCGATCTGAGCGACGAACTCGTTCTACCCGCGACCCTGCAGGCGTTCTCGGATGCGCCGATCTATGCTCGCACCAACGGATATATCTCCCACTGGTACGCGGATATAGGCCAGCACGTAAGGAGCGGCGAGGTTCTCGCTCAAATCGACTCTCCCGAAGTAGACCAGCAACTCATACGCGCACGCGCAACACTCAATCAATCGCAGGCCAATCTCACGCTTGCCGGTGTAACGACTCAGCGCTATCAGGATCTGATCAAATCCAACTCGGTCGCTCAACAGGAGGTAGATCAGAATAATCAGAATCTCACCTCTCAGCAGGCTGCCGTCGTATCGGCTGGCGCGGATGTAAAACAGCTTGAGCAACAGCAAAGCTACGAGCGCGTGACAGCTCCCTTTTCCGGCGTGGTCACCGAACGGCGCACCGACATCGGCGACCTCATCAACGCCGGTAACAGCGGTATCGGAGCCGAGCTGTTCCGTCTCTCCAGGATCGACGTCATGCGCATCTTCGTCTCGGTCCCTGAGGCGTACAGCCAACAGATCTCCACGGGTATGCACGTCAGGGTACAGCTCACTGAACTTCCCAACCAGACCTTCGATGGCCTGGTGGCACGAAACAATCACTCTATCAATCTCGCCACGCGCACACTGATGGTTGAAGTCGATGTTCCCAATCCCGGCGGCAAACTGCTGCCCGGTGCCTATGGCCAGGTCCACTTCAAACTTGCTTCTCCTACACGTCCTCTCATCGTTCCTTCCGGCAGCGTCCTATTCCAATCCGCCGGTCCGCAGGTTGCAGTTGTAAATGCCAATAACACGGTGGAACTTCGCAAGGTAGTCATTGGTCGAGACTTCGGCAACACAATGGAGATCACAAACGGGATCAGCTCACAGGATTCTATTGTCGCCAGCCCGCCGGACTACCTCGTCAACGGCATGCCCGTTACTGTACAGGGCCATACCGACGTGCAACCGCCGACAACACCTAAGAGGAGCTAGCTCATGACAAACTCCTCGAAATATTCCTCCTTCCCCGCTCCACGACTCCTCGCCGTCGGTCTGTTGTGTGCATCGCTTAGCGGCTGCATGGTCGGCCCGAACTACCATGCGCCTGCCGTGCCCACGCCACCTGCATACAAGGAGCCTGCCCCCGCACCGGCTTCGTCAGTTCCCGCGGGCAAGGACTGGTGGAACGTTTTCAACGATGCCACGCTGGACGACCTGGAAAAGCAGGCTATTGCCGCCAATCCAGACGTCCAGATTGCCGTCGCCCGCGTGGACCAAGCCGATGCCGTCCGGCGCTCGATTCACTCCGCGCAGCTCCCCACCGTTGCGGCAGGCGCTTCTGTCTCACGCACTCGCGAGGCGCAGCAGCGACCCAACAATGGCAACACCAGCGGTCGGGCTGCCACGTTCAATGATTTCCAGCTTCCTCTCAGCCTCAGTTACGAGATCGATGCCTGGGGACGCATCCGCCGTATGGTGCAGTCGGCTACGGCCTCCCAGCAGGCTACCGAAGCCGACCTCCGCTTCGTTCAACTTTCAGTGGCTGCGTCTGTGGCCACCGACTACTACACTCTGCGCGAGGCTGACGCAGAGATCAATATCCTGCAGACCACCATTGTTGATCTCGAACGTGGCTACGAGATCACGAATAATCAGTTTCGCCGCGGACTCATCAGCGAACTTGCGGTCAGACAAGCACAGACGATCCTTGATCAGACGCGCGCTCGCATCGAGGCTCTTCACATTCAGCGCTCTCAGTCGGAGCACGCCATTGCGGTTCTCCTTGGGCGTCCTGTAGCCGGTTTCTCTATTGCCGAGGCATCAACTCTCCCTCTGCCTCCCGTTATTCCGGCTGGAATGCCTGCCGATGTTCTCGGACGTCGTCCAGATATCGCCTCTGCCGAACGGTTAGCTGCCGCCGCCAGCGCCCAGATCGGCGTTGCAAAGGCAGCCTACCTGCCTCAAATCTCACTTACTGGAGTGGCAGGCTATGAGAGCACGAATCCCGGAACGCTGCTCAACTGGCAGAACACTATCGCCTCGCTGGCTACTTCTGCTATCGCCCCCATCTTTACCGGGGGACGCCTTAAGGCGAATGTCGACCAGGCGCAGGCGTCGTATCGCCAGTCTCTCCTGCAATACGAGAAGACCGTCCTTGTCGCCTATCAAGAAGTTGAAGACCAGCTCGCCGCACTCCACTACCTCTCCCGCCAGTTCGACGCGGAAAACAACGCCGTCGCTGATGCCATGCGTGCCGAAGAGATTGCAAGCAACCGTTACAACGCCGGCCTGGTCAGCTATCTGGACGTTGTCTTTGCCCAGCAGACGCTGCTCTCGAATCAACAGATCTCAATGCAGGTACAGGGTCAGCGCATGGAAGCCACTGTCGCTTTGATTAGAGCTCTCGGCGGAAGCTGGTAAGTGCAGTTTTGGAATTCCGGCGTTCGTTCATAACGAGACCAGTCCTTGGAACTGTTGCTCACTCTTCTCAGATAAAGGAGTATATATTCAAAAGGCACATCTCGAAACACAGGCCAAAATTTCGCTACCGCCGAGCAAGTCTTGGTTATCTCTTCTGTCCTGCGCTGCCGGCCGCGCTCATCCGCGAAAGCATGTTGAGCAGCCTCGCATTCACCCGAAATCGCTAGAACCTTTAAAGGTGACTTCAAGCAGAAATCTCACTACAGGAGGGGAAATGTTCAGACGCATAGTATTCATACTGTTAGCGGCCTTACCCTTCTTCGGTATGTCAGGCCCGGCCGTTCTCGGACAGGTCATTACGCTCCCGCAGCTTCCTCAGGTCACTGGTCCGCTCACTCTAACTGCTATCACCGACAGTGGTTCTGGCAAATCTCACTTCCGTTATAACGGCAGCGACGTTCCACCTACGATACGTGTGCGGCCAGGCCAGAGCATCCATGTGGAGTACATCAACGCCTTATCACGCGTCTCGAAAGAGCGGTGCGTCATGATGCCGTGCAGCAACCGAAGCAATCTTCATTTTCACGGTTTGCATGTCTCACCCCAGAGCCCCCAGGACGATGTACTCACCATGTCTGCCGCTCCGGGTGAGACGCTTCGATACACCGTTAGCGTGCCGCCTAACCAACCCCCTGGCCTCTACTGGTACCACACCCACCAACATATGGAGAGTTATCGCCAAGATCTGGATGGGATGTCCGGAGCCATTGTCGTGGAAGGAATCGATCGTTACTTTCCAGAACTCCGGTATATGGAGGAGCGAATCATGGTGCTTCGCGATGCTGAACTCGATGAACAGGGTCCGGAACGATCTGCACTGATGCGTAGAGTATCACTGCAGGCGCCGGGATGCGGTTCGTCGGCGGAACAGCCGGAGCGCGTGTTCACTGTCAATGGTATGGTTCGGCCAGAGATCGACATCTCTCCGGGAGAGCATCAGTTTTGGAGAATCGTGAACGCCAGTCCCGATCTCTACGCTGATATCCAGATCGACGGTAGCTCCTTCGACGTCGTCGCACTGGACGGAATGCCGTTCGCCTTTCACGAGCCGAATATCCGCAGCCGCAGGCTCAACCACGTGCTACTTGCACCCGCTGGACGAATGGAAGCGATCGTGATCGGACCTCCGGCGGGAGAGCATGCGACGCTTCATACACGTTGCTTCGACACAGGCTCAGATGGCGATCCAAATCCTGCCATGGTGCTCGCCGATCTTGTGCCGAACCGCATTCAGCATTCTTCGCGAAGGATCGTCAAGGATACAGGTGCGCCCGTGTATGAGCCGGTGCCCCTCGCGATAGAGCATTCAGTGGAGCAGGCCGAGCCGCAGTTTACGGCTGTCTTTACGGAAGATAAAAATGGTTTCTACATCAACGGCAAAAAATTCACCATGGATTCCCCTCCAATGTTGACGGTTCAAATCGGCTCGTACGAGCATTGGCGCGTCTCCAATCAGACAAACGAAGTACATCCATTTCACATTCATCAGGTTCATTTTTTGGTGTATGCCAGGAATGGAGAGCGGCTACATCAGCCGGAATGGCTGGACACAGTCAACGTGCCGACCAGAGGCTCCGTAGATCTTGTCATGGACTTCACCGATCCAATTATCCGAGGTATGTCGCTGTTTCACTGCCATCTCCTGAACCACGAAGATAAGGGAATGATGGCTAAGGTTGCGTTTCAATGATGCGAAATGCGTAAAAGTACCACTCCATGCCTTGGTACAACCGCGCTATAGATACCATACCCATGGGATCCTGATCGATAGCGATAACGTTGCGGTTCTCGAGGACTGCGAGCGTCTCCGGACTCATCTTGTTCAGGTCGTTGCCGGCCAACAATGCCGCAGCCAACATCGCCCAGAGGCTCATGTGCGTACGATATTCATCGGCTCATGAATTCATCCTTGTCATCCATATGGTGAACTGTATGAAGCGAGACGGCAGAAGTCAATCAAGGCTCATCTGCCGCGATTCGCATATTTGAATCGGTACGTCGTGGCAAGAGGGTTCGAGACGGTTCGCCGTCCAATAGAAAGCGCCGACGGACCGTACTGCCCTAAGTAAGGAGTCCCGAGCGCGCAGTCAACGTTGTAATCACCGGCAGAGTCATAGCTTAATGAACTAGGGACCGTAAGGCAGCCTGTGCAGCGTGAAAGCCAGCCATACCATGTACACCGCCGCCGGGCGGCGTTGAAGCCCCGCAGAGAAAAAGGCCATTCACGGGTGTGTGGTACAGCGATGCAGTTGGGCGAAAGAGAAGTTGCCGCAGGTTCATGGCGCCCGCGGAGAGATCGCCACCC
The DNA here is from genome assembly GCA_025462645.1 of Edaphobacter sp. Classification (GTDB taxonomy): domain Bacteria; phylum Acidobacteriota; class Terriglobia; order Terriglobales; family Acidobacteriaceae; genus Edaphobacter. The sequence continues at coordinate 99,639 of JAOAPB010000101.1, read as the reverse complement.
ACTAGATTCGGATTCCACCGCTCAAGCGCTACAGGAGGAGAGATAGAACGCGCGAGAATGCAGTCGCGGAAGTTGGGAGCAAAGCGTGTTATCTGTCGCTCGATAGCTTCAATACGATCAACGGTACTGCCATTAGGGGTGTGGCAATAGGCCCAAGCTGTATGTTGGTCGTCCGGAGCGCGGGACGGATCGAAGAGCGAGGGTTGGACGAGCATCACGAAGGGAGCGTCTGAGGTGAAGTGCCGCTCGGACGCAACGATCTCCTCCAGCGTTCCTCCGAGATGGACCGTCGCCGCACGTGAGCATTCGCTTGCAGCCCACGGAATAGGCGAGCTGAGAGCATAGTCGATCTTGAACGTGCCGGCTCCGTACCGGAAACGCTCAAGCTTTCGACGGTAGGCAGACGGCAACTCGGACCCAGCGATATGGAGAAGCTGACGTGGAGTCACATCGGCGAGGATTAAATCTGCTTCCGGCAACTGCATCACTTCGCGACCAACCTCGATGCGTCCACCTAATGATTCAAGGTGACCAGCTAAGGCATCAGCGAGCGTCTGAGCCCCCCCACGAACGATGGGCCAGCCGCTGCTATGTCCCGCAGCCATCAGGATAAGGCCGACTGCGGCGGAAGCTGGCGCTTCCAGAGATAACGCTGAATGAGCAGTCATTCCTGCGAAGAGCGCGCGACCCCGGACACCCAAAAAGCGGGAACGAGCGAGCGATGCTCCCGGCAAAAGCGCTGAAAAGCCAAAACGGGCGAGCAGAACCGGATGTTGCGGAATATGCTGAAAGGGTCCAAGAAGCTCTGCGGCAAGCTCGACAAAACCACGAGCTAGGGGATCGAGCAAAGAACGATACTTTCGGCCGTCGCAAGCGTCGAGATTGGCGACGGTGTCTTCGATGGAATGCTCGAGCAGTACGGCAGTGCCGTCATCGAGTGGATGCGCGCACGGAGCAGTAGGTTCGATCCAGGGTATGTCAACGGGAAGAGACCGGAAGAACGGACTCGCCACGCCCATCGGGTAAACCGATGAGCCGAGGTCATGGCGGTAGCCTGGGATTGTGGTCTCGGCAGTGCAGCAGGCTCCGCCGATCTGCCGGTTGCGTTCGACAACCGTGGTTGAGATCCCGGCAGATGCAAGCGTGATCGCGGCCGAAAGTCCGTTTGGGCCGGAACCGATGATGGTAGCCGTTTTCATAGAAAATGTGAGGACTCTGCACCGATGCCAATATTCCTGCAATCGATTAATCAGATGCACAATTGTCCGAGAGGCAAAAATACCAGCCCACAGACGAAATGCCGCGACTAACATCTACAGCATCCAAACTCTCACGCGAAGGCGTGCGATGCAAAAAATCAAGCATAGTTATCGCTATCTTTTCGATTCGGCGCACGGTTCAACCAGCCACTTCATTGCGCGCTGGCTATTCCTGCGTGCTCTAGGTTTAATTTACTTTTCGGCCTTCTTCGCACTTCTCTTTCAAGTGCGCGGACTGATCGGGTCGCAAGGCATTCTTCCTGCTGCGGACTACCTGCGGTCTGCACACAGTCTGGGGGTTCTACGCTTCTGGTATATCCCTTCTCTGCTCTGGCTCTCCAGCAGCGACCGTATGCTGATGGCCCTATGCTGGATCGGTCTCATCGCCGCACTGATCCTCGTCGTCAATGTCTGGCCACGCGTCATGCTGCTTGTTTGCTTCTTATGCTTTCTATCGTTTGTCAGTACGGCGCAGGACTTCTCTGGCTACCAGTCAGATGGCATGCTGCTGGAAGCGGGCTTCCTCTCACTATTCCTCGCACCTTTCGGCATCTACCCCGGTTGGGGGAGGCGACATCCTCCCGTGCGGGCAGCAATCTTTCTCCTGCTGTGGGAGTGGTTTCGGATCTACTTTCAATCGGGTGTCGTCAAACTCGAGAGCGGCGACCCGACCTGGCGAAATCTGACCGCAATGTACGAGTACTACCAGAACGGGCCGCTACCCACTTGGATCGGCTGGTATCTACAGCATCTGCCGCACTGGTTTCACATCGCCACAGCCGTTGCCACACTCATGATGGAACTCGTTCTTGTCTGGATGGCGTTTCTACCTCGTCGATGGAAGATCGCGTGTTTTTTCATCGTCACCGTATGGCAGGTCGGTGTCATCTCCACCGCAAACTATGCCTTCCTCAATTACCTTGTCCTTATCCTGGCAATTCTGCTGCTGGATGATAAGTTCCTGCAGCGTTTCGTCCCATCACGCTGGAAAAACTCTCTTGTCCAGAAAGCTCTCCAGTCGCCAGTTTCAGAGTTCGAGGATCCGGCTTACGCGAATGAGGAAACGAGGATCCCGACGAAGCCGAAGTCGCTTCCTTTCTTTAGGTCAGGGCTGCTCGCTGTTGTCCTCACATGGATCTTCTACGCGACCGCCATTCCCCTTGTCCGGATGTTCTGGCATGACGCTCCGCTCCCCACAAAACCCCTGGCCGTACTCGAACCCTTTCGCATCGCGAACCAGTATGGTCTGTTTGCCGTCATGACGCCGCATCGTTATGAAATCGAGTTTCAGGGTTCCAATGACGGTCTCCATTGGGTTGCCTATCCGTTCCGCTATAAGCCGCAGGCATTGAACGAGCGCCCACGCATCTATGCCCCCTATCAGCCCCGCTTCGACTGGAATCTCTGGTTCGCTTCTCTTGGGCCATGGCAGCAGAATCCCATCGTTCCACGAACCGAAGAACTCCTCCTCGAAGAGGATCGTGACGTGCTCAGACTCTTTGCCGGCAACCCTTTTCCCGATGCCCCACCACATGTCGTTCGCGCTGTGCTCTGGCAATATTGGTTCAGCAGTTTGGAACAGAAACATAGAGAGGGAGTATGGTGGCAGCGCCAATTTCTTGGCGCCTATGCCCCGACCCTGATCCGACTTGACAACGGTCGTTTTGGAATCATTGATGGCCCCACACTCCGCAATCCCTCACAGCCGTCTATCACTCCATAGTCGGCAGGTCACATCTCCACACCTCACTTAGCAACCATTCCCGACTCCAATTATTAGTTGGTTTTGTTGGCCAACGCAAAGTCCACGACGATCATCCATCCCTGAATGATTGGCCCGGGCGGACCATCTCTTCGGATTCGGCAGGTTCGTCCGTTAGTAATTCGGCATCTTTCGGTGAGCTCTCGCTACACGTGATGGCGTCCGCTGTCAGCCGATGACTGCGGCGTGCGTTCTATCTTCGCATCCGGAAGTTGCTCACAACTTACTCGTTAAGGCCTTCGCTATCAGCTATCAGATGACGGAGTTGTTTGGTACTTCGAAAGTAAAGGAGCATCTCATGAAACAGCATTCAGGCGGATCCCCTCCGCGATTTTCATCTCAACTACCATTCGGTCCCAAAGGCCTGCTGTTTGGGGCAGGGGCACTCATCGTCTATGGTCTCAGCCGCCGGTCCAAGCCTGGGACGATGCTCGCAACAGCCGGCGGAGTCCTTGCCTTTAGGACCGCGAAATCACAGTTATCCTCTCATCGAAGTTCAGCAAAAGCCACCTTCCTGATCAATTCGTCCCCGCAGAAGGCGTATGACTTATGGCGCAACTTCGAAAACTTACCTCGTTTTATGAGTCACCTGAAATCGGTGCGAGTGCTTGATGGCCAACGATCAGAGTGGGTAGCCCGTGGTCCCATGGACCGGGAGGTCCGCTGGAACGCGGAGATCACAGAGGAGCGTCAGAACGAACGAATCTCGTGGCGCTCTCTCCCTGGCTCCGAGATCGAGAATAGTGGCTCTGTGACGTTCCGACCCGACCCGCAGAATCGTGGAACTTTTGTCACGGCCGAAGTTCAGTACAGTCTTCCCGGTGGACCGGCTGCGGTTGGCCTTGCCACAGCGCTTGGCAAGCATCCAGAGTTTGTTGTCCGAGAAGACCTCCGACGCTTCAAGGCGTTGGTGGAGACTGGCGAGACGCCGACTACTGTAGGACAAACGCACGGGCCCCGTGGCATTCACGGTCATACCGAGCAGATTCTCTTTCGCGAAACCAGCAATCACCCCGAGCCACAGGCACCTCCCGAGCTTCGCAGAAGTGCCTGACCTCCGACTACAACCTACACGAAGCAAAGGAGCTGTTATGAAAGCAGTCTGTTGGATGGGCAAAGAGAAGATGCAGGTGCATGATGTGCCTGACCCGAAAATATTGAACCCGCGCGACGCTATCGTTCGCATCACCACCACATGCATCTGCGGTTCCGATCTACATCTATATGATGGCTTTGTTCCGACTCTGGAGCAAGGGGACATCCTTGGCCACGAGTTCATGGGCGAGGTCGTCGAAGTCGGACCCGGAATCGACAAGGAAAGACTGAACGTAGGCGATCGGGTTGTTGTTCCGTTTACCATCGCCTGCGGACAGTGTCAGTCCTGCAAGGACCAGCTTTGGTCATGTTGCGATAACTCCAACCCAAATGCCTGGATCGCGGAGAAGATGATGGGCTACTCCCCATCCGGTCTCTTCGGCTATACCCATATGTTGGGCGGCTACTCGGGCGGGCAGGCTCAGTATGCCCGTGTTCCTTTTGCCGATGTTGGGCCAATCAAAATCCCAAACGGCCTACCTGACGAAAAGGTGGTCTTTCTTTCAGACATCTTTCCAACCGGCTATATGGGGGCGGAGAACTGCAATATACGGCCTGGCGATACTGTTGCGCTATGGGGATGTGGACCTGTAGGCCAGTTCGCGATTCGCAGCTGCTTCATGTTAGGCGCAGGTCGCGTCATCGCGATCGACCGCGTTCCCGAGCGCCTGGAGATGGCCCGGGCGGCAGGAGCTGAAACGTTGAACTTCGAGGAAGTCGATGTCGTGGAAGCCCTCCACGATCTCACCGGGAATCACGGACCGGATTCCTGCATGGATGTAGTCGGAATGGAAGCTTCCGGTCACGGCGTGCTGTTTGCGATGGACCGCGCCAAGCAGATGACACGTATGCAGATGGACCGCCCCATTGTTCTGCGTCAGGCCATCATGGCATGCAAAAAGGGAGGCACAGTCTCTGTGCCCGGAGTCTATGCTGGCTTCATCGACAAGTTGCCGATGGGTGCGTTCATGAACAAGGGATTGACGATGAAGACCGGCCAGACCCACATGATGCGCTACATGCAGCCTCTACTCGATCGCGTTCAAGCGGGCGATATAGACCCTTCGTTCGTCATCAGTCACACTTTGCCGCTAGATGCGGCACCTGATGCGTACCGGATGTTCCGGGACAAGAGAGACCGATGCACAAAGGTCGTCTTGAAGCCTTGGGAAGAGACAGCAGCTGCATAAATATACAGGTAGAGGCCATCACACAGATGGCCTCTACCCAACCTTGCAGGAAAGGAGCACGCGATGCTCATAGGACAAGGTTTGGAAAGAAAATTTCCAAAGGTCATCAGCCCAACGGCACATGGTGTGATCGATTACGCGCACTCCGCGTTCTTCTTCACCGTGGGGCTACTTTGTAGCCGCTCGAACAAACGTGCAGCATGCGCGGCGTTCGCGACCAGCGGCTTCATCTTGGTTCAATCCCTCCTCACCGACTATCGGTACGGTGTAAAGCCAGTTATCTCCTTCGAGACGCACGGAAAGATGGACTACGTCTTCGCCTCGAGCTCATGGCTGTTTCCTCTGGCCTTCGGTTTCAGAGATACGCCCGCCGCAAAGATCTTCGAGATGAACTCTCTTGCAGAAGCATCTGTCGTCGGCATGACCGATTGGAACAGCGATCGGGCACACCAGGAGCGCATAAGTACCTGAGATGCCATCAAGTGGCCGCCTGGCTTTTGATCAAGAACAATACATTGGGACAGAATCAAATGGGAGCAGATGGTCTTTTCGGGAGATCCTGAATATAAAATGCGACCTTATACCCGCCCATTTTGTAACCATCGCACGCGGAGCGGGCATTGAAGCCATCAGGATCGAAGATCAAGACACGTGCGGAGCTTAGCTGGATGGCGTGCTTGGTCGCCGCGAGCTAGCGTTGATTGAAGCTGTGGTCGATCAGTTCACCCCGCCGATGCCGGCCAGAGTCAAAGCATCTCAGGCTTTGAAGCTCGCGGATGGCTTTGGTTCGTGGTGAGCCGAACAGGATGGACATTGCACTAACCAACTTGCATGACAGAGCGCGCGAGCTCGTCTAGCGGAAGCCGACACGCAATCTGTTATCCGTACTTCAGAAAAGGGAAGGACGGCTTGACCCTCCAAGTAGGGCATTGTTGACGCTGGCTGTCGTGTGGTTGCCTTCGTTCCCACCCCAGGAAAAGAGGAACGAAACTACAGGTAGTCCTCCTGCACGAACGGTAAGGCCCGTGGAAAAGGTGTGCTGTAGATGTGTGAACTCAATGTCTCCACGTCGAAGGCCCACCTTTGCTTCATCAATAGAAAAAATGAAACCGATCGGTAGCTTACCGATAGAGTGTTCGAAGGTCTCACGCAGCAAAATCAAATTAGGAGCCCTGAAGCGGTAGTCAGGATAACTCGCCAGCATGGGTACGCCATTGATATCGGAACCACCAAGGGTGGGATCGAAATAAAACGGCACTACGTGACCAGCATTAGCAATGGAGCCAGTCATTAGGAGACGAATACTGATGGAACCTTCCAGATTCTGAGTCAATGAGATGTGTGGGCAAGGACGCGCTACATCGGTCGGCGACGAGGACGATGAACAATCATCTGGTCCATTTTGGTCCCGAGCTGCAGTGAGACGGACATTACGATACAAGGGAATCTGATGCTCGAAGTCTGCGCTCCATCGGCGGAAAGAATATTGCGACGCAGACGGCGCGATGAACTGTTGGAACTGGAGAATATAGTTGAGACGAAAGCGGTCACCTAACAGTGATGGCCGTAAGCGGACTCCTTCTCCCGCCTGAATAAATGCGGCCTCCTGGGTTAGACCAGGCGCTGTGGCTTCGTTGTAGACTTGCTCGATCGATGGGTATGTATCTGTGTGATTGCCCCTGATCGATGGAAAGCGGCCATTGAGCTCTCCTAACAAGCTGATGTTGGCCTTCCCTGAGACCGGAATGAGCGCATTTACGCCGACGATTGTCTGCCTGATCCCGAATACGCTGTGTCCAGCGGGAGTCGACGCTGGTCCCAGACCGAAGTAATCGACGTGCTGAAGAGAGATTGCCTGAGCATAGAGGTTGAACACAGGTGCGGAACGGTAGAGCGGAGCGCTCTTCTTGGTTGGACTGGATGATGGCCCGGGATAAATAACACGAATCGGTCCTCCTGGAAGACGGTAGGCCTTCATATAGGCTCCGGCTCGCCATGAGCCGTTGCCGGTGCCGACCGCATCGGCATTCCAGTTGAGACGCCACTCCGAGGGAAGGTTCTTGTGTTCGACAAACGCGAGTCCAGCGCCAATCCCGTTTTGAGGAGCAAGACTGCCGACCGCAATGTGCAAGGGTTGACCCGTAACCAGTGTCTCTCCGCAGCTCGCGATACTTCCAAGCTTAAAAGTCTTACAGGACTGAAGAGCTTTGCCTTCACGTCGGAAATCTGAAGCAATCCGGCCTTCGTTTTGAGCGCACGCAGAGGAAACGCACAGAACAACGCCCATCATGACGGAAAGCCGCGTCGTGACGATCATGACCGCTTCCCTTGCTTTTTATCTTTCGCGGAACCCTTAGGTTTGGAGACGGATTTCTTCGTCCGAGATGGCTTTGTTGCTCTTCCGTTATCCTCGGCTGCGGCTATCGCAAGTCCGCTCTTCGGTCGGCTGGCATCTGTCGTGACGGTGCGGATGCGGCGAGGCTGCGGAAGTGACCGTGCAAGCGACTCACTGCGAAGCGTTTCGGTCATATGGGCTATGTACCGCGCAGCCGCTGACTCCGTAGTAAGTTCATGTGCTGGCATCGAGCTCCGCATATCCGGGTGGAGCTTGTCCTCCAGATGCTGAAAGTGCTTAATCTGCGCTTTAAGCAGGTCCGAGATCGGGCGATTCTTATTGAAGGCTAGCTGTGGTGGTCGGGGAACGCGAATTGGATCCAAGTTGCGCCTCCTGCATTCAGTCGATCGCGAAAACTGGACAATCTCCATCAGCACGCATGGTATCGAGCGTCACATGATCGAGAAAGGTGTTAGCCGTCTTCTCGCGCGGCGAACGCGCATCGTAAGGGCCGATAAAGAAGTCAGTGATCGTCGCTGGAATCGATGCGTGCTCGAACACGTCATTGATCACAAGTCCCTTCTGCACCCATGGCGAGACGAGAATGGCTGGCACGCGAACGCCCAGCCGATCGAAGTGGAAGGGCTCTGGAGTACCCGTCTCCTTTGGCTGGGCGACGAAGCCATCCGGCGGGCAGGAAGGTGGAGGCACATGATCGAAGATGCCACCGTGCTCGTCATAGACAATCAAGAGCGCAGTGCTCCTCCAGAGTGCGGGATTCTGGCGAATCTTGTTGTACACGGTAGCGATAAACTGCTCGCCGGCGCGGACATCGTGATCGGGATGCTGGTCGGACGCAATGGCCTCTCCAGATCCGTCGATAGCATCATGATCTGTGTAGTTGGGCTCGATGAAACTGTACTCGGGCAGCTTATTGCTGTCGCAGGCGTGCAGAAAATCGTCGAAAGTTCCGAATAAATCAGGCTGATTCTTAAGCAGGTTGACGACCTCAAGCGTTGAACTCGCCTGATCGAAGTAGAAGAGCTTGACACTCCGTTTGGCAGCGAAAAGGCGTTCGTAGATGCTCTTGTAGATCTTGTTCCAGTAAAACAACTCCATACTGACATTGCCGAAGGAGGTGCCATAGTGAGCGAACGCTCGATTGCAGAGCGTGGGACCCGGTATCGAGGAGAACCAGCGATTGAAGACGGCAAACTCTTTTGCCAGGGTCGTCAGAACAGGAAGTTTGTCTGGGGTGAAGTAGTACAGGATCTTTTGAGAGTGAGAGACATTATGCTGCTGGTTGAAGTAACTCTTCACGAATCCCTGCATATTGGCCTGGCGATCTGGGCTGGTCTGTCCACCATAAATCTGAAGATCCACTGCGGGAAAGTGATGGTCAGGATCTGGATCAAGCTGACTCTGGAACTCCGCCTTGGGGAGAACTGGAACGACCGCCCCCGTTGTATCCGGGTTCGACTCCTGTCCAGTTATCCCGTCGATAGCAGGATTCATTGCGTGTAACGCACCAAGCATGTGGTCGAAGGAGCGATTCTCCATCATAAGAACAATCACATGCTTCAGTTGCTGGATACCAGCTTTTGATTTATCAGCAGACATTGATTTGAAACCTCGATCAGGGGCCCGGTATGCACCTCATTGTTAGCAGCGTCTACGAATCGTGTAAGCATGCTCCGACCAGGGTTCAACCGGTTGACAAACCGGGTTGTGCTAAGAATCAGATAATAGAGCATAGTGACGCTTTCTGTCGACGCGCTTACGCATGCAGGTCATGGGAGTAGCGCTGCTGTTCCTTAGCATCTCCGCTGAGATGCGGAAGGGCGGTCGAAGGTACGCCCGCCTTCCGCAACATCAGGACTGCAGGAACGCGAGCAGATCGGCGTTGACTTCATCCGCGAGGGTGGTGCACATGCCGTGCGGAGCCCCCGGATAGACCTTCAGCTTCGCATCCTTGACAATCTTCGACGACAGAGGCGCGGCATCGGCGATTGGTACAATCTGATCCGCATCCCCATGCAGGATCAACGTGGGAACATCGATCTTCTTCAGGTCTTCCGTGAAGTCCGGCTCGGAGAATGATCGGCGGCACCGCACTAATCAGCACGGCTTTGGAGACGCGCTTGGTGCCATGCCTGCCAATATGGCGAGCGACCTCGCCGCCACCGGTCGATTGACCCACCATCGTGACGTCCTTCAGATCGAGCTTCTCAAACAGTTCAGCGAGGTCGTCGGCATAGGTGTCCATGTCGTTCCCCCTCCAGGTCTGTCCCGAGCGACCTTTGGTCGTCATTGTGTTCATTTCGAATCTCCTTATAGGTTGTCATGCGAATCGAGATCATTCGTGGGTTGGGATTAAGCTGATGCAGTTATCGATAGGCCCATCGTCGCTACCATTGCCGCGCCGCCACTGAAAGCCTTACAGCACGAGATATAGGAAAGTCGCCGGTTGAGAAGATCCCAAAATTACAGACGCTTCAGCTGACATAGATTCCTCTGGGCCGTGATGCGCGTTCTCCCTGAATCGCGCGTGATACGTGATAGTTGCTACCCTACGCCCAAGATGGGTTATATCTCGTGAGCTGCCAGGCTTTATTCTTTTCGCTAGCAGAGGCGGCTCATCCTCACTATTCGCAAATCCGACCCACTCACCCGGACTGCTCCAGCCGCTTCCTCCCCATACATACAACCTATGGCCTCTGTTACGCTGACATCACATAAAACCAGGGAGTTCCCACCATCATGCGCCCTTGTCCCGTCGCCTTTGCACTCCTCTGCGCTCTCGCCATCCCAACCCTCGCACAACGCCTCCAGCCGAACCTCACGCCTGAGGAGCGCAAGGCCCTCATCGAAAAGCGCGAGTCCATCGAGAAGCAGCTCGAAGACATCGCCATCATCGACCGCAAGGTCATGGTCCCCATGCGCGACGGCGTCCGCATGGCCGCCGACATCTACCGCCCCAAAGACTCCAACGACTCCAGCAAGAAGTACCCCATCATCTTCTCCCGCACCCCCTACAACTTCAACTTCTGGGACGTAAAGCTCGGCACCTACCGCGACATGTCCACCGAGCTCGACGCCGTCAAACGCGGCTACACCATCGTCGAGATGAACGAGCGCGGCCACTTCTTCTCCGAGGGCAACTACGACATCCTCGGCGCGCCCCTCACCGACGCCGACGACCAGTTCACCTGGATGGCGACCCAGCCCTGGTCCTCCGGCAAGATCGGCCTCATCGGCTGCTCCTCCACCGCCGAGTGGCAGCTCGCCGCCGCATCCCTCGGCAACAAGGCCCTCACCACCATCATCCCGCAGAGCTTCGGCGCCGGCGTCGGCAAGGTCGGCCCCTACAACGAGCAGGGCAACTGGTACCGCGGCGGAGCCGTTCAGATGCTCTTCATAGACTGGCTCTATGGCGAGCAGAATCAGGTCCGCCCCACCTTCCCCAAAGGCACCACCCAGGCCGACCTCATCAAGGCCTCGAAGATGTTCGACCTCGCCCCCGCCATGCCCCCCGTCGACTGGGCCAAAGCCTTCGAGCACCTCCCCGAGCAGGAGATCGTCTCAAACGTAGACGGTCCCAAGGGCATCTACTCCGACAAGATGGACAACACCACCGGCGGAGCCATGATCGAACGCACTCCGAACGATCCGGCCTGGCGCAAGGGCGGCATCTGGCAGTCCGACACCATGCCCATCAACGTCCCCGGCTTCTGGTTCATGACCTGGTACGACGTCTCCACTGGCCCCAACCTCGCCGCCTATAACTTCGTCCGCGAGCACGCCAAAGGCGAAGCCGCCAACGAGCAGTATGCCGTCATCGCCCCAACCCTTCACTGCCAGTACAAGCGCGCGACGGAGAACACGGTAGTCGGCGAACGCAGCATGGGCGATGCCCGCCTCGACTACGACGCCCTCACCTACGCATGGTTCGATCACTTCCTCAAGGGAGAGGACAACGGTTTCCTCGAGAAGCAGGCCAAGGTCACCTACTTCACCATGGGCAGCAACAAGTGGCAGCACTCCAAGTCCTGGCCGCCGGAGGGCGCGAAGCCCGTCACCCTCACCCTCACCAGCGGCGGCCACGCCAACACCCTCCACGGCGACGGCGTACTCCTCTTCGGCCCTCCTTCAGCCGGTAAATCAGTCCATAAGAAAGAAGTGTCATCTCGACCGGAGGCGGCGCACTTTGCCGCCGTAGCGGAGAGACCTGCTTCTCCTCCAGCCACGACCCGCACCCTCACATCCCTGAAAGCCGATCTTCCCGACCTCTTCACCTACGATCCCATGCATCCCACCCCCAGCTACGGCGGCAACGTCTGCTGCGCCGCCAACACCATCCCCGGCATGGGCGGTGCTCTCGACCAGCGCAAGATGGAAGAGCGCCCCGACATCCTCGTCTATACCTCTGAGCCCTTCAAGGAAGACACCGAGGTCTCCGGCCCCATCACCGCCACCCTCTACGTCTCCTCCGACGTAAAGGACACCGACGTCACCGTCAAAGTCATCGACGTCCTCCCCGACGGCACAGCCTACAACCTCGACGAGACCATCCAGCGCCTGCGCTATCGTGATGGCGACGACCACACCGTATGGATGGAGAAGGACAAGGTCTACAAGGTCACCCTCTCGCCCATGGTCACTAGCAACCTCTTCGCCGCCGGCCACAGCATTCGCATCGAAGTAGCCGGATCAAACTTCCCCCGCTTCGACCGCAACCTCAACACCGGCGGCAACAACTACGACGAGACCACCGGCGTAGTCGCCCACACCCAGATCCACCACTCCACCCAGTACCCCAGCACCCTCACCATCACAGTCGTCAAACACTAAGCGAAGGATTGATAAGGAACATCGACCACGCGGCAGTGTCTCAGCATCTACTCCGGGCTGGGACACACCACCACTATCGAAGGGTGAACGCGGGGTGAACTTGCGAAAGCACTAGCTATCCTTGCGGTAAAGCAGCTCGCGCATCGCCTTCCTCCGAGCCTCGTTTGCTTCGCTCACGCTCTTGCGTTCGTCAGCGTCCATGCGGAGCTTCGTTACGGAGTCATCGTGTTCGGGGGTGCTGCACTCTGGGCAGCGGTTGGCGAAACCGGGTTTATCCGGCTTCAGCTCGAACTCTTCTGAGCAGACGGCGCAGACTTTGATCGGAAAAGGCATCTAACGTCTATGATACGACGCTCACAACCGGCCTCAACCCTCAATACCCCTGATCATCCCGAAACGCCGTCACCTTGTTCATCACAAACGTCACCGCCTGCGCATGCCCAAGATTCGCAAAGACCACCATCCGGTTCCCATAGTCCTTACTCGTACTCTTGCTCACCTGCCCAAGCGCTAACTGAACCTGCCGCTCGTTCATCCCCAGGATCACCCGGTGCTCATCGACCGCCTTCCAGATCTCCGGCCCCCAGTGCTTGTACAGCTCATGCGGGTCGTCGTAGAACAGAACCTCATCGGTATAGAAGGTGTACTGTCCCGCCTGCCGATACCCCATCGGCACCGCATACTCCTTCTTATCGTTCGGCCGAGCAAATACCATCAGCACCTGCTTATCTCCACCCGGAATCCGGTACGTAGCCGACTTCGGGGCCACCTGCTCCACGAAGTCCTTCACCACCACAGGCTCCGCCCCCACCAGCGTTCCGGCAGCCTTCCCATAGTTCGCCTGATGCCCGCCATACGGATAGAAGTCCAGCTGCCCTCCAGCCGAAACCCACACGGTCGAGCCCACCAGCTCCTTCACATCCTTGATCGAAGAGGGCCGCTTCTGCTTCAGGAAGACCAGGTCATCATCCGCTATCTTCTCTCGCTCCGGAGCCTTGATCACCATGGGCTTATTGCGCTCTCGATAGATCAGCCCCACCCGCACCCCAACCGCAAGCACCAGAACCACCGTAGCCCCGATCGCCGCCTTCACCCCATTCTGCATCCGTAACCCCTCCTAAATCTCACCCCACAATACATCAGGACTGTCTGATCCCTGGCTCTACTACACTCAACTCCCGCCCCGACTCTCTCAGCGACTCCGCCGTCAAAGCATCCGCCCCTCGCAGCTCCGGGAACAGCCCCGCAGCCATCGCCGTCACCACCAAAGACCCAATCCCTCCCACGACAACCGACCGCACCGCTCCCCACCAGCTAGCCGTCAACCCACTCTCAAACTCTCCAAACTCATTCGAAGCCCCGATGAACAGCCAGTTCACCGCGCTCACTCGCCCGCGCATCTCCGGCGGCGTCGCCAGCTGCAGAATACTCGACCGCACCACGACACTCACCATATCGCTCGCACCCACCACCAGCAACGCCACCAGGCTCACCCACATGCTCTTCGACAACCCAAAGACCACCGTAGCCGCACCGAAGATCCCCACACAGGTCAGCATCACCTTTCCGGCACGCCGCTTGATCGGCCTCACCAGCATCGTCAGCGAGACCACCAGCGCACCCACCGAAGGCATCGCCCGCAGCAGCCCCAGCCCTCGCGGACCGGCATGAAGAATCTCCGTGGCAAAGATCGGCAGCAGCGCCACCGCTCCACCCAGCATCACCGCAAAAAGGTCCAGCGAGATCGATCCCAGCAGCAGCTTCGTCCGCCACACATACTCGAGACCGGCCAGTATCGTTCTCGCGCTGAAGCCCTTCTTCGCCACCGGGACCTGCGGCAACCGGATCATCCCCACAAGCACCAGAAAGCCCATCAGCATCACCAGCGTGAACGCATACACGATCGCCGCCCCGTTCCAGCGTGCCATCGCTCCCACCAGCGGCAGGGTAAACAACAGTCCACCCACCGCAGGCCCCGACATATTCGCAATCTGGTAGATCGTCGCGCCCCACGTCACCGCATTCACGAAGTGGTCCTTCGGAACCAGGCTCGGCAGCATCGCACTCGCCGCGGGCCCGCTAAAGGCCCTGCCCATCCCAATCCCCACCAGTACCGCATAGACCGGCCATATCCGCCCCACTCGCAGCGCCGTCGTACTCATCGACAGCCACAGCAGCACTCCTGTACAAACCGCCTGTAGCCCATAGCACGCTAGGATGATCTTCCTTCGGTCGTACCGATCCGCCGCATGGCCCGCCGCCAGCATCAGAAATAACCCCGGCATAAACAACGCCAGCCCCGTGAGCCCCAGGTCCAGAGCCGAGTGGGTGATCTGATACACCTGCCACGCAACCGCAACCGACTGCGCTTCCGCCCCCAAAATGACCATCAATCGTGCGGACTGATACAAACGGAAGTTTCGCGATTCAAACGCAATCCCCGCCGCCGCTCTTGCCGACTCTGTACAACCACCCTCAGCCATGCCCGTATGCTTTCATACTCGCAGGCGTCTCACCACCTACCGCCCCAGATAAACCTTGTACTGCGTCTCCACCACACCCGTATTCCGGGCAAGCGCCAGCTTCGACTGGTTGAACTGGTACAGCGTCCCCACCAACCGGGTCTGTGCATCCGCCAACGTCGCCTGGGCCCGTACGACCGGCAGATTGTCATCCACACCCGCCGTAAACCGGTCTATCGTCTGCTGCAGCTGCTCCGTAGCCAGGTCCACATTGCTGCGGGCCACCTTCACCAGCTCCGACGACGACTGCACGTCCATCATCGACGCCCGAATCTGCTGCTCGATCGTCACCTTCAGAGACTCGATCTGCTGCTGTAGCGCATGTTTCTGTGCCTCAGCGACCTCGCGCTCCCCCCGCAGCTGGCCCTCCTGGAAGATCGGGAACGTCAGCTTCCCAGCCGCAGAAAATACCCCGTGGTACAGGCCGTGCGTCTCACCCAGCACGCCATAGTATCCATCGAACGCCAGTGACGGCAGCCGCTCCGCCTTCACCGCCTTCCGAGTCCGATCCGCAACCTCCAGTTGTGCTTGCAGGCTCAGCAGGTCCTTCCTCCGTTCAAACGCCAATGCCATCGCCTGCTCCAGCGGCAGCCCGGCAAACTCCGCGTAAGGAGCCGTGTCCGTCAGCTTCAACTCCTGCTCGGCCGGCAGACCGATCATCCGGTTCAGCGCGATCTTGTCCTTCGCAAACGTGTTCTCCGCGTTGATCAGCACCTGTTGCTGCGTCTGCAACTGCACCCGCGCCCGCAGCATATCCAGCTTCGTCCCGACTCCCGCATCGTGCGAAGCCGTCGCCTGCCGCAGCGCTACCTCATCGGACTTCACCAGTGCCTGCGCATTCTCGATCTGTGAGGCATCCGCCAACGCCAGAAGATACTGTGTCCCCACGGAGAGCGTCACGGACCCCCGAGTATTCAACGTGGTCAGCGAGGCCACCGTATCCGCCTTCTGCGCCGCCCGGTAAAGATAATAGGCCGGCACGTTGAACAGCTGCTGGTTGATATTCATCTGCGCGGACGTCGTATCCACCTTCACAATCTCTTTGAAAGACCCCGGCGGAAGCCCAAGCCCAGCCAGCGATTCCGGCTTGAACCCCATCGCCGCCAGATTGATCTCCTGCGTCGCCGTCTTCGCCTGCGCCGTCAGGCTTGGCAGCAGGTTGTTCTTCACCGTCAACACCTGCCCATGCACCAGCCGCTCATTCTGCCGGCTAAGCTCCATCTGCAGATTGTGCTTCTGTCCGCGTTCAATCGCATCATCCAGGCTCAAAGGCAACGCACCCGGACCAGCCTTCTCCACCACCACGCCCCCCGGCAGCTTTATCATGGGAACATTCGGCGCTGGCGCTGACGGCAGCGCATTTGCATCCTGAGCTGCGGCAACCAAAGGAGATACACCCATCCCCAGGCAGACAAGAGCCACCGCCCAAACCCTCAATCGTATCGACGCAATATCCAAAGGAACCTGTAACCCTCTCGTAAGTTAGAGTCCTCTGACCCCTTAGCGGTTGCGAAATCCTTCAAATCATCCGGATGTGCCTTCCAGGAGAGATTCAAAAGACCATTCCCTGCATGTAGGCATAAAATCTCGCCTGCAGCCGATATTCTAATAGGCTGCAGGGACTATCGGCCAAATGTTCAAAAAGCCGCTGCCTCTTGCCTTTGCGGTACTCACTGTCGCCGGATACCTCCAGCCCCCCAGCCATCGATGCGAACTGCTCCTCACCCTCCTCATCATCGCAGTACTCGGGAATCCACCCGTGCATGGCTGAGCGGCCGTGAACCCTACATAAATCCCGAATCTAAACTCTTTCCAACCATGACAGAATCTCCTCCGGCTAAAATACAAAACATAAGCCTATGCGTCTTACCTCTATGAACCGTCTCGCCCTGGCCGCCGTCCCGGCCCTGTTCTTCGCCCTCCTGGCCCCCGCCAACGCCCAGTACTCCGCACCACCCAACAGCGGCACCACCTTCAAAGACACCTCCATGCTCAAGCCCCCCGCCGGAGCCAAGGTCGCCATCTTCGTCTTTGAAGACCTCGAGTGCCCCGCCTGCTCCCACGCCTTCCCCATGGTCCAGGGCGCTATCGAGCACTACAAGATCCCCCTCGTCCGCCACGACTTCCCGCTCAAGATGCACCTCTGGAGCTTCGACGCCGCCGTCAATGCCCGCTACATCCAGGACAAGGTCTCTCCCAAAACCGCCGAAGAGTACCGCGGAGCCGTCTTCGCCTCCCAGACCTCAATCGCCTCCAAGGAAGACCTCAACAACTTCACGCGGCGCTGGTTTCAATCGCACAAGCTGAACATGCCCTTCGTCGTCGACCCCCAGGGCGTCTTCACCAAGGAAGTCCAGGCAGACTACGCCCTCGGCGAGCGCATCGGTCTGACCCAGACCCCCACCATCTGGGTCGTCACCCAGAAGAACTGGATCCAGGTCACGGACGTCAACCAGCTCTACCAGACCATCGACGCCGCCTTGGCCGAGGCTAACACCGCAGCACCCAAGTCAACCGCCGCCAACTCCAAGCTGCGCCACCCCGCAACTGTTCAGAAGTAGGCGCAGTCCCGCAAGCGCGAGGATCACGTCCTCGCGCTTTTGCATTTAACCGCCCTCTGAATCAGACTATCGTCTCTGGCTGGGGAGCGCTCTCAGGGACGCTGTCTTCCGTACGACGCGGCCAGCGTCGCTTCTCCTCTTCGCCCTTCTCGGTTGTTTGAGGATCTTCTACCTGCTGGTCACGCGGTAGCTTCGATGGATCTCGTCCACTCCACTGGTCATCTCTCATAATCGCCTCGCAAGACACGGTTCATCCGTCCTGAACACTACTTCCCAGGCCAAATTGACTACTTCGGCCGCTTAGGCCAGGTCTTCTTCTCGCCTTCCCCGTCTCTGGTCTTCTCGCGATCCTCCTCTTGCAAAGGTCTGTGGGGTGGTTGAGCTGACTGGAGAAGTCCTCTCTTACTACGATCAGCTAAGTTCATGGCGCAACTCCTTTCCCCGCTTCGGGTAGAACTGGTCTTTGAAACATCACGACACAACCGGCATTCCATTCGAGTCTTCGTTCCCGAATGATCTTCAACTCTCCCGAATCATCGCGGTCAGAAGACACATCCTCTTTCCAAACCCAGGCGAGTTCCTTGGAAACTACTCTCAAATTGGCTCTAACGGCAACATCTTCTGTTGTCTTCTCTGGAAGCTGCACGAGGCGAACATCATGGATCTCTTCCCCGGCTTCGACCCACCCATGTTTTTCGAAGACGGGCGGCTTGCCAAGAGCGACTTCAATAGGTTCAGCAACGTGTTTCGTCGTTCCATCTCTCTGGAGCACGAGAAGTTCGATCCACGTCCCCTCCTGAATGATGAGCGCTCGCGATAACCCCACATTCTTCACCGACGGATCGATCGAAATGAACCAGGCGTCATCCACGGCAAAGATCTCCCCCGATATCTTTGGCTCAAGCCTTCGATAGAACGTGCGGCCGCGTACATAGTTGATCCATGCCCACACTGCACCCACGAGAGCGATCGCCACTTTGGCGACGAAGTCCGCAATCGGCAGCCACGGATGCGGAGAGGATGTAGGAGAAACTGGAGGGAGAGCCTGGAGCATGTGACCATCCTTTTCACAGCCTGCCTGAGCCCATGGTGTCCGTTACATGCAGCAGCCTATCCTTCATCACGGTTAAGCACCAGAAAAAAGTCTTGCCGTCTCCTCGCTACGGATGAATCAGGTAATAGCTCGTCTGCCGCGGCAGAAACGTCTTGAACCCATCGTCCGTAAGATACGCATCGTCCTCCATCATCACGAAGACCCTCTGCCCATCCCACTCCGGCACAGCCGTAGCGCTGTTCAACTCAATCGAGATATATGATCCCCTCCGCAGCCGCTTCCCCTCCGAGGCGCTCTGCTGCGCCGCTCGATAGTCCAGCCCCGCGCCCAGCCCATGCCCCTGGTCGCCGATCGGATGGCTGTACACCTTCGCCTCGATCCCGCGCTTCGTCATCTCGTCCATGGTCTCCTTGTACACCTCGCCCGCCACCTTCCCCGGACGCGACGCGCTCATCAGCGTCTCCTGCAGCGTATTCGTATTGGCCATCGCCTTCTTCAATCCCTCGGGAACATCCCTCTCCCCCGGCTTCAGCACATAGGCCATCTTCTGCCAGTCCGTGCTGAACCCCATGCAGCTGATCCCGAAGTCGACATGCAGCACATCGCCCGGCTGAATCACCGTCTTCTCCGCCGCAATCCCCAGGAAGCCCCGCGAAGTAGTCGGAACCAGCCCCTTCCGCTGCAGCCTCAGATCCTGTTGGAACCATGTCCCCACGCCGGCAGCCCACATCGCGTCATACAGCCACCGCCGCACATCGCCCACCGTCGTCTTGCCCGGAGTGATCACCTCGTTCGAAAATGCCCGTTTCGTAATCTGGTCCGTCAGCTCCACCAGCGTCTTGAAGCTCTCGAACTCCTCCGGCAGTCGTGTATCCGAGTACTCCTCGATCAGGTCCGCCGCACTCACGAAGTGGCTCTCCGCTCCCTCGCCCATGCTCTTCGCCAGCAACAGGTAGCTGTCCCTCGTCAGCGACCGCTGCACTCCCCGCCGGGCATCGATCGAGAGCCCGATCCGCTTCGGATGGTACTGCGCATACAAAGCCGCAAGCTGCTGATCCGCTGACTTAGGCTCGTCCTCCTCCTCGAAGAAGCGCTTCACGTTCTCTTCCGCGTACCCCGTGATCGCCACCTTGCGCAGCGTCGTCCCCGTATCGATGAACACGAAGATGTCGCGATTGCCCGTATAAGGCCGCGGAGGAGCGATGTACTCCGTCAGAGGATCGTTATGAAACTCCTCATTCACCACCACCCACATATCGATGTTGTGCCGCCGCATCATATCCAGCAGCATGGCGTGACGCTTCACCAGCCACTGCTCGCGAATCGCAATCTGCTGTGACCACGTAGGCAGACGAACCATCTTATGCGTCTTCGCAGACGCAGCCGCGAAGAGAGGGCAGGAGACAAGCGTTACGGAGGTCAATGCAAAGGCAGGCAGAAACTTAAGCTTAGGCATAGGTGATCCAGCATAACCGCCTAATGCCAGACTGCCCACACCCGCAAGGCCGGAAATAAAAAGCCCCTCCGCATTTGACGAAGGGGCCGTGCACTTAACTTATATCCGGGGCGAAGGCTCGAAGCTAGGCCAGGAGTCTGCGCTTGATCGCTCCAGCTGCACCCAGGATTCCAGTTCCCAGCAGAACCAGAGAACCGGGCTCAGGTACGGAGGATGTTGTTACAGTTGCGGGATCGAGTGTGATCTCCTCAGACGTAATCCCGTTCTGCTTGCCATCGACGTTTACATACAGGGCTTTGACAGATGCCTGGTCATCACCCGTAAAAAGACTCCCCGGTGCGCCAACCGTAACCGCCCACACGAATGTATAGATGTTGCCGGCATGACCTACCTGTACACCATTCCCACTGCTCTCAGAGCAGAAGTACCCTGATCCAGCGCCGCTGCAGCCATTCGCATTCAGTCCGCCGGCAACCGTCGTGCTGAATCCGGCCGGTGCCGAAATAAGTGAGGCCGTAGGCGTCGATGACGAAAGCTTGAGCGACACGGAGTTCAGAGAATCCGAACTGCTGTTGGTAAATCCGACCGCATTAACCACCAACGTCACATCGAAGACATTCGGGTTGGCAGTAGTGGCATAGCTAAGCGTATAGCTTGAACCGAGGCAGCTGGCGCAACTGCCAGGACCGATAGTGTCGGCCTTCGCAACTACACTGGAAGCAATAACTACAATACCTGCAAGTAAAAGTGCCTTCTTGAACATGGGTTCCTCTTCGTACGAGATTTTCCTCAATAGTCGAGGCGGCACACCTTGGCACCAAAAACAAACAAATTGCCCGAACCAGTAAGGATGCCTTGTTCAAAGCACTTTGCATGCCAAAGAGGGCTCTCAATTACCTGTGATATTTACAAGCTCTATCCTTGTCGAGCCCGCAGCATCAGGCATATCTGGGAAAATCTAAGCAAATAAATGCCCATGCGAGAAACTGTTTGCCCACTTCTCCGTTCTCTTGCCTGCCTGTTTCCTCTCATTACTTCACCTCGAAGATCAGAAAATAGTCCTGCCCATCCGCCTTGGTGAAGTCGTACGTCGCCATCAGCTTGTACCCAGCCTCCCCCATCTCCCGCTCGACCACCCCGTGGTTCAGCCCATGGTCGGTCCCGCTGCCATTGCGGTCGATGATCCCCACCCTGGCCCCCGGTCGCAGCGAGCCCTTCAGCCGCTTCATCACCACCTCCGGATGCGCAATCTCGTGATAGACCTTCAGCATCAGCACGGCATCCAGACTCCCCGCCGGAAAGCCCGGATCATCTGGCGTCCCGAGCACCGTCCGCACATTCGGCAGGCCCTCCCTTACCACCCGCTTGCCGATGAACTCAATCGCCACCGGATTGATGTCCTGCGCCAGCACCGCCCCAGTCGGCCCCACCCGCTTCGCCGCCCGCACCGTGAACCAACCCGAACCCGCCCCAAGATCGCCGACGTTCTTCCCTGGCGTGATCCCCAGCAGGTCCATCACCCGATCGATCTGCAGCTTCTTATCCCTATCCGGATACTCAAAGATCGATAGATCGCCCGAGTAGGGCATGCTTGTGGCCCGAGGCGGACCTTGCGTCGGAGCCTGCACCGCCTGTCCAAACCCCACCCCGGTAAAGACGACACAAAACAGAATCCCGGCAAAAAATCGACGAAGCATAATCCCCTCCTCACCACGAAACGGCCAAGCTCAGCCCGAAACAAATTCAACCAGCTCAGCCCAATCTTTACTAGTCCCATCTGGGAGGACGGCTAAAAACCTTATCAAGCCCCAAAAACATCTAAACATAGGAGAATAAACAGAATAGAGTTTGCTTTTGCCCTTGCCCTTGCTTTGTCCTTGTCCTTGCCTTTCGGGATTAGGCCCGGGCTTCAGCCCGAGCATCAAACTCCACCGCGAAGCGGTTCCATTCTGCCGAAGGCTGGAGTGAAGCCCGAAGGGCGCAACGACCCGCATATTGCGGTTGTCGTTGTCCGTTCTTCTACAGCGCCAATGACGCAGCAAAAATCCTGTCAAGCCCCAATTCCATCTAACTTCAGGCAAACAAAGCAAATAGAATTGGCATACTAGTTATTCCCAATCCGCTAAAATGGAACAAGAGATCAAGAAAGCCCCGAGAACCCTCGGGGTTTTCCATTATCACCCGTAACTTCAATCAGGAGAAGAATTTAGCCGCAACTCATTTAGAATGACGACTTTGCACATAACTATACAGCGCAAGTGATTGAATACAAGCAGTTTAGCCAACAGGTAGGGGGAGGGGGGTACCTACTGAATCTGCACCAGCTCCGAAGCCTCATGCGATCCTGATGCACCCGGAGTAATCGTAGTCCGCTGCGGAGCCCGCCAGTGGTCGATATAGCTCACCTGGTGCACACAGCTGATCGTGCAGTTCGGCGCGCAGCTCTTCTCCGTCAGAAACTCCCGCTTCACATCCGCAGTCCTGTAGCCCGACAGCGGAACCCCCGGATACCCGCGTTGCTGGCTGCAATAGTGCACCAGCCCAAACTCGCAGATATACAGATACCGGCTACCCGCCCGGCAGCGCCAGTCATTCGTCTTCCCATTGGCAATCGCCTCCTGGAAGTGATTGAACCGCGAGTAGCTCCGCCGCGTCAGATTACGCACCTTGTCCCAGACCTCGCGCTCCGCCTCGCCCAGCGGCTTCAACTGCCCGCTGCCGTCGTGGATAATCCCGATCGTCGAGCTGAATCCCAGCCCCAGCGCCCGCTGGCTCACCGTCAAGGCATCCTGCGGATTGGCGATCCCGCCCCCCACCACCGAATTGATGTTGACGTGAAAGTCCGCATGTTCCGCCAGCATCTGCAACTTCTTATCCAGCACCTTCAAGCTCTTCTTCGACACCGCATCCGGCATCACGTTGTCGATCGAGATCTGCATGTGGTCCAGGCCGGCCTTGTTCAACCGCTCAATCCGGTCCGGCATCAGCAGATAGCCATTCGTGATCATCCCCGCAATTGCGCCCGTCCTGCGAATCCGCGCGATGATCTGGTCCAGATCCGGATGCAGCAACGGCTCGCCGCCCGAGATCGTAATGACCGAAGTCCCCAAACGCCCCAGGTCATCGATGCGCCGCAGCATCTCACCCAGCGGCACCGGATCGGAGACATCGTCGAACTCGTTGCAGTACGTACACGCCAGGTTGCACCGCCGCATCGGCACGATATGCGCCATATACGGGTGGCCTGTAGAGACAAGTGCTGAGCCGATCGACGCCAACTCACGCATCTTGCGCGTCGCCGCCTTCCAGCGGCGCTTCACACTCATCGGTCGGCTGCCAGTTGCAGTTATAGAAACAGAAGACATAGTCACTTTCAAGTATATCGAACCGCCCACCCACACACGCAGAAACGACGACCAGAAGGCCGCCGCTTGATCACTCCACAAAACACATCACTGGCTACACGTCAATTCATTCGCTGCCGGGACTCCGGCAAACCAACCCCACGTTTGGCCGCATCCGCAGCCGCCTCCACCTGTCGCCGCGCCGTCTCCAGCTCCGTCTGAAGCTCAGGATTCGCTGCGAACGCCTCCAGCCGCGCCTTCAGCCGCGCCAGCTCAGGAGAATAGCGCACCGCCTCCATCCGCCGCCGCGCATCCCCGGCCATCGTATCGAACAGGGGTTGCAGCTGGGCCAGTATCTCCCGCGTCCGCTCCGCCTGCTCCCCGCCGCCGAAGAACTCCTCCAACCCCACTCCCGGCTCCACACTCGACCGCTTCTTCCCATCGGGCGTCAGCGTCAAGGTCTGCTCCTTCTTATCGCGCAATACCACCACCGGTACTGGTTTTCCCTTATTTTCGTGGATCGCCTTCGTCCAGTCGTTTCCACTCGCGATTGAAACTGAGTTCACCTTTATGACTACGTCTCCGGCCCGCATTCCCGCCGCCGACGCAGGACTGTTCGCATCCACGCTCCGCACCAGCAATCCCGCGCTCCCTTGCGCCCCGAAGAACTCCGCCAGTTGCGGTCCCATCACCTCGAGCTTCGCTCCTGTAAACGATGAGCTGACAATCATCGTCATCGCTCCCATCAAGTTCTTGTATCCCTTCGTCACCACGCCCGCGGTCGACGAACTCAAGAATCCATTACCGTGCGAACTATGCGTGCTATTGATCGACGAGGAAGCCGTCGACGGATCAGGCACTTTATACCGCTGCTCCCACGCCTGACGCTCCACCATGTCACGATTCGCCATCTGCGTCGATATCGTCTGTTGTTGCCCATCACGGCTGATCACAAGACTTATAGTTCGTCCCGCCGGCAACTCCCGCAACATCCGGCGTATCTGATCAATTCCATCCACCGCCTGCCCATTCAGCTGCAGAATCACATCATGAACCTGTAGCCCGGCCTTGCACGCCGGTCCATCGTGGTCCACATTCACGACCTCCGCCCCGCGCGCCTCTTTCAACTTCAGCACCGCCACCTGATCGCCACTCACATCCCGCATCTCCACCCCCAGATACCCGGGCGTTGAACGGCTAGACATCCCTGATCCACCATGCGACGCATAGGCGGACCCAACCAGCGAAAAACCAAGGCCCACCACCAGGGCCAGCGCGCCAAACGATATACGGTGTTTTCTCTCCATCGACTTCATCACCGCACCCCTACTGAATATCCGCCGCACCCTGAAGTGCATTGAATGACGCCGTCCGGATATAGGGATTCTCGTCCTGCGTCGAAACCGTTCGCAGCACCTGCCGTACCGTCGAATCGGTCCTCACCGGTCCCAGAGTGGCGATAGCCTCCTTGCGCACCTCCGCGCTCGGGTCGCGTGACAGCGCCTCCGCGATCGCATCTCTCACCCGCGGATCCTGACCCACAAAATGCTGCAGCCCCTCCAGCGCCTTTAGGCGAACTGCCGCATCCTCGTCGTACAGCATCGATACCAGAAGCTGATTCCGGATCCCCTTCGGATCGGCCCCTCCCACGCATGCATGGCCGGCTCTGCACTCATTCGCCAATAGCGAAACCGAGTTCACCCGAACTCCGCTATCCGTCGCCGGATTCGTTCCCATCAACAGCAGCTCTCGAATCGCCGGTGAATCCAGCGACCCCTCCACCGACTCCGGAACGACCCGGTTGTACTTCACCTGCACCAGCTCGGAGTTCGGCGTCTTCACAATCCCTGTCACATTCGCAATCGAACCGTCCGCTGGATTATTCAACCTAACCGGCCCCTGCAGCTGCTTCGGCGCGTGCGCCACCTGGTATCGATTGATAAAGTTCCCCGTCAGGAAGCCCACGCCCACCAGCAACGTCGCCAGCGCCGGAGCACTCTGCACATGCCCGACCCAGGCAAAGAAGTTAGTCCGCAGCCGATGAAAAAAACCATGCGGCGGAATCATGTCCAGCGCATCATCCAATCGCATCCGCGACTGAGCCAGAAGATTCGGTGAGGGCTCCACGACTGGCAGCAGTGCTAGCCGCTCTTCCAGAATCCGCATCGCATTCAGCTCTCTGCGACAATCCTCACAATCCGCAAGGTGTTGTTCCAAATTTTCCGTGAACTCATCCGGCAGCTCACCGTAGTTCGCCAGGATAATGTTCTCTTGTACCATCTCGCACTTCATCGCCCTACCTCAACTAGCCTCAAAATTTTGTCGTTCTTATCGGGTCTATCGTGTCGCCCGTCTTTGTATCCAGACCTGTAGCAATTCATATCCCTACCCGTATTCACTTAGCCTTCAACTCAGCTAAATTAGCCCGCAACTTCCGAGTAGCACGGAACAGCGTATTTTTCGCCGTCTCCTCCGTCGTGTTCAACATCTCGCCGATCGTGCGCAGCTTTAATCCCTGATAGTGCTTCAGCTCAAACACCGTACGTTCCCGCGGCGTCAGCTTGCTCAACGCCTCATTGATCTTTTCGCCCATCACCTTCCGGTCCAGCTCCCGCGCCGGATTCGCCATCGCCCGATCGTCGGTTACATTCGCCATCAGGTCCATCTCGTCGCCGCTCGCGTCCAGCACGGTAGCCGGGTCTTCCCGCCGGCTCTTCCGTCGCCTTAGCTGATCCAGGCAGAGGTTCGTCACAATCCGATACAGCCACGTGTAGAAGCTGCACTCGAACCGGAAGTTCCCCAGGTGCCGGTAGGCCTTGATGAAGGCCTCCTGATGTACATCCTGCGCATCCTGTTCGTTGCCGAGCATATGCAGCGCCAGCCGTAGCACAGACTGGTCATATCGCCGCACCAGGGCATCAAAGGCCGCTCGTTGGCCCTTCTGGGCCTCGCGGATCAGCTCATCGTCTTCGATCCGCTGCTGAGCGCGCGCCTCGATCTGCGCCTGGGTCAGTTTTCCGCCATTTCTGGCACCGGGTTGGGCAGCAGCCTTTGCCATCTCTGGCAATGATTCTACCGCCATAGACTCCCGCAACCCTATCGCGAACGGGCTGGGCCGCCGACCACGAGCACCTGCAGACGGCGTGGCGAGCTTGCCGCCAAAATCCATACCTAAAGCTTCAGCATTCATACATCTGACTCCGGGAGGTCAGGAAATCGATATCACTTCAATAGACCACCCGACTACCTAAAGGTAAGCAGGCATCTCCCGTCCAACGGCGTTGTCTTAACCTGTTTTCGCAAAAACCGACCGAAGTATCGCTCGTCTGAATGAGCGTTTTAGCTTCATTGTCGAACGCGCAGTTGAAGAACCCCAGGATCTCCCCTCTGTTGTTGCCTGCTCTTTCCGTTGCTGTTCTCTCTCCCTATTCCATCGCTTTCCCCGGTAAACTCACCTTATGCCCCACCGTCCCACCATTCCCAGCCTCTTCGCCGAAACGCCCACCCTTCGCCCTGCTAAAAAAGACTGGATCAACGCCCACTGCGATGGCGGAGCCCGCGGCAATCCCGGCCCAGCCGGCTACGGGGCCCTTATCCAGAACGATGAAGGCACGGTCCTCGCCGAGCTCTCCGAGTTCCTCGGCATCCGCACCAACAACTACGCCGAGTACTCCGGCCTCCTCGGCTGCCTCCAGTACGCCCTCGACCACAACTACCCCCGCCTCCGCGTCGTCTCCGACTCCGAGCTCATGGTCAAGCAGATCCAGGGCAAGTACAAGGTCAACTCTCCCGACCTAAAACCTCTCTGGCAGGAGGCAAAGAACCGCATCGCCAAACTCGAAGCCTTCGAGATCACCCACGCCCTCCGCCACAAGAACAAGGACGCCGATCGTCTGGCCAACGAGGCCATGGACCGTGGAATGCGCCGCGCCCCTAGAGACGACACCCGCCCCCAGGCCCCCAACCAGCCTGCCCCACCCCCGCCCAAAGCCACCCCTTACCCCACAAAATCCGAAGCCCCACCCAACCCTTACGCCAAGCCCGATCCCATGCTTCGGGGCTTCACCAAAGACGGAGTCATCCACGTCCTCGGCAGCACAACCCTCCCGGACGGCATCTTCGTCAAAATCATCCGCGAATAGCCTTCAATCTCCCGCTGTCTTTTGCGACGGCCAGTGGAAGAGCCATCCCAACCGCAGTAGATCCTGTTGGTACCAGATAAAGGCTGGGATGATCGTTGAGACGATAGTCGGCACAAGCAGTTGCAACCAGAACTCGCGCGTATGGAAGACACGCAACAGAATCTCTCGTGCCGCACCCTGCACGAACGCCCCAATCAGGAAGACGCCAAGAGAGGCACGGCCGACCCAAGCGAATCCATCTCCGATCTTTGTCCGGTCGATCAGCCGGGCAAGCATGCACAACCCGGCCGTTCCCGTCAGTCCGAGCAGGATGTAGTCCCGGATGTTAGCACCCCCGAAACGAAGAATCATCGCTGCCTGAAATGCAGTAAGCGCCAACAGGATGGCGGTTGCCGTTCCCGCACGCATGCGATCCAGTACATGAATGCGCGTGCCGACCCACATTCCCGCCGCCATAAAGCAGAACTCGTGAATCACCGTTCCGAAGACCACGCCGACAGGCGTCAAAACTCCAACCGCGACCGCCAGCAGGAAACGAAGCCACGCCGGCAGTTTGCGTGTCAGCACGGCCACCATCAGGCACATGAACAACGTAAACAGAAACCAGCCCTGCTCCCCTTCAAGCAGCGAGACGAAAAAGAACTTTGCGTCAAAGGGGTGATGCGACCGTTTGAACTGCGTTATCAAGGGCTCCAGCACCGCATAGAGAATCGCCCACAGAAAATACGGGTACAGGATCGTCTTAAGCTTCTCAACCGTGAAGTTCTTCACGCCGCGCCGGTTCAGGCTGTGCATCACGAACAGGCCCGAGACAAAAAAGAAGGCCGGCATATGAAAGCTGTAGACAAACGCATTCGAGAAGTGGAACCTCGGCGTGGACCACCAGCCACGGTTATTCAATCCCTGCGCCGTGTGCCCATAGGTCATCAGCGAGATCGCAAGCCCCTTCACGATGTCGACAATATTCGACCGGCTGCCGCCAGTGATTGGTTCGGCTGGAGCAGCCGCCTCATGCGCCACGACACTCATCCATTCCACCCATGAAGCTTGTATTGAGTACCCACGTCCAGTAAGAAAATCTTCTCACGGATACCGCAGTACAACTACCTGTTACCCGCTTGAGTCCGCGAAACTCGCGTTGCCGACTTCGCTAAGCGGGAGCAAAGTCCTTCGATTGCATCCATCTGCTCCAACATCGCTTCGAGCTTCGCCACACCAACAGTCTCTTCGAAGTGACCCTGCATCCGGTCAAGAATCCCCACCACCCGCACAGCCTGCTTCCTGCCCGCAGCCTGCAACACCAGCCGAAAGGCCCGCGCATCCTCCGGATCGATCCTTCTTTGCACCAGTCCCTTTGCCTCCAGAGAAGAGATGCAGTGGCTCACATTCCCGCGCGTCGTCTGAAACGTCACCGCCAGATCCGACGGCTTGATGGCCCCCTTCTTCTCAAAAAAGATAGCCGCTAGAGTCAACGACTCAAAGAACGTCAACCCCTCCTCCCGAAGAATCAGGTTCAGGGAAGCATCCATTTTGCGGGCGATCCGGCTCGCCTGAAAGATCGGGCTCTGTCGCAAGAAAGACTCGATGCGCATATCGCAGTCGATTATATAGTTTATAGAGTCAACTACTTACAATAGAACAAAACTATCCCCACAAGCTCCGCAATTGAACCGATGATCTCCCTATGACGCACCACAACCCACAAGAACGACAGAGCAAGACATTGCCGAAGAGCCACTGGCTCCTGTCCCTCTGCCTCTGCGCCGCCAGCGCCTTTGCCCAGCAAGGCACCCAGTCACCCGCGTCAAAGCCAACCCCCATCCAACAGACAGTCTCCGTCTCCACCACCATCGAGCCCATCCCCCTCTCCGAGAGCAACCGCTCCGTCACCGTCCTCGACACCCGCGACCAGCCCCTCCTCTTCAACAACTTCACCGACTACCTCCGCCAGGACCCCTCCCTCAACCTCCAGGCCCGCAGCCCAAACGGCGTCCAGGCCGACCTCTCCATCCGCGGCACCACCTTCGAGCAGTCCCTCATCCTCCTCAACGGCCTCCGCATCAACGATCCCGAGACCGGCCATCTCAACCTCGATATCCCTGTCCCTCTCGAAGCCATCTCCCGCATCGAAGTCCTACACGGCTCCGGCTCCACCTTCTACGGCTCCGACGCCATCGGCGGAGCCGTCAACCTCATCACCGAACGCCCCAGCACCATCAGCCTCGCCGCCAGGCTCGGCGCCGGAAACTACGGCTCCCTCGAGCAGCATCTCCGCGCCGACTACGCCTCCAAACCCTTCTCCGAGCAGCTCACGGCCAGCCGCGACACCTCCAACGGCTTCATCCCCGACCGCAACTACTCCAGCAACGCCCTGGCCTCCGAGACCTGGTTTAACCTGAAGCCCGGCGACCCCCAATACACGACCGACATCCTCCTCGCCACCAGCGACCGCCCCTACGGAGCCAACCAGTTCTACGGCCCCTACGACTCCTGGGAGCGCACCAAGGGATGGTTCGCCTCCATCCAGCAGCAGCTCGGAGCGCGCACCGCAGCCAGCTACGCCTACCGCCGCCACACCGACCTCTTCGTCCTCCTCCTCGATCGCCCCAACTACTACCGCAACAACCACGTCACCACCGCCTGGCAGTCCGCCCTCCGTCGAGCCGACCCCATCGGCTCCAACACCACTCTCTCCTACGGCCTCGAGGCCAACGGCGACTCCATCGTCAGCACCAACCTCGGCAAGCACGCCCGCAACCAGGCAGCCGGCTACGCCAACCTCTCCCTCCGCTCCTTAGGCCGACTCTCCCTCTCCCTCGGAGCCCGCGAACAGGTCTTCTCCGGAGGAGAATCCGTTTTCTCCCCCAATCTCGCCGCGGCCCTCACCATTACCTCCACCCTCCGTGCCCGAGCCTCCATCGGCCACGGCTTCCGCCTCCCCACCTACCTCGACCTCTACTACTCCGACCCCTCCACCATCGGCAACCCAAGCCTCAAGCCCGAGTCCTCCTGGAGCTACGAGGCCGGAGCCGACTGGACCCCCTCCCGCGCCCCCTTCACCCTCACCGCCACCGCCTTTCGCCTCCGCCAGAAGAATGGAATCGACTACTCCAAATACGACCTCACCAAGCCCTGGCAGGCCACCAACGTAGCCAACTTCGCCTACACCGGAGCCGAAGCCTCCCTCCGCCTCCGCCTCCCTGCCAGCCAGCAGCTCCAGCTCAACTACACCGCCGTCCAGGCCACCTCCCCACCTCCCGGCCTCATCTCCGAGTACACCTTCAACTACGCCGCCCAAAGCGCCCTCTTTGCGTGGAGTGGTCCGCTACCAGCAAAACTCCATCAGTTGACCATCCAGAACCAGCTCGCCATCCTCCAGAAGACCACCCAGACCCCCTATCCCCTCTGGAACCTCTCCCTCGCTCGCAACACCGGCCATCTCCGCCCCTACCTCCGACTCCTCAATCTCAGCAACACCAACTACCAGGAGATCCCCGGAGTCCCCTTGCAGGGCCGCACTATCATGGCCGGAACCGAGATAAGCTGGTCCCAGAAGCGCTAGCCCCGCGGTTAAATCCTCAGGCTGGAGTACTAAACAACGTCGCCTCCGCCTGCCGCCGCCGCGTCAGACCCGGAATGACAACCCGTCCAATATGGTCCCAACGCAGGAACTGACCCGACGCATCATTGAAGTTCCCCGAATTCACATCCCGCAGCAGTGTCGAAGTCGCCAGGCTCGCACATCCCAGATTGAACACAAAGTCCACCAGGGCATCGAACTGGTTCTGGTTGATCTTCCCGGTCACCAGCTTGTTGACGCACGCCACTGCTCCGGCAATATCGCTATGCAGAAAGATATCCGCCTGCTCCTGAGTAATCGTTAGCCCTGCATGAACCCCCGGCCCTGTATGGCCGTAGCCTACCGTCCAAACCCCGCCCTGATCCGCATAGGCAGAGAGCATCACACCTTCAAAGTTCTTCGTAAGCGCAAAACCCGCATCGCTATAAGTAAATTTCGCCATTGCTCTTTCCTCTCCTGTCCAAAGCAAAACGGGAGAGCCCGCCCTCGGCGTCCCTCCCACAGTGATCTCTTTCTCTTTAGTTTTTGCTACCTCTTATAAGAATAGCAACGGGACCATAACTAATATGCCAAACCAGAAACTCGTCTAAAGGCTATTAAATGAGGTATTTACGGTGACCATTCGGCTTGCAGGCACTTGACACTTCTCTTTTGCGCGACCAACCGCTTCAGATTCGCCGCTCGAATGTGTGAGGAACATATAACACGCAGACATCGCAACTTTGCAAGCTGTTTAAACTATCCCCTCAAGTCGATCACGCAGGTAAGAGCCCATCGGTAAGATAGGGAGGAGAAACATTATGGGTCTCAGGCTTCTAGCGGTCACACTCCTCTCTATGGCGCCCGCGGTAGTCTTCGCCCAGACGAGCAAGAGCCCTGATGTCAACGCCGGTCCCGTCCCTCCCGCGATTCAGCAGATGCCCAATCGTTTTCAGCCACCCGTACCAGGCTGTACCGACTGCTACTACACCGTACCCACTGGCAAGGTCGTAGGCGCAATGGGCACAACCAATAACGAGGGAGTGCCTCCCCCGGACCCGGCCCACACCCCGAAGCCAGCCGCAACCCCGGCCACCGCCGCAGCCGACGCCCTCTCTGGAGCAGCATTCACCGACATTTCCTTCAGTTCAGGGAACGGCGTATGGCCGTCAAAAGCGACCGGCCCGCTTCCTCTCTTTATCGGTTCAACGGTCGGCCTCTCCCCATCCAGCGCGACAGCCCTTACCCTGGCCTCGGCATGCAGCCTCAATTCGGTGGACTACACCACCACAGCCGGAACCCCCACGACTCTCCCCATTCCCTTGTCCCTCTGGGACGTCACCACAAGGACAAAGCTGGCCGACCTCCCAACGGACTGGAACTCCTGGAAGTCTGTCGTCTACCCTCCGATCCACGTCGGAAAGCAGCTGCCCGCCGGTCATAAGCTTCAAGTCAGGCTCACACAACCTGCCGAGCTGCCCACCAACTTTCAATTCACCATCAAGGTATCGGCCCACTGCCTCAAAGAGGCCAAGTCAGTTGCACCCGCTGCGGTCAAGCCCGCTGCCAGCTCCAGCCCACACTGTGACCCTGGCTTTACTGCCGTCCGGATCTCCGACCCAAACGGCACATCCACAATAAAGTGCGTCAAGAAATAGCTGGAGAGAGCCAACCAACTCGTTACAAGCTTTCATTCCGGCAAAGCTACTGTTTGTCGAAGACGTCTGTCCCGACCACGGGCTTGCCTGCGACGCTGGTTCCCTTCTGTGACGACCTCATGGTCTTCCCGTCCCCAGAGACAACAAACCTTCGGGTTCTGATCTCTTTCCCGTTCTTCATGTAGCTATTCTCGCGAACGTGATCGCTGATCTGCTTGGAGTTAATACTGTCGAAGTCGCCCTCTTGGACGGTACCCATCCCGCCTTGGGTCGGAACCATATATTTCACAGAAATCGGCGAACCGTCGTTGTTGGTGCCGTTAACAGTCACCTGAAGATTGGGGCCTTGCTCTTCAATAACGATCGTCACATTCTTTGCTGGACTGCCGGTCGTATACTCCGACTTTTCTGAGTTGAGCGTCCACGTCCCTACAAAGGGATTCTTTGCCAGGAGCGGGGTCGCGAAGGCCAATAGCACGAATGCACAGAGGAGCTTTCGCATGGCTTGTTACCTCGTGGCCGAGGACTATACTCCTGGCCTCAACGGCAAGGCAATCAAAACAAACAGCAAAGGGAGTGGTTCAGTTTGATCCGGCTGGAGCAACGGCTGCAACGTACCGACTGAACGCCTCGTCGCCGCGGGCATTGGCAAGCGCCTGCAGTTGCCCGATGTGCATTGGCGTCAGTTGGTTGGACGGCGTACAACCGAAGGCCCGGGCTTCTGCGGCAAAGCGCTGAGGTGCCTCCGGAAGGCTATCGTGGCCACTCATGCGGAACGACATCGGGGTGAGAGGGCCGAACATCAGCGGGCGAGCGAGATCGGGCCAACGCTCGAGTTCGGGCTCCACTCCGGCGGCGCGTGAGAAGAGCAATGCCGCAGCATGGTTGGTCAGGGATTGTGGACCACCCCGGCGCGCACGATACGCTGCTATGCCGGCTTCGAGTTCATCCTTTGAAGGAGCAGCTTGGGCACCGCTAAGGGTATACGCAACCCAACGGGCCTGCAGTTCAAGGACGGGATAGTACGGGCCGACCAACTCGAACAATCCGACGAAGGCCAGGCCGGGTAGCTCCGGATGGAAGGTGAATTTGTGAAGGTCCAGGTGG
This sequence comes from Edaphobacter sp., assembly GCA_025462645.1. GTDB lineage: Bacteria > Acidobacteriota > Terriglobia > Terriglobales > Acidobacteriaceae > Edaphobacter. The sequence goes on along the minus strand of JAOAPB010000101.1, from coordinate 65,744 downwards.
TGCGCATCCGCGTCCAGAGTTCTGCGGACGTCCTCGCTCAAGAATGGAAGATGCAGATCATAGCCGGTGCCGAAGAGAATAGCGTCGAATACCTCGGCACTGCCATCGGAGAAGCGCACGGTCCTGCCTTCGACAGACTCGATCCACGGTTTGACCTTGATGCGGCCTTCGGCCACCAGGGGAAGGAAGAACTGGCTCTGTGTGACGTTGGCCTCAAAGATATTGTCCTTAGGCTTTGGAGCCCCGAACTGCTCTGGACTTCCTGCCGCGCCGAGCACGAACCGTTTCAGTTCATCCCCCACAGCCGCCAGGGGGAACGACTCCTCGGCCAGTGCGGAGAAGCGGGTGAAAGCCACGTGGTCCAGGGGCACCCCGGTGACGAGCTTCGGCAGCACGTAGCGCTGCTTGCGATTGGTGACGACGACGTGTGCGGCGCCAAGGGTTGCAAGGTCGCTCGCAATCTCCAAGGAGCTGATGCTGCATCCGGCAACAAGAACCCGCAGGCCACGATAGTCTTCGGGACGCTTGTAAGAAAAGGCATGGCTCACGCCGCCTGCACCGGAGAAGGATTGCAGCCCGGGAACATTGGGACTCGCCGGCTTATGATAGCGGCCGGAAGCAATCACGACCTGCTCGAATTGCTCCTCGCCGGCATCGGTTCGCACAGTCCAGGCATGATTCGCACCGCGACGGAGTTCGCGCACTGGTGTCTTCATCCGGACACGAGAGGTGAGGTCGAACAGCTCCGCGTAACGCTGCAGGTATTCGCCCATCGCCTCATTGGTCGGATAGGTGGGCGAGTCGGCATCGTGCGGTAGATCGCTGAACGAAGTCATGATGCGGCTGGTGTTGGTTCGCATGCCGGGCCAAACGCCGCTATGGCCGGGATCCGCGCTCCACTGGCCGCCGATACGCTCGCCCTGCTCAAAGATGATTGGCTCCAGGCCTTCCGATCTCAAGTACCGAGCGGTCGCCAGTCCTCCCGGACCCGCACCGATGACAGCTACTTTTTGCATCCGCCGATTCTAATCCGCCGTAATTATGCCAACAACTTTTTTTGAAACAGAACGCTCGCGAATGTTCTTACCGGCAACATTGGGAATCGACTCTCGGCGACCCGGGGATAATCCTGACGAACGACGACCCGAACACAAGGTCGAAACCACCCGCTATTTCGCCAGCTCCGCCTTCACCAACTCACTCACCAGCCTTCCATCCGCGCGAAGACCGCCGGCCTGAATCCGCTGTTGCACACCCTTCATCACCGAGCCCATATCCTTCGGCCCCGGCTTTGCCCCGCCCTCGGCGATCTGCGCAATCGCCGCCTGCACCACCGCACGAATCTCATCCTCGCCCGCAGCCTGCGGCAGATAGGTCTCGATCAGGCCAATCTCCACCCGCTCCTTCTCCGCCAGCTCCGGCCGATTGCCCTTCGTAAACGACTCCACCGACTCCTTCCGCTGCTTGATCAGCGTCGTCAGAATCTGCGTCTCCTCCGCATCCGTCAGCCTCTCGCGTTTATCGATCTCTTTATTCTTCAGCGCGGACTTCACCATCCGCAGCGTCGTCAGCTTATGCTCATCGCGAGCCTTCATCGCCACGACAATATCCGCTTGCACCCTCTCGCCAATCGTCATCAATCCCTCTCAGCCATCGCCTTCGATTATTTGATTAGATTATAAGTTCGCATAACCATCGCAGGCTCCGACGTCCCAACCCCTCGACTCGATACAATAACAACATGATTCGCAAAACTCGCCTGTTCACCCCTGGTCCGACGCCCCTCCTTCCCGCCGCCCAGTTTGCAATGGCTGCCGCAGACATCCACCACAGAACCCCCGAATTCCGCGCCCTCTACACCCGTGTCCTCGCCCAGCTCAAGGAGTTCGTCGGCACCAAGAACGACGTCATCATCCTCTCGAGCGGAGGAACCGGAGCCATGGAAGCCTCCGTCTCTAACCTCACGTCTCCCGGAGACCGCGTTCTTGTCCTGACCGCCGGCAAGTTCGGCGAGCGCTGGAGCGGCATTACCAAGGCCTTCGGCTGCCACGTAGACGTCGTTGAAGCCCCCTACGGCAGCACCTTCACCCTCGATCAGGTCAAAGCCGCCCTCAAGCTCGAGACCCGCGCCGTCTTCGTCCAGGCCACCGAGTCCTCCACTGGCGTCCGCCACGACATCGAAGGCATCGCCAAGCTCCTCAAGGCCGAGAACTCCGAGGCCCTCCTCATCGTCGACGCCATCACCGGCCTCGGCACCACCCATCTCGACATGGACGGCTGGGGTGTGGACGTCTTCATCGGCGGCTCGCAGAAGGCCGTCATGATCCCCCCGGGTCTCGCCTACATCGCTATCAGCCAGCGCGCCTGGGACCGCATGGAGGCCACCTACAACCCGCGCTACTACTTCGACCTCCGCAAGGAGCGCAAGAACGCCGCCAAGGGCGAGTCCGCCTACACCCCATCGGTCGCCCTCATCGCCGCCCTCGGAGCCTCGCTCGACTACATCGCCGGGCAGGCCGAAGGCAACCTAGCCGAAGGCCGCAAGAAGCTCGTCGACAACGCTGAGACCTGCGCCGCCATGACCCGCGCCGCAGCCGAGGCCATGGGCCTGAAGCTCTTCGCCCCCAAGGGCTACGAGGCCGCTGCCGCTACGGCCATTCTGGCCCCCGAGGGCACCGATTCCGGAGTCATCGTCAAGGGCCTCAAGTCGAAGTTCGCCGCCATCGTCACCGACGGCCAGGGCGAGATGAAGGGCTCCCTCTTCCGCATCGCCCACATCGGCTTCTTCGACTACATGGACACCATTGCCATCATCGGCGCACTCGAACAGGTTGCCATAGCCGCAAAACTCCCGCTGCCCAACTTCGAATTCGGCAAAGGCCTAATCGCCGCGCAAAAGCTCTTCGCCGCACACGCGAAATAGCATCAGCAATCCGGCGAAATCAAACCTAATCGGTGTGCATTTACAAAAGTGATTCGAGAAAGGAAACAATGGCCAACGCGAAAATAAAAATCGCTGAGGCATTGTTTCCTTTACTTTCCTCATTTCAGGAATTGAATGGCTTGACGTTGAAGTGCGTCCGACAGATTCAGGAAGATGGATCGCTATCTCGCATCATCCTTGATTTTGATTCGAAAGCCTTGATACTGGACGCGAATGTGGACGATGACACGATAAGCTTTTTGACTATTAGTAGTTCCGGCTCCAAAGAGATACAAGATAGCGGTGTGACTCAAGGAGATATCTGGGAAGATCTGGTTGAGCAGAAATTCGGTTGGGGTTGGGTGACAGTAAATCAACAAGGCTATCTAGACGGAATCCTACTTAGCTTTGGTGGCATCATTCCGCAAGTCGTGGTCAATGTTATAGCTTCTTCACTCGAAGTAGGGCGCATCTCCACGAGCGCTCGAAGCACTGTCTCTCGTTCTTGATACTTCTATCCACACCTAATGAAACGCTCCACCCAAGTCGCCGCACCTCTTCTAGCCGCAGCCGCCCTTGCCATGGCGACCGGCTGCAGCAAGCCAGAGATGCAGCGCTGCGTCGACCCACAGAACACCGTCGTCGACAACGACCTCTGCCAGAACCCCACCGAAGGTCGACTACGCGACGGTACCCTCTCTCCCTTTCGCCCCTCATACCGCTACTACTACGGCGGCACCGGCACCAACAGGCCGGGCACGGTCGCCTCGAACGGTACCTTCGCTCCACTCTCAGGGCACTCCTACAAGATCGCAACCACGGCAACGGTACGCGGTGGGTTCGGACGCTCCTTTGCCCCCTGGCTCGTTATCGGAGCGGGAGTCGCAATATTGGTATCCTTTGGAGTGGGACAATAGCAGCGCCCATCGCATGAAACGCTCAAAACAAGTCGTAGCCCCGCTACTCACCGCTGCTGCCCTGGCCATGATGATCGGCTGCCGCAAGCCGGAGATGCAGCGCTGCGTCGACGAGAACAATAAAGTCGTCGACGACAGCCTCTGCGCCAATCAGCCCAACCAACAGCAGCAGCAACAACCCAGGGTCGGCGGCGGATTCATCCCCTTCATCCCTCTCTACCACTACTACTACGGCGGCTGGGGAGGCTACGGCCTCGGCAGCGTGGTAGGCGGTGGCAGCTACGCCCCAGCCTTTGGCCGCAGCTATGCCACTCGCTCCGGAATCACAACCCGCGGAGGCTTCGGCAGCTCCTTCTCTTCCGGCGGAAGCCACAGCAGTGGAGCAGGAGAATAATGCAGCGCATCCCCCTTACCCCCAGAGACGACTGGCAGCAGAAAGTCGAGTCCGCCGGCCTCACCTTCCACTCCCCCGAAGGGATGAACCGCCCCTACTGGGACGAGTCCGCCGCCTACGAGTTCACCGCCGCCGAGATCGACACCCTCGAAGCCGCCGCCAACACCCTCCAGGAGATGTGCCTTGCTGCTGCCCAGCACGTCATCGACAAGAAGCGCTACGCCGAACTCGACATCCCCGAAGAAGCCATCCCAGCCATCGAGTGGGCCTGGAACAACGAGCCTCCAGCACTCTACGGCCGCTTCGACCTGAGCTGGGCCGGAGCCTCCAGCGGCCACGCCCCGAAGCTCCTCGAATACAACGCCGACACCCCGACCTCGCTCCTCGAAGCCGCCGTCATCCAGTGGAGCTGGCTCGAAGAGCAATCCCCAACCCTCGCCTCTGGAAACCCAGACCAGTTCAACTCCATCCACGAGAGGCTCATCGCCAAGTGGAAGGACATCGACCCCTACCTCAGCAAGCCCATCTACTTCGCCGGCCTCGACAACCCCGAAGATCAGCTCACCCTCGTCTACCTGCGCGACACCGCTCAGCAGGCCGGCCTCGACACCCTCCAGATGTTCATGGAGGAGATCGGCTGGAACGATGAGCAGCAGGCCTTCGTCGACCCTGAAGAAAATCCCATGTTCTCCATCTTCAAGCTCTACCCCTGGGAGGCCATGGTCCAGGAGGAGTTCGGCATCCACGCCGTCGAGGCCTATCAGAGCACCCGCTGGATCGAGCCCATCTGGAAAATGCTCCTCTCCAACAAGGGAATCCTGCCCATCCTCTGGCAGCTCTACCCCAACCACGAGCTCCTGCTCGAGTCCCACTTCGACACCACCGCCCCACAGCGCATGAGCGACGGCACCATCGCCTCCAACACCGGCGGCTGGATACCCGTAGGCAGCACCATCGCCTTGCCCGCCGCCCCCAACAACATGCGCAACTACGTCCGCAAACCCCTCCACTCCCGCGAGGGCGCGAACATCACGATCGTCCGCGACGGTGCGACCGTCGCCACTACCGACGGCCCCTACAATGGCCCGCAGATCGTCCAGGCCCTCGCGCCCGAAGCCGCATTCGATAGTCGCTACCCCGTCCTCGGCCTCTGGATGGTCGACCAGAGCTGTTGCGGCCTCGGAATCCGCGAGTCTGCCGGCCTGATCACCGATAACCTGAGCTCCTTTATCCCGCACTATTTCGCCTAGGCGCACAAGTCTCTCTGGAAACACAAATCGATTCCGCTAATATGGGACACTCCATAGACTCTTCGGTTGAATCGCAATCTGCCTGAAAGCAACTCTCTTCAGCAGTGCAGAGCCGTCCACCGAAGAACCCCATGGCGAAACTTCGCGGTGCGGGGACGAATCCATGTTGCGTTTCATCGGCGCTCTAATCCGGCCCTATCGTGGCACCCTGGTCATCATCCTTCTGGCCATGCTGATCGAGACCATCATGAGCCTCGCCACCCCCTGGCCGCTCAAGATCATCCTCGATAACGTCGTCGGCAACCACAAGATGGCGCCCTGGCTGCATCATCTCCTCGGCCCTGTACTGGAGAGCGGCTCAAGACTTCAGGTTGCCGCCGTAGCCGCGCTGCTCTATGTCTTCATCTCCACCCTGGGCGCCATCGCCTCCTACATCGACAACTACTACACCGAGAGCGTCGGCCAGTGGGTCGCCCACGATCTGCGCATGCGCATGTACAGCCATCTCCAGCGCCTCTCGCTCGGCTACTACAACACCCATCAGACCGGCACCATCCTCAGCACCCTCACCACCGACATCCAGACCATCCAGGGCTTTGCCTCCTCCTCCACCCTCAGCATCCTCGTGGACATGCTCACCATCGTCTGCATGCTCGGCCTCATGTTCTGGCTCAACTGGGACTTCACTCTCATCGCCCTCGCCGTCACGCCCTTCCTTCTCCTCTTCGTCTCCCGCTTCAAGAAGTCCGTCAAGACCGCAACCAAAGAGGTCCGCAGAGATCAGGCTCAGATCGTCGCCGTCGTCCAGCAGGGCCTCGAATCCATGCAGGTCGTCAAAGCCTTCGGGCAGGAGCGTACCGAAGAAGATCTCCTCGCCGTCGTCAGCCACGCCACCGTCGCCGCCGCGCTCAAGGCCCGCAGCGTCAAGGCGCTCCTCTCGCCCGTCGTTACGGTCACCGTCGCTGCCTGCACTGCCCTTGTGCTCTGGCGCGGAGCCGCCCTCATCCTCGCCGGCTCCATGACCATCGGCTCTCTCACCGTCTACCTCGCCTACCTCAGCCGCTTCTTCAAGCCCGTCAAAGATCTCGCCACCACCACCAACGCTATCGCGCAGGTCGCCGTGGGTGCGGAGCGTGTCCGCGAGATCCTCGATACCGACACCATCATCCCCGAAAAACCCGACGGCCTCGAACCCACCACCCTGCAAGGCGCCATCGAGCTCCAGCATGTGGCCTTCGGCTACGACCCCGCCATCCCCATCCTCACCGACATCTCCTTCACGATAAAGCCCGGCGAGTTCGTCGGCATCGTCGGCCCCACCGGCAGCGGAAAGTCCACCGTAGTCAGCCTCCTCCCTCGCTTCTACGACGTGCAATCCGGCGAAGTCCTGATCGACGGCCACAACGTCCGCGACTACAAGCTCAAGCCCTTGCGCGACCAGATCGGCTACGTCCTCCAGGAAACCATCCTCTTTCGCGGAACCATCCTCGAAAATATCGCCTTCGGTCGTCCCCAGGCCACAAAAGAGGAGGTCATCGCCGCCGCGAAGCTCGCCAACGCCGACGAGTTCATCTCCCGCATGCCCCTCGGCTACGACACCCTCGTCGGGGAACGCGGCTCAACCCTCTCCGGAGGCCAGCGCCAGCGCATCGGTATCGCCCGCGTCATGGTCCGCAACAGCCCCATCCTTCTCCTCGACGAGCCCACCGCCGCCCTTGACAGCGAATCCGAAAAACTCGTCATCGACGCCCTCGAAAAGCTCATGAAAGGCAAGACCGTCATCGCGATCGCGCACCGGCTCAGCACCATACGGGACGCCAATCAGATTATCGTCATCGACGGCGGCGTAGTCGCCGAAGACGGTACCCACGACCAGCTCATCGCCCGCAACGGCATCTACGCCGAACTCCACCGCACCCAATTCGACTCTGGCTCCAATAAGGAGCCGACATAAAAGAGGAGAACTCTCCCTTTTGTGCTGGCAAAGAGTCAGTACAAAAGGGAGTGCATGACACATTGAACCGAGAAGCGCAAAGATACATCTCAGGCGTGCGAAAACTCGATACCGTCGTTGGCTGAATTCTCCGTCTGGTACTCTTCGAACACCCGTTCAATCACGTCGGCAGCTACATCCAGTCCGCGAGTCTCCTCAATCACCTCTTGGAAGTAAATGGCATTGCTCCGATAGTCCGGATCCTCTAATACGCTTTGAATCAGCTCTGAGAGATGTTCTACCGTCAGATCCTGAACTTCCATGAATTCACCCACCCCGTGATACGCAATCCTGGCAGCGACACCCGGTTGGTCATATCCTATGGGGATCGCCACCATGGGCACTCCCTGAGCCAATGCCTCAAGTGCTGTATTCAACCCGGCATGGGTGATACAAAGCGCTGCACGCTTCAGCAGTTCAATCTGAGGAGCCGAACGGACTACGATCGTGTTAGAGGGGATTGGCCCCAGATCGTCGGGGTTGACATTCTTGCCTACCGAAAGCACGGCTTGAATCCCTGGAAGTCTCCCGACCGCCCCAAGGATGGTCTTGTACACATGGTCCAGGCCATTCACCAGTGTGCCCAGGGAAGCGTAAACCAGAGGCTTGTCAGTCAATTTATCCCATGGAAAAGGCACTGGCTCTCGGCCTTCGTTGTCATGCAAGGGACCTGCGTAGTGAAAGTGGGCAGGCCACGGGGAGCCTGGAAAATCAAACTCCCTGGGTGTCTGCGTGATGACAGCTAATTTGGAAGTAGTCGCGGTAGGGTCATTCCAATCGATCTGCAATCCCATCTTCTCCGCATAGGGCTTTGCAACTGCCACAATCGGCGCAAAGATCTCGCCGGTCGTCTTCAATCCTTCGAGGTTTCTGGCGAGAGCCTCCGGGGTGGTCTCGTGCGGAGAACTAAAAAGGCAGGCTGGAGTTGCTCCGGAGAGATCGATGTGGAGAATATTCCAGATGTGAACGTAAGGGATACCCATGCTCATGGGTACAAGCTCAACGAAGGTATGGATGGTGTCGATGACCAGCGCCTCGACGCCCGTCTCTGCCAGCTTTTCCGGCAGATGCTCCAACGCCACTTCGAGGAGGCGTGGCGATATCTCCCGGCACGAATACCGCACTACCTCTTCGCCGTGCAGCTTCGCGACCGGACCCCAGTCTTTGGCTACGGAACCTGCCGGATAAGCCTTCTCGCCAAAGGGTACGAAGTTCAGATTTGCTGCGCGAACGGCCGGTTCGGCATCCGGAACACCGATAAACACCACTTCGTCTCCACGCGATTCCAGCTTGCGTGCAAGCGCCGTCATGGGATTCAGATGCCCTGTCAGGGGCAAACTTACAAAGCCAATTTTCATATCTCTCCTTTGTTCATAGGAATGTCCTGGGCATCTAGCTCAAACGAACTCCTCAGCCCGACGCTCAGTGACGAAACCGTCATGCCTTAAAGAACCCCCCAGGATCATGGTTTATTCCGCAGGTGCCAGACTCGGTCGACACACCTCCGTAACCCGCCTGCAGTCAATACGCAGTGGAGGTCAATCAAGTATTTGCTAATGGAAATGCCTGAAAGTCGCCTCTCAGTCCTCGCACGGGATCGCCTGACCCATACCCATAACTTGTCACCAGCCCAACTCACCCTGTAAAAACAATCCAGCCCGTAAGCGAAGCAATCGAGGGAACCCCATGTCCCGCTCCGTAATCGTTCTACCCGACGACTCTGCTCAACCCATCTTGGACGCTATCCATCGCGCCACGCAGTCCATCCGCGTAAAGATGTTCGTCTTCTCCGACCCCACCCTCCTCCAGGCGATAGTCACGGCTCACAAGCGCGGGGTAAAGGTGCGCGTCATGCTCAATCCCGAGCGGCGCTCCGGCGAAAAGGAAAACGCCGAATCGCGCAAGGCCTTGACCGAAGCGGGAATAGAGGTCATCGATAGCAACCCCTGTTTCGATCTCACCCACGAGAAGTCCATGGTCCTCGACGATCAATGGGCCTTCGTCGAGTCCCTCAACTGGCAGACCGAGAACCTCACCACCACCCGCGACTACGCCGTCGTCACCTCCCATCGGCACGAGGTAGCGGAGGTCATCGAGTGCTTCGAGGCCGACTGGCACCGCACCCCCTTCACCCCCGGCGCCCACTCCCACCTCATCTGGTGCATCGGCAACGGCCGCCAGCGCCTGGGCCAGCTCATCGACGGAGCCAAACACTCCCTCTGGCTCCAGAACGAGCGCTACCAGGACCCCACCATCATCGAGCACCTCGTCCGCGCCCACTGCCGCGGCGTCCAGATCCACATCATGGCTCGCCCCCCGCACAAGCTCAAGAGAGACAAGCTCATCGAAGGAGTCAGCGGCCTCCGCATCCTCCAGGACCTTGGCATCAAGATTCACAAGCTCCGGCACATCAAGCTTCACGCCAAGCTCCTCTTCGCGGACGACGCCCGCGCCATCATCGGCTCCATCAACCTCGCCCCCGGCAGCTTCGACAGCCGCCGCGAGCTCGCCATCGAAGTCGACGACGACCACATCGTCAAACGCATCCACCAGACCCTCCGTCACGACTGGGAGAACTCAAAACCCCTCGATCTCTCCGACGCCGGCCTCCTCGCCGAGCTCCAGGAATACGACCCCAACGTCGCCGAAGATCTCGCAATCGAGACCAACCACCCCGCCAAACACAAGTGAACACCATAAAATAGAAACAGAGGATCAAAAGGCTCCCGTTCAAAGCCACCACGAACGGGATCTAGGTCCAGAACTTTTACACGACTTGCCGGGATGCCGACGGCAACTGAACTCTTGGCGGCTCCTGCAGGAAGCGCAGAAGCCACTGACGATAACCGCAGTAAACCAATGTCGAATCATTGAGGTTCCTTTGAAGATCGTCCTCGCAGAAAAAGTCTCGCCCGCCACCCTAGCCGTCTTCCAGCAGGAGCCGGGCTGGAACGTAGTCACCCCCGATCAGATTAAGAACGGCCTAGCCGCCGAGCTGGCCGACGCCGACGCCCTCGTCGTCCGCTCCGCCGTCCAGGCCGACGCCAAGCTCCTCGAGTCCGCGCCCAAACTCCGCGTCATCGGCCGCGCAGGCGTAGGCGTCGACAACATCGACACCGACGCCGCCACCCGCCAGGGCATCGTCGTCATGAACACCCCCGGCGCCAACGCCGTCGCCGTCGCCGAGCTCACCCTCGGCCTCATGATCTCCATGGGCCGGGCAATTCCGCGAGCGAATGCGACGATGCATCAGGGCAAGTGGGAGAAGAAGTCCCTCCAGGGCCAGGAGCTCCGCGGCAAGACCCTCGGCATCGTCGGCCTCGGACGCATCGGCCTCGAGGTCGCTCGCCGCGCCCGCGCCTTCGGCATGGAGCTCATCGGCTACGATCCCTTCATCGCGCCCGTCATCGCCCGCGAGAACGACGTCACCCTCGTCCCCATCGACGATATCTTCAAGGAGTCCGACTACCTCACCCTCCACGTCGGCCTCACCACCCAGACCGAAGGCCTCATCAACGCCACCTCGCTTGCCATCATGAAGAAGGGCGTCCGCATCATCAACTGCGCCCGCGGCGAGCTCATCGTCGAAGAGGCCCTCGCCGAAGCCCTCAAGTCCGGCAAGGTAGCAGGAGCCGCCCTCGACGTCTTCCACCAGGAGCCGCTCAAAGAGTCCGTCTTCCACAATCTCGACAACGTCATCCTCTCCCCGCACATCGCCGGAGCCACCGACGAAGCGCAGGAGGCCATCGGCATCCAGCTCGCCATGCAGGTCCGCGACTACCTCAAGCTCGGCGTAGTCCAGAACGCCGTCAACCTCCCCTCGCTCTCCCACGAGGAGTACATCGAGGTCGCCCCCTACATCGAGATGGCCGAGCGCCTCGGCCACTTCCTCTCTCACGCCACCCCCGGCAACCTCGAAAACATCCAGATGACCTACAGCGGCCGCATCGCCTCCGGCAAAACCGACCTCATCCGCAACGCCGCCATAGCCGGTATCTTGGCGGACTCCGAGGCCGTCAACCGCATCAACGCAGCAGCCATCGCCCAGGAACGCGGCATCCGCATCCAGGAAGACAAGAAGGAGTTCACCACCGGAGGCGCAGGCTCCGTCCTGAAGATCGTCCTCCACTCCTCTGACGGCGACGCATCTGCCTCCGCCACGGTCCTCCACGGCACCTCACCCCGCCTGCTCACCTACGATGGCATCGACATCGAAGCCCCGCTCACCGGAACTCTGGTCGCCATTCGCAACCACGACGTCCCCGGCGTAGTCGGCCGCATCGGAACGATCCTCGGCGACCACTCCGTCAACATCGCCAACTTCGCCCTCGGTCGTTCCATCCGCTCTCAGCGCGTCCCACAGGGCCAGGCCCTCGCTGTCGTGCAGATCGACGTCGCCAACGGCTCCTCCGCCAACGCCGCCGTCGAAGCTCTCCGCAAGGTCGAAGCCATCGCCAGCGTCCGCCTCATCGAACTCGGCAAACTCTAGTTGCTTCACCCGTCGAATCTCAGCAACGTTAAACCCGTCGTCTCGCGTCAGCGATACGGCGGGTTCTGAGCCTAAGCCCCAGCCGCGATACTCTAATAGAAACAAGGAAACAAACAAATGCCGCTCTACGAATACGAATGCACTGCCTGTCACAAGCGCACCGAAAAGATCCAGAAGTTCTCCGACCCCGAGATCACTATCTGCCCCCACTGCGGCGGACATCTCGAGCGCGTCCTCTCCGCTCCCGCCATCAGCTTCAAGGGCGGAGGCTGGTTCGCCGACGGCTATGGCAACGCCAAGCCGAAGTCCGCAAGCGATGGCAAGAGCACCTCGACCGACTCAACCAGTAAATCGTCCGATTCAAGCAGCGCTGCTCCTGCCGCGAGCACTCCGGCTGCCTCACCAGCCCCAGCGACGACGACCTCGAGCTCCGACAAGAAGTAGCCTCTCCCCGCCGCCGCCCTGAGCCTCTACTTCTTCGGCGGCGGCACCTTCTTCCCTGCCTTGCGAGCCTCGGACAATCCAATCGCAATCGCCTGCTTCGGATTCGTCACCTTCTTGCCGCTGCGTCCACTCTTCAGCTTGCCCTGCTTCATCTCCTTCATCTCGCGCTCGACATTCTTGCCCGCTGACGGACTGTACTTCCGTCCCGAACTCGACTTCTTCGCGGCTGTCTTCTTACTCGCGCTCTTCTTCGCTGGAGACTTCTTCGTTGCCGTCTTCTTCGATGCTGCCTTCTTGGTGGACTTCGATGCTGCCTTCTTCGCTGCCTTCTTCGTTGCCATGGAATATCCTCCCTCTCCTCTAAGAGGCATCGAGCATATCTATCGGTTGCATCACGAATAGTGCATTGCAGCCCTCATTGGTTCGTTCGTCTGCGCCACCACACAACAATCCCCACCAGCAGCACGACACTCGCCGCTGTGATCACGCGCCAGGTCAGCCTTCTTATCCACGACGGAGTCCGCTCCAGCGATCCATCCTGCCATGCCGCGTGCACCGCAACCAGATCGGCGGCAAAGCCGGGAATCGTGATCGCATGGAAGTCCGTAGTCGGCAGCGATCCGAATATTCTCTCCGGCTCCGGCGCGCCGCCACTCCTGTCCTTCGGAATCGCCGCGATCAGCGCATTGATCTCCGCATCGCGGGGATCATCGAACAGCGAGCTCTCCGCCGTATTCGGAAACAGCGTCGCCCTCCCCGTCATCTTCTTCTCAATCGCCGCAATCCCGTCCTGGCACACACCCAGCGGATAGTACCCGCCAAACGGCAGCTCTGGCCGAGCCACATGCTGATGCGCATACGCGATCACCATCCTCCCTACCAGCCGCGTCACCTCCACCGCGTCTGCATCGCGATACTCATGCGCGTGCCGTCCCAGCACCCACGTCTGGTCCAGCGTATCCATCGTGCGAAACTCCGCCTTGCCGTCGATCCCGAAGTAGTAGCTCACATCCGCATTCACCTTCGGCCCACGAATCTCCCACTCATACTCCGCATGGCTCACCGGAACCAGCAGCGAGCGCGCCGGCCCAAAGACTCCCTGCCTCGTCCCCGGAATCGCAATCTGCGAGTCCACCCAGAAGGGCATCATCACCTCCCGCCCCTTGTAGTGGAGGTGTCCGAAGTTGGCGAAGTATCGCGCATCCGACACCACCACCGTGTGCCCCGTCGCCATCAACGCCTCCATCAGTTCCTGCGGACTCGCAGCCTTCCTCTCTTCGACAACAACCGTCATCGGAGCCGCGCCATCGAGAGCATTCATGCTCAGCCGGTTCAGCGCATCCGCCATCCGCTGGCTCTCCGCATGTCTCGGCGCAAGCCTTGGATTCGGCCCATCCCCCCGCACCACCCCGGCTCCAAGCTCACTCACAATCCCCTCAGTCGTGAACCCCGGCAGATTCGAAGGCTCATCCAGGCCCACCGTCTCCGCCCTCTCCAGCGAGTGGCCTCCAAGGTCGATGTACTCCCTCATCTGCTCCGTTGAGACAGACGACGAAACCCGCATCGAATCGCTCCCGGCAGGAGCCCCCGGATGCCGCGCCGCCAGATCGCCGACAGCGTTATCCTTCGCCACCACCTTGCCTGCGATCTTCACCGTGGGATTGATCGCCCGCATCGTCCACCCGGGAAACCGGTCCAGCCCCTGCCAGTCCTTCCCCAGGATCAGCTCCCGCAGCCGCTTGATCAGCGCCGGAGTCATCAACGCCGGCCCCTGCTTCCCGTTCTTCTCCAGCTGTGCCAGCAGCGCATCCGTAAAGCCCGGCGTAGCCGACAGCTCCCGCATCATCTTCGCGAGCAGCACAGTATTCGGCGGCATCGGCCCTTCCGGCACCACATAACTCACATTGGCCCCCTTGCACCCAATCACGATCAACAACACAACCCCGCACACTCTACGGCAAACCGTCGCAGAGAACAAAGCACCCATTCGCATCCGCCCATTAAACCTTAGTTGCAGTTCTTTTTAGTTCTCATCCTTCGCCACAGTCTGTTCTTGCCACAGTCTGTTCTTACTGTCGTCGATCTCACTCCCCGCTTCCCCACTCCCCCACACCAAACGTCATTTCGACCGAAGGCGGCGCGTTTGCCGCCGAAGCGGAGAAATCCGCTTTCCGACCCCGACCGTTACTCCCGTCTTAAGTCTTAAATTGCCTGTCCTCCCCCGCCCGAAACACTTGTCAAATCCAAAAACCACCCAACCCAATGAAAATAAAGCCAATACACATTGCCGATTAGTTCCACCCAATCCACTACACTTAAAACAGAATCAAAAAAGAGCCCCGGCCATAAACCGGGGCTCTTTCACTTTAAACACGAGGAGACCAGATAACTCTTTTCCCTGCAGGGCTTTGGGCACAACCCCTTTACCTGCACGACTTTGCAGACCCAAGCCTTTACAAAACACTGAATCAAACGACTTTACGCCAAAGCAAGGGAGGAGGGGGTACCCCTCAGGCATCCAGCTTCTTCACCACCAGCTCATTCAACAAAGCGGGATTCGCCTGTCCCTTCGACAGCCGCATCACCTGCCCCACGAAGAAGGCCGAAACCGTCTTCTTGCCGCCGCGATACTGCTCCACCTGCTTCGGATTCGCCGCGATCACCTCGTCGATCATCGCCTCGATCGCACCGGTATCCGATATCTGCTGCGGCTTCTCCCGCTCGTACACCACGGGGAAGTCCTCGTTCTTCTCAAAGCAGCTATCCAGCAACTGCTTCAGCATCTTGCTCGATAGCTCGCCCGACTCCGCCAGGTCCGCAGCCATCACGACCCCATCCATGCTCACCGGAGACTGCTCCAGCTCCAGTCCAGCCAGCCGCAGCCGCATCGTCAACTCGCTCGTCAGCAACGCCGCAACCCGCTTCGGACTCTTCGCCCTCTTCGCCGCCACCTCGAACTTGTCCGCGAACGCCCGCGTCGCCGTCAGCGTCGCTGCATCCTGATCCGAGATCTCATACTCCGCGATCATCCGCGCACGCCGCGCCTCCGGCAGCTCCGGCAGCTCCCTCAGGATCTCCGCCTGCCACGCCGCGCCGACGACCAGCGGTGGAAGATCCGGCTCCGGGAAGTACCGGTAGTCATGCGCCTGCTCCTTTGAGCGCATCGAATACGTCCGCCCCTCGGCGTTGTTCCACAGCCGAGACTCCTGCACCACCCGGCCACCGTCTTCGATCACGCCAATCTGCCGTTCAATCTCGTATTCAACCGCAGCGCGAATATACCGAAAGCTGTTGACGTTCTTGACCTCAGCCTTCGTGCCAAACTCCTTCGCGCCCTTCAGCATCACGCTGACGTTCGCATCGCAGCGCAGCGAACCCTCTTCCATGTTGCAGTCGCTGACACCCGTATAAAGCAGAATCTCCTTCAGCTTCGTCAGGTACTCGAACACCTCATCCGCAGTCCGCAGATCAGGCTCGCTCACGATCTCCACCAGCGGAGTTCCGCAACGGTTCAGGTCGATGTAAGTCCTCGAAACCGAGTCCGCAAATCCGTCATGCACACTCTTGCCCGCATCCTCTTCCATATGCAGTCGAGTAACGCCAATCCGCTTCGACGCTCCACTCGCATCCGGCACATCGATCCATCCGTTCTCCGCAATCGGCTTGTCGAACTGAGATATCTGATAGCCCTTCGGAGAGTCCGGATAGAAGTAGTTCTTCCGCGCGAAGATGCTCGTCTCCCGAATCTCGCAGTGGATCGCCTTCGCCGCGAGCACCGCGAACTCCACAGCCTTCCGGTTCAGCACCGGCAGAGCGCCGGGAAGACCAAGACATGTCGGACAGACGTGCGTATTCGGCTCGCCGCCATATCGATTGATGCAGCCACAGAAAGCCTTCGTCTCCGTCAGCAGCTGAACATGAACCTCCAGCCCGATCACAGGCTGGTACTTGGCGAGAATCTCGGGCGAAAGCGCAGTAGCAGTGGACATAATCAACTTGATTCTAACAAGCGTTCCGCCCGCAGCCCTCTCTTGCATCTCAACATGCAGAACCAGAACAACCAGGCTAATAGGAAACCAAGGACAAACCTTCATGCGCCCCATCTTCCGTCGACGCACCGCCCCCTCACCATCTCCACCCCAGAACGCCCAGAAGCATCTCGAGCGCCCCAGCGCCCAGGACATCTACGAGCAGGTCGCCAACAACGCCCGCCAGGAGCTGGCCCGCTCCAGCATCTCCCTCGCCATCTCCGGCCTCGCCGGCGGTATCTTCATGGGCCTCTCCGCTCTCGGCACCGCCATCGCTCTCTCCATGCTCACGATGCCCGGAGCCCCTCCCTCAGGAGCGGTCCAGTTCATCGCCAAGATCTTCTACCCTCTCGGCTTCATCGTCGTCATCCTGGGCCGCTCCCAGCTCTTCACCGAGAACACCCTCTATCCCGTAGCCCTCGTCCTCGCGGAAAAGAACCACTTCTGGAAGACCCTGCGCCTCTGGGCCGTCGTCCTTCCCGCCAACGTCCTCGGAGCTCTCGCCTTCGCCGCACTCGCCAGCCTCACCACCGCGCTTCATCCTGACGTTGTGCAATCGCTGGCGCAGCTCGGCCTCGAGGCCGCGCACCATCCCGCAACCACGATCTTCTGGAGCGGTGTCATGGGTGGCTGGATTATCGCCACGGTCGCATGGCTCGTCTCCGGATCGCATTCGATAACGGGTTCCGTCATGATCATCTGGCTACTGGCCTTCGTTGTCGGCCTCGGCAACTTCGCCCACTGCATCGCCGCCAGCGGAGAGGTCTTCACCGCCATCCTCACCGGCCGCGCCCCATGGATTGCCTTCCCCAACTGGTTCTTCCCTGCCGTCGCCGGCAACATCTGCGGCGGCGTCGGCATGGTCACCCTCCTCGAATACGGCCAGGTCATCTATGGCGGCGATGCCGATGCCGAAGCCATCGCTCCCCTGATAAAGGAGGAACCCAAGCTTGAAGAGATGAAACCCTAAATTGGCAAACGTCTACTGCGACCCTCCGCCACCGGGTTGACAAGAGGTCCTACTGAAGTTCTACAGTCCGGACCCGCTCCAGAAGTGGGTCCACATTGCTCTTATCGACGAGCGATACCCCCGTGTCGATAGTTGCAGGGAACGGAGCAAATGGATCCATCCCATAGTCTGCCGACAGCGGTTTCACCGGATAGTGACGAACGTCATCCAGAGCCTTCAAGCCAAGAAAACCCATAGTGTAGGGCCTTTGCGAAATCGTCGAATCGATTACCCCGTCCTTCACCAGCAACAAAGTCCCAACCGCCACGTCCATGGTCACCAACAGCCGGTCCTTCGTATTGGTCCGCTTGAGCACCTCACCCACATCCTTACCCGATGCGGACTCCAGGCACACAATCGCATCCACCTTGTTGGCCCCTGTTCTGGTAAGGTACTCAGTCGCCTTATCCATTGCCGATCCGGAGTCCCCTCTCATGTCGAAGACATCCACCACCTTGATCCCCGGGTACGCAGAAAACACGTCTTTATATCCCTTCAGACGTTCATCCAGATTCGGTTGCCCTGGATTGGTGATGAACACAACATTCCCCTTGCCGTTCAACTGTGCAGCGACGCGGTGGCCACCCAGCTGTCCCGCCTTCAGGTTATCCGTCCCGATAAAGTACAACCGTTTGCTCTCCGGCGCGTCCGAGTCCATCGTGATCACCGGGATCCCCGCAGCAAGCGCGGCATCGATCTCCGGTGCCATCAACTTCGAACTCGCTACCGAGACCAATATCCCGGCAGGCTTTCGCGCCACTACTGTCCGAAACTCCTCCACCTCCGCCTGGGGATCGAACCCCGCTGGCCCCCGCGTCTCCGCGGTGACGCCATATTCAATCGCCGCCTTCTCAAACCCAGCAGCGGCCGTCTTCCAATAAGGAAGACTGGTGTTGGTGGCAATCAGGTAATAGTGCTCACCTTTTCTGTGTCGAGTGCATCCCGACAGCACAGGAAGCAGAACTGCCAGAAGCGCGAAAAAAGTCCGTCTTCTAAACATGCTCATAGTTAACCTCCAGCGAGACATGCCGTCCGACGTTGTACCATACCCCTTAAAATCGGGCAGCAGCGCAGGTTATATTTCCCTGCGGGGCCAGATATTACTCCAAATGAAGCAGTACTGGCACGCCGCTTCCACTAGAATCGACTCAGCATGGTCTTACCCTTCGTCCGCGAGCTCCTCGCGGACCTCGAACACTCTGAAGCCTTCGAGCGTGTACGCCGCCATCTCAGCGGAGGCACGGGGCGCAGACGTGTCTCTGGCCTCACCGCCACGGCTCGCGCCCTCTATCTTCCGTTCTTCGTCCGCGCCGCCAATGCCCCCTGCCTCATCATCGTCTCTGACAACAAGGCCGCCGAGACCCTTCACGCTGCCGTAGTCTCCGCCTGCGAGCTCACCGCAGCCCTCGCCGCCGATACCGTCCTCCGCCTCCCCGCCCATGATGTCCTCCCCTTCGAAAACCTCTCGCCCCACCCCGAGATCCAGGAGACCCGCGCCGCCACTCTCTGGAAGATAGCCACCGGCTCCGCGCGCCTCGTCATCGCCCCCGTCGAAGCCGCCTGCATGAAGCTCTTCCCCCGCGACTACTACTCGGCCCTGGCCCTGCATCTCAAGGTCGGCGAAGAGTACATGCCCGACATGCTCGTCGAGCACCTCCTGTCGGTTGGTTATACGAAGGTCGACGTCGTCGAGATGCCCGGCCAGGTCACCATCCGCGGCGGCATCATCGATGTCTACTCCCCCGAGATCGACCGCCCCGTCCGCATCGACTTCTTCGGCGACGAGATCGAGTCCATCCGCAAGTTCGATCCCGAGACCCAGCGCTCCTCCTCACCCCTCGACGACGCCCTCCTCCTCCCCCTCACCGAAACCCCGGTCACAGAAAAGCTCCTCACCGCCATCAACGCCCGGCTCACTCGCGCAGGCAGCGCAGCCGCGGCCGAGCTCGAAGGCGGCGAGACCCCAGCCGAACTCCAGACACACGTCGCCACTCGCACCGGCGAAGCCACCGTCTTCCCCGGCTGGGAGTTCTTCGCCCCTGTAGCCGGTGCCAGCCTCTCCCTCCTCGATCTCCTCTCCGCCTCCGGCCCCAATCCTCGCGTCTTCATCGAAGAGCCCGCCATGGTCAAAAACCAGGGCGAGCGCTGGTGGAACAAGGTCGAGCAGCGCCACGACCGCTCCGGCATCGGCAACCTCGTCCGCCCCGAGGATATCTACCTCTCCCCCTGGGACCTCGAAGACCGTCTCCGCCGCTACACCGGCTGCGACCTCGACCAGCTCGGCGCAGTCGACGTCCTCGACGCAGATCGCAGCGACCTCTCCGAAGTAGACTTCGCCACCCGCCCCACCCAGCGCTTCCACGGCTCTATCCCCGCGTTGATCGACGCCCTCAACGCCCTCATGAAGCAGGACGCCCGCATCCTCCTCACCGCGCCGAATCAGGGCGAAGTCGAACGTCTCGCCGGCCTCTTGCAGGAGTACCACGTCCCCTACCGCCTCGGCTCCCGCACCGACCAGCACGGCTCCTCCACCGTCTACTCCGAGTCCAGCTACCTTAGCGGAGACCTCCGCACTCCCGTCATCGTCAAGACCACCATCCCCGCCGGGGTCCAGATCCTCGACCTCCGCGACTCCGAGGGCCGAGCCACCGCCCATCAGGTCGTCATCTTCGGCGCACAGGATCTCATCGATGACGCCGACGTCACCACCCGTCCCACGCGCCGCAGCAAATCCAAAACCGCCGCCTTCATCTCCGACTTCCGCGACCTCGCCGTAGGCGACTACGTCGTCCACGTAGAACACGGCATCGCCCAGTACTGCGGCCTCCGTGTCATCGAAGAGCCCGACGCCCCTCCGTTGGAGCTCATGATCCTCGAGTTCGCCGACGAAGCCAAGCTCTACGTCCCCCTCACCCGCCTCGATCTCATCCAGAAGTACCGCTCCACCGACACCGGCCCCGCCCCGCAGCTCAACCGCCTCGGCACCCAGGGCTGGCAGAAGACCAAGGCCCGCGTCAAAAAGGCCATGGCCGACATGGCCGGCGAGCTCCTCAAGCTCTACGCCCAGCGCCACTCCGTCACCGGCACGCCCTTCTCGCCCGATACCAACATGCAGCGCGAGTTCGAAGACGCCTTCGACTTCAACGAGACCGACGACCAGCTCTCCGCCATCGCCGATATCAAGCGCGACATGGAGTCCACCCAGCCCATGGACCGCCTCCTCTGCGGCGACGTCGGCTACGGCAAAACGGAAGTCGCCATGCGCGCCGCCTTCAAGGCCGTGCAGGACTCGAAGCAAGTAGCCGTCCTCACCCCCACAACGGTCCTCAGCTTCCAGCACTACGAGTCCTTCAAGCGCCGCTTCGCCAACTTCCCCGTCAACATCGAGATGATCTCCCGCTTCCGCACCCCGAAGGAGCAGAAGATCATCCTTGAAAAAGTCGAGGCAGGCAAGGTCGATATCCTCATCGGCACGCACCGCGTCCTCTCGAAGGACCTCAAGTTCCAGGACCTCGGCCTCCTTGTAGTCGACGAAGAGCAGCGCTTCGGCGTCCGCCACAAAGAGCGTCTCAAGCAGATGCGCGCCGCCATCGACGTGCTGGCCATGTCGGCCACTCCGATCCCCCGCACCCTGCACATGTCCCTCATTGGCCTGCGCGACATGTCCGTCATCGAGACGCCCCCCAAAGACCGCATGGCCATCCAGACCATCGTCGCCAAGTTCGACGAGAAGCTCGTCCGCACCGCCATCGAGATGGAGCTCGAGCGCGGCGGCCAGACCTACTTCGTCCACAACCGCGTCGAGACCATCTACGAGCTCGCCGCCAAGATCCGCGAGCTCGTCCCCCAGGCTCGCATCGTCATCGGCCACGGCCAGCTCCCCGAGGCCGAGCTCGAGCGCGTCATGCTCGCCTTCATGAACCACGAGTACGATGTCCTCGTCGCCACCAGCATCATCGAAAACGGCCTCGACATCCCCCTCGCCAACACCATCATCATCAACCGCGCCGACCGCCACGGCCTCAGCGAGCTCTATCAACTAAGGGGCCGAGTAGGCCGCAGCAACCGCCGCGCCTACTCCTACCTCCTCATCCCGCCCGAGAAGGAGCTCACCGAGATCTCCCGCCGCCGCCTGGCCGCCCTCAAGGAGTTCTCCGACCTCGGCGCAGGCTTCAAGATCGCCGCCCTCGACCTCGAGCTCCGCGGAGCCGGCAACATGCTCGGAGGCGAACAGTCCGGCCACATTGAAGCCATAGGCTTCGAGATGTACACCTCCATGCTCGAGGAGGCAGTCCGCAAGATGAAGGGCGAAGAGGACAAGCCCGCCTACGCCAACACCGTCATCAACCTCGGCATCTCCGTCCGCATCGACAGCGACTACATCCCCGAAGAGAACCAGCGCCTCCGCATGTACAAGCGCATCGCCGGAGCTGAAGACTACGCCACCCTCGCCGACGTCCGCGCCGAGCTACAGGATCGCTACGGAACCCCACCCGAGACCGTCCTCAACCTCCTCGCCGCTGGCGAGATCCGTCTCCAGTGCGAGCAGCTCGGCATATCCCAACTCGACCGCAAGCGCACCCAGGTCGAACAGGGCAAAACCAAAATCTTCGTCGAGATGCTCCACATCAAATTCGCTGACGTAAATGCGGATCCTGCGAAACTCGCCCACGCCAAGATCGATCCCGGCACTCTCATGAAGCTGGTCAGCCGCAACGTCAAACGAGGAGTCCAGTTCACCCCTCAGGGCACGCTGCGCTGGCCTCTTCCCAGCGCCAAAGCTGAAGACGTTCTCTCCGAGACCCGCGCCCTGCTTGACTCTCTCGCCCCGCAACATCCCCCAAATGGGTAACGTAATCTCTATCAATAGTTGGCTCTTCCGTTCCAAGACTCGCTATCATGTTTACAGGAGAGGGATAACATGCACGAACTCATCCGTCTCGGCGACATCAGTGTCTCCTTCCTCCAAAGTCGCCACGAGACCCAGGGCAGCCTCGATCTCTTCGAGATGACCATCCCCCCTCAGGTTCATCTCGTCCTCCCGCACCTCCACCGCGAGTACGACGAGAGCATCATAGGTATGGACGGCATCACCACCTGGACCGTCGACGGCAAACGGATCAGGGTTCATCCTGGCGAGCAACTCTTCATCCCGCGCGGAGTCGTACACGCCTTCTCCAACACCCACCAATCCACCGCTCGCATCATGTGCATCCTCACCCCTGGGCTCGTCGGCCCTGAGTACTTCCAGGAGCTCGCCGCAGTCATGAACGTCAGCGGACCACCCGACCTCGCCGAGATCGGCGCCGTCATGACCCGTTACGGCGTAGTCCCCGTCACCGCCGCCTAGCACACACACTCTCTCTTCTTTTTAGTTGTCATCCTTCGCCGCAGGTAGCGCTCTTGCTCTTGCTGTTGCCTGTTCTCTCGAACCACCCTACAAAACCGTCATTTCGACCGAAGCGGCTCACAGTCTCATCGTGAGACGCGCAGTGGAGAAACCCGCTTCTCAACTCATACCTCTCCCGGCCACACCGTTGCTTTTGCCGTTGCCGTTGTTTTAGCCGTCATTCTGACCCTGAGCATAGTCGAAGGGGAAGAACCCCCGCATTTGACACGGGGAGCGCAGCGACCCGAGTAGCTCCTCTCCCCCGCCAACCCCAAAACTCTTGTCAAGCCCTTAAACCATTCAACTCAATGAAAACAAACGTCATAGCTTTGGCAGACTAGTTTCCCCCAACTGGTTATACTTAATACAGAATCGAAAGAACCCCGGCCAGAAGCCGGGGATTTTCTTTTAGCACCCATAACCCTTTTATTATCTATATTTTGGACGCAACCTATTTAGAATCTGTATTTTAGAGAAGAGAGTACACCGCAACCCATTGACCCTCATCAACTTACGTCCAAAATACCCCCTGAGGGGGGAGGGGGAGGGGTACCAAGGCCCAAAAAAGATTGAAAGAAACGCTCCAGCCTGTCGATCTCGCCACCCTTCGTTCGACGTGTAAGTAGAGCGAGATTCAGACAAGCTCCAAATTGAAACCAGAAGGAGTTCCAACGATGCGATTCATGATTCTGATCAAGGCCGATAAGAACACCGAAGCGGGCGCTCTCCCCGACGAGAAGCTGCTCACCGAGATGGGAAAGTTCAACGAAGAGCTGGTGAAAGCCGGCATCATGCTCGCGGGCGAAGGTCTCCACCCAAGCTCGAAGGGAGCACGCGTCAGGTTCTCCGGAACCAGGCGAACCGTTGTCGACGGCCCCTTCGCCGAGACCAAGGAGCTGATCGCCGGCTTCTGGCTCTGGCAGGTCAAGTCGAAGGAAGAGGCCATCGAGTGGGTCAAGCGCTGCCCCAATCCACTCGCCGGAGAGTCCGAGATCGAGATTCGCCAGGTATTCGAAGCATCGGACTTCGGTGCCGAGTTCACCCCGGAACTCAGGGAAGCCGAAGAGCGTATGCGTGATCAGATCGCGAACTACAGCAAGTAAGTAAGAGAAGCCATAGTCATAGCTCTCTCGAACGGCTATCTTGCTCACAGCAGTTCCACCACCGAGGAGAGCTATGAAGTACGTATGCCTTGTCTACAGCGAGGATAAGAAGTTGGCGGCCATATCCGACAACGAGTGTTTCGCCAACGGAGAAGCGCTCCGCAAGAGCGGTCGCTATCTGGCCGCGGAAGCCCTCCAACCCGTTCAAGCCGCCGTAACCGTGCGGGTACGCAACGGCAAGATCGCCATCACCGACGGCCCCTTCGCCGAGACCAAGGAGCACCTGGCTGGCTTCTACCTGATCGACGCCGCAGACCTCGACGAGGCGATCCAGATAGCCGCGAAGATCCCACCGGCACGCGTCGGTTCCATCGAGGTACGGCCGGTAAGAGAGTTGACCATTCAGTAGCTGACAAAGACTCGAGCAAACAATCTCAAACGAATCACCAACCAAAAGGAGTAGCCGATGCAAATCCAGCCTTACCTTTTCTTCAACGGCAACTGTGAGGAAGCATTCAAGTTCTACGAGAAGTGTTTCAACGGGAAGATCGAAGCGATGATGCCCCACGCAGGGACTCCCGCGGAGCAACATACGCCACCCGAATGGGCCAACAAGATCATGCACGCTCGCCTCGTTGTGGGAGACGCCGTACTGCTGGCATCGGACGCGCCCCCCGCCCACTACAGCGCACCGCAAGGCTTCTCCGTCGCGCTCCAGATCAAGGATCAGGCAGAGGCAGAGCGCGTATTCCAAACCCTGGCAGAGAACGGAAGAGTGACGATGCCTTTGCAGCAGACCTTCTGGGCTCTCCGATTTGGCATGCTCGTCGACCGGTTCGGCATACCCTGGATGATCAACTGCGAGCAGGCCGCCTGACCTTCATTGCAGCGGCACCGGACGCAGCCTGTTCCGGTGCCGCTGAACAACCTCAATACCGCTCGGGAGATATCAATGTTGAAGATGATCGCTATCGCACTCGTCTGTCTTCTTGTTGTCATTCTTGCCTTTGCCACTACAAAGCCGGACGCATTCCGCGTCCAGCGTACGGCAACCATCAAGGCCGCACCGGACAGGATCTTTACGCAGATTAACGACTTCCACAAATGGGCTGCCTGGTCACCCTATGAAAAGCTGGACCCGAACATGAAGAAGACGATCAGCGGCGCAGCCAGTGGCAAGGGAGCCGTCTACGAATGGGATGGCAATAGCAAGGCTGGCAAAGGGCGAATGGAGATAACTGATTCGGAGCCCAGCAGGATTGCAATCAAACTGGACTTCATTAAGCCATTCGAGGGCCATAACATCGCTGAGTTCACGATGGTTCCCAAAGGCGATTCTACCGAGGTCACCTGGGCCATGGATGGTCCCAGCTCGTACCTGACAAAAGTAGTGGGCGTCTTCTTCAATATGGACCATCTGATCGGCAAGGAGTTCGAGACAGGCCTTACCAACCTGAGGGCAGTAACTGAGAACTAGATGCGAACGATCTCAACCAGTCGAGGCTGTTCGGAAACTCAGTTCTATTACGAAATCAATGGAGACGGTAACGATGCGATTCGTGGTCCTGCGCAAATCCGATAAGAACATGGAGTCAGGCGCTCTTCCTCGCAAGGAGGTCCTGACCGCTATGAGGAAGTACGACGAAGAACTCATACAGGCCGGTGTCTTGCTTGCGGTCGAAAGACTCCAATCGAGTTCAGAGGGCACGCGCATCAACTTCTCCAGAGGAACGTTCACCGCGATCGACGGGCCCTTCGCTGAGACCAAGGAGCTGATCGCAGGCATCATGCTGATTCAGGCGGAGTCGAAAGAAGAGGCCATTGAGTGGGTCAAACGCTGCCCGACTCTCGACGGTGACGTGGAGGCAGAGTTCGAGATTCGCCAGGTACTCGATATGTCCGATCTCATTCCTTCGTAACTGAAACTGCATTTCAGAAGCTACTACAAACGAAGAACGAGGAGAAAGAACGATGCGATTTCTGATGTTATACAAACCCGCCGACTCCACCAACGATGAAGCAGGCATTCCCCCCAGTGAGCAGGAGATAGCCAGGATGGGCAAGTTCATCGAAGAGCAGGCCAGGTCAGGCGCGCTGCTTGCGGCCGAAGGCTGCCAGCCAAGCTCAAAGGGAGCGCGTGTCCGGCTCACCGATGGCAAGTTCACCGTCACCGATGGCCCTTTCACCGAGGCCAAGGAGTTGATCGCAGGCTTCGCGCTGATCCAGGCGAAGTCAAAGGAAGAGGCGATCGAGTCCGCCAAGGCCTTTCTCGAAGTCGCCGGCAACGGTGAGACCGAGGTCCGCCTGCTGCACGAGATGGCCGCCTTCGCCTCCTGATTCCAGAAGATGCTTCGAAGGAAGAACAGTTAAACCGATCAAGGAGCAAATATTCATGCAAGCTGCCACTCAAGTAGTCCCGGTCTCGAAGAAGACTCTCTTGACCGGGCGCATCCTCAGCGGTCTGGCTGTGCTGTTCCTCCTCATGGACGGAGCCATGAAACTGGTGCATCCCCTTCCCGCTCCGGTCGTTGAGGCGCAAGCGCAGCTCGGACTTCCCGAGAGCCTTACCTTCGGCATCGGGATCCTCCTGCTCGCCTGCACAATCCTCTATGCGATTCCACGCACCTCCGTCTTTGGAGCAATCCTGCTGACGGGCTACCTTGGCGGCGCAATCGCACTCCAACTCCGTGTCGGCAATCCACTCTTCAGCCACGTCTTATTCCCCGTTTACATCGCGCTGCTGATCTGGGGAGGCCTCTTCCTGCGAGAGAACCGGCTGCGCGAACTCGTTCCGCTACTGGGCTGATTGGCCGGTCTTGCACTTGCCGATTGGAGATGATCTGATCGGTAGCTGTGACGACTACCGACACCCATCGCGCGATTGATGCAGTCTGGAGAATCGAGTCGGCGAAGCTCATCGCCGGCCTCGCACGAATCGTGCGCGACGTAGGCCTTGCCGAGGAGCTCGCGCAGGATGCTCTTGTCGCCGCACTGGAACAGTGGCCAGCATCGGGCGTCCCAGACAAACCCGGTGCATGGCTGATGGCCACCGCGAAGCATCGTGCCATCGACCTGATTCGCCGCAGCAAGCGGCTCGAGCGCAAGCACGAGGAGATTGCACGCGAACTTGAGACCCGGGAGATGGCCATTCCGGATCTCAATACAGCCCTCGACGACGACGTCGGCGACGATCTCCTGCGTCTCGTGTTCATAGCCTGCCACCCGATTCTCTCGACCGAGGGGCGCGTCGCGCTCACCCTCCGCTTGCTCGGCGGCCTGACGACAGAGGAGATCGCGCGCGCGTTCCTCGTCCCGGAGCCAACGGTTGCCCAGCGCATCGTCCGCGCCAAGCGGACCCTCGCCAAAGAGAAGATCCCCTTCGAGGTTCCCCGTAAGGCCGAGCTGACCGAACGGCTGTCGTCGGTGCTCGAAGTCATCTATCTCATCTTCAACGAGGGCTACACGGCGACTGCAGGCGACCACTGGATGCGGCCCGCGCTCTGCGAAGATGCGCTACGCCTCGGGCGCATCCTCGTCGGGCTCGTTCCGGCAGAGCCAGAGATTCACGGCCTTGTCGCGCTGATGGAGATTCAGGCATCGCGCTCGGCTGCGCGGACCGGCCCGTCGGGAGAACCCGTTCTTCTGCTCAATCAGAACCGTGCACGCTGGGACCAACTCCTCATCCGTCGCGGCCTCGCCGCACTCGAACGTGCCGAGCAGCTAGGCGAGACGCATGGGACGTACACGCTGCAAGCCTCGATCGCTGCATGTCACGCGCGAGCGCTTGTCCCGGAGCAGACGGACTGGGCACGGATCGCGGCGCTGTATGAGACGCTCCTCCAGGTTGTGCCATCGCCCGTCGTCGAGCTGAATCGTGCGGTCGCGCTCTCTATGGCGTTCGGTCCGGCAGCAGGACTCGAGCTTGTCGATGCTCTAAGTTCTGAGGGGTCACTTGAAGGCTACCACCTGTTACCGAGCGTACGCGGCGACCTCCTGTTCAAGCTGCATCGCCTTGACGAGGCGCAAGTAGAGTTCGAGCGTGCGGCGTCGCTGACCCGCAACGCACGCGAACGCGAGCTTCTCCTCGAACGCGCTCGAGTGTGCAAAGGCGCCGAGCCTCGGTGACAAGAGCAGCCCGTTTTCATCTACAAGTGACTTATCCAGCATGGGTGCCCCTGGTCCCCCTCCCCTCCCCTCCCCCGGGTATTTTGGAAATAAGTTATTTGTTTTGTTTAGTTAAATTGGATCGCTGTCTTCAAAATATTAATTCCAAATGAGTTACGTCTAAATTCTTCTCCCAGCGTGAGTTACAGGCGATTAAAAAATTAAAAGCCCCGGGTTTATCCGGAGCCTTTCTTAATGCCTGATTTAACTATAACGGATTGGAGGAAACTAATCGGCAAATGTATATTGCTGTATTTACATGAGTAGATAGGTCAGGTACTTGACAAGATTTGTTGGGGTTGGGAAGAGAAGAGTCGAAGCAGACATGCCGCGAATCGTCGGATCCGCTCAGGTTCAGCAGCAATATGAGATGGGTAGAGACAAGTAACAGCAGCGGCTTCTTCAGAGCTTCCTAGTACCCTACGGCTACTTTGGAATAGATCCCCAGCAGGGCTTCTATCTCGGTCTCAACCATTGGCCGGGAGAGGAAGAACCCCTGCATCGCATCGCAACCCAGCCGTTGCAGTGCCTTCATCTGCTCCTTGTCCTCCACGCCCTCCGCGATCACCTGCATGTTCAGGCTATGTCCCATAGAAATAATCGCTTCGACGATGGGGTAGCTTCCGCTGTTGGGCTCACACAGCCGCTGCACGAAGGAGCGATCGATCTTGACCGTAGAGATCGGCAGCCGATGCAGATGCTGGAGCGACGAATATCCCGTGCCGAAGTCATCGACAGCGAAGCGAATCCCCATCGCAGAGATCTCCTTCATACGCTCGGCGATGATGTCGAAGTTCAAAACCACTCTCTCCGTAATCTCCATCTCCAGCCATTCGGGATTGACGCCCGATTGCGTAAGGATCTCACGCACCTCCGCGGCAAAGTCCAGACGCATCAACTGCAGTGGCGATACGTTCACCGCGATGCGCAGCGGTTCCCTTCCGGGGACGTTCCACTGCATCAGCTGGCGGCACGTCTCCTCGATAACCCACCGGCCCAGGGGATGAATCAGCCCGTTCTCTTCCGCAAGGGTGATAAAGCGTTCGGGGCTCACATAGCCATGGTGTTGGTCCGGCAGACGCAACAGAGCTTCCATACCGCGGATCTTCCCGTAGAGGTCGTATTGCAGCTGGTAGTGGAGGCAGAACTTTCGCTCCTCCAACATCGATCGCATGTACTCTGCGAGGGCCACACTGTCGGCCGCAGCCGTACTGATATCGGGCGCCACCAGCACAAAGCGATGCCCCCCTGCCCGCTTCGCCCGGTACATCGCGGCGTCCGCGTTCCTCCAGAGCTCCTGCATGTCCGTACCGTGATCCGGGTACACCGCGATCCCCATGCTTACTCCAAGATCCACCTTGTGCCCATCCACATCCATTGGCTTGCCGAACGACTGCAACAGGGCGCTTCCCACTCGTCCGGCCGCCTCTACGCTCTCCACCTCACCCAAGACGACCGTGAACTCTTCCCCACCTGTCCGAGCCACGGTATCCATCCCGCGCAGTCTGCGAGTCAGCATCGTTCCCACGTGCTTCAGGCACTCGTCGCCGACTCCATGACCATACCAATCATTGATTTGCTTGAATTTGTCCAGGTCCATGCAGATGATCGCAGCGCGGTGTTCGCGCGCATCTGCCGTAGCGAAAGCCTGGGCCATCCTCTCCTGCAGCAGAACGCGATTGGGTAACCCCGTCAGAGAGTCGTGATGCGCCATCCTGAACAACCGGTCGTGCAGCGTCCGGCGCTCTGTAATGTCTTCGACCACCACAAACCGGCTCGGTCGGCCTTCGTAGGTAATGTTATTCGCGCGTGCTGTCACCTGGAAGTGGGTTCCGTCCTTCTTCACCTGGGTCCATATCTGCTCCGGATCTACGCTCGCGGATGGTGATCGGACCACCTCCAACACAGCCGGAATCTCTTCGGGCAAACAGATATCGAGGAGCGACAGCTTGAGAAACTCCTGACAGTTATAGCCATACTGTCGCGTCGCGCTCTCATTGACCTCCTGAAAGCCTAGGGTCTCCAGATCGTAGATCAACATTGGCAGTGGATTGCCTGTCAGCAAAGATGTCCGCTTTTCCGCCAGATTGGACTCCGTTTCTTGGCCTTTATTTACCGCTTTGCACATTTGCCATGACATCGGTGCCCACTTCCCCTCCGGCATTTACCCACGAGCACTAGAGCATAGCAGCGCTTTTATGTAATTCCCCATACCACTTTTGGGGTAGAATTATGGGCCGATCTTCAATGCTGGTCAATACTTACACCAAATCTAGCATTCATCGGCTCCTTCTTTCCGGTTTCCTTCCTGTTCCCGTAGACTTTTTTTTAGAACAAGAACCTATGCGCATCCAATCCCTGTTCGCCGCCTTTGTCCTCGGAGCCCTTATGGCCGTCCCCGCCACCAAGCCAGCCAACGCCCAGCGTCTCTCCGCCGACGGCGCCCCACAGACCTTCCACTTCGTCAGCGACCAGTACTTCAGCGAGGTGTACTTCCACTTCTCCCCCACCTCTGGGACCCAGGCCGGGCTCCACCAGTACGATACCCAGCTCGAAGACTACTCTGCCACCAACATCCAAAGGCAGATAGCGGCCCTCCACATTTACGAGAAGAAGCT
This sequence comes from Edaphobacter sp., assembly GCA_025462645.1. Lineage (GTDB taxonomy): Bacteria > Acidobacteriota > Terriglobia > Terriglobales > Acidobacteriaceae > Edaphobacter. The sequence goes on along the minus strand of JAOAPB010000101.1, from coordinate 35,023 downwards.
GACCGCGATCGACCCGAGCGCTCTGGACGCGTCCGTGGCTGGCGACTACCAGATCCTCCTGAACAGTATCCACAGCCAGCTGCTCTCGCTCGAGGTCATCCGCAACTGGGAGAAGAACCCGGACAACTACTCCTCCGGCATCACCAACTCGATCTTCGTGTTGATGGAGCGGCCGTTTGCCCCGGTGAACACACGACTACGCTCTGCCATCGAGCGCGAAAAGCTTATTCCCCAGGTCTTCTCCGAGGCCCGCAAGAACCTCAAGAACCCTCCGCGTATCTTCACCGAGATTGCGCTAGAACAGGTCGATGGCCTTATCAGCTTCTTCCAGAAGGACGTCCCCTCCGCCTTCGCCGACGCTACCGACGCTCAGGCGAAGACCGATTTCGTCCATACGAACGCAGCTGTCATCCAGGCCCTGAAAGACTACGGCGCATGGATGAGGTCCGACCTGCTGGCCCGCTCCAACGGAGACTACAAACTCGGCGCCGAAACCTTCGCCAGGAAGCTAGCGTATGACGAGATGGTCGACATTCCACTCGATCACCTGCTCGAGATCGCCTATGCTGATCTCCACAAGAACCAGGCCGAGTTCGCGCGCATCGCCAAAGAGCTCGACCCTGCCAAGACCCCGCAGGAGGTTCTCGCCGAGCTCGCCACCATCCACCCGGCCCCGGACAAGCTCCTCGACGCCTTCCACGCCACGTTCAACGACCTCATCGCCTTCATCGACGCGCACCACATCATCACTATCCCGAGCACTGTTCAGCCGACGCTCGAAGAGACTCCTCCATTCATGCGCGCCACGACCTTCGCCTCGATGGATCCTCCCGGTCCCTTCGAGACCCGCTCCACGAAGGCTTACTTCAACGTCACTCTTCCCGAGAAGAGCTGGGCTCAGGCTCATGTCGCCGAGCACATGGCGAGCTTCAACGTTGGGACCATCATCTCCACCAGCGTCCACGAGGCCTACCCCGGCCACTACGTCCAGTTTCTCTGGATGCCCGAGTTTCCCAGCAATATCCGTAAGGTGCTGGGAGCCAACTCCAACATCGAAGGCTGGGCCCACTACACCGAACAGATGATGCTCGACGAGGGCTATGCCGCGCCTCCGGCCGGTGCCACAGGTGCCACACCGGAGCAGATACGCGAGGCAAAGCTCATTCGCCTGGGCCAGTTGCAGGATGCGCTGCTGCGCGACGCTCGCTTCGTCAACTCCATCAAACTACACACCGGCCAGTTCACGTTCGATGAAGCCGTGGACTTCTTTGTCAAAGAGGGCTATCAGTCGCACTCCGTCGGTCTTGTCGAAACCAAGCGCGGCTCCGCCGATGCTACCTATCTCTACTACACGCTGGGCAAGCTCGAGATCATGAAGCTCCGCGAAGACCTGAAGACAAAGCAGGGATCGGCCTTCAACCTTCAGGCCTTTCACAACGACTTCATGCGTCAGGGATTCGCGCCCATCAAGATCATCCGCAAGGCGATGCTGCACGATAGCTCGCCGGTTTTGTAACCGCAGAGAGATATGGAGAGATGCGTTGGGCTTTGTCCCCGTTGATCCGTGTGACCGTGATTGCCCTTTCCCAAATGGTGCTATCCCTTCATTCATCTCACCCTGCTAGCATTTCCCACAACAAAATTGCATCCAAGGAATCCATGAGCCAAAAGACTTTTCAGAAGATCCGCAAAGCCGTTTTTCCCGCCGCAGGCATGGGCACCCGATTTTTACCCGCAACTAAGGCCATTCCGAAAGAGATGCTGTGCCTGGTCGATAAACCGCTGATCCAATATGGCGTCGAAGAGGCCGTCGCCGCAGGCTGTACCGAGATCATCATCGTCACGGGCCGCGGCAAGGCGACCATGGAAGATCACTTCGACCGCAGCCCCGAGCTCGAAGCCTCGCTCGAAGCCAAGAATAAAACAGCGTTGCTTGAAGTGGCGCGTAGCGTCTCGAAGATCGCGAAGATCGTCTACACGCGGCAGCCTGAGCCGCTCGGCCTCGGCCATGCCGTCCTGATGGCGAAAGAGATCGTCGGCGACGAGCCGTTCGCCGTCTTGCTTCCCGACGACATTGTCGACGCGACGGTTCCCTGCATGAAGCAGATGGTCGAAGCCTTCAACGAGACGCAGTCCAGCATACTCGGCTCCGAGGTCGTCGAAGGCCCTGCCATCTCTGCGTATGGCTGTCTCGATTGCACGCCTGATCCGAAGAACCCGCGCCTGCTCGCCGTGAAGAACATGGTCGAGAAGCCAAAACCGGAAGAGGCACCCTCGCAGAACGCCATCATCGGCCGCTATATTCTCACGCCGCGCATCTTCGAGATGCTCGAGACCATCACGCCGGGCGCGGGAGGCGAACTCCAGCTCACCGACGGCATCAAGGCTCTCCTGCAGCACGAGAAGGTCTACGGCTTCAGCTATGAGGGTAAGCGCCATGACGCCGGCGATAAACTCGGCTTCCTCAAAGCCACAGTCGAGTTTGCGCTGAAGCACGATAAGCTCGGCCCCGACTTCCGCGCGTGGCTGAAGTCCTATCCTGTATAACCGCACCTCGAACAACCAGCATGCCCGCCGCCTACCTTCACGCCATTTATCGCGCCCGGGTGGGCGGCACTGCGATAGGCCCTCGCACCTTTCCAGCAGCGCTGTCATCTAACCTCCACGAGCGTTTTACGCAGAGGAGCACCCGTGCCAAATCTTCTTGACCCAATACAGGTGGGCGATCTTCACCTTCCCAATCGCGTTTTCATGGCGCCCCTTACACGCCTGCGCGGTACCCCAGATCACATCCCAACGCCAATCATGGTCGACTACTACGCGCAGCGCGCCAGTGCCGGCCTCATCATCTCCGAGGGCATCCCCATCGATCCTATGGGGGTCGGCTACGCCAATGTGCCGGGCCTCTGGTCGCCGGAGCAGGTCGAGGCATGGAAGCCCGTCACGAAGGCGGTCCATGACAAGGGCGGCCACATCTTCGCGCAGATCTGGCACGTAGGCCGCATCTCCGATCCAGCCTTTCTCAACGGCCAACTCCCGGTCGGACCCAGTGCCATCGCCGCTACCGGAACCGTCAGCCTGCTGCGCCCGCAGCGCGCTTTCGTCACGCCTCGCGCACTCGATATCGGCGAGGTCAAAGACGTGGTCGAAGCCTTCCGCCGGGGCGCTCAGAACGCACAGGCCGCGGGCTTCGATGGCGTCGAGCTCCACGGAGCCAACGGCTATCTGCTCGACCAGTTCCTGCAGGACGGCGCCAACCATCGCACCGACGAGTACGGTGGTCCCATCGAGAACCGAGGCCGCCTCATGCTCGAGTGCGCCGACGCCGCAGTCTCCGTCTTCGGCTCCAGCCGCGTCGGCATGCACCTTGCGCCCCGCGGAGACTCGCACGGCATCTCCGACTCCAATCTCGAGGCCACCTTCAGCTACGTCGCCCGCGAGTTGGGCAAGCGCAAGCTCGCCTTCATTGCAGCGCGCGAACACGTCGGTCCCGACAGCCTCGGACCAAACCTCAAACAGCTCTTCGGTGGCGTCTTCGTCGCGAACGAAGCCATCGACCAGAAGGTCGGGCAGCAGCTTCTCGACGAGGGCAAAGCCGACGCTATCGCCTTCGGCAAACTCTTCATCGCCAACCCTGATCTGCCGATCCGCTTCGCGAAGCACGCGCCTCTCAATCGGCCTGAGCCCAATACCTTCTATGCTCCAGGCGCGCACGGCTATACCGACTACCCCTCGCTCGAAGGCTGAAGGGCTGCGAGAGCTGAACGTCCGGAGGCCGAAGCTGCAAGATGCTTCGGCCTTCTCCCTTTCCTGTCCTCCGATGATTGCCGACCAGGTATTTCCTGCATCTCACTTGAGAACGAGTAATCAGGGAACACACCGGAGAACGAAATGCCAGAGACCGCCAAGACCTCTCTTACCCGCAAGGACCTCATCTCTCTGCTCAATGAAGACCTCTCACGCGAGTACCAGGCCATCATCGCGTACGTGAACTACTCGCAGGTTCTGAAGGGCGCGCAGTACATGAATATCGCCGATGAGCTGGCTGTTCACGCGACAGAAGAGCTTGCTCACGCCATCGCCGTCGCCAACCACATCGACTATCTCGGCGGCATGCCCACCGTCGTATCCAAGCCCGTCAAGACCTCCGAGAAGGCCGAGGACATGCTCCGCTTCGATCTCGACAATGAGCAGGAGACCATCCGCCAATACCGCCGCCGCGTCAGGCAGTGCGACGAGCTTAACGAGTTCGCCTTGAGCGAATCCATTCGCGAGATCCTCATGCAGGAGCAGGACCACCTCATCTCGCTCGCCACCGCACTCGGCATCGACCCGCCCGACCCAGGCATCGCCGACTAATGAATTGCATTTAAGCCGTAACAGCACCGTCCATCAGGAACAGCGCTGTTCTTTCCCCTGAAGCAGTCGCCGATGCTGTAGAGGTAAAAGTCATTCATGCCGTAAATGTAAAAGTGATCGTCATTCTGGCCCTGAGCGCAGCCCGGAAGGCAATCTGCTCCAATCCTCACACCCTGCCGCGAATCTTCGCTGCCCACCACCTCGACCCCACCAACAGAAACCTCCAGTCCTTCAGAAACTCCGGCGGCTTGCCCTCGATGGCATGGCCGAGAAACTGTAGCGCCCAGCCTCCGACGAACAACCCCACCGCAAACCACAACACGCCATGCCAGAGGATCGCCGCCACGAACAACACCAGCGACAGGACGATCATCGGGATTCCGAACGTATGGGTCAGCCGGTTCAGCGGATGCTGATGGCTCTCCGAGTACTCCGCGATCCAGCTATCCCAACTCCGGCCGCCAAGCATGCCGGGAATAGTAATCCCTCCCGGCATGGACCCGCCAGAGATAAGACAAGATTCGGCGCCTCTCCCTCTGCATTCCCGGAGCAGACAGGCGCCGACCTCCTACGCTTCGACCCGCTGCGTCAGCACGCCGCTAAACGCCTTGCGTACCCCGGCAAAGACGATCAGCCAGAGCACCACAGCAAACAGAGCCATAGGCAGCCCTTCCGGAGCCAAAAACGCGTGGAACAGCACGATATTCACCACCACCGGCCCCAGCAGCAAGAGGGCTAGCGGAACATACCGGTTAACCAGCAACAGCAGTCCGCCAATCAACTGCAGCAGGAATACCACCACCAGATAGTGCGACACATACAGCGCGCCTATGTACTGCCCGGCCAGCCCGGAGGGCGGAGGCGACGGGATGAAGTGCAGAAAGCCATTCAACCCGAAGACGGTAAACAGCAGCCCAAGCAAAATACGCGCAACCAGAGATGCAATCTTCATAGCTTCTTCTCCTCATGGACGACGAGGACGGCTTACGCCGCCTGCGATCGCACCTGCTCCAGGGTTGGTTTCAAGAACGCCTCGCGGTCGACCGCGCCCGTCATGATCTGGGCGACGCCGCCTGCGGTGACGAACTTCACGTCCGTAAGGCCGATAAAGCCAAGGATCGTCCGAAGATACGGCTCAATATGATTGAACCCCGCAGCCGGCGTTCCAGCCTCATACACACCACCGCTCGCAATCAGAACGGTCGCTTTTTTGCCTTGCAGTAGCCCCTGGGCGCCGCCCTCACCATAGGAAAATGTCTCTCCGCTGCGAACAACCTGGTCGATCCAGAGCTTCAGTACCGACGGGATGCTGAAGTTGTGCATAGCCACGCCGATGACGTACTCGTCAGCCTTCTTCAACTCGCCGATCAGTTCGTCGGAGAACGCGAGCGCCGCTTTCTGCTCTGGCGTCCGTCCCGCCGCGGGGGTATAGATTGCACCAATCGACTGGGCATCCAGGGGCTTCGCAGGATGTGCCGCCAGATCACGGACGATCACCGTTCCATCCGTATGCTTGGCCTTCCATGTCTTGACGAACTCGCGCGTCAACTCGCGGCTGATGGAGCTTTCCAGCGGACTCGAATCCAGATGAAGTAGCGTAGCCATAACAAAATTCTCCTTAGTCGACAAAAGACGTCTAAGCGACGACTGTCGTTAATAACATAGACGACAAATGTCGCTTTAAGGATTCTTTTTTGCATTTGATAGCCTCTAATACGTAGAGAGCCATGCCGATTTCAGACTGCGAAGTTCGCGACCCCCGCATCCGCCGCACCCGCCAGCTCCTCCAGGGGGCGCTGCGCGACCTGATGCAGACGAAGAATATCGACGAGATTTCGGTGCAGGACATCACCGACGCCGCGACCGTCAATCGCGCCACCTTCTACGATCACTACACGGACAAGTTCGCCCTGCTGGACGCCATGGTCGCCAGCGGCTTCCACATGCTGTTGCACGAGCGCAACGTCTCCTTCGACGGCACCTGCCCCTCCGCCGCCAGCGCCATCATCCTGGCCACCTGCGACTACCTCACCCAGACTCACGCCGGCGGAGACTGTACCCGCCACAACGCCTTCGAGCCTTTGATCGAGGCAGCCATCGTCACCGCCATTCGCTACGTCCTTATGAAGGGCATGCCCATTGATGGAGCCCCGGCCAAGCTCTCGCCCGAGATCGTCGCGACAACTGCCAGCTGGGCCATCTACGGCGCCGTCAAGCAGTGGTTCTACACCCCGGACCACCTACCGGCAGCCGAGATCGTCCCGCCTATCCTGCAGCTCGTGGTACCCATCCTGATGGCCGCAGGATCGCCGAGCACCCCTGAACTGACCTCACACGCCTGAGGGAATTCAGTATCAGGCGTGCGGGCCGTTCCATCGATTCCCTAAAGCACCCAGGGGCGACGGACTGCTGTGAAGCATGGACGTAGACTCAGCCCTCCCTCTAGACCGAGTCACATTCCTCTTTTACTGCGTAGTTCCAGTCAAAAAGATCTGCTCCGGCTTGGCCGCAATGACGCGATATAGCCCGAACTGGCGCGAGCTCTGTCCTCTGAGTTCAAACAGCAGGCTCGCCCGGTTGCTGGCTTCCACATCCACCGCATCGACGAATCGCATTCGAGGCATGCGGTCCAGATGCGCCGCGTCCGTCGCGCTCTGCATCGCAGGCTTCAACTCGCCCATAGCGTCCGCCTGCGCCACGACCGTCACATAGCGCAGATCGGCGCCCGTGCCAGCGGTGTGGGCCGTGTACACGTAGGTCGCTGCACCGCCGTAGCTCAGTGTGTATCCCTTCAACTCCTCGTCGAGCAGAGCCACGGGAGCGGGAGGCGGCGGAGTTGCAGGACGATGCGACCGGCTCGCTGGCGTCTTCTTCGTAGCCATCTTCGTGGTTGTGGACGTCGCAGCGGAAGTTGGAGCAGGGGCGGGGGTCGCCGCGCCACCTCCATAGCTCGCGAGCTGTGCGCGGGCGATCGCCTGCATCTTCGCCAACACTGCGGACTTCTCTGCCGCATCCTCCCATGGCCGCGCGAACTCGTGAGGATCGCGGGTCCGGGCATCCGACACCGCGACCATCTGATGCAGGTCCGGTGGCAACCCCACCAGCTTCGGCAGATCGGTCTCGGTCATCGCACTGGCCGGCTTTCCTCGATGCAGGTTCGGGCGATTTGGATCCTCATTCAGCGAACCTGTCCCGGTGACCGTCGCTTCATCGTCCTTCGCCTTCTGTGCCTTCTTCGCCTCCTCGGGCGAGCGTCGCTTCAACGTCGGCCGATCCGGGTCATCTGCAGGATCGCTCCCCCCGTTCTTTGCGCTCGTATCCCCCGAGTTCGATCCTGTGCTTGACCCTGAGTCACTTGATCCTGAGTCAGAGGTCCGGCGCTTCATCGTCGGTCTGTCAGGATCGTCCGCCGGGGTACTCCCACTGCCCTGTGCAGAGTCCGAGCCAGCACTCGAATCAGACCCCGACTTCGTTCCTGAATCCGAATCGCTCCGCCGCTTCATCGTGGGCCGATCAGGGTCGGCTGCTGGAGTGCCACCATCGGTCTTCGTACTCGTACCACTATCCGTCTTCGTATTCGTCTTGTCCGTATCGCTCCCGGCAGTCGACCCGTTCCCGTCTTTGTTCGAAAAATGTGGCTTGCTCGAATCCGCAGTCGAACTGGTAATCACAGGCACGGTCTTCGAGGTACGCAATGTCGTCGAGGTCTTCTTCGCGACAGCTGGCGCATGGAAGGTCCCATACCCAAACCAGCCGTCGTCATAGGCCGCATCCGCCGTCTGCAGATGCCGCGCATAAGACAGCTCGAGCGTTCCCTTGGCGATTCCCGCATCCTGCAGCTCATAGACGTTCCCAGTCAGCAGCGCGAACGGCACCGGTCGCGCGATGTAGACTCCCGCATCTTCCAGCTTGCCCTCGATGAAGAGCGAGATCGGAATCAACCTACTCGCCGTAGGCCTGGCCAGATCTCCGGTCCACTCGTACACGCCCACTGCTCGCACCACGCTCTCGGGCTTCGCGACCTTGTGAGTCTGCCCCCAGCCAGGCGTAACCGCTGCCAGAACCCCAACCCCGAAGACTATGCCAAACAGAAGATTCTTCATAAGCTCGTCACGAGTTTAGACGTTGTCCCCGCCGCAAAGTCCAAAGACTGTTTTAATGGCATCCCGCTTACCGGCTTTGCCACGCATTCCACCACACTTTGTCCACAACTTCGCTACCATCAACCCATGCTTTCCGCGCCTTTGCTCGATGTTTCCGATCTTTCCATCGCCTTCGGGCATCACCAGGCCGTCAAAAATATTTCGTTCCAAATCAATCCCGGCGAAACCCTTGGTTTGGTCGGAGAGTCCGGTTCGGGCAAATCCGCTACGTCCCTCGCACTGCTCCGGCTCCTTCCTCCAACCGCTCAAATCACTGGAAACATTGTCTTTGCCGGGGAACCTCTTCTTTCCCTCTCTGAGGAGTCCATGCGCCGTCACCGTGGGCGAAGCCTGGCGATGATTTTCCAAGAGCCCATGACGGCCCTCAACCCGGTCATGCCCATAGGCACGCAGATCGCCGAAGCCGTAGAGGCTCACCACCCCGAGCTATCCCGCAAAGCCATTAAAAATAAGGTCCTAGAAGCAATGCACGAGGTCGCTCTTCCCGATTCCGAGCGCCGTCTCCGCGACTACCCCCATCAGTTCTCGGGTGGCCAGCGTCAGCGCATCCTCATCGCCATGGCTATCGTCAACCGTCCCCGCCTCCTCATCGCCGACGAACCTACAACTGCCCTCGACGTCACCGTGCAGGCTCAGATTCTCAGCCTCCTCAATAACTTACGGCGCAACCACAACCTCTCGATCCTTTTTATCTCCCACGACCTGGCCGTGGTTTCGCAGATTGCCGACCGTGTAGCCGTCATGCGACACGGCGAAATCGTCGAACAAGCTCGCACCCAAGATCTCTTCCACAGCCCTCAGCATCCCTACACTCGCAGGCTCCTCGCCTCGGCGCCAACAATGCAGACAGACCGTACCCGACCGCTGGCGTCTCTGGCTAAGTAGCTCATATTCTGAGGCATCGACCGGTCATACTTTCCTCCAACTCGAAATCCAGATAAGCTAACGAATTGGCCATAAACCACTTTTGACTGATGCGCGCCCTAATTCTCTCCGATATCCACGGTAATCTCGAAGCACTCAATGCGGCACTCGCGGCGGCGGCTCCATTTGACGTTCTCTGGAATCTCGGCGACATCGTTGGCTATGGTGCTAGTCCCAATGAAGTGATTGATTTGATTAGACCTGCGGCTCAGCTCAACGTTCGTGGCAACCATGACCGCGTCTGCTGTGGCCTCACCTCACCGCTTGGCTTTAACCCCGTGGCCCGCGCTGCCGCCATGTGGACGCATGATGAGCTAACTCCGGATAATTTTGCCTGGCTGCGAACTGTTCCGCAGGGGCCTTTGCAGCCTGAACATGCGGGTGTCACGCTCGCCCATGGCTCTCCGCTCAATGAAGACCAGTACATCCTCAGCATGAGGGATGCGTGGGCTCCGTTGCAACAGATGACTACGGCCATAACCTTCTTTGGACACACGCACTTACAGGGTGGTTTTTCGCAGAAGGAGCATGATTGGCATGAGTTGCGGCCGCAGTACGAGAGCAGGAATGAGGCCGATACGTGGACGCTCTCGATTCCTGCCGGGACTCGTCATCTCATCAATCCTGGCTCGGTGGGGCAGCCCCGGGACTGCGATTGGAGGGCGGCTTTTGCTGTCTATGACACTGATTCTGCTGAGATTATCTATCACCGCGTTCCCTATGACCTGACGGCGGCGCAGGGGAGAATCCTGATGGCGGGACTGCCGGAACGACTGGCTGCCCGACTTCGGGAGGGGCGATAGTTCGCACTTTTTTTTAGGTGGTTTTTGGGTGGGATTTTGCGAAAAATGGGCAGTATTCGTGGTTTCTTGGTGGTCTGGGTGTGGTGAAATGTCTGGTAAACGTGGTTAGCTGACGCACGTTTTTCCGGCTTAGAGACGCGATCTTCGAGCGGGTTAGGCCAGCTTTTGCTCTTCGAGGGTGAGGGAGAGCTCTTCCCACTCGGCGAGGAGGGCGGTGCGGTTGGCGCGGAGCTGGTCCAGCTCGGCTGCGGTGCGCTGGGACTCTTCGGCGCTGGTGAAGACGCCTAGTTTCTCCTCGGCGGTGGAGATGGTGGACTCGAGGCGGGGAATCTCCTCTTCGGTGAAGCGGAGGCGGTCTTCAAGCTGCTTGAGCTTGATGGGGTTGAGGCGCTTGACGGCAGATTGGGGGGACTGCGGGGCTTCGGCAGGAGGGGCGGGGATCTCAACTACAGGAGCGGGAGGCGAGGAGCTCAGGGAGCTTGTGATGGTGGTGGTGATCTTGTCGGGGCCGCCCTGTTTGCGCCAGAGGTAGTCCTCGTAGTTGCCGGGGTAGATGTGCATGCGGCGATCCTCGACCTCGAAGACGCGGGTGGCGAGGCCGTCGATGAAGTAGCGGTCGTGGGAGACGAAGAGGACGGTACCGGTGAAGTTCGCGATGGCATCCAGCAACACGTCTTTGGCTCGGAGGTCGAGGTGGTTCGTCGGCTCGTCGAGCAGGAGCATGTTGGCGGGTGAGACGAGCATCTTGGCCATGGCGTAGCGGTTGCGCTCTCCGCCGGAGAGGACGCCGAGGGGCTTGAAGACGTCGTCGCCGGAGAACATGAAGCAGCCGAGGAGGCTGCGCAGCTCGGTCTGCGGAACCTTGGGGGCGATGCCGCTGATGTCTTCGAGCATCTTGGCGTTGGGGTCGAGGACCTTGTACTGGTCCTGGGCGAAGTAGTCGGCGAGGACGTTGTGGCCTAGTTTGACCTCTCCGCTGGTGGGAGCATCGAGCCCGGCGAGGATGCGGATGAGGGTGGATTTGCCTGCGCCGTTCGCGCCTACGAGGGCGATGCGGTCGCCCCGGTCGATGGTGAAGTTGAGGTCTTCGAGGACGCGCTTGGGCTGGCCATCAGGCATGGGGTAGTGCTTGGTGAGGTTCGAGACCTCGATGACGGTACGGCCGCTGGCGGGAGGCTGCGGGATGGAGAAGTGGATGGTGGCCTCTTCCTCCGGGATCTCGATGCGCTCGATCTTCTCCAGCTCCTTGATGCGGGACTGCACCTGCTTGGCCTTGGTGGCCTGGGCGCGGAAGCGGTTGATGAAGGCCTCGAGGGCCTCGATGCGGTCGCGCTGGTTCTTGTAGGCGTTGATGAGCTGGGTGCGGCGCTCTTCCTTCTGGGTGACGTACTTCTCGTAGTTGCCGTGGTAGGTGTGCATGCGCTTGTTCCAGAGCTCGACGGTCTTGTTGACCGTCACGTCGAGGAAGTAGCGGTCGTGCGAGATGAGGATGAAGGCGTTGGGGTAGCCGTGGAGGTAGTTCTCGAGCCAGTTGCGGGATTCGAGGTCGAGATGATTGGTGGGCTCGTCGAGGAGGAGAAGGCTGGGCTTCTGGAGGAGGAGCTTGGCGAGGGCGATACGCATCTGCCAGCCTCCGGAGAACTCCTCGGTGTTGCGGGTCCAATCTTCCTTGGAGAAGCCAAGGCCGCCGAGGACGGCTCCTACCTGGGAGTCGAGGGTGTAGATGTCGTGGACGTGGAGCTGGTCGGCTATGTCGGAGTAGCGCTCGGCGGCGACGGCATACTCGCGCGACTTGGGGTCGGCCTCGGAGAGGGTGTGGGTGAGGGCGATGGACTCGGTTTCGAGGTCATGGAGGTGGTCGAAGACGGAGAGGCACTCGGCGAAGACGGTCTTGCCGCGAAGGGCGAGGCCATCCTGCGGGAGATAGCCGAGGGTCATGCCTTTGACGCGGGTGAGGGCTCCGTAGTCGAGGGTTTCGACACCGGCGAGGATCTTGAGGAGCGTGGACTTGCCGGTGCCGTTGCCGCCGACGAGGCCGGTGCGCTCGTCCGGCGTGATGAGCCAGTTGGCGTCTTCGAAGAGGAGTTTTTGGCCGAAGCGTTTCCCGGCGGATGAGAGTTGGAGCATCAGTTCTATTTTCGCATTTACTGGGAAGGATCTCTGGCGGTGCGCTATTTGGTAGCGTCCCGTCTTTCTGGTTCGTATGTTTGCCAGGCAGTCATCATCGTTTGACAAAGGGATGACAACGCCATGACATCCGTGGGCGGGCTACAGGCTAGGCTTGCCGAGGATTCAGTGCAGCTTAGTCCCCGCCTGCAATTTGATTCCAGCCCCTTGCGCCGATGCCGGTCGCCAGAGAGGCAAAGTAGGGCCTGCGGGGCCTCACAGTTTTTGGAGGTCTGTTTATGAAACTCTTATCGCGCGTGGCCACGGGCGCTTCACTGGTCATGTTTATGGGAGCTGCCGCATTCGGACAGCTTTACACGCAGGTCAATCTGGTCTCGAACGTGTCGGGTGTCGCTCCTGTTACCGACCCCAGCCTGGTCAACCCCTGGGGGCTCTCCCGGAGCCCGAGCAGCCCGTGGTGGATCTCGGATAACGGGACGGGGCTCAGCACGCTGTACAACGGTGCGGGAGTCAAGCAGTCGCTGATCGTCACGATCCCCAAAGCGGACCCGAATAACAAGACGTTTCCTGCCGGTACACCGACGGGCACCATCTTCAACGGCAGCGCTACGGACTTTCTTCTGGCTCCAGGCAAACAGGCTACATTTCTCTTCTCCACCATTGATGGAGCGATCATTGGCTGGAACCCGACGGTCGGTGTGGCTCCGGGGGGAGCACCTCCCTCCACGAACGCCGTGGTGGCGGTCAAGACCACGGACGGCTCCAGCTACACGGGGCTGACCAGCGCGTTCATCGATGGCAAGATCTTTCTGTATGCGGCCAACTTCACCAAGGGGCGCGTGGATGTGTACGACAGCACGTTCAACCCAGTGAAGATGCATGGGGATGACGACCATGACCGGTCCGACTTCGACCACCGCTTCGGCGGCGACGACGACAAGCCATTCACCGACGAACGGCTGCCGCGCAACTACGTGCCGTTCAACGTACAGGCGATCGGGAACGATATCGTCGTGACGTATGCGTTGCACTTCGCGGGTCAGCCCTTCGAGACCGATGGCCCAGGGCTCGGCTATGTGGACGTCTACTCTTCCAAGGGCAAGCTGCTGCGCCGGTTGGAGCATGGTGACTGGCTGAATGCGCCATGGGGTGTCGCCCTGGCTCCTCTCGACTTTGGACGCTTCAGCCATGACCTGCTGGTCGCGCAGTTCGCTGGAGGCGGCACGACGGAGTCCAGTGGTTATATTGCGGCCTACGACCTGGCATCAGGCAAGTTCGACGGCCTGCTGGAGGATGCAAGCGGAAAGCCGATCGCCATCAATGGGATATGGGGGATCAGCCCTTCGAACGGCGTCAGCGCCGCCAATAATGATCCCGCGGGAGCTCCTTCGGCCGAGCTGTACTTCGCCGCTGGACCTAACCATGGCACCGGCGGGTTGTTCGGATATTTGAAAGCAGTCTCCACGGAGCTGACGAAAGGCAACGCGCAGTAGGTGAAAGGAAGCGATCTCCGGTGCAGGTGGAGTGCGGACAGCCGCATTCCGCCTGCGTCGAAGGGAGATCGCAGGGGATCGCGACCTATCGGACAGGGTGGGCGGCGAGACAAGGGCGGAGCGCTCTGCTACTGTCAATTGAGAGCCTCGATGTCTGGACAGCCACAACTTTTCCGGGAATCTGAACCAACTGTGCTGCGCGAGGCGGAGAACAGCGGTGAGGGCAGCAAGAAAACGACGCCGGTCTGGCTGCAGCGGCTATCGTTGTTTGTGCTGGTGTTGTTCTGCGTTTATCTTGGCGTGCTGGTGATGGTGCTGCCGTGGTGGACGCGGGTGTGGGACCAGAACATGTTTATCCAGGCGCGGCCCTGGCTGGCGGCGATCCTGCACAATGGCGCGGTGAAGGGCTTCATCTCCGGGCTGGGATTGCTGGATATCTGGATCGGCATCTCCGAGGCGGTTCACTATCGTGACTACCGCGGATAACAAAATCACGATATAGAGAAGAGAACCATGGACCTCCCCGTTCCAGAAGAGTTGGAAGAAGCACCGCTTGCCTATGAGAACTCCGATTTTCTGAATTCGGCGGATGGGCGGATTCTGCGCATACTCGCGGAGTATCAGGAGCCTATGGCGCGGTTTCGGCGAGAGCGGATTCAGGATACGGTCGTGTTCTTTGGGTCGGCTCGGTTTCGGGCGCTGGATGTGGCGAACGCGGAGCTGGAGCTGCTGGCGAATACGGGGTCGAGTCAACCCGCTCCGGAGGATGAACAGCCGGCTCGGCCAGACGAGATCGAGAGCGGAGAGGCGAGCGCGCTGAGGCTGCGGCGGGCGGAGGCTGCCGTCGAGATGGCGGCGTACTACGAGGATGCCAGGAGGCTGGCAGGAATGCTGGCTACGTGGGCACAGGCGCTGCCGGGACGGCGACACCGGTTCGTGGTGACCTCGGGTGGCGGGCCGGGCATTATGGAGGCGGCGAACCGTGGGGCCTATGAGGCCGGGTGCAAGACGATCGGGCTGAACATCAAGCTGCCGTTCGAGCAACATCCGAATCCTTACATCACACCGGCGTTGAACTTCGACTTTCACTACTTCTTCATGCGGAAGTACTGGTTCGCGTATCTGGCCAAGGCTCTGGTGGTGTTTCCGGGCGGGTTTGGGACGCTGGACGAGATGTTCGAGCTGCTGACGCTGGCGCAGACGAAGAAGCTGGCGAAGAAGATAACAGTGGTGATCTACGGATCGAAGTACTGGAAGAGCGTGATCAACCTGGATGTGCTGGCGGAGAAGGGTGCGATTGCGCTGGCGGACCTCGATCTGTTCCAGTTTGCCGACACGCCGGAGGAGGCGTTCGAAATGCTGAAGAAGGGGTTGACGGAGAATCATCTGGAGTCCGCGTACGAGCGGGAGCAGCTTTTGCGGGAGAGCCGCGAGGGCGTTCCTGAGGGGCCGGCACCGAGTGCGCAGGAGATGCTGGGGCCGGATATCACGAAGACCCGGTAGGGTAAGGCGACTATCTTTGCCAGTAACCTTTGTAGATACTGGGGTTGCAAATATTGAAGCTCCATTCTTGGTGCAGTCACATAACCGTCATCGACGGCCTCCATACTGGCTCGCAGGAAGCTTGAAATGGGGGTTAACCCGATGAGCCAGTCGAGTGTCTCGTATCTTTGGCGCGAACCAGAAGCAGCGAAGGGCTTCAAAACCGGCGTGTCGCTGCATAGCCATACGAATCAGTCCAAGGAGACACTGGACTTTATCTCCGAGCTGTCGAAGGACTGGGGCGTGCTACAGCCGGTCATGCGGTGGTGTGAAGACCGCTGCCAGCGTCTCTCGGGGATTCGGCCGAACTACGCAGGCAGCTATTGGACTCCGCCACTGACGCCGGCGCTGGCGTTCGATCTGGAACGGAAGCAGATTGAAGATCAGCTCCAGCTGCCGGGTCTGGTCTCGATCACCGACCATGACGACATCAATGCGCCTATGTTGTTGCGGTCGGTGCCTTCGGCGCGGCATATTCCGGTATCGGTGGAGTGGACGGTGCCGGTTGGGGCGACGGCCTTTCACCTGGGCATCCACAACCTGCCGAGTGCGACCGGCGCAGAGTGGATGGAGAGGATGCGGGCGTTCACGGCCATTCCGGTAGAGACGCGGGAGCCGGGGCTGCTGCGGGAGATCCTGGCCGAGCTGGACGAGATTCCGGGCGTGCTGATTATCTACAACCATCCGATATGGGACCTGTACCGAATCGGCAAGGAGCGGCATGACGTACTTGTGAACGAGTTCCTGGCTGTGAATGGACAGTATGTCCATGCGCTGGAGCTGAATGGCCTGCGGAACTGGAAGGAGAACCGCGAGGTGGCGACGCTGGCCAGCAAGTGGAACCAGTTGGTGATCAGCGGCGGCGACCGGCATGGCGTGGAGCCGAATGCGAACGTGAACCTGACGCGGGCGGAGAGCTTTACGGAGTTTGTGCATGAGGTACGGCGCGAGCGGCAGAGTCATGTGCTGTTCATGCCGCAGTATGCCGAGCCGTGGAAGCATAGGATTCTGCAGTCGACGCTGGATGCGATTCGGGACTATCCCCACTTTCCGGAGGGCTCACGGCGGTGGGATCAGAGGGTGTACCACCCGGACAGCAATGGCACGATACGACCGGTCTCGGAGCTGTGGAAGTCGGGGCGTGCTCCGGCTTATATCCGCGGCATCCTTGGGGGAGTGCGGATGATGGGAGCCGCTCCGTTGTCCGGTGGCCTGCGGATGGCGTGGAACGAGGCCGGGGAGATGCGGGCAACGCTGACGAAGCTGGACGCCTGATCCTGTTGCGATGTGGAGTGACAGACGCGCAGGATTTTGCAATGCGCGGTGTAGGGAACAAGGGGTAGCCTAGAGCGATGCGGGTACCGCGTGTTGCCTACTTTCCGGACTCCTTCCACGAGATAAACGGCGTGGCGCATACGAGCCGTAACTTCGTCGCCTATGCAGAGCGGCACGGGTTGCCGTTTCTATGCGTGAGGGCGGGGACGCGGACGAGGGCATTCGAGCAGGCAGGTGAGCTGCGGACGCTGGAGCTGGGGCGTACCAAGGCGTCGGTGCGGATGGAGAAGGACTTGGAGTTCGATGCGTTGTTCTGGCGGCATGGCGGAGCGATCCGGCGGGAGCTGCAGAGGTTCAAGCCGGATGTGATCCACATTACGGGGCCTAGCGAGCTGGGCATGTTTGGAGCGTACTTCGCCTGGGAGATGGGGATTCCGCTGGCAGCTTCCTGGCATACGAATGTGCATGAGTATCTGGCGCGACGGATGGGATGGCTGACGAAGAGGTTGGGAGAGAGCGGGGCGGCGGTCGGGCAAGGCGTGGAGGACGGCACGCTGTGGGCGACTGCACAGTTCTACAAGCTGGCGAAGGTGTTGTTCGCGCCAAATGATGAGCTGTGCGCCATGCTGGAGAAGAGCACGGGACGGCCTTGTTACCTAATGCAGCGGGGCGTGGATACGGAGCTGTTCTCACCGGCGCGGCGGACGCGGACAACAACGGATGAGACGGTTGTCCTGGGCTATGTTGGGCGGCTATCGGTGGAGAAGAACGTTGCTCTGCTGGCTTTGGTGGAGGGAGAACTCGCTGCCATGGGCATAGCGGCGATACGCTTCCTGATTGTGGGTCATGGCAGCGAGGAGGCTGCGTTGCGGGCGGAGTTGGCTGCGGTTGATTTCGCCGGGGTGTTGCGAGGCGAAGAGTTGGCACGGGCCTACGCGAATATGGATGTGCTGGTGTTTCCTTCGCACACGGATACGTTCGGCAATGTGGTGCTGGAGGCGCTGTCGAGTGGGGTGCCGGCGGTGGTGACGCCGGATGGGGGGCCGAAGTACATCGTGCGTGACCGGGTGACGGGTTTTGTTACTGCGGATGAGGGGTTCGCGACTGCGATCGGAAGCATGGTGCGGGACCGGGCGCGACTCGATCAGATGGGGAAGAGCGCGAGAGAGTATGCGCTAGGGTGTAGCTGGGATGCGGTGTTCGAGCGAGTGTATGAGGGATATCTGACGGCGCTTCCGGCGGGGGAGTTTGGTTGCAGCATGCTGGCTAGTAACGAAGCTGGCCGATAAAGACGCCGTAGGGCGGGATCGTCATCGATTCGAGATGCATGGGGCCCATCGCGTTGTCGGAGCGCAGGATCGTGCGGAGAAAGCTGCCCTTGAGGTGGAGACGCTGTATGTCCGCCTTGAGCGAGAGCTGGACGGGCTGCGCGGAGAGATTGCAGATGACGACGATGGCAGGGGAGATCGCAGAGACAGTGCTGGGTTTGCGGACCCAGGCGAGGACGTTCTGGTCGTCGTGGTTGAGGGTGATGTTGGCACCGGAGCTGATGGTTGCATTGCCATGATGGAGGGCGCTCAACTGTCGGTACCAGTTGAGGAGGGACTGAGGATTGGCTTCTTCTACTGCGGCGTTTGGGGTGGGATCGGCGGGGGGATCCGGTTGGCCCTTGACGGGCGCGAGTGGGGGGTCCCAGTGGATGGTGGCCGATTCGGTGGTGGTGGTGAGGCCCAGCTCCTGGCCGTAGTAGAGGAGGGCAGCGGTGCGGGTGGTGAGGAGCGTTGTTGCGATGATTTTGGCTATGGCGAGGTCATGTTTGCCGTCGGCGTAACGGGTCATGCTGCGAGGGTAGATGGGGCCGTCGGTGAGGAGGAGAGGCTGGGTGCGATTCGACTGTTCCTGGCTGGCGTCGATTGCGGGGCGGATGGCGGAGGCGGTGAGTTGGGGCTGAGTTCCCGGCCGTGGATCCAGGAGAAGCTGGGGGGCTGGATCGTGGTTTTGCTGGGGATTTTGCGGGGATTCGTCGGCGATGACGATGCGCTGGCCCAGGGAACTGCTGGTGACCTTGCTGAGGGCGGCAGCTTCGGCGGCGGTGGGGGCGTGGAAGCCGGCTACTCCGCGGTTGAGCCAGAAGCGGGCGGTGGAGGTTGGGTCGGGAGTGGGTTTGAGATCCAGCAGGACGCGGATGTTGTAGCGGCTGGCCTGGTGGATGAGGTCGTCGAGATCGTCCAGGGTGCCTATGGCGGGATCGATGGTTTGCGCGTCTGACGCGGTATTGGTGAGGAGGAGGGCGTCTACGCCTAGTGATTGCAGGTAGTTCAGGTGCCTGGGGATGCCGCGGAGGCCGTCTTCACTGAAGTTATGGGGGTCGAGCTGGTAGAGGACGGCGTGCTTCCACCAGGGTTCGGCGCTCATGCCGGAGCCGGCCCAGCCGGGGCGTGCGAGGGTTTGCGCGAAGGCGGTGGTAGAGAGGCAGAGGACGAGGATGAGGGTGAGGAAAGAGGGCATCGGGCTCCGGATCTTAGTGAGATGCTACCGGATTTTTTGGCTGTGGTGGAGGTGGTGATTTGCTGGGTTTTTTGTAAAAAACGTGGTGCAGCACGTGGTTTTTTGTGTGGTAAACGTGGACAGGATGTGGTGAAGAGTCTGGTTTTTTTTGACGGTCTTTGCACTGCTTTTGGTGCAATCCACCGGTGCTGACAGGACTAGGCTATACTTCCGCAAAAACGTTGGGGAGGGGGATAGGACTCGTGAGCGTTGCTGCGGCGGATCAGGCTTTGTACCAGATTGTGAGTGGGGCGGCGCCGTCTACGGTTGACGGTGTGCTGGAGACGATGCGGCAGGTGGACCGGACGCTGGCAGACAACGATGGGTTGAAGTGGTTCAACCGGATGTACATGATGGTGACCGAGGAGGTGGATATGCGTCCACCGGCGGGTGGGTGGAAGGACGCGATCTGGCTGGACCGGCTGGATGTAATCTTCGCCGGGCTGTACTTCAAGGCGATTGTGTCCTATCTGGACAATCCCGGTGGGGCTCCCAACGCCTGGGATGCGCTGATGGGGGCACGGTATCGGCCGGGGATCGACCGGATTCAGTTTGCTCTCGCGGGGATGAATGCGCACATCAACCACGATCTGGCGCTGGCTTTGATCGAGACCGACCGGCAGATGAATATCGTCCCGAACTACGAGAGCCCACAGCATGTGGACTATGAGGCGGTGAACGGTCTGCTCCAGACGGTGATGCCGGCTACGCTGGAGGTGCTGGCGGTCGGGGTTCTGGGTCAACTGGCGCAGGATACGGGGAAGATCGGACGGCTGCTGGCGTTCTGGAACATCTGCAAGGCTCGCGATCTGGCATGGGATTTCTCCGGTCATCTGCGGGCACTTCCAAGGGTGGCGCAGAGGGTAGGGTTGCAGGCGCAGGATCAGGTAACGGGGGTTGTGGGGCGGGCGATTCTGGTATGTGCCTGATGAGGCGAGACGACCGCGGATTGGAGCGAATCAGCATGGATTCGGAGTTGTCGCACGCGCCGGTTGTCTTGACATGGCAGCTCGAATCCAAGATAAATACAGGATAGTCGATGCTAATCATGCGAATCATTCATCGTTGTGCGGACCTGCAATGCGCGGCACTCTGTCGAGTGCGGTGTAGTGTGCCGACGGTGGATCTGACGCTCTAATCCTTTCTTCTTGAGTTAGCCCGGATCTCTGCATCTTTCGTTCAGACCGTCGGCCAATCCCACAGTTTTACATCAGAGTTTGAGACGCACGCTGCAGTATTTTCGCTTCGAAGACACGTTTCTGAAGGTTGTGCATTGGTAGAGCCTTACCGATTAAAACCAAACAAATAACGTTTTAACCTTGCGTTCACGAGCGTATGCCTCTATTGTTTTCACAAATACCTCATTTTCACCTGACACGGTTCTGAGCTTCCTCCATCCGTGCAGAGAGTCCTTGTGACCCTCTTGAAATGAAGTGTATCCATTCGACTCTGCCGTAGCTCGACCTCTTTCCAGCAGAGCAACCAGCAGCACCAGCAGCAACACTAAGGAGAGCCCTACCCATGAAGTCATTTTCCAGGCAATTCAAGCTAGGTGTCATCATGCTGGCGTTAGCGATAACGCAGGTGATGGTGGCACAGACGTTTCGCGGCGGCATCGCGGGGACGGTGCAGGACAGCACCGGCGCAGTGATCGCAAATGCAAAGATCTCGTTGACCGGGACAGATACGGGATCCAAGCGCGAGACGATTTCGACGAGCTCGGGCGTCTACAGCTTCCAGGATCTTCCACTCGGCGCATACAGCATTAGGGTGGAGGCACCTGGCTTTGGGACTTCGAAGGTCGACAAGATCTCGGTAACACCTGGGCAGGTCTACTCGCTGGATCTCAAGATTGCGGTGGCCTCTTCGAATGAACAGATTGAGGTGAATGCGGCGGCGGTCTCGCTGGACACGGTGTCCTCAACAAACAACTCTGTGGTGAACGACAAGGCGGTTGCGAATATTCCGCTGAATGGGCGCGACTTTACGCAGCTGATTAAGATCGTTCCGGGTTACAACGGTGCAGGATCGATCAACGGAGCCCGCACAAACCAGAACAACTACCAGATTGACGGCGCAGACAATAACGACATCTGGCAGAACGGCGCGGCGGCGAATCAGGCCGGTGTGAACGGTATCGCCGGTGTGACGCTCCCGATCGATGCTATCGATCAGTTCAACGTGCAGTCGAACGGCAATGCCGAGGCAGGGCGAAATGCAGGCAGCTTGATTTCGCTTGCGATCAAAACCGGCACGAACAGCTTTCATGGCTCGGGCTACTACTTCAACCGCAACGAGTTTTTCGCTGCCCAGAACCCTTTCATTACCTCGCCGAGGAAGTCGAAGCTGCGCAACATCCAGTTCGGCGGCTCAGTTGGCGGACCCATCATCAAGGACAAGCTGTTCTTCTTCGTAAACTACGAGCGCCAGCGCTTCGTGATCGCGAATACGGCACCGGCCACCGAGCCTACGACCGCTTACGTTCAGGCAGGCACGGCTCTGCTCCAGGCGCATAAGATTCCGGTAAACCCACTCTCGCTCAGCGTGCTCTCCTTGTGGCCGCAGGGCAACAAGCCAGCCGGCCCGGCACAGGCGAGTAACTTTATCGATGGCCGTCCGCAGGTTGGCTATGCCGATAACGCAATCGGCAACCTGAACTACAACCTCACGCCTCGTCAGACACTTCGCGTGCAGTCGTTCATCGGAACGGGCCGGCAGATCGCTCCGATCG
The DNA here is from genome assembly GCA_025462645.1 of Edaphobacter sp. GTDB lineage: Bacteria > Acidobacteriota > Terriglobia > Terriglobales > Acidobacteriaceae > Edaphobacter. Next base: position 13,059 of record JAOAPB010000101.1, on the reverse strand, counting down.
GCACCAACGTGTATGAGTACTACGAAGTTGCTCCAGATATTACGCAGAACTTCTCCGTGATCCACAACTGGGCGATTACTGACCGGGTTTCGAACCAGGCACTGGCCGCTGTGGGCGTTTTCAATCAGACCTTCAATGACGTGGATCACAGCCAGAACATCCCGGCGCTCGGACTGAATACAGGCGTAACGAATCCATCGCTGTTCGGTGCGCCGACGATCTCGATGACCGGCTTCGACCAGACAGGTGCAACCCAGCCGCTGGGCCGTAAGGATTACACGGGCCACATCACGGATGTCGCGACGATCGTCAGCGGGAAACACCAGTACCGTTTCGGTGGCGAGTTCCGCCGCAACTACATGGACCTGCAGTACCAACGCAACGTTCGTGGCACCTTTACCTTCAACGGAACTGCGACCAGCAATGCCGGAGTCCAGGCGCTGCTGCCCTCAGGCGCTACACGGTACGACAACGACACCAAGGTGACGTCGGACATAAAAGTGATGGCAGACTATCTTGCCGGATACGTCGCGTCTTCCAGCTTCACGCAAGGTGTTCTACGCCGGGGCATCTACCAGAACACGTTCGCGATCTTCGGCCAAGACACCTTGCAGTTGTTGCCGACACTCACCCTGAACTACGGTCTGCGCTACGAATACAACGCGCCGATCACGTCGAATGGCCAGTTGTCGGTCTATCGTCCGGGCAGCTCGGGCGCCGACGGCTTCGGACTTGTACCTGCTGGCTCTCCTGGAGCGAACACCAGTGTTTACCCTGGTAACCACACCAACTTCTCGCCGCGGTTCGGCTTCTCCTGGCAGACGGCGTCGAGGATGGTGGTGCGCGGCACCTACGGCCTGTACTACGATGCGCCGAACTTCAACGGCTTCTTCGATAATCGTCCTGGCAACAACGGCGCAGTAGGCATTCAGGCGAACAACACGGGCTCCTCGCCTGTGTTCAATGTGGCCCGCAACTTCTACCAGTGGACTACAGGCGCTGTCGTGTTCCCGACTGCACCGAGCACGGCGACTCCTCAAGGTTTTGCCAGCGTGAGCCCGCGGTTCCATACGGCCTACGTGCAGAACTTCGGTCTGAACACGCAGTTCCAGGTGAACAGGAATACGGTCGCAACGCTGGCTTATGCCGGTGCAGTCGGCAGACGCCTTTTCAACCTCAGCGACATCAACCAGGCTCAGCCTGGCGCGGATAACTCGTCGACGGGCGAACTTGCACGCCGTCCCATCTTTATCAACAAAACGGTCGCGAACTACTCCTTTATGGGAGCTGTCAACGAGATCCAGAGCGAAGGCTCTTCCAACTACCACTCACTGCAGGGCACTATCCGCACCAGCGGCTACCATGGCCTGACGGCGCAGGCATCGTACACCTACGGTCATGCCCTGGACGTCATCTCCAGCACGCGCGGCCTGGCTCCGCAGAACTCCTATAACCTGGGGGGCGAGTATGGCAATGCGGACTTTGACGTTCGCCATACGTTCAATGGCTACATCGTCTACGAAGTGCCGAAGTTCAGCAGCAGGTGGACGAGCCTGACACAGGGCTGGCAGGGCAACATGTTCACGACCGCCTTCACGGGAACTCCGTTCTCCGCGAAGGTCGGCTCGGACAACAGCGGCTCGGGTGAGAACCAGGACCGCGCCAACCTCGTCATCGGCGCCAACCCAAAGACAAGCACCGGTTCCAAGCTTATCTTCCCGGGTGGCGGCGCGGCTCCGTACGCAGCGCTGTATACGGTCACCGCCTTCGCCAAGCCCACAGCGGGTGCGTATGGCACCACTTCCCGTAACGCCTTCCGCGGACCTGGCTTCTTCACGGTGGATGCATCGCTGGTGAAAAACACTCAGATCCGCGAGGGTATCAACCTGCAACTGCGCGCGGAGATGTTCAACATCTTCAACCGCACCAATCTGGCCAACCCCAGCTTATCGTCTCTGACGTCTTCCACGTTCGGACGGAGCACCAACACTCGCAACGCAGCCAGCGCTACGGGTATCGGCTCGGGCGAGCCCTTCAACGTACAGCTTGCGGGTAAGATCATTTTCTAACGACCTGCATGCTTTGACTGATCGGCACAGGCTGAGAGCGAAATGTTCTCAGCCTGTGTTGTCTGTGACGGACGCTTTTCACGCTGAGACGACAGGAGAATTTTGATGAAGTGTTTTGCTGCTTTGTTGACAGGGGCTGCTTTGATTGTGACGCAGCCAGGGATTGCCCAGATGGGAGCTCCGGGGACGGAACGGCCAGGGATGCCGGCGGTTGCCGGGCCGCTGGCCGCGAAGTACAAGGCCGATGCGGATAAGATCCTGCAGGCGGCGATGGCGGATAACGAAGGGTATGCCGCGCTGACGTATCTTTGCGATCACATTGGCAAGCGGGTGAGCGGAAGTCCGCAGCTGAATACCGCCGTTGAGTGGGGCGCAGACCTGATGCGGAAGGCTGGGCTGCAGAACGTTCAGGTGCAGACGGCGATGGTTCCACACTGGGTGCGTGGGGATGAATCTGCCGCGCTGGTGGGGCCGGTAAAGAAGCCGCTGCATATGCTTGGCCTTGGGATGAGCGTGGGGACTCCGAAGGAAGGGATTACGGCTCCGGTGGTGTTCGTGCATGATTTTGCGGAGCTGGATGCTCTGCCGGATGCGCAGGTGAAGGGCAAGATCGTGGTGTACAACCCGGGCTGGCATGGATATGGCGTGGGCTCGATGTATCGGACGGGCGGGCCCTCGCGTGCCGCGGCCAAGGGTGCGGCGGCGGTGCTGGTAAGGTCGGCGACGGGGTTGGCGATGCAGACTCCGCATACGGGGACGCTGCGGTATGACGAGAAGCAGCCGAAGATTCCGGCGGCCGCCATTTCAGTTGAAGATGCGCTGCTGATCGAGCGGCTGGCGAAGGAGGGGCCGGTCCAGGTGCATCTGCAGATGGATGCGCATATGGAGGCCGATGTGAAGGCGGGCAACGTGATCGGCGAGATTGTGGGCAGCGAGCATCCGGAGCAGGTCGTGGTGCTGGGCGGGCACATCGACTCGTGGGATGTGGGCCAGGGAGCGCAGGATGATGGCTCGGGCATCATGGCCACGTTTGAGGCGGTGTCGCTGATCCATAAGCTAGGGCTGAAGCCGAAGCGGACGATTCGGATTGTGTTCTGGGTGAATGAGGAGAATGGCGGCGCGGGTGGACGGGCTTATCGCGAGTGGATCGGGGATAAGATTGGCGACCAGGTGGCGGCGATTGAGATGGATGGCGGTGCGGAGAAGCCGCTGGGGATCGGGTATGGCGGATTCGGTGGGCCAAGGCGGCCGGCTCCTCCTGCTCCGGGTGCAGCGGCTGCTCCGGTCGCTGCGCGGGGAGCGGGGTTCGATGAGAGTGCGCTTTCGGCGGAGGAGAAGCAGTCTTTTGTCTATTTGAAGGACATCGCTTCCCTGTTGGGTTCGATTGGAGCGAATACGGTTTCGCCGGGAGGTGGTGGCTCGGACATTGGACCGATTACTGCCGATGGCGTTCCGGCGCTGAGTCCGCGGACGGTGGGCGAGCACTACTTCGACTGGCACCATACGGAGGCCGATACGCTGGATAAAGTCGATGTGGACTCGTTCAAGAAGAATACGGCGATGCTCTCCGTTGTGGCCTATGTGCTGGCCGATATGGATGGCAGGCTGGCAGGGCGGAAGTCTACGTTCCACGAATAGATTGTGCTGGAAGAAGAGGCGGCTGTTCCAGGAGGTCTCTGGAATGGCCGCTTTTTTGTGGTTTGAGTTGTGCGTGATTTGGCTTAGAGTGATCGCACTCGGTCATCCGTAGTTGGGCCCCTTACATTCGAATCGATGAAATCTTTGTACGGAGAGTTGGGTATGTCTACGACTATTGTTGGTTTTGCTATCAGCATGATCTTTCTGTTCCTGATGTTTAGTGCCGCTTGTTCGGCGATTCAGGAGATTGTGGCGAACATCATGCGATGGCGAGCTAAGACGCTGGAGAAAGGGATTGCGGGGTTGTTCCTCAGCGAGGAGTTCAAGGAGGCGCTTTACAAGACACCGCTGCTGGAGGGGCTTTGCAGTCCGAATGCTCTTGGGACGCTGAGCCGGAAGCCTTCGTATATTCCCTCGGCTACGCTGGCGATGGCTATTCTTCATCTGGCTCAAGACAAGAAGATGGATCTGACGAGTGCAGCTGGTGCGCTGCCAAAAGGCGATCCGCTTGCGAGGACGGAGACGCTGCTTCGGTCGATACTGCGGGATTCGAAGACCTTTGAAGAGCAGAAAGGGAAGCTGGAGGACTGGTACAACGACTCGATGAGCCGGGTCTCGGGTTGGTACAAGCGGAAGTCGCATATGACGCTTTGGATCATCGGGGTGTTGCTGTGCTTCGCGTTCAATGCCGATTCGATCGCGATAGGAAATGCGTTCTGGAACGATCCGACGCTGCGAGCGGCGACGACGGAGGCGGCGATGGAGTACGTGAAGACTGTACCGAAGGACGGAGTTGCTCGGAGCGAGGCTGAGGCTAAGGATTCGTTTGCGAAGTTGAATGAGGTGCGGCGGCAGTTGACGACGATTCCGCTGGGCTGGTGCCGGGTCTCGAGCACTACGGATACGATGGGGACCTGCTGGCCGAATCTGGCTGGAGCGAAGAGGGTGATGACTCCGGTTGCCGTGCCGCTGGGAGATCCTCGGCGAGTGGTGGGTGACGTCTCCGGGTGGTGGCTGTGGAAGCTGCTGGGAATTTCGCTGACTGCGCTGGCGATCTCGCAGGGAGCACCCTTCTGGTTCGATCTGTTGCAGAAGGTGGCGAATCTGCGGTTGGCTGGGAATCCGCCTTCGACGACGGAGGCTGAGAAGAGTAGGAAGTAGCTGATACCATACCGAAGGCCTGGGGTAAGCCCAGGCCCTTTTCTTGGGAGAGCGAATTTACAGCTGTTATAGAGAGTGCAAGGACGAGCAACAACAACGACAAAAGCGAAATACAGGGGTTCTTCGCTTCGCTCAGAATGACAGGCAGTTGAAAACCTTTATTGTTCTGTTGTTCTGTGAAACAGCTCTGGAGACTCGTGATTTCGCCAGGCAGTCTCTATGTGGTGCCGGAGTATTTATTGCGGTGGCGGAGCGGTGGATGGGGGGACTGGCTTGCCGTTGGCGGTGTTTGGCTCCATCAGCTCGACGCGGGTTCCGTCGGGGTCGAAGAGGTTGACCTGGCGCTGGCCGTTGACGCCGACATGGGAGTCGAGCTGCTTGCCGTAGATCTTGAAGGCGGGACGGGTTTGAAGGATGGCGATGGACTTCGCTACATCGGAGACCACGAGAGAGGTGTGGTTCTTGCCTCCGCGCTGATCGGGAGGAGCGATCGGATCACGGTAGAGCATGAACTCGACGTAGTCCTTGCCGTTGGGGACGCGCATGTCGATCCAGCTGAGCTCTTTGCCATTGGAGGAGCCGCGCCAGAACTCGCGGAAGCCGAGAAGCTCGCCGTAGAACTGCAGGGACTTTCGGCTGCTGCCGACGAGAAAGCCGAGATGGAAGATGGAGTCGGAGATGCGTGTGGCCGGTAGGAACTTGCCTGCGTTCTTCGCCTCCAACCCGTCGGGCTGGGGTTCGACGAACTCGACGAGGTTTCCGTCGGGATCCTTGATCTCGAAGTTGAGGTCACCGGTCTTGCCTTTGCCGACCTTCTCGGGAACCTTGATTCCGCGTGAGGCGAGATAGCGATACATCTGTTCGGCGTTGTCGACGACGAAGGCGATGTGGCTGAGGTAGCCGGTGTCGTTGTTCGGCTTCTCGTTGAAGAGCTCGACGTGCTGGTGGTCGTTGATCTTGATGAAGGCGATGCGGGTGGTGCCGTCCGGCTTCTTGATGTCGTATGGCTCGGCGTAGCCTAGAAGGCCTTGCCAGAAGTCGAGGGCTTTGGGGAGGTCGGAGACGAAGTATCCGACGTGCGAGATGGCGAGGATATGGGGGCGTTGTACCGGGGCTTGCGCAAGCAGTGGGGAGGTTGTGAGGAACGCATAGCAGAGGAGGGTGGCACAGATAGGAGCTAGTCTCTTGCTCAGATTCATAGTGTGGATTGCTATCCCTTTCGTCGAGCCATCGTACAGGTTTTCGAATCGTGGGACGATGGGTTATTGCTCGGCAACCACGGCGAAGTTCGCTGCCTCCCACGCCGTGATACCACCTGCCAACTCGATCAGGTTGGTGATGCCATGCTGGTTGAGGAGGCTGACGGCGATCGAAGATCGATAGCCACCGGCGCAGTGGACCGCGATTCTGCGATCGCGGGGAACCTCTTCCATGCGTTCCTGCAGTTGGTTGAGCGGAAGGTTGATGCTCTCGCTGAGGTGTTTCGCGCCCCATTCACGAGGCGTACGGATGTCGATCACTATCGGCGGATTTTGAGAGGCGAGCTCTTCTGCCAGCATCAAGGCGCTGACCCTCTCCGTAGACCAGACCAGGTCCTGCCGCGTTGCAAGCGCTTCCATTCCATCTTTCAGATAGCCCTTTACGTGGTCGAAGCCGATCCTTCCGAGGCGCAGAGCCGCCTCTTGTTCGCGCCCCGGCTCGGCGATGATTACGATGGGCCGGGTGGAGTCCAGCACGGTGCCGGCCCAGGTCGCATACTGGCCGCCCAACCCAATGTTGATGCTGCCAGCTATGTGCCCTTTGGCATACTCTGAGGCATCGCGGACATCTAGAATCTGCGCGCCCGCATCGCCCATCTCGATAACTTCTTCCAGCTCGACTGGTTGAAGAATCTGCCGCAACGATTTATCCAGCGTGGCATGCTCGCGCGTGTTCAGGATGGCGTCATAGGTGAAGTACGGCGGCGCATCCGGCTGATCGGCGGTTACCAACCGAACGAACTCCTCCTTCGACATGGGTTGAAGCGCGTAGTTGAAGCGCCGCTGATCTCCCAATGTGGAGACCGTGTCCGAGGAGATGTTTTTTCCACATAGAGAACCAGCGCCGTGCGCCGGGTAGACCAGCGTCGCATCGGGAAGCTGCAGCAGCTTGTTGTGCAGCGAGTCGTAGAGATGGCCACCGAGCTCCTGAGCCGTCCAGCCGAGAGAGGCACGCAGGTCGGGCCGACCCACGTCGCCGATGAAGAGCGTGTCTCCGGTCAAGACGGCGTATGGTTTGTTCGTGTCCTTCTGGAGGTCGAGTATCAGAATCGAGATGGATTCGATCGTATGGCCGGGAGTCTCCAGGATATATAGGCGTAGGCCGGGGAATTCGAGCGTGTCGCCGTCTTTCATGGGGACGAAGGTGTACTCGGCCTTGGCTTGAGCGCCAAGGAGGATGTCCGCGCCGCAGCGGTCACGCAACTCCAGGTGTCCGGCGATAAAATCTGCGTGGAAGTGCGTTAGAAAGACGTGGCGAATCTGCACTCCGAGTCGCTCGGCATCGTCCAGGTATTGCTGGATGTCCCGTTGCGGATCGACCACGATAGCGGATGCACTGGCCTCGTCCGCTATGAGATACGACGCATGGGCGAGGCAGCCCAGGTAGTACTGCTTGAGGAACATACATCAATCCTAGTTGAAGATGTCCTATAAGCCGGTTACGGGATACAGGTAGCAGCCGCAGCTCGATCGAGAGCGATGGCTTCAAGAGGACTGAAGTTGTCCTTGTGCATGGAGACGTAGAGGCCGACCGCCTTCGCGACGTCAGTGTGACAGGATGCAATTGCGCGGATAGCGGCGGTAGCTGCCAACTCCGTGATCAGTGTGGTCTGGATCTGATCCAACTGGGGACGAATCGTGCCGGCTAAATTGACGGGAGCGTGATCCGGCGCTTTGCCGAGGCGGTGCCAATCGGCTAGCAGGGAGTACTGAATGAGCTTATTCGCCTCGATCTGAGCTTTGAAGAAGTTCGATACCGATGCTTGGTCCAAGCTCTTCGTCTCTCCCGCCTTAATCGCACCCTGGATGACCTGAGCCTCGCGAGGAGCATCCTCGACCGCCGTTCCACTATCCCACTTGGAGAGGGCCACCTGTTTCGCCAAGGCGATCCTATGCGCCGATGTCTCCACCAGTGGTTCAAGTTGGTCTACTGTGCTCTGTGCGTGTGCCACAGCCAAGCCAATCGCGAACGCTACCACGACTACTAGATTCCCGTTGCTAAATCGCATCCATTCAACCCCTGATCGAATGATAGCCAATAGCGGATATTTTGCGTAAGGGGGAGCAGGCGAGTGCAGTTCACAGGGGCTGAGATTTTGCGATTCAGATTGATTCATTACGGTGCTTAGCTGATGTCGAAGCTGACTCCCTGGGCGAGAGGCAGGTCGGTGCCGTAGTTGATGGTGTTGGTGGCGCGACGCATGTATTGCTTCCAGGCGTCGGAGCCGGACTCGCGGCCTCCTCCGGTCTCCTTCTCGCCGCCGAAGGCTCCGCCGATCTCCGCGCCTGAGGTTCCGATGTTGACGTTGGCGATGCCGCAGTCGGAGCCGGTGGCGGAGAGGAAGCGCTCGGCCTCCTGGAGGTTCAGGGTGAAGATAGAGGAGGAGAGGCCCTGGGGGACGCCGTTGTGCAGGGCTATGGCCTCTTCGAAGTCGCTGTACTTGAGGACGTAGAGGATGGGCGCGAAGGTCTCGTGTTTGACGAGGTCTGTTTGCTGAGGAACTTCGACGAGAGCAGGGCGGACGTAGAAGGCCTGCGGGGTATCTGCCTGCTGGACGCGGTCGCCGCCGGTGATGGTTGCGTCTACGGTGCGAGCTACCTCGAGAGCCTTCTGCATGGCGTGAAAGGAACGTTCGTCGATGAGAGGACCGATAAGGGTTCCGGGTTCGCGAGGATCGCCGATGACGACGGAGCCGTAGACCCTTTTGAGTTGCCGGAGAAGCTTGTCGTAGATGGACTCGTGGACGATGAGGCGGCGGAGGGTGGTGCAACGCTGGCCCGCGGTCCCCATGGCGGAGAAGGCGACGGCGCGAAGGGTAAGGTCGAGGTCGGCGGTAGGGGCTACGATGGCGGCGTTGTTGCCTCCGAGCTCAAGGATGGCACGGGCGAAGCGGGCGGCGAGGCGTGGGCCTACGGCGCGGCCCATGGCCGTGGAGCCAGTGGCGGAGACTAGCGGGATGAGGGGCGAGTCTACGAGCTGCTGGCCTACGGTTGCGTCTCCGATGAGGAGCGTGGAGAGGCCGGCGGGGATGTTGCCGAACTTCGATGCCACGCGCTCGAAGATGGCTTGCGTGGCCAGCGCGGTTAGGGGAGTCTTCTCTGATGGCTTCCAGACGACGGAGTTGCCGCAGACGAGGGCGAGGGCGGCGTTCCAGGACCAGACGGCTACGGGGAAGTTGAAGGCGGAGATAATGCCGACGACGCCGAGGGGGTGCCAGGTCTCCATCATGCGGTGCTTCGCGCGCTCGGAGGGGACGGTGAGGCCAGCAAGCTGGCGAGAGAGGCCGGCAGCGAAGGTGCAGATGTCGATCATCTCCTGGACCTCGCCCAGGCCTTCGGAGAGGATCTTTCCGGTTTCGATGGTGACGAGGCGGCCGAGTGGTTCGATGTTGGCGCGAAGCTCTTCGCCGAGGAGGCGGACGAGCTCGCCGCGTTTGGGAGCGGGGACGGTGCGCCACTCCAGGAAGGCGGCACGGGCTTGCGCGATGGCTTTCTCAGCCTGAGAGACATTGATGGTGGGGAGCTGGGCTATGACTTCGCCGGTAAGGGGAGTGTGGGAGCTGAGGTTGCCGCCGGTGTATGCGGAGGTGGGGACGCCGAGCCGGGTGAGGATGGTTTCGACTTCGTGTTTGATGGAGGTGCTAGTGGTAGTCATGGATCCACTCAGAGCTCTTCTGGCGATTCGTTCAGGCGCGAAGGATCGGGTCTGCGGTCTGGTAGATGTGATGACGGCGGGTCTGCTTGTAGGCTTCGAGCCGGGACATCTGAGACACCTGATAGGAGCGTTCCGGCCAGAGCAGAAGGACGATGACGTGGCGAGGGTTTCTCTCAATGGAACGGTCCAGGTTTGCCAGCATCCGGCCCATGACCTCGGGGCCGAAGGGATTGGCAAGGTAGATGACCAGGTTTTCGTTGGGAAACTCGAACTCTGCCGCATTGGCGTTGATCGATTCGATGTTGGCGCATTTTTGGCCCCAGTGGTTATATCGGTGGATGTTTGCGACCGCATGTTCGTGGATGTGCGTTGCGAACTCAACACCAACCACCTTGCGAAACGGGTATTCGGCGGCAACGAAGAGTACGCGGCCCTTTCCTGAACCTATGTCAAGGAAGGTGAAATTGGAGTAGTCATCGAGAGGGAGCTCGCGCAGAGCTGCGCGAGCATTGGCGGCCCGCACAGGACTGTAGGTCAAGCTATCGCTAATCTCTCCGACGACCTGAGATCGTTCGGGTGGAGGGAGATGGCCGGAGGTCTCTACCGACCGCGTTGTATCGAACCACCAGTCTTCTATGGCACGGATGCCGGTTCTTATGCGAAGCGGATTGGATCGGTTCTTCGGTGGGGCGAATGACATTGGGTCTATCTCCCGGAAAGCCTATTCCAATAATGTTTATCCGTCATTTTAACTTTCATTGATAGCTAGGGGCAAGAAATGATCGCGGAAAGGAGTTGCTCAGCCCCCGGAGCTAAAGCGTGATGAAAAAGCCAGTTGTGGCCCGGACAGAGTCCTGCAGCAGTCAGAGCCGCCCTCAATGCAGCCTTACGGCGCGCGGCTTCTCGATGGTTAGCGTGTGACATGGTGGCAAGCTGGTTGCCTTTGGGAGCCCGAGACGGACCTATAAGGTCCTTGCACTCCACGGGTTGCAGCGTTCGCAAATTTCGCTGTCGCCCTTCGGCTGGGCTAGATTCCCTGGATTCCACCGGCGGAAGGTGAAGTGTGTCTGTATGCGGTTGAAGGCCTAAGAGGGAGTGTTCCTGCCAGGCAGACAACTCAAAGCTTGTCTTGAAGTTCTAACCTCAAGGATGAGGAGAGACTATGTCCCGATTGATGTCGCTCGCTATCTCTGCTCTCACTGTTGCGCTGGTGAGCAGCGTGTCCGCAGCACCGGCCCAGGTCTCCGTTAACATTGGAGTGGCCCCCGTGTGCCCGTACGGGTACTTTGACTATGCCCCGTATGACTGTGCTCCCTATGGCTACTATGGGCCGGACTGGTTTATTGGCGGAGTGTTCCTCGGCGCCGGTCCCTGGTTCCATGGACCTCATGGTTTCTACGGCCACGTCGATAACCGTTTCGATCCTCGTCATGGTTACGCAGGACCGATGCCGGGGCGTGGAGAGCAGCCGTTCAACCACTTCCACGGGAATGAGGCGCGGGATGGACTAGGCCACGTAGGCAACGCTGGCCATGATGCGGGAGGGGAACACAATCCAGGATTTCAGGGTGGCGGCCGCGCCGGTGGTCACGGCGGCGGTCACCGCTAGAGAATGATTGGAGAGGAACCGAGGCCCGCTCCGGTGAGGCGGGCTTTCTGCGCTGACTTATGACTTTGGGGTCCGTGCCAGGACTTCGGCAAGGTGCATGGGTTTTGCGTTGGTGTTCTGGGTGATTTGTTCGCAGCAGCTGAAGCCATCGCTGACGATGATGGCTTCACTGTTATTGCGAACGGCTGGCAGGAGAACTCGCTCTCCTAATTTCTGCGAGATCTCGAACTTGTCCTTCTCGAAGCCGAAGGGGCCGGCCATGCCGCAGCAGCCTGAGTCGAGGAGTTCGACCTCGGCTCCGGTGGCGCGGAGGAGCTTCATCTCGTCGGTCATGCTCATGGTGGCGCGGTGGTGGCAGTGACCATGGACGACGAGCTTCTTTGTGAGCTGCGGGGGCTGGTAGTCGGGTGCGTGCCTGACGAGGAACTCGCTCAAGAGGAAGGTCTGCTTGCTGAGCTTTGCTGCGCGTGGGTCGTGGGGCAGGAGGTTGGTGAGCTCGTCGCGGAAGACGGAGGCGCAGCTTGGCTCGAGGACGACGATGGGTGTGCCGGCTTCGATCTGCGGGGCGAGGGAGTCGAGGACCTTCAGGAGGTACTGCCTGGCTGTGTCCAACATGCCGAAGTCGTAGAGGGGGCGACCGCAGCAGAGGTGCTCGGTTGGCAGCGAGACGCGGAAGCCAGCGTTGGTGAGGACCTGATGGGCGGCGCTCATGGTGGAGGGGTGGAAGTAGTTGTTGAAGGTGTCGGCCCAGAGGAAGACGTCCGCACTGGCGGTGGGCTGTGCCGCGCGAGGCTCGCGGGTGAAGGGTTTGCTAAAGCGGGGGAAGGTTCGCTCCGGGTGGATGTGGAGGACAGATTTGATGAGCTTGCCGATGATGGGCGCGTTGTTGATGGCGTTGACGAGACCGGGCGCGAAGGAGGCGAGGTGGGCCCAGAGGTCGATACGTCCGAAGGCGTAGTGGCTAAGCGGACGGTGGCCACCCTCGTAGTGATGGGCGAGGAACTCGGCCTTGTAGGTGGCCATATCGACGCTGACGGGGCACTCGCTCTTGCAGGCTTTGCAGGCGAGGCAGAGGTCAAGAGATTCCTTGACCTGCTCGTTCTTCCACTGGTTGGGGAGGACTTCGCCTTGCATGAGCTCCCAGAGGAGATGGGCGCGGCCTCGGGTGGAGTGGAGCTCCTCGCCGGTGGCCATGAAGCTGGGACACATGGTTCCGGCGTCCTGTTTGCGACAGGCTCCTACACCAACGCAGCGCAGGGTGGCGGAGGCGAGGGAGCCACCGTCCTCTGCGAAGGCGAAGTGGGTCTTGGGCTGCCAGGGGTTGTAGTCGACGCCGAGACGGAGGTCTTCGTGGGGCTCGTGGGCGTCGATGAGCTTGTTGGGGTTGAGGCGGTTGGTTGGATCCCAGATGCGTTTGAAGGCGCGGAATGCGTCCATCAGCTCGGGGCCGAACATCTTGGGGAGGAGCGCTCCGCGGGCCTGGCCGTCGCCGTGTTCGCCGGAGAGGGAGCCGCCGTGGGCAAGGGCGATGTCGGCGGCGCGGTCCATGAACTGGCGGAAGTTGAGGATGCCGTGTTCGGTCTCGAGGTCGAAGCTGAGGCGCATGTGGACACAACCCTGGCCGAAGTGGCCGTACATGGGGCTGTGGTAGCCGTACTCCTGCATGAG
>JAOAPB010000081.1 GCA_025462645.1 Edaphobacter sp. | reverse complement strand
CGAGTTCCGTGCCAACTTCTACAACGTCCTCAACACGGTCAGCCTCGCGGCGCCACAGAACGACATCTCGTCCAGCACCTTCGGACAGATCACGGGCACGCTCTCCACCGAACGTCAGATCGAACTCAGTTCGAAACTATCCTTCTAAGTAGAGTTATCTTCTGCTCGCCTCATAACCCAAACCATAGTCGACCGAAATGCCTCTTTTCCTCTCTATACGAAGAGGCGTTGCGCTGTAAACCCGATCGGCTCGGAAGCAAGTGCAGCTACCGAAAATGTATCTGCATGCCGATGATCCTCCTTGTAAAAGCTGCCTCTACAAGTTCCCTGCTCGCGCAAGGGAATCAAGCGACGGACCATCTCGTTGGTCGGTTTCTCGAAGTTGATTCCTTCTGAGAGTGTGGAAGTCAACACCGACCGCATTCAGCAGTTCTTTTACGGTCTATCCGAGACTGAACTTCAAAAAGAGATTGCGCCAGAGGCGGAATTGGCTCATTTTAGCTCTGGGACATCTGAGTGCAGCGGACGATGGACTCTTCCCATTACTTGGTTTTGGACCACGACTCTTTCAGACTTGGAGGACATGTTCTTGAACAATCCACATCGTTCATTGAGAGAGCAGTTGGCCAAATCGATCATGATTTGTGGACAGCTTTCACCAGGCTTTCTGTTCTGAACGGATAGAGAGGCATACGGCTGATTCGAATAGAAACTTTCAGCGAGATCCCCATCGGAATCGTTTGGCGGTGGCAAATCGGACTTCGTGAGTTGTGTGTTTGTAGGTCAGGCGGTGCTGCAAATTGATGACTCCAACCAGTCGTCCCGCACATATGGAATGGGCTGCACAACATTGCCTCGAAGTGATCGTCGGGGATGATCTTGAATGCCTTGAAGCGCGAGTCGTTAGAAGCTCGTGGCGCGGCGGGAATTTTCTCCTTTAGATTTGATCGACAACGCTGGACCGTTTCTCTACATTTCCAAGAATTACATCGACGGTAGTACAGGCCAAGCCCTCCAGTTCCGTGTCCTTTATACGTCTTCCGACTCCTGCCAGCAGGCGATACAGAACGTCTCCTGTCAGCGAATCATGAAGGAGTACTGCCAAGCGGTCTATTGGAATAGTCGTGTTTCGAAGCTCATCCGAATGGCTCTCCAGCACAGACTGGATAAAAGAGGCTGTTCTCTCAGGCCCATGGGTGTACCATGCCTCGCCGACTTCGGGACAGTTTAGGGCCTCGCCAACTGCGAGGCGGTGAAGTTCCACCGAGCGCTTGGTTGTGATGAGCTTGAGGATATGGAAGGAGAGTTTCTTCAAGCTTTGTTCAAGATCCAAGCCGCTATAGTCGATTTTCGCAAGCGGCTCGTTCGCCTCACGGCATAGGTTCTCGATGCTGCTGATGAACAGGCCGCATTTGCCGCCGAACACACTGTAGACCGTACTCTTCGAACCGCCAGCCAACTCAACAATTTTATCGATCGTCACGCCTTCGTAGCCGCGCCTCAAAAACAGGTCTGCTGCAACTTTTTGGAGCTTACTATTTCGGACTTCTCTCCGCGATCGCTTTTCCGCCATTCCTCTTCCTCACACAACAAAATGCATCGGACTATCCGAAGCGATACAAGCCGTAGTTCTTTGATCAACAGTATCTTAGAACAGCCGGCGGAACGCCTGAATCGGATGTTTGCCATGCTGCATCCTATGTTTGTACTGTACAGTACAGTACTTATTTGGATCAATCGTCGCTGATCCAGAGAAGGAGCGTACATGACAAAGGAACTCGGCTATCCGTTGCAACATGGTTGGCCACCTCTGTACGAGTTGTTCATCCAGTTGAACTGAACGCTGAGACTCTACAGACTCCAGGATCGCTGAGAATGGCAGCGATCTTAGCTATGCAAGGAGTTGTTTCTTCTATGTGGGCTGGCATATTTGTGGTCGAGCCTTCAGCAAAGACCGTTGTCAATCTACCTGACGATTACTGGACAGCCAATCATGGGCACATCTAGAGGAGTTGCAGATGAATACACGGAGAGATTTTCTGAGCATCGTTGCCAAGGGATCGGCGATGGCAGCAGCCACAACACTTCTGCCCGGGGCAGCCTCTGCCTCCAGGATTGCAGATGCGATGGAGGGTAGGAATATGGGACAAACAGCGGATAGCAACAACGGTCATTACAAGTCGCCATTCAAGTTCGGTATGGGAGGCGTTCCACTCGGCAATGAATTCGAGTTCGTGACAGATGAGGCAGCCTATGCGACGATCGAGGCCGCGTGGACTGCCGGCGTCCGATATTACGATATGGCCCCCTGGTACGGACTAGGTTTGGCGGAGCGCCGCTATGGAATCTTTCTTCATACCAAGAAACGCAGTGAGTATGTTCTCTCTACGAAAGTAGGCAAGCTGCTCAAAGCCTCGAAGACAGCGAAGAACAAAGCGTATTTCCCATTTTCTCCTTCGCCTAATGATGTGGTCTATGACTACACCGCAGTTGGAGTGCGGCGGTCCATCGAGGACAGCCTGCAGCGGCTCGGCATCGATAGCATCGACATTGCCTTCGTACATGACATCTCTTCGGACAACAAATACCTTCCAACTCCGTGGCCCGAACAGTTCGCGATCGCTCAAAAGGGCGCATTCCCCGAACTTACCCGCATGCGAGAAGAAGGCCTGATCAAAGGATGGGGAATCGGTGTCAACACGCCGGAACCCATCATGAGGCTACTGGAAGTCGCCGACCCGGATATATGTCTTCTGGCCTCTCAGTACTCTTTGATCGACCACAAGAACGCCTTGAACCAGGTGTTTCCCGCCGCCAGAGCCAAGAACGTATCCTTTGCGGTCGGTTCGTCACTCAACGCCGGTTTCATCTCGGGCAGTCCCCGATACAACTACGGGAAGGAGTCCTATAAGATCCCGCCGGCGTTCCTTGAGAAACGCAGGAGACTGCTTGAGGTCGCAGGCAACCACGGGGTGGATCTCCGGACTGCTGCTCTGCAGTTCTCCGCAGCGCCGGACGTTGCGGCAGCCTTGGTTGTGGGTTGCAAAAGTGAACAGCAAATCCTTGCGGATTACACTTCCATGCAAACTAAGATACCGGCAGAGTTCTGGGCAGATCTCAAAGCGCAAAACTTAATTGAACAAAACGCGCCGGTGCCAGCCTGAGTGCGGTAGCGGTCTAACCAATGCACAATCCAACGATTTCAAACGAAGAGGAGACTTTATATGAACCAAGAACAAACCCTTTCAGCTGGCACCGCCGGAAGAGTGACAATCGGTGGCGATCTCACGGTCAACCGAATGGGCTATGGCGCGATGCGCATCACGGGGACTGGCATATGGGGCCCGCCTGCAGATAAAGCCGCAGCGCTTGCTACATTGCGACGGACGATCGAACTCGATGTAAACCTGATCGACACTGCGGACTCATATGGTCCTGGGATATCGGAGGAGTTAATCGCAGAAGCTCTCTATCCATATCCAACTGGCCTGGTCGTCGCGACAAAAGGGGGATGGGAACGCCCGGGTCCAGGGCAATGGACACACAACGCCAGTCCCAAACATCTAACTGAAGCGCTTGAAGGAAGTCTGAAGCGACTGCGAGTGGATCGCATCGACGTTCATCAACTTCACGCTCCGGACAACGCAGTCTCCTTCGAGGCTTCCGTAGAAGCGCTGGCCAAGCTGCGCGAGCAAGGCAAGATCCGTCATGTAGCACTCTCGAATGTGACTCGCGAGCATATCGAGCGTGCTCGCAAAATTGTGCCGATCGTTTCGGTCCAAAACCGTTATAGTTTCGCTGATCGTGAATCTGACTTCATCGTCGACTACTGCGAGCAGAACAACATTGCGTTTCTTCCCTGGGCTCCCCTCGGTCAAGCCAAAGAAGCACATGAAGCCATCAAAAAAGTAGCCGATGAGTTGAAGGCGACTCCGCTGCAGGTTGCATTGGCGTGGCTCCTCAAGCGATCAAGAGTCATCGTACCTATCCCAGGAACTTCCTCCGTCCAGCACGTGGAAGAAAATATCGCGGCTGCAGGTTTGGAACTGCCTCAGGAAGCATACGATCGCTTGTCTGTCGTAAGTCATCCTCCTGCAAGCCTTCGTGGTTAACGTTGCCTGTCAATACTCCTTCTACAGGTTGAGGTGAACTGTAAGACTTTATGCTTTGCAAGGTTCAGAATTCTCCGTTTCGCTAGACTCCATGATCGTCGACAATCCGGAAGTAACCCCACTCCCATTGTCGGTCGGATTAGAACCTGTTATGAACTACGGTCACTGCTTCCTCTAGACCCCCCTCCCCCCGGGGGGTACTTTGCCTGCAAGTCATCTGGATTCATAGACTTAAACGAATCTATCGCTGCAAATTCGTCATTCTAAATAGGTTACGGCTAAACTCGTCTTTCTAAAAGGTTTATTGGTTTAAAGAGAGAAGCCCCGGTGATGGCCGGGGCTTTTTCTGACTCTGTATTAACTCTTTTCTAACTCTGTATTAACTATAGCCGATTGAGTAAAACTAATATGCCACTTTGCGGAAGACTATTTTCGGGAGCTAAGCTCTTGTTTTTGTTTGGTTTGCGTACGGAGATGCGTGTTAGTTACCGCTCCAGGGGCTTGACAGGAAAAACAGGGAGCGAGGCTCAGGGGCATAGGACAACACTGCGTCAATAGCGCCGAGGCGGAAACGCTTTGGCAGCTGAAATCCCAATCTTCACGAAGTACAGGCTCCCTTCCGGCAACCTCTTCATGTTGACTACGCAATGGATCGTATGTATGTCACAGGGGTAACGAGAGTGCTCACGTCGCCTCAATGAGGCGACAGGAAAGCAGAAGCCGCTGAAGGTGAGAAAGGAGATATCAGCGAAGTCGCGCAACCAAACCCAGTTTTAATTGAAATGCGTGATTTACCTAGGAACTCGAGCAAATAAAAGAAGTCAATTTTTATCCGATCCACCTTGACAGTTCTTTCCCGACGGTATCAATATATTTCTCTGTAATTTGCTAGCTTAGTTTCCCCAGGAGTGAGGTTTACGACCGAATCGCTCCCTGGTTTTTGAGGAAACGGCGGGCCCCCACCTATGACCTATTGGGGTGAATACAAGCCCTATAAAACCTATATGTATGTTGCGTCTTGTCCGGCTATGGTGCGTCTTGTCCCGGCGTCCCATCCGCCGCGCCTGTAGTTGAAAGGGAGGTCTTTCATGCGACAGAGGAGATTGATAGCGCTGGCAGCGGCCTGTGTAGTGATCGCGGTCGCCATGTTCATCCCCACTCACATTGTGCGCGGACAAAATTCAGCCGCGTCTGCACCGGTCAACAACCGCCGCCCACCTGCGCCAGGCCCTATCTACAACCCTTACCCGCCTGGGATTCTCCCGATAGATTTGGATTCAGAGCTTGCCAGGGTTCTGGCGGAAGTAGATCTCATCGAAGCGAGAGCAATTGCACGGTGGCAAGCGTTGACGCCCCCGACGCTGGGAAATCAGCCGCCAATACTTGAGAATACCGGCACGGAGGCGATAGAAATCATCGGCGAGTTGATGAACTACGACCACAATATATCTCCGAAGAGAAACGTAGCATGCGCGTCATGTCATATGCCGTATGTCGCTTTTAGCGGACCAATCCCGTCCGTCAATCTGACGATGATCGCGTATCCCGGAACGGAGCACTTCAGGGCTGGCAAGCGAACAGCGCAGAGATACTCGTATGCACCGTTTTTCCCCGTGCTTCAGTACAACCAATCAGAGGGCCTGTTCTTTGGCGGAAACTTCTGGGACTCACGCGCCACCGGATATAAATTAAGGAACCCCGATGCCGAACAGTCACAGGGGCCTCCTGTTGATACCCAGGAAATGGGCTTCCCTGACACGGCTTGCATCGTTTTTCGGCTCTCTCAATCCGCATACAGATCCTTGTTCGAACAGATATGGGGCGCAGACTCGTTTGCCATTGAGTGGCCGTTCGACGTAGAACGGATTTGCAGAACACCTGGAGGAGCATCAGTTTTTGGTACGGACCTCATGCCGGTGCACCTCAGTACGGAAGATCGCACTAAGTCAAACAACGATTACGATCATTGGGCACAGTCCCTGGATGCATACGAGCAATCCCAAGAAGTCAGCGCCTTCTCCTCGAAATTCGACGCCTGGCTGGAGAACAAGTACACGTTCACAGCAGACGAGGCCGCCGGCTACGCATTGTTCAACGGCAAGGGCAACTGTAATTCGTGCCACGTCGACGGAAGAGGAACCACTCTAACGTCAAGTCAGACCGACACCAGCACGCAACCCGGCGGGCAACCAATCTTCAGTTGTTTCGGCTCGGCGAACGAGGGACTGCCGCTAAACCCCAGGGATGCCTTCTTTTATCAAACTACGCCGGATCCCTTCGGGTTCACTGCCAATCCCCTGGGCTTCGGCTATAGAGATTTGGGACTGGGGACTTTCCTGCGGAGCGGTTTCGGTACCTGGGCCAGCCCGAACGCGACTTGGAGACAATATGCGCCAACTGTGGACGGTCAAATGCAGGTCTCTTCAGCGCGCAACGCTGCTTTGGCACCACCACAGTGCACTGGAGGCACGGAGGCTCCGGGGCCCTATTTCCAGAAAGAGTTCTTCCACAACGGCTACATCAAGAGCCTGAAGCAGCTCGTCCACTTCTACAACACACGCGACGAGTCCGGATTTGCGTTCGATGTGACCTCCGGACACTGCCCGGCAGGAAAGACCGAAAGAGTCGATTGCTGGCCCAGGCCCGAAGTGAAGAACAACATAGACATGACCACCGGTAAACTCGGATTGACAGACACGGAGGAGAACCAGATCGTTGCATTTCTGCAAACACTCAGCGACGGCTACTTGAGACCCTACTCCAACAGTGACACCTTTACCGGACAGTGCAGGACCGGTGGCACGGCCGCGACTCAAGGCAACGACTCCCTGATCCCGACTCCGCCACTTCCGCCTTGCGCACCGGAGGTCTGCGGTCTCACGCCCTTACCGACTATGCCTATTCCGTAGCGCGGGACGCAACAGGGTATGTGACGAGTGGAAACAAAATAGGAACGCATGGGGGCCGCCCCTGACCTCCATGCGCTTTTCGTTTGTCCTG
The DNA here is from genome assembly GCA_025462645.1 of Edaphobacter sp. GTDB lineage: Bacteria > Acidobacteriota > Terriglobia > Terriglobales > Acidobacteriaceae > Edaphobacter. The sequence continues at coordinate 50,130 of JAOAPB010000081.1, read as the reverse complement.
CGTAGGTACAAATTGAGTGATGGACGGGAGATACTTCTATGAAGAGATTGCTTGCGAAATTGGCAATGACGGTTACCGCCACTTTCCTGTTGTACCCGACTCCACTGGCCGCTCAGGTGAGTCCAACTACTAAGAAGGCCCCGCGCGTCAGCATCAAGGAAGGCCCAGAGCTCGAATCGGCTAACGACCATTTGGCGATTATCAGGTGGAGAAGCAATAATCCCGGGGGTTCGCCGGTGCATTACGGCATCGTGCACTATGGTACCAATACTGGGAACCTGAGCGAGATGGCGAAATCTCCAATCAGGCTGAACCCGGGGCATCCCGACACCATCTTTCGCGTGCGCGTTGACGATCTCAAGCCTCGGACAACCTATTACTACAAGGTTGACTCGATGGAGGCCAATGGCGCGAGCGATGGGATCAAGAGCCCGGTCAAGCATTTCTCCACACGCTGAAGCTCGTCACAACGATTCTGTCATACGAGTTCGCTAGCGTTGCAGCTCAGGAGTCCCGACGCCGAACAGTCACAGCCTCCTGCTGGCGATCCTTTGGAAATGGGCAATCCTGACACTGCCTTCATTACGTATGGCTGGCTACGAATACATGTGGTCGATTCCAGGATGCAAGCCGTATAACGCTGGGCTCGTAGGCGTTCCTTGGATCCCCCAATATACGGGGGATAGACTCGTCCACAGGCCAGCTGAATTCAGGTCGCTAGGCCACCAATCTGGGGTAAACAGAGGGGCTTCCGCAGCGGGCCGTCATGCAGGGCCAGCCGGAACGAAATGTCGACAAAGAGCGTCAAAAGGCTGACACCCGAACGTGATCTGACTCTTGCGCTTCTCTGCCACCGCCGCTGTCGGGTCTATATTCTCCATTTTACAGTGACAATTCGTTTGGAAGCGCGCGCACCCTGCTGTCCTTGCGATAACGAGCGGGCGTGGGTTGGCAGATTTTCTGTACTCGGTCAGACCGGTCTGGGCCACGTTGCCGTCGTGCTTCTCAAAAAACGAAAGGAGTGGCAAATGGCGAAGTGGCAGTCGAGCCCAATGTACATCCGAGACGAAGGCAAAAGGAAAAGGGTTCGGGCTGAATTGGGAGGCTCAGCCCTTGAAGCCAAGGGGGTGGGGGAGTGTGTCCCAGCGGAATGCCGGGTCAGCGGAGACGTCGTTAAGCGGCACAGGACCAGGGTCGGCGCTGGCGCGTAATGGTGGAATCACGAGGGCGACATCGGACGCGATCCTCCAATTTGCGGCGTTTCGCCATTCCTGGGTATCGCTCGAAAGGCACGGCCAGCGAGGGTTGACCAGCATCTCCCGTCTTGAGTCGACCTAGAATCACCATCCGCTCGCGCGGCGCAATGGGGTCTTGGTAGGTATCTCGACCGGCCCTGTTCTTGCCATGGGATTCGTGGCGCAGAAGCGCACCAACACAGCATTCGTCGTCTCTTGGATACGACCATGCGATCGGTGGAATCTACGCGTCGCCTTGGACGCGAATTTTGTAAGTAGAAAGCGGTTGGGGACGTTAACCATCGCGCCAAAAATTAGCTCAGAACGCATTGCACCACCTCAGGAATAAACTCTTCTTACCTGCTACATCTCAAAGTGCAATTGAAGAGCCAGAGTCGGCGGATGCGGACCATCCTCGAAGTAATTGAAAACCCTAAGCTTCAGGCTTCGACTGTTTGAGGTCGTCAAATATGAGTGTCTGAATCTCGACATCTTCTCAACTATTCACCAGACAATTCGCACGATCAACTGCGGGACCTGTACCTTCCGCGCAACTGATCATCCCGTCGATACAGTCTGCAACCTCTATATCTATGGATGGACCGCCGTCGTCACGAAATTCCGCACTTCGGCAAGGTTGGCACCGAAGAAGCTAGGACCATCGATAACCTTACCATTCACTACTGTGTAGTTCTGGCTGAGGTGGTTGCCCCTACCCGGTAGCCCCACGTGCCGCTGCCGAACACAGAGAAACAATACTTCTCCAATCGCAGAATCTATCATCTGGGAACCGTAACCGGAGATTATGTCTACCATCCTGAGTATGATCCGGAGCTCGTCGTTAAAGCCAGATCGAATGCAACTGGCGACAAAGAATCAGGGTCACCAAAGCGTTCCCTTTGGCAGTTTACTTGAGCGGGTAGAGCTTTATGTTCCGAAAAAACACTTCCGCGCCTTCTGACTGAAACAGTATCTTGCCCTCTGTAGGAGATGGATCCGTGCCTTCATTGGCCAGCTTTCCATTGACGTACTGCTTAACGTCGTTTCCATGCGTTACCAGTTCCAGCACATTCCACTCTCCATGAGGTTTCTCCAGTTCGCCAACGGGATCACGAAAGCCGACCACATTCTGCGAAGGCCCTTTGCCGAAATGGTCAATCTTCAGTGCCGAGCCGGGAGGACCTTCCACCCGTTTCCCATCGCGGCCGGTCAATGCAGCGCCGTCGGTCATCCAGAAATCACCGGTGCCTCCCTCGGTAATCTGGAACTCGATGGATCGTGGCCATACCTTCTGCTCGCCCTGGATGTTATAAAGAATGCCGCTGTCGCGAGCCTGGCCCTTCCGTCCTCCGTAAGTGTCTTCGCCCCACTTGAATTCGGCTCTCAGGTAGAAATCGTGATAAGACTGCTTCGTGATGATGTAGCCCATCTCTTTGCCCGAAACGTGAATCACGCCGTTCTCTACCTGGAAGACATGTTCGGGATCGGAGTTCAGTCCTTTGCTTTTCAGAAAGGTGTCGAAGTGGTTCAGGTTTGAGCCATCGAACAGAGCAATCCCTGCTTTATGCGGTGGAATCTTTTGAGATATCACCTGCGTACCGACCCCAAGGCAGGCAAGTAATGCAAACACTTTCCCCGCAGCAGGTAAGTCCCTTCTGCAATCGATCATCGATTCCTCCAAACAATATCCGCGTACATACCATGCGCAGTGTTGGGTAAATTGTAGGCTATATCCCTCGGCAGTAGTCTTCTACGCCAGCTTCATGGCATCTGGATCCCAGTGAACGACTGCGCCGCGCTCGATACTGAGAGGCTGCTCAGCTCTCCAAGCAAAAGAACACTTTCAATCTCGAACTCCTCAAAGAAAACCTCACGTGTCATCTAGCTCTCTAAAAATCGATCGAGACTCCCATCGTTGAGAAGTGCGCGCCCAACGCCTTCAACGAAGGGCGCCCTCATTGCTTTACACCAGATCAGAAGGTGAACTTCGCCCCCATCTGGAGCTGTCGTGCCGTGCTTGCTGTGCCCGTCACTCGGCCAAAGTTTGTGTCGCCAAATCTTGCATTAGGAATGTCAAGCGTGGGATGGTTGAAGATATTGAACGCCTCTCCTCGTAACTCCAGCAGATACCGTTCTCCAAACGGGAACTTTCGGAACAGCGAGGTATCCAGGTTCCAGTACCCAGCCGAGCGCAGCGAGTTGCGTCCGGCAGTTCCGAAGGTATAGAGCGGAGGAGCTGCATAGGCAGCGGTGTTGAAGAATTGATTCGCCGTTCGGTGAATGTCGTTCGGATTGCCGACGACATTCGCCGTCATATATCCGTCATTGGCGTTCCCTGTATTTGCACTATCTCCGCCAATGCTTGGCGTGAACGGCAATCCCGATCTCGCTAAGAAGATGTTGTTTAGTTGCCAGTTCCCAAGTATGTAGTCAAGCGCTCCACTGCCAGTGCTATGGGCTTTGCCTCTGCCAAGTGGAATCGCATACAGCGTGCTCACGGAGAGCACATTCGTCAAGTCGTTGCCCGAGACAGATCTGCTTCCAGCCTGATCAGGATGATAGGGATCCTGAGGTACGCCGCCTTCCACACCAAAAAATCCATCTCCACCTGTATTGATTGACTTCGACCATGTGTAGGCTACCGAATAGGAAAAGTCGTTCGTAAAACGCCTCTCTACTGAAAGTTGCAAGGCGTTATAGTTACTTGAGCCCGTACTACGGTCCCAGTACGTCGGCGCAATGTAAGGATAAGGCGAACGCAGCCGTGGATTGCCGGGTCCTGGCGGTGCGGTGTTGTAGAAGCCACCCACGTCCAAACGATGTCCCGACGATCCTACATAGTTCAGTGTCACCGTTGTTGACTGGCCAAATTGCCGTGCTACGCCTACGTTATATTGCTCGGAGTATGCATTCTTAATGTGCGGGTCGTAAAAGAATCCTACCTGCTCGAACGGAGTGGCTGCAGGAAAGTTTCCTCCGGTAGCCGCGCTGAACGGGTCTTGTCCAGTGACGTTAGGAGTGACAGCTCCCGAATTAGGATTGTTTGGATTCGAAATCAATTGGCCTATGTCAGGCCATGAACCTTCAATGTTCTGGCCCATTTGCGTCGCCGCGGCCCATTGGTCATAGACCACCCCAAATGCGGCACGAACTACCGTCTGCTCGTCCACGCGGAAGGCAAAGCCAACCCGGGGTCCAACGTTCGTATACGTGTTGTGCAGAATTCTTCCTCGTGGATCGACAACCACATGGTCCGGCAGAGCTCCGGTGCCAGGAATACACGGAGCATGGCCTCGTTCGGCGCACGATGGTGGAACCTTTTGCAATACATACGTACCATTCGTGAAATCCACATCACCCGTCTCGATGCCGCCCTGTTGACCTACCGTGTCGTCCGTTCCGTATCCTGGAAGGAACGTGATGTCATACCGAAGTCCAAAATTCAAAGTCAGTTTCTGTGTCGCCTTCCAACTATCTTGGACAAAGGAACTGAACACGCCACCCGGTCTCTCTTTCTCTAGTACGTTGCGCCTCTCTGCATGGCCCGGAACGTTCAACAGAAACGATGCCAGACCCGTTCCAGTACCGTTATTTTGAGGATTCCCAGTTTGTGCTGCCTGAAACTGCAGGCTCGTAGACGCAATTGGACTTTCGAAATTCAATGTTGTGTATCCGCCACCAAAATGAAGTTCGTGTTTGCCTATAATTTTTGTCAGCGTTGCTCTCACCTCATGGCTGTCTGTCGCCTTGGGCGTGTTCTGGATGGTCTCGCCACCACCGGCAAATCCAGCGATGCTCAATGAAGGAAGCAGATTGTTAGAAGTCGCTGCAAAGCCTCCCACGAAAGCGGTCGAAAACCCGACATTTGTGATGATATCGCTTGTAGATTTTGTGAATCGCTGCGTGTTATTGTGCTGCCCTGTCGTCCTGGCATATTGCGCCTGCAAAATAAAACTGGGATTGAAGATGTGCACATAGCTTCCACCCCAATTTCGTCCAGGAGTCGTCAATGTGCTCACCAGTCCCGGTACACCACCAGACTGCGTCTGTGTACTGTTGATGAAGCTATAGCGAAACCATGCGGAATCCTTACTCCCGAATGTATGATCCATGCGGACAGTGAACTCATCCTGATTCTGATGTAAAGGAGTTGGATCGACAGCGTTCGCCGAATTGTTGTTGAAAACTGGGCCCGCCGTCGGATACACGAAGTGAGCCAGCGAAACCATTCTCTGGTCGATCAGATTTTTGGGAATCTGATTATTCGGAAAGGGATCGCGAATAAATTGACCGGGATGTGCGGGGTCCGGACGAGTCGAAAAAGGATTGTAGATCTGAATCAGATTGCCGCTACTATCTCTAAGGCTGCTCAGGTCGCCATTCAGTTGAGCCTCAGTCGGTACCAGAAGATTGTTGTTCGCCGTCTGGTTATAGCGGAACCCTTGATATGCACCAAAGAAGAATGTCCTATCGCGGCCGTGATACACCTTGGGGATGATCACCGGTCCCCCTATCGACCCACCAAATTGATTCTGCGAGAAGTCGGCCTTTGCAATAGGAGCGGGCGAGAACGTCGGGCGCGCGTCAAAGACCGTATTGCGAGCGAACTCCCACGCCGAGCCATGTAGATCGTTCGTCCCCGTCTTGGTCACCACATTCACCACACCACCCAACACACCGCCATATTCGGCGCTGTCCGTGTGCGACACGACTTTGAACTCCTGGATTGCATCAATGATCGGTGCCACGTCATACGTGCTCAAAATACTTCCGTAGTTATTCAGTCCGTCCGTCAAAAAGAAGTTACTTCGATTCGTTTGTCCGTTTACTGCAGGAAACGCTGTCGCAGATCCAAACGCAACGGCTGGTCCCGCAAAGCCTCCCCCTTTACTTTGCCCCGTATTCACAGAAGCTACGCCCGGCGTCAATTGCAGCAACTGTGTGAAGTTACGACCATTCAGTGGGAGGTCATTCACTTGTCGCACCGCGATCACTGTTCCGAGGTTTGCCGTCGTCGTCTCCAGTAACGGTGCCGTCCCCTCCACATTCACAATGGAGCTCTCGGCACCGGCAGACAGCGTAAAGTCGAACGTCGCTGCCTGGCCTACAGTCAGCGTGAAGGATGAGATCCTTTGCGTACTGAAACTCGACGCAGTCGCTTCCAGCGTGTATTGTCCCGGCGTAATGCTCACAATGCCAAAGGATCCAGCACCATTTGAAGTTGTCGTAGTTTCAACCGATGTACTTAAGTTCCGCAGCTTCACCGATGCATTCGCAACTACAGCACCTGTCGAATCATGTACCGAACCATTGATCGACGCCGAAGAGAGTTGAGCACTGCTAACATTCGATAGGATTGCGACCACACCTAATAGTAGAAACGCCGCCCCAAGCATCTTCCACATTCTGCCTCGCACCTGCATGCTAATCTCCATAAGCCCTCCAAGAGTTTTCCGCATCTCAATCTGAAATCCCTGTAACTTAGCCACAACTGGCATCACCTTTTACTCAGTTCATGAGGTGATCGCCTTTTCAAGTTTTATTTAAGTGCTCAAATGATGCGGACCGAAATATACAGCTGGAACAGGAAGATGTCACTAAGCTTGTTCGATTTGCTTATAATCGTGACGTTTATATATGAACGAAGCGAAACTACGCGTTCATCTATAGCACTGTCAAGCAAAATTGCCGTTGAATAGAATGGACTTCCCCATCGCGCAGTCACCCCATTACGTGCGCCTATCAGGTCATCTGCGCCATCCCGTCTAAACACAGCAAGCACTTAAATGGCCGGCCATGCTTCATGCATCTTGGCGCGAAGCCCTACTCGTCCGGCCTATTTCGACCGTAGAATCTGCAGCGCCTTGGCAATATCTGCATCGTTCGGCATCAGCTTATCCGCTTCCAGCAACTCCATTTCCCCGTTTTTCAGGTCGCCCGACTGGCAGTAAGTAAGCCCAAGGTTTTTATGTAGCTGAGCCTGAGCATTGCATCCACCGCATCGCTCAATGGCTAATTTCAACTCAGAGATTGCCGCCGCCCAATCTCCTCTCGCCGACGACCTCAGTGCATCATTGCCCATCGTCTGGGCCTCATCCGTCGCGCGCTGCAACGTCTGCAACCTCATAAAGCGAGCCTGCAGTTCCTTAGACTCCCCGGGGTTCGTGCTTGCCAGCGCACGCGACAACGCATAGAGCGCAGCCGCATACTCGGGCTGCAGATCGACTGCTGACCGCCACTCCACAATCGCGCCATACCCATCGCCAGCCTCGCGCAACGCTTGCCCTAGCGCATAGTGTCGCTCTGCATTCTTCGGTTCTATCTCTACAGCCTTGCGTAGCGCGCGCACCGATTCGGACTTCTCGCCCATCTTCCGTGCCAACGCTCCCAGAGTTGCCCACCATTCCGCCTCATCGCCCTTCAGTCGAACGGCCTTCTCCTCTTCAGCCTTCGCCTCATCATCGCGATTCATCTCTCCAAGCACGCGACCACGATTGTAATGGGCCATACCGTTCGCTGGATCTAATCGAACAGCCTCGGTAAATTCATTAAGCGCACCGCTCAAATCCTCCGAGTCTGCCAACGCTATACCAAGATTCACCCGTCTTTCAGAGCTTCGGGGCTCCAGTGTCACAGCCACACGAAATTCATCAACCGCATCAGCTTTGCGGTTCATCCGCATGCGTACCATCGCATCCGCCGTTAAAGTATCGGCGTTTTTCGGTTCAATCTGAATAGCCCGCTGCAACACCTGTACCGACTCCGGAAGACGTCCCTCGCTCGCCAAGAGCAGTCCCAAATTTCGCATCGCCTGTATATAGTTCGCATCGTCAGCGATGGCCCCGCGAAACAGAGTCTCCGCCTTTGCGTTATCACCCGAAGCACGCATCAGAACGCCGAGGTTGTTCCTCGCCTCTGCGTACCGCGGATCAAGCGCAATCGCTTTTTCCAGCTCGCTTACCGCCTCCGCGTGCTTCGTCTCCTTCATGTTCAGTAATCCCAACTGATTATGCAACGGCGCATACGATGCATTCTGTTGCAGTGCACGCTGTAATGTGACACGCTCTTCACGCAGCGCGCCTATACGATCCAGGGCGATTGCAAGTCCATAGTAGTTTTTTACATCGTGCGGACTCGCCACAATCGCACGACGATACACAGCAATCGCTGTGCGCACCTGTCCTTGTGCCAGCAAAGTCTTCGCATCATCGTGGTTCTCAATTGCAGCATCTGTATTCTGTAGCGCAACAGCCGGCGTATAGCCTGTGTACAACAAGCTTGTCACCGTCATCATCGCAAGGGCTACCAGACGAGGCTCGATTCTATGCTTCTTGCATACCCTACTTCGAATCCAGTCAGAACAGTGGCAATGCATTTAGAACTCTCTTTCAGTGGCTTCCAGCCGACAACAACACCGTCGCGCCGATCAGTCCCGCCATGCCCGCACTCATCAGCATCACTGCCTTTCGCGAAGCACTCTTCCACTCCCCTGTCAGCACTCCCGACATCGTCGCCGTCATGATCATAAAGATCTGCAGCAGCCCCCATCCAATCGACGTTCCCAACGGCCCCAGGTAAACCGCAGCCACACCATACAGCGACATAGCACCGACCCACAGCATGCCCATCAGCGTTGCCCACATGGCATCTGGACCGCCTTCGCCAAACGCAGCCCAACTCTTGTTCTTCTGTATTAGATACACGCTGTACGCAACATTGGGGACGAGTCCACCCAGCAACACGATAGGCCATACCGCATATCCAGCTCTTGTAGTGGAATTCCCAAGCTGTACCGCCATCAAAGCCAGCCCTTGTCCAAATGCAAATCCATAGTTCAGCATTGGCGCCATCACACCGCACAGCACTGCAAGTAGCACCGCCGCCAAATAACCCTGTTGATGCAAGTGTTCCACCGTCCTTGCACCGCCGCCGCCATGCTCACGCAGTTGCCCGCCCTGTGCCGTCAGCACGATTCCCATCACCATCACGACTACCCCAGCAAGTATTTCGACCAAGGAAGTTCGGGAGATAAATCGACTCTGTCCAACGAACAGGGGTACCAGCGTGCCAAACACTGCCCCGAGTCCCACAATAATTGCGTAACCCACGCTCATGCCAAGCCTTCGAACGGAAATGCCGAATAGAATCTGTGCCACGCCCCATCCCGCGCCAAACAACAGCGGAGCATACATCAAGCCGACGGAAACCATGCGGTAAAGTTCCAGTAGTCGATGCACCAGCGCAAATCCCAGCGCCCACGGCAGTAACAACAAAGACACAATGCTGAATACCAGCCAGACATTCTCCCACTTCCATCGCCGTGCAAATTTCATCGGCAACATGCAATTGCCAGCCATCAGACCGGCAATCAGCGTCAGGCCTACACCCTCCAACACTGTACCGGTCATAGGCAACTCCGCCCTAGCAACTCCTTCAAATCACTCGAAGCACCCGGCTCCTGCGGCGTGCGGTAAAAGCCACCCTGTACCTCTGCCGGATGAACAAAGTGCGTTCGAAGATGCGGAATGTACTCCAGGAACTGCGCTTCATGCCCCATCGCCACATGGTTAAAGAGCACCAAATGCTGATGTACCTGTCCCATGTCGCCTACATGCGGTACTACCGGCAGGTTAAACTTCTTCGCCAGCAGGCTCACCGTCAAGAACTCGCTTACACCCGCCAGTCGCGTGCAATCCGCCTGCACATAGTGCACCGCGCCCGATTCGATAAAGTTCTTGAACACGACTCGATTGGGGATGTGTTCCCCTGTCGCAATCTTCACTGGCGCGATCTCGCGGGCAAGCACCACGTGCGCCATCACATCATCCGGATGAGTCGGTTCTTCAATCCACAGTGGCCGTAGCTTCACAAGCTCCGCGCACATAGTGCGTGCCACTGGCAACGTCCACTGCTGGTTCGCGTCATACATCACAATTCCCGCATCCCCGGCGCACTCGCGCAGCATCACCGCCCGCCGCAAATCGCGTTGGTGGTCCAGTGATCCCACCTTCAGCTTGAATGCATTGAACCCATTGCTGATTGCTAGCTTAGTTAGCTCACGTACTTTGGCATCGTCGTACGCCATCCACCCAACCGAGGTGTCGTATCCCGGATACCCCGTCCGCAACACATTCTCGCGTTCAGCTCGCGTACTCTTTCGCTCCTGCAACATTGCCACGACTTCTTGAGCATCCAGCACTTCATCCAGATAACTCAAGTCCAGTAACCGCACCACAGCTTCCGGCTCAAGGTCCAGCAGCAACTTCCAAAGCGGTACACCCCGGCTCTTTGCCCACAGGTCAAAACATGCATTTGTAATGGACGCCAACGCCAGGTGCACAACACCCTTATGCGGTCCCAGCCACCGCAACATGGGATCGTCTGCCATATTTCGTGCCAGGGTTCCAAAGTCTGCCATTAGATCTTCAATCGGTTTGCCCAACAGCGATCGCGAGAGTAGTTCAATCGCCTCACATACCAACCTGTTTCCCTCACCCAACGTAAGGGCAAACCCTGTTCCGCATAGACCACCGGTAGTTGTCCCTAATCGCGTCACCGCCAGGCAATACTCCGGATCTGTATGGACAGCATCGCTTCCTGCCCCCGGCGGCAATGGATATCTCGCATCGAACGTTGAAATGCGGTCGATATAACACACCGCCATTATCTCTCCCCCTGAACGGCCATCTGCTGTTCTCTTTAACTTCCTTCACCTAAACCAAGTACATTTTGAATTGAGACATCAATTGTTCTAATGCACCACTTTCAGCTCTTACCGTGCTTGCTCGTTTGCGCCTTCTTCTCCCACGTGTCATAGGCAGTCGCTGCAAATCGCGTCATGACCTGCTGAATATACAGCTCGACCACGCGCCCTTCACCCTCGCGGACCAGATCGTGTATCCGCTGATGCACCTCAAGCTCACGATCCCATGGTGAAGTACCCTGTCCACTCGCAACAACACGGATGCGCACAAACGCGAAGAACGGCAACAATATTCTCCGTGCATGTTGTAGTAGGTATTTGTTTCCCGAGAGGTGGCAAAGCTCTAGATGAAACGACAGATCGGCGTCGAGCAACTCTGGTGCTCGCCCCTTCTTCGCGGAGCGTCTCATTGCATCGACTGCCTCTTGCAGAGTCGTCGTATCAACCTTGCGCTCAGCTGCCAGCCGACCTGCCAATCCCTCCAGGGCGCCACGCAACTCATACAGTCGCAATACATCATCTTCGCTCAGGCTCACCACGCGGGCGCTTCTTCCGGAATCTTTGGAGACAAAACCCTCCTGCGCGAGAATATTGATCGCTTCACGGATCGATCCTTGTGCGACGCCAAATGTCCTTCCCCAAGTCCCCTCGACGATCCGAACACCGGGCTTGAGCGCACCACTCACAATCTCAGCGCGCAACCGCTCCGCCAACGAGTGTTTTACCAGCGGCTCACCACGCGCAACCAGCGCTTTTACCACACGTTTAGTTCGAGTATTTTTTGTCATGAGTGCTTATACTAACGTTCCAAAGCGTATGCTGCTGACATTTATACCGTCAACGGTAAAAATGAGCGCTTAATTCACACACTGGAACCCCATGCAACGAAAAGCCTCCATCATCCGACTAAGACCCGAAGCCGAAACTGCCTATCGGAAGTATCACCGATCTGTTTGGGAAGAAGTTCTCAGCACAATCACAGAGTGCAACATTCGCAACTATTCAATTTTTCTTCGCGACGGAATTCTCTTCAGCTATTTTGAATATATTGGTGATGATTTTGCAGCGGATATGGCAAAGATGGCAATTGACCCTGTAACTCAGAAGTGGTGGGCCATTATGAATCCAATGCAATCTCCTTTGGAGAATCGGGCCGAGGGTGAGTGGTGGGCTTCAATGCAAGAAGTTTTTCATTTGGATTGAGGGTTTTACATGGCGTTTTAAGCGCTCAAATAATTTACAGTCAACCATCATTCCAGTTGTCAAAATATAATTTTCCCAATTTAACAATGAAACTCCAATTGACAGAATGATGAGATGACCATATCGTTCTTGACACATGAGCGCTTATATTCTAAATCGTCGTCAGTTCTTAAACGTCGGTCTCGCAGCTGCTTCGGTATCGTTTTTGCCAAGCTTCGCAGCCGGCGAAAGCCTTGCGGACGAACGTACCGCGTGGTTTCGTGCAGCTAAATTTGGCATGTTTATCCATTGGGGCCCATACTCTCTCGCCAGCGTCGAGGCCTCCTGGCCCATTATGAAGCCCGACAGTTGGGGTATATCCGAGACCGACTATCGAGCTCTGCCAAAGCGCTTCAATCCCACCAAATGGGATCCAGATCATTTCATTGATATGGCACGCATCGCGGGTCAAAAGTACATGGTCTTCACAACAAAGCATCACGATGGCTTCTGCATGTTCGATTCTTCCTATACGGATTACAAAATCACCAACACTCCCTATGGCAAGGACATAGTCAAACAACTCTCCGATGCATGTGCGCGACGTGACATGCCGCTTGGCTTCTACTACTCCCCTCCGGATCTCAATCATCCGGGGTTTCGAGACACGTCCAAACTTTCAAAGGATAATTGGAACGGTCAGCCTGAGAGGTATTTGTGGTCATCGTATCTCGATTACATGCGTCTTCAACTCACAGAGCTCCTTACGCGATATGGCGATGTAAAAGTGATTTGGTTCGATGGTCTTTACCACCAAGAGAAGTACGATGGGCAGCGCTTTCTCGACCTTATCCACAAATTGCAGCGGACAACCTTGGTAAACGACCGGATCGGTCTCACAGCGGATTACGTCACGCCGGAACAATTCATTCCCACGTCCATTCCAACGAAGGACGTGCATATGCGCGGCGCGGATTCCAGCATCCAAAAGGAGCTTCGAACAGGAGTGCCTCCTGCAGCCGACTTCCAACTATGGGAGACCTGCATGACTATCAATCAAACATGGGCTTACAACGCACACGATCATAATTACAAATCCGCGAGTGATCTAATCCGTGGTCTTGTCGAGGTCACAAGTAGGGGTGGCAACTTTCTTCTCAATGTAGGTCCACAACCGGATGGAATGATTCAACCAGAATTCCAGGAGCGCTTGGAGGCAATCGGCAAGTGGATCGCCGTCAATGGTGAATCTATCTATGGAACAACATTTGGACCTATTCAAGGAGAGAAAAATTACCGCACCACGGTGAAAGGCAGTGACCTCTATATCCACGTCGTCGAATGGCCCTTAACACCGTTACGGATTACGGACCTTAAGTCTAAAGTTCTTTCAGTTCACTTGCTTGCTGACAATCAACCGCTCCCCTTCAAGCAGACTGAACGAGACTTGCAAATCACACTACCCCAAGAGGCTCCTGACAAGAATGTGAGTGTGCTCTCAATTAGAACTCTCTAGCTGCCGCTGCAGAGCTGGCACATCAGGCCTCACGTCAGGCAGTTGCCACAGCTTTCCGCCGGGCTTGTAGTAGGCGCCTGTTCTGAGCTCCTAAGCGATAGTTGCTGGATCTTCAATCCGGCCAACGAGAGTCCCAGTGCTCTGCAGGAACTCATTCGGAGTGGGCTTGGTCTTCCTTACGATCTGGGTTACGATCCGCTCTTTAGCGAGCGGACTGTGAGCTGTCGGCGGAAGTGAGTCGCATATTTGTAAACATCAACATCTTTCTCTTCTCCGCCGAACAACGCTGGAGCGCTTTCAATTTCTTTGCCGCTTCTTTGAGATGGTGACACTTCCAACAAGCCGATCTTCTCTCTTAACAATCTACAGAGGCCGACAAGTTCGTATATCAGTTCTGGTATGACGACTCATGCTGGACGCGATTACAAATCGTGGTACGAACAGCAGCAACGGTGCTTATGTCCCCATAGGCAGCTCGATGTGCAGCAGACCGCATTCTCCCACGATGTCCTGAGCCGATGGGTGTGCAGCACGTGGCCCTAGATGAGTAACAACGGCGGCGATCCATTTGACGTTGTCGTCATCGGCACGAGCATGTTCGGGGGGGGTACATCGCCGATAAAATTTACCGACGCGCCGAGGGTATTGGCCTTCGAGTGTTGGTTGTCGACGCGGGGTCGTTTCTGCTTCCCACCCACGTACAGAACATGCCACGCCTGGGTTTGAACAGCCCAACAGAGCAGGTTGTGACGGTCAATGCGCAAGACCCCGGCCGCAGAATCTGGTTTGGGGACACCCATGGCACAGCAATCAAGCATTCCCGGGATTGGCCTACTGTGTTGGCGGGAGATCGCTGTTTTTGGGGGCTGGTCGCTGCGCCTGACCTCTGCAGACCTTGGTCCACGCTCGGCCAATGAAGCCGCATGGCCGGCTGACGCCGCCGCGTATCTGCTTGCGAACTACCGGGCGGTGGAAGAAGAGATGGGGGTCTGGCCCACCACGGACTATATTTCAGGGCCGCTCTACGATCAATTGTGGACTCGATTCGAGGGCGTCATTGGAGCCGGTCAGCCGGTCACGGAAGACGCGCTTGCCGCGCCACTCGCGGTTCAGGGTGCGGCCCCGGAGTCCGGGCTGTTTCCATTCGATAAATACAGCAGCGCGTACCTGCTGCTCGATACAATAAGGGAAGACATTGGGCGACGTTGGAGGAACAACATCGATGCGTGGCGGCGGTTGATGCTGTTGCCGCGGTCTCAGGTCGTAAGCCTGAAAACTTCAGGCAACCGTGTCACTGAGGTCGAACTCCTCGTCAATGGCCAGCAGCAGTTCCTCGGTTCACCACTCCTGTCTCCCGATTGCACAGTGGTAATGGCCGCCAGCACGATCGAGTCCACCCGTCTTGCGCTGGACTCCGTGCCACCTCCTGCGATGGGCACGAACCGAATGGGGTCCAACCTCATGGCCCACCTGCGGAGCGACATCACAGCGCGCATCCGCCGGTCGGCTATTCCGGGCCTGCCCGCGAACCTACTGGTGTCGACCGGGACCAGTGGCAGTGCCTCGCGTTGCCGGGCCAGTTCGTCGCTGCGCCGCGTTAGCTCCTTCTCCGCCTTGAGCAGCTCGAGCCGCGCTGCGAGCCACTCTTCACGTGTCCCAGTCTTATGTATTGCCATCGTCTTTTCTCCCTTCGTCGAGCGTGGTCATCCGTTCCGTTCTCGATATGACGTGCTGGGTTAGGGTCCGGAGACAATTTAACGCCCGGTATGAAGGTAGCCTCTTATTTCTCCATTCCACACCCATCGCGCGATGAATGGGCACCGGGGTTACGCCGGCTGAGGTTCCGGCTGGAGTACTGAGCGCTCGTCGGCGCTAGGGCCCCAGCTTGACGGCACAGGAACGTCGAGCAGGCGCAGGTAGACGCAGAACTGGCCGCGGTGCTGGTACCAGTGGTTGAGCATGATATCGCGCAGGAAGGCGACGCGCGGCATGGCTGCGATCTCCTGATCGCCGGCGACGATGCGCCAGGTTGCGTTCATGGCGGCGTCATCGAAGCCCGGCAGGACCTCGCGCACGGTGGCGACGCTCTGGTCGAAGGCGTCGAGAACCTCCTGCACGGTGGCAGGTTGGGGGAAGTGGAAGTCTGGCGGCGGGACCTGGTTCTTCTGCGCGCCGCGGACGACTCCTCCGGGCACGAAGGCGAGGTGGTATGCCAATTGCCCAGCGGTCAAGGACCTGGGATGAGGCTTCCAGGTGAGCTTGTTGTTGGGCAGGCGCTCGAGGAACTTCCGCGTGACGGGAGCCTGAGCTTCAAATTCTGCGAGTAAGGATTGAGCGATGGGCATGGAGTTCTCCTTTGGGTTTGTGTTCTTAAAGGGGATTAGGAAATTGAATTGGGTATAGTCCGGGGCCGGATAACAGTACTGGGTAATGATGCAAGAGCTGCCTCTGCCCAGAGCTGCTATTTGCGCGAGCCCTCGGCACGCCTGCGAACGCCTTCGTGCATCGAGGCCCAGCCTTTGTTCATCCCCGCCTTGTGCTCGTCGGGAACGAAGCCGAGTGCGGTGTGCCGGAAGGCGATCAAGGTTCCGCCATCGACTTCGCTCAGCCGGTATTGCACGTTGGAGACGAACGGAAACGAGGCGAACAACGGACCAGCGAATTCAAGCAGCGTGGGCCGCACGATGGCTTTGACGTTGGCCCAGAAATGCCCATTACCATCGCCCAGGTCGCGGTACCATCTTCCACCGGGCCACGGTTCGATCTTCATGTTTAGAGGTTTGCCGTCAGGTGTTTCGTTGCCCGGCCCCAGCTGCTCGAGGAGCGCGGCAAAGGTTGTAGCCAGGGGTGCCTGGACGTGGATTTCCTGGTTAATCGTAAGGGTCAGGTTTTCGAGGGTCTGTTCGGTTGCAAGCATCATTTTTTCTCCTTGAGATTCGTATCTGGGGGATTCAAATCGGGTGAACCCTGGCGGACCGTCGCTTCCGCAAGTTCCTTCACTCGCTTCAACTGGTGCAGCCAGTAACGCTCGAAGGTTCCGGCCCACTCGTGAAGAGGGCGTATCGCTTCGGCGTTCGTCCGGTACAGCTTCTGGCGGCCTTGGCAGCGCATCCGGACCAGCCCCACGTCGCGCAGCACGCGCAGGTGCTTGGAGACGGAAGGCTGCTCCAGGCCGAGGGCTTCCACAATCTCTCCGACGGGCCGCTCGGCTCCAGCAAGATAGCTCAAAATCTCTCGCCGGCGGGGTTCAGCGACCGCGTTGAATGTATCCGAAGTGGTGCTTGCTCTTGCCATGACGAAACATTACATTCTTATATGGGAATATGTCAAGCGTGTTTTTATGGTTCTGGTGCAAACTCTGAGATGGTTGGAATGGACGGTGATAATGGTCCAGGATGAGAGCACTGGGCCAGAACTGACTTGACTGACTGCAAGCAGCACCCGCGACATCCGGAATGCAGGTCAATAGGTTACCTTTACTCTACCGGAGCCGCCCATGCGCCCCCATCTGGCTACATTGCTTGACGATTTCCGCCGCTTTGGCCGCGAGAAAGCTATCGTCCGGTACGTGGGCAATCGGCGCAAGGTCACCAGCTACGAAGAGATTGCAAGGTTGGCCGGGCGTTTTGCGGCGCTGCTAGCCACGCGCAGCATCGGACCGGGCGCACGGGTGATGTTGTGGGCTGAGAACGGTGCCGAGTGGATCGCCGCGTTCTATGGCTGCCTGCTACGTGGGGTGTTAGCGGTTCCGCTGGATGCCTATGGAACGCCGGAGTTCGCGGCACGAGTAGCATCTGACGTGCGGCCGTCGTTGGTTGTCGGCGATGCCGCGCTTCTCCTCACCCTGCCAGGCGAGTGGCCAAAGCTCTACTTCGAGAACTGGTCTGCCGCGCTTCCCACCCAGGAAGCCAGCCCGGTCGCCGGCCTCTCGCACGACACGCCGCTGCAGATTCTCTTCACCTCCGGCACGACGGGGGAACCCAAAGGCATCGTCCACACCCACGGAAATGTCCTCACCAGCGTGGAGCCCATCGAGGAAGCTGCCCACGGCTACCTGCGCTATGAACGGCTGATTCATCCGCTGCGTTTTCTCCATACGCTGCCATTGAGCCACGTCTTCGGGCAGACGATGGGGCTGTGGATTCCGCCGATCTTTGCCGCCGAGGTCCACTTTGAGAGCCGCCTCACAGCGTCGAGGCTCATCGAGACCATCCGCCGCGAGCGCATCTCGGTATTAGCCGGAGTGCCGCGCGTGCTGGCCATGCTCAAGAGCCATCTGGAGGCGGAATACCCCGGCCTACCCGTTCGCCTGGCTGCCGCCCAGGACATCTCCGCGGTTAAGCGCTGGTGGCGTTTCCGCGACATCCACTCCGCCTTCGGTCTCAAATTCTGGGCCTTTGTCACCGGCGGCGGCGCCCTGCCCGGCCCCGTTGAGGAGTTCTGGAACTCTCTCGGTTTCGTGCTGGTGCAGGGATACGGTATGACGGAGACAGCCGCCCTCATCACCCTCAATCACCCCTTCCGCGTTGCCCGCGGCACCATGGGCAAGCCTCTGCCCGGCCGCGAGGTGAGGCTGCGGCCTGACGGCGAGGTGCTGGTGCGCGGCGCCATGATCTCGCCCGCAACGTGGAGCGGGGGCTCGTTGCATCCGCGCACGGCGGAGTGGCTGGCCACCGGCGACCTGGCCGAAGCCCAGCCCACCGGAGAGCTACGCTTCATTGGCCGCAAGAGCGAAATTATCGTCACCGGTGCCGGTGTTAATCTCCATCCCGAAGACCTGGAAGCCGCTCTCGAACAGGAGCCGGAGGTAGCAGCCTGCGCCGTTGTACCCGTGGAAACACCCTTCGGCCCCGAGCCTTGTGCTGTCCTGGCCCTGCGCGGAGCACCTGAGCGGGCTGCCGCAATCCTGCAAAACGCGAACACCCGATTGACTGAATCTCAGCGTATTCGCCGTTGGGCGCTCTGGCCAGAGCCGGACCTCCCGCGCACCTCTACCGCAAAGGTGAAACGAGCCGTGGTAACCGCATGGTTGGCCAACCGGGAAGCGGAAGCCGAAAGAGCAACCTCCGCTGCAAGCACAGACTGGCTGCTGGTCCTCATCGCGAGCATCACCGGGGAAGACCCGCCAGGCGATCAGGAAGCCCCTGCCTCGAATCGCGACCTCCTCCTGGCAGAGGACCTGCACCTCGATAGTTTGGGTCGCGTGCAATTGTTCGATGCGCTTGAGCAACGATGGGGCGTGGCGCTCAACGAAGAGGAATATGCCGGAGTGGAGACACTGGGCGGATTGCGGCAGTTTGTAACCCGCCTCGGCAAGGCAGAGGCTGCGGTCAGCTGCCCCCTCGTGCAGCCGGAAGATGCGCAAAATCTCGACGTTTCCAATCTCACAGTGGGTACGCAAGAGTCCGAGACCCCGCATCAATCCGAGGCCGGATCCTGGCCGGTTGCCGCGCATTATGTCTATCCTCACTGGCCCTGGCTGCGGCCTTTCCAGTGGGCTCGCGCCGCTTTTGTGGAGTGCGCCATGCGCCCGCTGGTCTGGCTGTTGGCCGGGCCCCGCGTAATCCGTACGACCGGGACCGAGACGCTGGCCGTAAACGACCCAATGCTGATTGTCGTCAACCACGTCACCGCATACGACGTGCCGCTGCTGCTCTTCGCCTTACCGCGGGCAACGCGCAGCCATACCGCGGCGGCCATGTCGGGCGAGATGCTTGAGGACTTTCGCCACGCCCGCAACATGCAATCACGCTGGCTCAATCCACTCGGGCCGCTCGCCTGGCTGCTAATCACAGAACTCTTCAATGCCTTTCCGCTGCCCCGCCAGCGGGATGTTCAGCGCAGCTTTGCCCACGCTGGCCAGGCGCTGGACCGCGGCTTCCATGTCATCGTGTTTCCCGAGGGAGCACGTTCCCCGGATGGCGCTCTGGCGAGCTTCCGGCCCGGGATCGGGCTGCTGGTCAAGCAATCTTCCGCTGCGGTCTTGCCCATGGCGCTCCACGGTCTGGGCGATCTCAAGACGCGCCAGCGTAGCTGGTTTCGCTCCGGAACGCTCGAAGTGCGTGTCGGGCAGCCAGTGCGCTTCGCTGCGAATGAGCCTGAGGCCGCCATCACCGCGCGGCTGCACTCGGAGGTGGAGAAGCTCCTTGGCTACTAAGATTTGAAGACAACAAGCCTGGCTAGACGAGGAGGGACTTCGGATGCTCATGGCACTCTTCTACATTGCAGATAGCAATCGTTCTTCTGACAGAGAGTGTGATCCGCGTCTCAAGACGAGCTGCCACCAAGGGGTCTTGATTGGTTTTGCAAGAGCCACAAGAATATGAGATTGAAATAAGCCTTATTCCCATTCGATTCATTCGTGTGGCCAGCATCTGGCAATCGCACGTTCAATGAAGGCAGAGCCAGGGTAGGGCTTACCGTTATTTATTGTCCGTATTCTTGCGGGTCTCTTCCACGATGTGGTTCACCAGCACCTCCTGTGCCCGCGTCTCGAAGTGGTGTCTTAGCTTGATGATGCCAATCCTGCGGACGCTACGCTTGCCGACGATCGGAATAAACCGGCACCCTGGTACGGGCAGAGCTGCCATTGCCGGCACGACCGAAACGCCCATTCCGGCCGCGACCAACGCAAGAATCGTTGAAAATTGTCCGCTTTCAAAGGTCACACTAGGCCGTGTCCTCGATTCGCGGCACGCGGCAATCACGTTATCGCGGAAGCAGTGCCCTTCCTTCAGAATGAGAAATGGATCATCCTTCAACTCTGCAAGCCGAAGGCTCTTCTGCCTCGCGCGGAGATGATTTTCCGGAAGCGCCGCCAGTAAGCGCTCTTCAAACAGCTCGGTGACGGACACCTCCGCACCGAGCACAGGTAGCGCGACGATCGCCATATCAATGCTGCCCTGGTGCAGGCGTTCCAGGAGCACGGAGGTGATCTCTTCCATTACCTGGATGTTTACTGAAGGATGTCGTGGCGAAAAACCTTTCAGAACGGGAGGAAGCAGATACGGTGCGACCGTTGGAATGACGCCAAGCACGACGACGCCTTTCTCCTCGCCCGTCATCTCGAGGATCTCCGTCTTCGCGTCTTCCAACTCACGGAGGATCAGTTCCGCCCGCGGCAAAAATGCTCTGCCGAACACCGTAAGTTTCGCTGACCGCGGCATGCGATCGAAGAGTTGGCCGCCCAACTCTGCTTCAAGCTTGAGAATCTGTTGGGAGAGGGAAGGTTGCGCCACCTTCTGGGCTTCAGACGCTCGCGTAAATGTCCCTCGTCGCACGACTTCGCAAAAATATCGAAGCTGATGGACTTCCATTTCGCACCTCCGATTCCGGCAAAGGAAGCTCCTATGGAAATCATCGGAACTATCTATTTTACCTCTGACCGTCGGCGGCGATAGCATGCGTGGGATCGGGATTCAATTCGAGAAAGGAGATATTATGGCTACTCAAATCACAGTAAAACCAGGCGACGTGACTCAACGCGTCGGTGTTGAAGTCATTCGCGCTCGCGGCGTGGACGTAGAAAAGCTGATCCGAATGCTGGTTGCGAACGCAGCGGCTGAGTTTGCCAGCACGTATTACTACTACACGATTCTTCGCATGAACCTGGCTGGATATGAGGACTACAAGGAGATCTGCGAGGACGCGAGGCTGGAAGACCGCGCCCATTGGGAGCTGATTGTTCCGCGTATTTATGAACTGGGCGGACACCTGCCTAATAGTCTTCCGGAATTTCATGACCAGGCTGGATGTGTCGCAGCCAAGCTGCCAGATCCGCCAACGGTAGTAAATATTCTCACCTTGCTGCTGGAGTCAGAGCGCTGTGCGATCCGAAGCTGGAGTGCCGTCTGCGATATGACCTTTGGCAAGGATCCCCGGACCTACGACATGGCTGCCCGCATCCTCAATGAAGAAATTGAACACGAGGCCTGGTTTATTGAGCTGCTGGCACATGAACGTGACGGGAAGTCGATCCCGTCCGGGCATTTCCGCCGCGGCGAGCCAGGCGAAGCACCTTACAGCAAGAATCGTCGCTTCTATAACCCATAATGCATCGAACAGGTATGACCCAGGAGCGAAGCTTTCGCGTCGTACTGGAGACACCCGAAGGTAGTCGCTCCTTTGATTGCAGCGAAGATGAATACATCTGGGATGCGTCCGTAGCTAATGGAATCGTCTTGCCCGCGATTTGCCATCAGGGCCGCTGTCTTACCTGCGCCGGACGGCTACTCGAAGGAACTGTGGAACATGACCGCGCGGACGCATATTTCGCCGAAGACAAGACAGCAGGCTATATCCTGCTTTGCCGCGCGATAGCGCGAAGCGATGTGCGCATCCTCACTCACCAGGAGTGGCAGATGCGGGAACATCGTCTTGCAGAAGGCTTGCCTGCTCCCTACGCCTGAGCGCTACCTCGCCGCATGCGGCTGGTTTGTTTCTACAAACGGAAGCTTACAGCATATCGGGTCAGCTCCCGTCTGTCCGGCCATGTAGTACAGACTCGCCATAGGTGAACGTATTATCGATCAGGCTGCTCCCGCCAGCGAACGTGCCGATCGTCGGCTCCGTCGTCACAGCGCCCGGAAGGAACATCGTGATCGACGAGAATTTGCGCCCGTTCAGCGGCAGGTTAGATAGGGAGCGTACGGCGATCTCAGCGCGGCTGAGGATCGCCCTCTGTCCTAGGCTGCTTCGCATTGCCTGGTCCGCCCACAGCCTGCAGTGCCGGAATGCGTTCACTCATCTCGGGCAGCAGAGGGAAAGGTGTATGCGGCTCAGCCTGATACCAGTACGCAACAGAGTAAAAGTTATCTGAGCGGGCGTTGGCATGACCGTGCTCGATGCTCACTTTCATCGACTTTTTAAATGGAATCGGCGAATCCAGATGGAACCGGTACACGCTCGAGCGCGATCCAGCAAGTTCAGGCCCCACTACTGGCGAGCCATGAAGTGGAAAGCTTTGCGACGTCCCGAAGTCCCATGCCCCCAGAAAGTAATCTTCCGAACCCGTGCCAACAATCGTGGGAACAGCACCGTCATCCACTTCAAAGCGGTCGTTCCCTTCGCCCCACCATCCATCCTGATTTTGCAAAACTGACATCGTCACACCTATGAACTGCCCGTGCCCCTTTGCTTCAAACCAGATGTAGTTGTCTTTGCCATCCAGATTGCGCCTGAAATTTACGCGAGGATCGCCATTGTCGTACCAATCCGAAACCCAGCCATGATTCGGCTGCGCCTGCCTGTACTGCGCGTGAAAGTACAGAGTTCCTGCCGGCAGCGGCTTCGCTTCCTGTCGATAATCGATATTCCAGTACAGATTTCCTACCGACTGCTTGCCTTCGTTCGTCACGGTGATGCGTGCATGCTTTGCATACGGCATCTGGAAATAGCTATTGAGAGAGCGATCGTTTCCGACCGATAAGACCGGGGACGACCAGAAGTAATACTGTCCAGTGCCTAATCCAAAAAAGTCGCCCA
This sequence comes from Edaphobacter sp., assembly GCA_025462645.1. GTDB lineage: Bacteria > Acidobacteriota > Terriglobia > Terriglobales > Acidobacteriaceae > Edaphobacter. The sequence continues at coordinate 27,011 of JAOAPB010000081.1, read as the reverse complement.
TCGGCGTCTCAACGCTTGGAGTACTCTCCCCATCCCAGTACATACGTAGAACGACGCGCTTCAGATGGTAGCTCTCCTGTGCATTCAGGGTGAACCATATATGCGAAATCCTGCCCGGGCCATCCACATCAAGAATCGTCAGCGTCTCTCCCGGCGTGATCGTACGAAAGTCCGCGTTCGCTCCCGTAGCCTCACGGCTCGACGACCGATGCATCGTGTAAGTCTGTTGCACAGTAGGGTCGGGAAATCCCTCAACGTTCTGTCCCTCGGCGAAACAGGAAGTAAGAATAACTGATAAGGCAAGCAGGTTTAATAACTTCAAGTTGGGCGCCCTCCATATTGCGACTACCGTTCGTGGGTTATATTGCGCGCACCCAAGCCCTTTAGGCAACGAGGGAGTACAGCAGGCCGATCATTAATTTGAGGTTTTGCGGCGAGAAATCGGTCTGCAAAAACGAATTCGTCACGTGTCACCTCGAGCGGCCATTAGCCGGGTGAACTCAGAGTCCGGTTAGAATCACAGCTTAAAAGCCAGTAGTTCAACATTCATCTCCCAGTTGCAGCAGCGTGTTATATTGCGGCCACGATGCCGAGAAATGGCGTGACAGTGTGATACTACGGTGCCTCTGCTGGGAATGAATAGAGGATTATGCGCCATAGACCTTCAACAGAGAATTAATCAAGGAGTTCGATGTCAACTAGATTGCGGTTTTCTTCGTTTACTGCGTGTGCGTTTTTGCTTCTCCTGTCATCGTCAATCTGTACAGTCTCTGCTCAGGTGCCAACTTCCTCTTCGGTGAAGGATCATCCCCTCGGTGAACAGACGAAGAGGCTCCCCAATCATTTTGCCGATGGCTCAGACTTGCCGAACGGCTGGCGCATTACGCCGGCGGGCAAGACAGTTGGCGAGATGGGCGACCTGGTGCTAAATCTTGTCTCATCGCCGGATGGCAAGGTTGTCATCTCGGTCAATTCAGGCTTTCTGCCTCACGCCATTGATGTCTTCGATGCGAAGACGCAGAAGAAGATCCAGCATATAGGTCTGACATCGACGTGGCTCGGCATGGCCTGGTCCGCCGACGGCCGCACACTGTATGTCTCCGGTGGTAATGCGTCAGGCTCCAAAAGTAAAGCGGACCCTGTCTCACCGATTTACGAGTTCACTTACGCAAACGGCCGGTTGAGCGAACAGCCGACAGGCAAACTGGTGGAGACACTCGACCCGAAGCTGGTGTGGTGGTCGGGAGTCGCCTACCTTCCCAGCAAGCACCTGGTGTATGCGGCGAACCGCGGCACGCGGTCCGGCCCCGGCAATGTTGTCGTCTTCGATGCGAAGACCCGCCAGGTTGTCACGCGCATCCCCGTCGAGACGACTCCTTACCAGGCCCTGCTCGCTCCTGAAGGGAAGCTGCTCTTTGTCTCCAACTGGTCGAGCGAGTCGGTCAGCGTGATTGACACAGCCACCAATAAGGTCATCCGTACGCTGCATGTCGGCATGAACCCGAACGATATGAAGCTCTCTTCGGACGGCCGTCTCTTCGTTGCCTGCTCGAACGACAACACGGTGTATGTGATCGATGCTCATAAGCTTCAGGTCATCGAGCGGTTGTCGACGACGCTGACGCCTCTGGCTCCGGAAGGATCGACACCGGACGCGCTGGCGATCGACAACACGCGCAAGCTGCTCTACATCGCGAACGCCGACAATAACTCGATCGCCGTGGCGCATATCGAAAACCGCGCACACAGCACAGTCGTCGGTTTTATCCCGACCGGCTGGTATCCATCGGCGCTTCTGCTCGCCGACCAGGACCGCACACTCTATATCGGCAACGCCAAAGGCGAAGAAGGTCATCCAGATCCAGATGGCCCGCACTTCGGGCACGAGAGCGACAAGACGCTGCAGAAGAGCAGCCTTGAGTTGCTGCCGGTCATGGCCCTGAAGGAAAGGCTCCCGCAGTGGACTCGTCAGGTCACAGAGAACACTCCTTATCATGACTCGCTGCTTTCTGAGGCCCGGATGCCGCAGGAGCCAAGCATTATTCCGCAGGGCGTTGGAGAAGCCAGCGAGATCAAGCACGTTATCTACATCATTAAGGAAAACCGGACCTACGATCAGGAGTTCGGCGACATCTCTAACGCGAACGGTGATCCCAAGCTGGTCCTCTTCGGCGAAAAGGTCACCCCGAACCAGCATGCACTGGCTAAGGAATATGTCGTCCTCGACAATCTTTACTGCGATGGAGAGGTCAGCGTCGATGGCCACTCCTGGTCGAACTCTGCCTACGCCACCGACTTCAACGAGAAGCAGTGGCCGGCGGAGTATGGCGGACACAGCACTGCCGCGTACAGTGTTCATGCCATGGTCCCCTCAGCCGGTCATCTGTGGGACCTTGCCCGCCGCAAGGGACTGACCTATCGCTCCTATGGTGAGAATGCCGCGCGCGCCAGCACCGGAACAACGATGGAAGCAGCGCCGGGCGCCGACGGCCTGGTCGGCCACGTCTCCCAGGATTACGGGCTTGGGCTCAATGTGCGCGACACGGACAAGGTAGCAGTTTTCTTGAGAGACTTCAGGGAATTCGAAGCACACTATGACGGTCCTGATCCCGAAAAGCGGCTGCCTAACTACATCGTGATGAGTATGCCGGAGGACCACACGCGCGGCACCACACCAGGAGCGTATACGCCACAGGCCATGGTCGCCAATAACGACTATGCCATTGGGCAACTCGTCGATGCTGTAAGCCACAGCCGGTACTGGCCCAATACGGCGATCTTCATCATCGAAGACGACGCACAGGACGGAGCCGATCATGTCGACGGACGCCGCACAGTGGGCCTGGTCATCAGCCCGTACGTCAAGCGCGGCATCGTCGATAGCACGTTGTACACGACAAGCTCCATGCTGCGATCGATGGAACTGCTGCTCGGGCTGCCGTCGATGAGCCAGTATGACGCTGCGGCCATGCCTATCTATGCATCATTTGGGGCTCAGCCCGTTGTCACGCCGTTCAACGTGATCAAACCGCTCATTGACGTGAATGCAAAGAACACTAAGGACTCTTACGGCGCAAAAGAGAGCAGCAAGATGAACTTCAAAGAAGTGGATCGTGCCCCGATGTATGCCCTGAACGAAATCATCTGGAAGAGCATCAAGGGCAAGGACTCTGCGATGCCGCCGCCGGTCCATCGCTTTCGCCCACTGGCAGATGCCAGCGAATCAAGAAACGGCGACAAAGATGACGACGATTAACCCGATCGCTATGCCGCTCTGGTTTGTGAGGCTTCACCAGAGCGGCTCTATGGGACCTTCCGTTCACTGAACGGAAGCAGCCTGAACAGTATTCCCGAAATCAACAAGCAGGAATTTGTCTCCGACCTCTCTGTGTCTGCCGGTGTCACAACAGCCGTAGTAATATCCATCTTTGTGCGGCTATCGGCAACAATACCCAAACAATTTGCAAGTCAGCCAACTTAACTCCTTGACTCAAATGCTCCCGCGCCTGGTCATATTTCTAAAATATATGTCTGAGTGATCAAGCCGCTACTTCATCACCGGCGAATCATCCGCCTTCAAATCCCCCAGTGCATACTGAAGCCCTGCGAGCACATGTTCCATCATCGGCGTATTCGCGTAGATATGCTCACTATGCCCCAGCACCTCGACAAACACACGACCCTTCCCCTCACGTCGAATCCAGCTCAACGCATAGTCACCATCTGTTCGCTTGTACTTCTCCTTCGCCTTGTCCTCATCGCTCATCTTCGCGTAGTCGATGCTTGTCAGCACATGGACGTTCTTTCTTGAAAAGGAGTCTTGCACCATGGTGTACGTCTCATCGTGAATCTGAAACTCCTGTCCGTGGAACATCGAGGTCAACGGGCTCTTCGCATCATCGATCTTTACCGTCAACACTTGTGGATATACCCAGTGAAACTTGAAGTATCCCCCAATCATCTTGTTGAACTCTGGCCACGTTCCCGTCGGCGCCGCATCGGACGCACGATCAGACGTATGATAGGTGTCCACCGCCGCATGGATTCCCACCAGTCCCTTTCCGCCGCGCACGAAGTCCAGTAGCGCCTTCTTTCGAGCTTCGGTCGCCACAGTATCTTTGGGATCATCTAGGAACGCCAACGTTGTACTGTCCAGAAAGATTGCGTCGTACTGTGCAAGGTTCGCACTTGTAATATCGGCCGAGTCATAGCTGATCGTCGCTGTATACGCTCCTGTCTTCTCTCCCATCGCCTTCACCGTCTCCGCAGCAAGAGGAATTGAAGAATGTACAAAGCCTGCCGCTTTACACAGCACCAGCACCTTGCGCGGCTGTTTCGGCACTACCAGCGCTTTGGTCGGAATGGCATCTTCCATCGCGACCATATCCTCACGATAGGCCGTCTGGATCTGCACACCATCTTTGACGCTCTGCGGTCGGTTACCGCTATACGGAGCCGGTGCAGTTCGTTGCGGCGCCGCAGCAGGTGCAGTCGGCGTCTCCTGCGCAATGCAAGGAAGTGCGAGGAAGCAGACGCCGGCCGCCATCGCGGCGACAACAAGGCGTACATTCTTACCTTCTATCGTTCGCATAAATCCCCATTTCGTCTCTCATTTATAAAAGGATACGTTGTCACAAAGCCCCACGTTAGAGACCCTCCATAAAATTGTCAAGATTCAGTAACACTCGCATGCCCGACAGAGAAACTCTGTGCCACGCTCTGATGGGTACTCATGCATGGGGCATCTTCCGTGTTGGAGTATGGAGAGTCCAGTGTTTTGGCATTCATCGCACCAACAGATGCTCGCCCCAGTGGTACCCTTTTCCATGCCCGACAAACGCATCCCCAACGTAGGAGAGCGAGTCTTGAAGGATGGCAAGAACGAATACATCGTCAGCAAGGTGAGTCCTGACGGTAATCAGGTCGACCTCACAGTCCCGGGTACCAACCTCAAGATCTACCGTGTCCTCACGTCGACCCTCTATTTCCCCGATAGGCCCACAGCCCGCAAGCCGGCCAAAGCCAAGCCCAAACTCGACGCCGCGGACCTGATGGAGCGTATCGGCAACGTTCAGCGCGAGAACCTGCAGCGGCTCGATGACGACGTCGACATTCTCATGAAATACCTGAAGACCAAAGGCGCTCCCAAAGCCGTGCTCGATGCCCTTGAAGGCCTCAGCAGTGAACAACACAAGAGCTGGAAGACCGCCATCGAGCGAATAGCGGGGCAGCTGGAGGAATGAGGTCATGCCGCCTCGAGTGGACGGGTCACATCGCCTTCCATAGTCTTCGTGAGACATTCTAAGCCACAACAGTGCACCGCCATATCGGAGCAGCAATCTATGAAGCCTAATCGGCGCGAGTTCACCCTGATGGGAGCAGGCAGCATGATTGCGGCTCTCTCTGCACCCTCCGCTCTTTCAGCCGTAGCCATCGATCCAGCAGTGACACCTTTAGCCCCCTCGGCCGAAACGCCCTGGTACCGGCATATCAAGCGTGTGGGCCAAACCAACTTCAATGAGAAAGATCCACAATACGGCGATGTTGGAAAATGGGCTGACTACTGGGCATCGGCCAAAGTTGATGCTGTGGCCCTTTCTGTCTCTGGCCCAGTTGCCTTCTATCCGACCGAGGTTCCCTTCTTCCATCGCAGTTCCTATCTCAACGGTCGCGACCTCTTCGGCGAATGCGTCCAGGCCGCCAAAGCGCGTGGCATTCGCGTCTACGGTCGCATGAGTCCGGATATCCAGTGGACCGATCCCAAGCTTCTAGCGGCTAACCCGCTGTGGTTTCGGCGGAATCAGGATGGCAGTCTGCAATCGTCTGCACCGGATATTGCCTTCACCTGCCAGTTCAGCGGTCAGTTCACCGAGCAGCAACCCGCCATCATCCGCGAACTCAACGCACACTATGACATAGACGGCATCTACATGAACGGCTGGCCCACCATGCAGGTCTGCTATTGCGATAACTGCAAGAAGATTGGCGATCCACACTCCGAGAAATATCGTAACGCCCTCATGGCCGGCGCCGCCGAACTCATAAGTCTCTACAAGAAGGTGGTGCTCGAGAAGAGTCCAAACAACTTCTATAGCTCCAACCTCGGCGGAGGCCTCAAAGAATCCGCTCTCGACCAGTGGAAGCTCACCCGCGATGCCCTCTGGTATACCGCCGATAATCAATCGCGCTCCGCTATATTCGCTCCCATCTGGCAGGATGCGCAGCAGGTAAAGTTCGCCCGGGCACTCATGGGTGACCGCCCCGTCGCCGCTGTCACAGCAAGCTACTCACGATCCGGACGTCTCATGTGGCGTCAGGTCAGCGAAACTTCGTGCGAGCCGGAGTGTCGCATGGCACAGACCGCCGCCGCCGGAGGAATCGTCTGGTATCACTGGCTTGGAATGGAGCAGGGCTTCCAGGAAGATCGTCGCTGGCAGGCTCCAGGTCGGGACTTCCTCAGCTGGCATGCCCGCCACGACAAACACTTCCAGAATGTTCGCTCCCTTGCCTCCGTCGCCATAATTGCGTCGTCGAAGTCGGTCACTCTCTATAAGGCGCCGAGCACGGAGGAGAAGACAGATCACATTGAGGGTATGTACTCCATCCTCACTGAGGGCCGAATTCCGTTCGACTTTGTCCACGAGGAAGACCTCAACGAGAAGCGCCTCGCCCAGTACTCAGTTCTCATACTTCCCAATGTCGCACTCCTGAGCGATGCACAGTGCCGCGCGCTTGAGGCTTACGTCCAGCGTGGGGGATCGCTGCTCGCCACCTTCGAGACCAGCCTCTATGACGAGAACGGTAAGCCGCGCACCGACTTCGCTCTCGGCAATCTCTTCGGCATCAGCAAGGCAGGGATCCGTTTCCGCGCCGAGGCTGAAGCGACCGATCCTATCACCTCCGTGCATCTCCAATTCATCAAACAACGCAACACCATCACCGCCGGCTTCGAAGATACGGAGTGGATCGCCGGGCCAGTCTGGAGTATCCCTCTCAATCCTGTTCCGAACCCTGTGATGACCTTCATCAAGCCGTACCCTGTCTATCCTCCCGAGGCAGTCTTCGCTCGCGAAGGTCCTACCAACATGCCCTCCGTCGTACTCCGCGAGACAGGTAAGTCAAGGCTTATCTACTTCGCCGGCGACATGGACGCGTCCTATTGGAGATACGACAACGTCGACCTCGGACGTCAGCTTCTCAACGCGGTCAAATGGCTAATGCACGACAACGATCCCGTCCAAGTGAAGGGCGAAGGCCTGATGGAGGTCATAGCCTGGGAGACCAAGCCAGGATTTGCCGTACATATGCTTAACTACAATGGCGCGAACGCCTTCCGTGGCCATATGCGCACACCTGTCACCCTAGGCGCTCAGCAGGTTCGCATCCAACTTCCGCGTGACGTAAAGGTAAAAACCGCATCGCTGCTCCGTGCAGAGATAGATGTTCCCTTCAAACAGACCGACCGCACGATCGAACTCACTGTTCCATCGATCAAGATCTACGAGGTTGTAGCACTCGAAGTATAAGTCGTATAAGTCCCACGATCTGATCTCGTCCACGATTTCATGTACGTGATCTCATAATAGCCACCATCTTTCATGTACATCGCGGCAATGGACAGGTAGTCGGTGATTTTCAACTTCATCGTCTTAGTTGAGGAGGCAGGATGCGACCACCTTTAACTTACGCTCAAGCTGATGGATATACAGAATCTCATCTCGCGTATCTTTAAACTCATTGCAAGCCCGATAATCCGTCTCAGCCACTCAAGGCAGGTCCCAGTAAGATTCGTTGCAAACACCGGTTACTGCTGCGTATCTAGTGGGTGTGTGCTCTTTTCATAGAATTCGTTTTGCAGTTTGAGGCTCACATCGTCGGCTTTGATGGCGGCGATGACTTTACCCACGGAATCAACCCACCATCTCATTTGATATTCACCCAACTCACGATTTGCGGCCGCGCCATCACCGGCATAGTGGTCAGGAAAGCGCGCGTACCACCAGATGCCCGTGTAAACACCGTCTGGCAGATTCAGACGATGCTGGTCGGCACCTGATTCGCTTGTAGCACGATCCTGGTGCAAGAGATCGGGACGAACAATCATCATCTTTGATGTTTCACTTTCGCCTGCGTGCTCGTCGATGGTTGTCTTCTTCTTGGGACCGCCGGACGTCGGGCTGCGCTGATTGAAAAGATAGACCACATAGTCGTGCGGCTTATCCAGCTGTGACTGAGCAAAGTAAGGCAACAAACTAACGTTCCCGCCGTGGCCATTAACAATCAGCACTTTCTTGCAGCCATTGCGAGCCATCTCGTCTGTGGTTGCTTGAAGTAATGCCAACTGCAGATCACGACTATAGGCGACGGTCCCCGGCTCATGACGCGCCTCAGAAATTTGCCCAAAGTAATACTCTGGGAAGACCACGGCATACTGCTGCTCGGCGGCGTGCAGTGCAGCGTAACGCGCATTGAGCAGATCGGAACCAAGCGGCATATGTGGCCCATGCTTCTCCAGAATGCCAATTGGCAGGAGGCACGTACCCTGTGAACGTTTGATAGCCTCTCGGAAGTCCGCGCCCGTAAGTTCTTCCCAATGAACCGACAGCTTGGCCTGCGGTGAACTGGTCTGCGCTTGCGAGGGCTGCCCCGCCTTCAAGACCACATAAAGAATTAGGAAAGCCACTGCATAACTACTCTTGCGATTCATCTGGATCATTCGATAGTTCTTTCTGCGCGAATTTTAGCACGGCGCCAAATCAACTCTGCCTCGCCAATAATAATTACTTTGAGTCAACGAGCAGCGCGCTTTCAACTGCTCCTCCCGAATTATTTATATTCGGAAGCACTCTAATTATGCGGTTACCTGAATGAACACGAAGGTGTCTTCAACTCTAACATTTCAGACGCTGGCTCATCTCTATTCACTCCGAGAAAACCGCCCTGTGCCGTTACTTCTTCTGTGGCATTCGCAATATTTCACAGCGAATTCCTTAAGTAGCTTGAGTAGAATGCTCGTCATCTCTATCCGCAACCTGATACTCAGCAGAACTGCCGAGAACCAGCGCAGTCTCCGAAGCACTGAGTCGAGTGTCCTGTGGAGCCACTGCATCATGCCTGACGTTGCGCACATCACAGGTGACTTCTCAATGCACTTCAGTAGGGTGAAAGAACACTAGAATCTCCGCAATTTTCAAGCAACTTAAGTAGATCTTGACAAGAGCGGAGCTAAAGTGGTCGGCAAGCCCTTCTCTGGTCGCTCTCCACGGTTATTGACCAAGCAAGTATATTGCTTAACATTGAGCAAACCTGACTTCTACCGGCGACGCGTATGGCAGGCTTCGCTTCCTAATTAGCACCTGTAAGGCAAGAGGAAAACTATGGCAAATCAGAAGAGCTGGTCTCGACGCGAAGTGTTGAAGCAGTCTGGAATAATCTCGGCTGTTGGAGTCGCGAGCACAATCGCTCCCAGTGCAGTAGATGCTTTGGCGCCGGCTGCTACGAAAGCTGCTCCGGCAAAGGTTGGCGCGGCGAAGGCAGGCCAGATCCTTACGCCAGAGCAAGGGCCGAAGACGGAGGGCGACTTTCACGACAACCTCTTCACCCGAATTGGAGTTCGCCCGCTCATCAACTGTCGCGGAACGATCACCGCAATCAGTGGATCGACTTCGCTGCCTGAGGTGAAGCAGGCCATGTACAATGCGTCGCTGTATCACGTCCGCATGGACGAGATGATGTTGGCTGTAGGTGCTGAGCTTGGCAAACTATGTGGAGCGGAGTGGGGCATTGCGACGACAGGTACAGCGGCGGCGACCTGTCTCGCAACGATTGCATGCATCACCGGAACGAATATAGAGCAGTGTCAGGCGCTGCCGTACATCAAGAAGAAAGATCAGGTTGTGATCCCCAAGAGCTCACGGAATCCCTATGACATTGGGGTGCGCATGTGCGGCGTGGAGATGGTGGAATTTGCAACCCCGGAAGAGCTGCTCGCCAAAATCAACGAGCGTACCGCCATGCTGTACATCCTGGCCAATCCTCGTTACGACAACACACCCATGAGCACGAAGAATCTCGCTGCCATCTGCAAAGAGAAGGGTGTTCCCGTTTTCGTAGACGCGGCAGCGATGGAGCCGAATACACCGAATATCCATATTGAGGCTGGAGCGGACCTGGTGGCGTACTCGGGCGGCAAATGCATGCGCGGACCGCAGTCCGCGGGCATGTTGATCGGCAATAAGAGCCTGTGTCAAGCCGCATACTATCAAGGTGCGCCTCATCACTGCTATGGCCGCGCAATGAAGTGCAGCAAGGAAGAGACGATGGGCTTGCTGGCTGCGGTACGTGCCTGGCACACGCGCGATCACGATGCCGAGCAGAAGATGTGGTTGGGATGGATGCAGTCCATCGCAGACCGCATGAAGGATCTACCTTCTGTGAAGGCAACAGTCCTTCCTCCTCCATCCGTTGAGTCCATCGATAGAAGCCCCGGAGTAAGGATCGCGTGGGACGCCAATGTTCTGAAGATTACCGGAACGGAGATGGCGAAGTTGCTCGACGAGGCCCCGACACGCATCGTTCTCGGCGGTACAGGATCTCGCCCGGACCGAATGATGAGTTCGGTCACGATTTACGGATACATCATGACACCCGCCGAGGTAAAGATCGTCGCCGATGCCGTCTATGAGGCCTTGACTCATCCCGGTCATTATGAAGATCCAGTGGTGCCGACCGGCACCACTGCCTCGATTGCGGGCAATTGGGCTGTCACCATTCACTATCTGCGCGGTACAGGCGATCAGCACTTCATGCTGAAACAAGACGGGAACGAGGTCACAGGTGAGCATCAGGGGGAGCTCTACAACGCGACCTTCCAGGGTACGGTCCATGCAGAACAGATCGTGCTGACGAGCGTGCTTCCCGTAACCGGGTATCCCATTACGTGCCGCTTCAAAGGTACGGTGCGGGATAACAATATGTTCGGCACCCTGAACATGGGTGAATACGGCGAGGTTACATGGGATGCAGTACGCGCCTAAAAGTATTCCCCGGAAGGCAGTCAGCCAAAGCAAAGGAGGCGGCTTAGGGCAAATCATGACAGATCACAAGACTCGCAGACAGTTTCTGGCAGAAGCATCGCTCTCGTTGGCTGGAGCGGCGGCTTTCATTGGTGGCAGTGAGGATAAGGCAAATGCCCAGGCAGGCCCTCCGCCATCCACACCTGCAAGCCCGCACACGCCCACTCCGGGAGCGCCACCCGCCTTCGGAACCTCTACCGAGGTCGGACCGGAGGTTTCGCCAGCAACATTCGTCGAGGCCGAGAAAATAGTACAGGCACCGCTTACGACGCATGATCGGGCGACTGCTGCCGGCAATTGGAGAAGGTCGATGGCCGCTCTCTACGAGCGCAGGACAGGGCCCCGCAAGGTGACGCTCGAAGAGACTGAAGTTCCATACTCCAACTGGAATCCCATCGTCTCGGGCGAGTCGCATTGGCCCGAGAGGGACGTATTTGTAAGATCAACCATCGACCCAGGCCCGTTGCCCTCTACTGATGCTGAGATCGCCTTCGCTCCAGTCACGAAGCTCTCTCTCTGGATCGAAAAGAAGCAGATCACCTCCGAACGCCTGACGAAGATCTATTTCGATCGCATCGCAAAGTACGACGGTAAATTGCGGTGCGTCATCACCCTCACACCCGAAATCGCCATTCGGCAGGCGCGCCAAGCAGATCGAGAGATTGCAGCCGGTAAGTATCGGGGCCCCCTACACGGCATCCCTTGGGGAGGTAAGGATCTCCTTGATACAGCGGGCATACGTACGACTTACGGGGCGGAGTTCTATAAGAACCGCATTCCAACCAGCGATGCGGCTGTCGTTGAGCGACTGCACGCTGCAGGAGCTGTCATGATAGCCAAGCTCTCTCTCGGAGCGCTCGCTTTGAATGACATTTGGTTTGGCGGTCAAACAATGAATCCCTGGCTGCTCGAAGAAGGCTCCAGCGGCTCCTCGGCCGGACCCGGTGCCGCAACGGCTGCGGCATTGGTCGCCTTCTCTATCGGCTCCGAGACCGAGGGTTCAATCGTAAGTCCCTCAATGCGATGCGGTGTCACAGGATTGCGCCCCACGTTCGGACGCGTGCCGCGCACCGGTGCAATGACGCTCTGCTGGTCACTCGACAAGTTGGGCCCAATGACCCGATCCGTTGAGGATACGATGCTGGTCCTTCAGGCGATCTCCGGCCCTCACTCCTCGGACCTTGCGAGCGTGCGGAGCCATTTGGACTTCGACGCAAAGGCTTCGGTCAAAGGACTGAGAGTCGGGTATCTCCCAAACTGGATGAAGGAAGCTCCCGCGACTGAGGTCGATCTCAAGGCGCTTGCGGTGGTAAAAAAACTCGGCATGGAAGCTGTGCCGGTATCGCTACCAGACTGGCCCTATGGCTCGTTGAATATCATTCTGTTTGCCGAAGCGGCTGCTGCATTTGAAGAGCAGACTCTGGATCATCGCGTGGATCAATTGAAGGCGCAGGTTCCTGATGCGTGGCCCAACACCTTCCGTCAGGCTCGCTTTCTCTCCGCGGTCGATATGGTGCAGGCTGATCGACTTCGCCGCAAGGTGGCGTACCAGATGTCTCGTGTCATGGGTGAGGTCGACTTGCTGCTTGTACCCTCATTGCGCGACGAGATGCTTACCATCTCTAATTTTACGGGCCATCCCTCATTGACCTTGCGTGCAGGCTTCGTTCAGGTCGCAGAAGCGCGAAGCGATTGGGCTCCTGACCCGGAACATCCATTGCCGAAATTCTCCCCTCCAAGAACCGTGCCCCACGGCATTACTTTGATCGGCCGCTTGTTCCAGGAGGGAATAATCGCGCGCGTAGGGCTCGCTATGGAACGTGAGCTTGCGGTCTCCCGAAAAAATCCTCCGGAGTTTGACGAATGACCAGGAGCCAGCAGTCCAACTCGCGCTCAAGTCTCTGTCCCCCTGCAACAGACGACGGTAAGTCGCGAGTTATGAATCAAGCTTCTACCTTTTCAATGCCCCGCCGAGTTCAATAACGAATTGCCGGCATCGCATCATATCATTCATTAGGCCACAGCCACGCCGCACCGCGAACGCCACTCGAATCTCCATACATAGCCTGCACGATGGGCGTCTCTGCTTCACCGCCAAAGACGTAAGCCGCTAGTCTTTTGGGAATGCTCTGATAGAGATGTTGCGCCTTCGAAAGTCCGCCACCCAACACCAGCACATCTGGATCGAGAATATTGATCACTTGCGCCAATCCGCGTGCCAGGCGATCTTCGAATCGCTCCACGACAGCGATAGCGGCGGCGGCGCCAGCCTCAAAGTCCGCCATAATCTCCCGCGTCGTCTTTTGTTCTCCCGTCGATTGCTTATAGTCCAGCGCGACGCCCGTACCGGAGACCCACATCTCCATGCATCCCCGTTTACCGCAGTAGCAGAGAGGCCCTGGATATTCCTCAGGTCGCTGCCAGGGCAAAGGATTGTGCCCCCACTCCCCCGCAACTCCGTTCGGGCCCGCATGCACCTGCCCGTTCAAGGCAATCCCGCCGCCGCAACCCGTGCCTAGAATTACGCCAAACACTACGCGCTTACCCGCCGCCGCGCCGTCCGTAGCCTCAGAGACGGCGAGGCAATTGGCGTCGTTTGCCACACGCACCTCACGGCCCAACGCTGTCGCCAAATCATGGTGAAGCGGCGTTCCATTCAGCCATGTTGAATTGGAGTTCTTCACCAGCCCAGTCTTCCCCGATATGCTTCCCGGGATACCTGCGCCCACCGTACCAATTCGCCCAGTCTCCTCTTCAAGCCGATGAACCAGCCCAGCCATTGCGCTGATCGATGCGGCGTAATCGTCTCGCGGAGCGTCGATACGATGCCGCGCCAATTCAACACCCTTGTTGTCTATTGCAAGCGCTTCGATCTTTGTCCCGCCAAGATCGATACCAATTCGCATTCCCGACTCTGTCATCGTGTCTCTAGTAGGCACCAAAAAATCTCCCTCTGCAGTGTACGTTGAGAACTCACCTGGCTGTTAGCCCGCGATAACAACCATTGCCAGGTTATGGCGGGATGGGCCAAATACGGTGTGACCAGGCATCTCCCAGCGTTGCTGCACCTACCTGTCCTGTGTCACGCTATTCATGTGGACCTTCGGTTACAAGCCGAAGCTTGAGGCCTATGAAATATATCGTTCGCGCATACACATCTCTGCTACTTTTCAGCAGCCTGGTCACAGGCCCCATAAGCGCTCAATCTCGGACACAAGATGCCGCCGCAAAAACGAAGATCCTGGCCTACATCGATAGCAGTTGGGACACGCTCTCCCGTTCCATGGTCGACTGCACATCGCTGATCGATCCCAAAGTGACTACGACGCCGGTGCTCTACCTACCTGCCGGAATGGAGATGCCGGTCGGGGTTGCCGCAGCCCAGCAGCAGTGCAACGTATCGGTTCGTCCTTTGCCCCGCAGGATCGCACACATGGGTGATGTTCGTGTTGCCGAGATTCCCATCGAAGGGCTGCTCTATCTTCCCAATCGTTACGTCGTTCCCGGGGGCCGCTTCAACGAGATGTATGGCTGGGACAGCTACTTCATCATCCTTGGCCTGGTCGAGGACAAGCGTACTGATCTTGCAAGAGGCATGGTCGAGAACTTCTTCTTTGAGATCGAGAACTACGGCGCGATTCTCAACGCGAACCGCACCTACTATTTCACACGCTCGCAACCGCCATTCCTGACCTCCATGATTCGTGAGGTCTACGAACACCAAACCAGCAAGCCACTACCAAAGGGCTGGCTCGCCAAGGCATACGGCTATGCGCAGCGCGACTACGCTCTGTGGACAGCTCCGCCGCACCTCGCCGGCGCTACTGGTCTCGCGCGTTACGAAGACATCGGCGAAGGCCCTGTCCCCGAGATGGCAGACGACAGCAGCTACTATCCCGACGTCATCCGATGGCTGCTCGCTCACCCTGAATCCCACACCGACTACCTCGTCGATGCGCCCGACGACCCGACACCGGCTCAGGCCGCCGAACTGGCAAAGATCAGTTGCGACATCACCACCTCCAAAGTCTGTGCCCATGCCCATGTCGATGGCCACCGCCTCAGCAGCGCCTTCTATCGCGGAGACAGAGCCATGCGAGAGTCCGGCTTCGACCCCAGTTTTCGCTTCGGCCCCTTCAGCGGCTCGACGGATCACTACGCGCCCGTGTGCCTCAACAGCCTGCTCTATAAATACGAGCGCGACATGGAGCGCTTCGCCACACTGCTTGGCCGCACTGCGGAGGCCAGCCAGTGGAAACGCCGCGCCATTGCGCGACGTAATGCGATCAACAAATACCTTTGGAGCCCCGACGCAGGCATGTTCTACGACTACGACTTCGTCGCAGGCCAGCGCTCGACGTACAACTACATCACAGCCTTCTATCCGTTGTGGGCCGGACTCGCCACTCCCCAGCAGGCGGCGGCAATGGAGCGCCACCTCACGCTCTTCGAGCACGATGGCGGCCTCGCCATGAGCGACACCAACTCCGGCACCCAGTGGGATCTTCCCTTCGGCTGGGCGCCCACAAACTGGCTGGCGACCAAAGGGCTGGCGCAATACGGCTTCACCAGCGACGCCTCCCGCATCGCCACAAAGCTCTCCTCAACCATCCGCCAGAACTTCCTGCTCGACGGCACCATCCGCGAAAAATACAACGTCGTCAGCGGTTCGGCCAACGTCGAGGTTGCCGCAGGCTACAAAAGCAACGTCGTCGGCTTCGGCTGGACCAATGGCGTCTATCTGAAGATGAACGATCTACTCACCCATACCCGAAAGAAAACCATCGTGCACCCCCAGGAGCCGGACGACAGTCAGATGCTATTGCACCTTGCCCAGTGGTCGCAGACGACGCAGCTCACTCGCGCAGGCAATCGCGTTCAAGGCCGCAAGTTTTAGGTTATCCGCAGCCAGCCACAGCCAAAAACGCCTTCCCTGCTCGCCGCCGCTCGCATCTTTGGTCACTCGAACCATAATGTCCTCTTGCCCCGCCGCACTCAGGTTGCTCGGAGGCTCCGACTCCTCACTCACCACATCGACATGTTCTCCGACGAGCGCCTCTTCTACCCGGGAAGCCGTAGCCGGCTGCACAAGTTCCACCAGCACCGACATAACATAGCCATGAAACGCCGGCGCCTGCACAATCTGTAAGGCCAGCGGGGGCAAAAGCCCCCCCGAGAGTCCATCATACTGATCTCGTATGCGCTGCTCCGTCGCCGCCAGGTTTACCTTTGCCGCTTCGCCAAGCGCCGGCAGTAGATTGAACGAGACCTGCGCATCGTACTGCTCACGCGGCAAACTTTGGAATGACAGAAGATTCACCGTCTGCTGGTGCAGTTCATCCATCGCCGCTCTCCCGTGTTCTGACGCGGGCTCCATCACTGTCGCCGCAACGCTGGCCAGCGGAAGCTTCGCTTGCAGCTTGGCTATCGTCAACGCGAGCATGACTGCAACAGGATGCGCCGCAACCACAGCTGGAGTCTTCAGATCAGGTTCTGGCCCTCCTGCCACAGTCTTTGTCGCAAGAGCCTCCACCACCCAGGGGGCGCGGACAAGAACGTCCTTCTCCTGTTCCAGGGCATAGGTTAAGTCGATGATGCTGGCTCCGGCCCGCCGGGCCTGCTGCCAATGCTTCTTCGTCACCTCGGCGCCACCCGCGAAGAAGACGAAGTCCATTTTGTCGAATGAAGATGCTTCAATCCGTTGAATAAATGTCGGCTCATCGCCTGCCGTGGTCACCTGTCCGGCGACATCTTCGTCATCGAGCAGCACGAAATCCGAAGCTGCAAGCAGAGATTCGCCCAGTTCATCGCTCAACTCTTTCCCAATGAGCGATGATGCCCCTACGATCCCGATCCGATACATTCTGTTCACCATGTCCACCTATTTCTCTTCCCCTGCAACCCAATCCCACACTGCAGAGGATCTATCTCTGGCCAGTGCCCGTATGATGTCGCCGCTCTCTACTCCACGAGTACGCCAGCCTGGCTACAACGCCGGACACCAGATACCCCAACGCAACGATGATCAGCATGTACTCCGAGTACAGCCCAATCAGCGCGCCCACCGCCGCCACAACGGCAACCAGTTGAAAGGGATGACGGCTGCCCAGACTAAGCTCCTTGCCGCTCCAAAACCGCCAACTGCTCACCATCAGAAAGCCCGTAAAGAGGATCAGGCAGAGCCACACGACAGAGAGCCGGGGATCGGAGATCGGAGATCCATTCTCAAAGTGAATCACCGAGGCGATGACCCCCGCTCCCGCCGGAATGGGCATCCCCACAAAGTACTTCCTTCCGGGACGTCCTGGATTGCGAGGCTGCGGATTGATGCTGATGTTGAACCTCGCCAACCGGCTCGCCCCACAGATCAGAAAGATGAAGCAGACGAATACGCCAACATGCACGATCTGGCCACGGAGATGTGGATGTGCCAAAAGTGGCAGCATACGAAACCCCCAGATATACGCCAGCAGACTAGGCGCAACGCCAAACGTAATTACATCGGCTAACGAGTCCAGCTCCTTGCCAAAGTCACTTGTGGTGTTGGTCATCCTCGCAATGCGTCCGTCGAGCCCGTCAAACAGGACGGCAAAACCAATAGCCAGCGCCGCACGGTCGAAATAGCCTGGCTCGGCCACCGATCCCTGCACGCTCTGCGTGATCGCATAGTATCCCGCAGCAATATTGCCCGCCGTAAACAGTGATGGCAAAATATACATCCCGCGGCTCGGCTGACGCTTCACCTTGCCGTCGGCACCGATCTGCGCCATCTCGGGCGCCCCGTCTGCCATCAGGCCCTCACTGTCGTCGAACTTGGCTCAGGCTGCGGCATCACCGCCAGCACTGTCGATCCGCCGCGTACTCGCGACCCTGTCTTTACCTTCAGATCTGCCTCTGCCGGCATCAGTACATCAACGCGCGAGCCGAACTTGATCAGGCCAATACGCTGTCCGCGCTCCACCCGGTCGCCCACCTTCACATTGCACACAATCCGCCGCGCCAGCAGACCGGCAATCTGCTTGAAACTCACGTCGTATCCACCCGCATCGATGACGACCAGGGTCTGCTCGTTATGCAGCACCGACTCTGCCTTCATCGCATTCATGAACTGGCCTTCGCGAAACTCCGCCACCTTCACCGTGCCACTCACCGGCGCACGGTTCACATGCACGTCGAACACGTTCAAAAAGATGCTGAGCCGCAACCGGCTGCCGCTTGTCGTCTCAATCCACTCCGCCTCGGTCACCAGGCCATCGCCAGGAGACACGATCTCCCCTGGCCCTTGGGGAATCGTTCTCGCCGGATCGCGAAAAAACCATAGAAAAAATGCCGCCAGCACAATCGGCAATGCCACCAGGGCAGTGGGCATCTTCAGAAACCACAGCACCGCCGCAACTACTCCGAGCCCTAAGGCGTAGAAAAATCCATCTCGAACCATAAGTGACTCGATTATAAGGCCACGCACATCTTCACTCAGCGCCCCATTCGAGAGCGCCGATCGCCCGCAGCGCTACTCTTAGCTTTGGGGAAAATCCACTCCCAACCGTCGCAGCCGTTCCATCTCATCCTTCAAGCTAAGCTTCAACTTCTTCAGCCGAACTTCTTCCATCTGTTCCTGCTCAGTCAGATACGTCTTCGCCCTAAGCGTATCCAGCCTGCGTTCATACAGGCTGTGTTCCTGTGCAAGCTGATGAATGGAAGGAAGCGAAGAGGGCTGAGGAAGCTCCGTAAACTTGGCGGTCTGCATGAATAAATACCTCCAACACCAGACGACAGCTCACCGAATGCCGAAAAGCTATCACAGCCCCATCAGCAAAGGCAAAATTGGTTTATCCACCGTTTGCTAACTTCAGCTTCATCAGCAAAGCGTCCTCCGCAGGCCCGATGTAATACCCCCGTCGCCGCCCCACGGCTACGAATCCCATTCCGATATAGAGCGCAATCGCCCCTGCACTGGCCGCCCGAACCTCCAGATCCATCGTCTCCACACCCTGTTCCCGGCACCACCCAATCACAGCAAAACAAAGCATCCGCCCGACGCCCCCACGCCTCGCCTCCGGGTCCACCGCCACACTCTCCAGCTCAGCCGAACTCCCCGCCCCCACGCCGATGACCTTCCCCACGGCAAACCCAATCAGCCTGCCATCCGTCTCCCCAACAAAGAGACACCGCCGCACCGTATCGATACCCGCGACAAGCATTGCCGCATACTCCGCCTCAGCCCAGTGCGGAGCCTCAGCCACAGCTCGTTCCAACCGAACGATCGCATCCAGATCTGCCGCGTGCGCAAGCCGAATCTGCATCCCCGTCGCGCTCATTCCGCTGCGATCTTTCCCTTGGCCTGAACCACCTTAGCCCGCGCAGGGCTAGGCTTCGCAAAGATCTCAGCATCCGTCCGCCGCAGATAGTTCGCATCCAGCGTAGCCGCGTCATCGAAGTCGCTCATAGCGATTCGCTCCAAAGCAAAAGGCAGCGCATCTCCCGCAGAAGGCTCCTCCAGCAACCGCGGATGCAGTGCAACCAGAGCCTCCGCAACCTTCGCCTCGCACACCACAACTGTTTCCCTCGCAACGGCGGCGACCAACTCCTCCTCCGTCAGCAAAGCCTCCCGCACACGCCGATGCCCAACATACTCGCCGTAATAAAACTCCCCGCGCCCTGCATCGAGCACCGCATGAGCCGTAGCCACTCCATCACCCGCGGAAGCCGCCAACAAAGCCAGCCGTGAAACAGCGATCAGCGGCACTCCACCCGCCTCGCTCAATCCCTTGGCCGCACTCAACCCAACCCGCACTCCGGTAAACGACCCCGGCCCATGCACCACAATGATCGCCGCCAGCTCACGCAGCCTCCATCCAGCCGACTCCATCACCCGCCGCACCGCGGGCACCAGCCTCTCCGACGACGTCCTACCCGGCAGCACCTCCGCCGCAACAACCGCCGGCGTCAACTCCGTATCCGCCAGAACAACGCTTCCCTCACTCCCACACGTATCGATCAGCAGCAGCCGCATCACTCCGCACTCCCTGTAGCATTGCCCACAATCTCCAGCAGAACGCCCCCTGTACTCGCTGGGTGTACAAAGAAATAGCGATGCCCCCCCGCCCCCACGCGTACCCCATCGCTCGCCAGCCGAATCCCCTGCGCCGTCAGCCTGCGAAACATCTCGTCGATACCCTCCACATGTACGGCGATATGGTGCAGCCCCTCGCCGCGCTTCGCTAGAAACCTACCAATCGTCGAATCGTCTTCCGTCGGCTCCAGCAGCTCGATACGAGTCGCCCCCAAGGGCAGCATCGCCGTCTTTACCTTCTCATGCTCCACCGTCTCCTCATGGCTCACCGTCAACCCAAGCGCCTCATAGAACCCACGAGCAGCCGCAATACTCCGCACCGCAATGCCAAGATGATCCAGCCCCCCACCGGCCGCTCCCAAACCCAGCCGTCGCGTCCTTAGGCCCTTCTTCTCCGTAGCGCAGCGTCTCACCGTCTCCATCAACTCCACAACACCCTCACCCGTAGTCGCGACAGTCCGCACCACCGGCGGAACCCACCCACCCCGTCGCTCCGTCAACCCCTGCATTGCAAGAATCTCCGATTCCACCCTCTCCGCACCACCCCCATCGCTCTTGTTCACGACGAAGATATCTGCCACCTCCATAATCCCGGCCTTCAGGCTCTGCACCTCGTCGCCCATCCCCGGCACCAGCACCACCACCGTTACATCCGCCAGTCCAATCACATCGACCTCGTCCTGACCGACGCCCACCGTCTCAATTAGAATCGTCTGCCGTCCCGCAGCCTCCATCAACGTACATACCTCCTCCGCAGCCCTGGTCAACCCGCCCATAGCTCCCCGCGAAGCCATGCTGCGGATGTACACCCCCGGATCCTCGCTGAATCCCTGCATCCGAATCCGGTCCCCCAGGAGCGCCCCACCCGTATACGGACTCGAAGGATCGACCGCCAGCACCCCCACCGTCAGCCCATCCTGCCTCAGCCAGCGAGCCATCTGATCTACCAGGGTGCTCTTCCCTGCCCCCGGCGGCCCTGTCACGCCAACTCGTAGCCCAGTCCCCCCATACTCACGGCACGCCTTCACCAACTCAGCTGCACCAGCCAACCTACCTTCAACGAGCGATATCGCTCGAGCCAGGGAGCGCACCTCTCCGGAACGCAGTCGCTCCAGCATCTGCGCAGTCTCCGAAACGTCCGTTCTCATCTCTTCGTTCACCCAGTGATGATACCCGCGCCGAAGTCCCAACCTGCCGCTCCAGATCTTACTTGCACCTGCGAACAAGAATTTTCACCTATAATTCCGGTGCCGTCATTTCATTCCAAGGACCCCCCGTGAATCGAATCCACCGCAGCATCGCTACTGCTCTCCTCTTGTCCTCCGCCTCCTGGAGCTACGCTCAGCTGGAAGGCAGCAAGCCCGACGCAACGCCTGTCAACCACCCCGTTCCCGCCATCCAGGACACGGAGACCCCTGCTCAGCACGACGCCCGCATGCAGTGGTGGCGCGAGGCTCGCTTCGGCATGTTCATCCACTGGGGCCTCTACTCCATCCCCGCCGGCACCTGGAAGGGCCAACGCACCACTCACATCGGCGAGTGGATCATGAATGACCTCTCCATCCCCGTCGCCGACTATAAGGCCTTCGCCCCCCAGTTCAATCCCACCGGCTTCAGCGCGCATGATATCGTCGCCCTCGCCAGGTCCGCCGGCATGAAGTACATCGTCATCACCGCCAAGCACCACGACGGCTTCGCCATGTTCGACTCCAAGGTCGATCCCTTCAACATCGTCGCCGCGACTCCCTTCAAGCGCGATCCACTCCGCGAACTAGCCGAGGAGTGTAAGAAGCAGGGAGTCAAGCTGGGTTTCTACTACTCGCAGGACCAGGACTGGACCGCCCCAGGCGGCTCCGCCTACAAGACCGGAAGCCATGTCGGACCCACCTTCCACTGGGACAAGGCCCAGGACGGTGACTTCGACACCTACCTCCACACCAAATCCATTCCCCAGATCAAAGAGCTCCTCACCAACTACGGCGACTTCCCCGTCGTCGTCTGGTTCGACACTCCCTCGAAGAACATGACCCCCGCCCGCGCCGCCGAGATCGTCGCCCTCCTCAACCAGCACCCCAATCTCATCTGGAACAACCGTCTCGGCGGAACCTATAAAGGCGACACCGAAACCCCCGAGCAGTTCATTCCCCCCCAGGGCTACCCCGGCCGCGACTGGGAGTCCTGCATGACCATGAACGACACCTGGGGCTACAAGTCTTTCGACACCAACTTCAAGTCCACCGAGACTCTCCTCCGCAACCTCATCGACATCGCCAGCAAGGGTGGCAACTATCTGCTGAACATCGGCCCCGACTCCCACGGCATCGTCCCCGCCCCTGAGATCGAGCGTCTCCAGCAGGTTGGCCAGTGGCTCAAGGTCAACGGTGAAGCCATCTACGGCACCACATCAACCATCTTCGATGTCCCCACCGGCACCTTCAGCACCACAGAAAAAGGCAGAGGCAACCAGCCCAAGTTCATCCCCACCTGGAACTGGCGATCCACCACCAAGGCGAACAAGGTCTACGTCGAGATCTTCACCTGGCCAAATGGTAGCTTCCACGTCGACAAGATGCCCCGTAAGGTCACCAGCGCCTACCTGCTGGCCGACAAGACCCACAAGCCCCTCAAGGTCACGCAGAACGGCTCAAGCCTCGACATCGAGCTCCCAGCAAAGGCGCTCGACCCCATCGCCACCGTCCTCGTCCTCAACACCAGCAAATAATTAACCAATCAAAACATAAGACGCCCAGATTTCGCTTTATCGAAATCTGGGCGTCCTGACTTGTCTCCGTCTACCTTGCTTTGTTCTCCGCCATCTGCAACATGACAACTGTAAGGCAAACAAAGCAGCTGAGGGCATATACCGTCCCGTCCTTCAATAAACTGCGAAGGCTGGGTTTTCAGGCAATTTCGATAGGGAAGAGCATGAACAGCAATAAACCACTACTCTACGGATGCGTGCTAACTTTGGCGAGTTTGACGCGAGCGTTCTCCAGCTTGCGCTGGACCTTGGCTACGTCGACTGGATCTGCGTCAGCCGGCAGGGAGTGGGCATATTCGGTCATCGAGCGCTCCCACTGTGCTACGGCCATCTTGAGCTTGCCAGTCTTCTCGTAGACCTCGCCGAGATGGTCGTGGATAGTGGGGTCTCCGTTGTTACGCTCGTTTGCCTTGCGGATGTTCTCTTCCGCAAGGGCGTACTGGCCGGTCTTGAAGTAGGCCCAGCCGAGTGAGTCCAGGTAGGCGTAGTTCTGCGGGTCGAGATCGACAGCCTTGCGGATCATTGTCAGCGCCTCGGGGAGGCGGACACCGCGGTCCGCGAGCATGTAGCCGAGGTAGTTGAGGATGGTCGCGTTCTGCGGGTCGATGACGAGCGCTTTATGAAACTGTGCCTCGGCCTGGTCGTACTGCTTCTGCCGGTCTGCCAGGGTCCCGCGCAGGAAGTAGACGTAGAGTTTTTCCTCCGTCTTGGTGGCAGCGGCCTCCGCCTTATCCAGCTCCGCTCCAGCATCGCTCCAGCGCTTCAGACGGGTGTAGATCTGGGCAAGGGCAAGGTGGGCCTCGCGAGTCTCGGAGGCGCTGGCCGTGGTGGAGAGCTGCGCCTTGGCGAGGGCGATGCCCTGCTCCACCTGCCCGGTATCCGCAAGCTGACCAGCGTACATCAGCTGAATGCTACGATCCTTGGGCATTGCCTTGGCGGCATCCGCAGCGACGGTGGTCGCGTCTTTCCATTGATGCGCGTCACGGTAGACGTCGATCTGACCTTGATAGCCACCCTTGGCGAAGTCGCCGCCCAGCTCTATCAACTGCTTGTAGGCCCCGATGGACTCAGCCGTCTTGTTCTGCTCGCGATAGACGATTCCCAGGCGATCGAGGAAGATCGCGCGGTTGGCCTTCTCGGGTTCGGAGTACTTGCCGTCGGCATGGGCGGAGTTGGCGACCAGCGTATTGAGGACACCGATGGCATCGTCGTAACGGCCCAACGAGTCGTAGATAAGAGCCTCGTTGTAGCTCAACTCAAGGTTGTCCGGCGCTAATGGCTTCGCCTTCTCGAGCGTTGCCAGTGCCTCCTCGTAGTGGCCCTGCCGGCGCTGGATCTCAGAGATGTGAATCTGAGACTGCGCGTCCTGCGGTTCGGTGGTGACGATCTCGTTGAGCACCTTCAGGGCCTCGTCCATCTGGCCGTCGCTGAGCAGCGCATTGGCGAGACCGCGCTGTGCGTCCATATTCTCAGAATCGAGATCGATCGAGCGGCGGTAGGCTGCGATAGCGTCCTTCGGCTTCTTGAGTTGGTCGTAGCTGGCGCCGAGAGCGAACTCGATGCGGGGGGATCTGTCGTCGACGGGGACGGAGCTGAGCGTGTCGGCGGCGCGCTTGAAGTCGCCCTGCTCGCTATAGAGCCGCGCCATATTGAGCACAACCTCTTCAGAGCCTGCGTCGATGCCCTGCGCTGCCTTGAACTGAGACTCCGCCTTCGCCGAATCATGGTTCAGGCTATAGAGCTGGCCGAGGAGAAGGCGGGTCTCCACGTCGTTGGGCTTCAACTGGGCGAGCTTCTCGTACTCCGTGATGGCGAGCTGCAACATCTGGCCGGATTGCGCGCTCTGCATGTCGCCAAGGGAGCGGAGGTAGACCTTGCCGAGCAAGGTGTGCGCGGCTACGTCGTCGGGATTCTTGTTGACCTGATCCTGCGCGGCGGTCACGGCCTCGCGGATACGGCCGATCTTGAAGTAGAGGTCGGCGAGGCCATCCTGCAGGAGGCGTGAGTCCGGATCGGCGTCGAGAGCGAGCTTGTACTGCTCGACCGCCTGAGTCGCGTAGTCGGATCGGCCTGCGTTGACGGCCATATCCTCGTAGAGATGGGCGAGACCGTAGTGATAGTAAGACGAGGCGCGATCAGGTGTGCTGGTGGTGGCCGCCGGAGGTGCTGGAGTCTTTGCGGCAGCTGGGACCTGGGCAATCATCGTATGCGCGGCGAAGAGCAACGTTGCCGCAGGAAGCAGCCGAAGGTGGCGAAGAGACGAGGCACGCAAGAGCAAGGTCATGAGATGTAAGTTTCCTGTGCCACCGAAATCAAAGCCATTACGAATCAAGCAAAACTAAAAAATGAAACCAAAAGACAATGGTTAGACGATGCCGCTTCCGGATTGGATGCAGGCGGGCCTGACAGGCCCAATTACAGTATGGCGGCCATTATATATCCGCACGAAACCCTTATCTATCCGTGCCGGAAATGACGAACTCCCGTAAAAACCATCGCGACGCCGAGCCGGTTGGCCGCCTCGATGACCTCTGCGTCTCGGACTGAGCCGCCGGGTTGGATAACCGCTGTGGCACCAGCGTTGGCTACGGTTTCGAGGCCATCGGCGAATGGGAAGAAGGCGTCCGAGGCGGCGACTGAGTTGGTGAGTGGGAGCACGGCCTTCATGGCTCCGAAGCGAGCAGCGTCGACACGGCTCATCTGCCCTGCCCCGATGCCGACGGTCTGGCCGTGTCCTTCGGCGAAGCGGGCGTAGACGATGGCGTTTGATTTGACGTGCTTGCAGACGCGCCAGGAGAACAGGAGAGCCCGCAGCTCTTCGGGGGTCGGCTTGCGCTCGGTGACGATCTGGAGCTGAGCCTCGGTGATGCGGAGGCGGTCGGCGTCCTGTACGAGGAGGCCACCGGAGACCTGCTTGAAGATGCGCGGGGTATCGGCTGGAGCGATCTGGACGAGGCGCAGGTTCTTCTTGGAGGCAAAGCGCTCCAACGCCGCAGGGGTGAAGGATGGCGCGACGATGGCTTCGACGAAGAGCTTGGCTATCTCCTCGGCGGCAGCGGCGTCGACCTCGCGGTTGATGCCGATGACTCCGCCGAAGGCTGAGATGGGATCGGCTTCGAGGGCGCGGAGGTAGGCCTCGAGGACGGTGTCTCCAGTGGAGGCTCCACAGGGATTGGTGTGCTTGATGATGGCAACGGCAGCTTCGCTGGAGGAGTC
Organism: Edaphobacter sp.; assembly: GCA_025462645.1. GTDB lineage: Bacteria > Acidobacteriota > Terriglobia > Terriglobales > Acidobacteriaceae > Edaphobacter. Next base: position 886 of record JAOAPB010000081.1, on the reverse strand, counting down.
GAACTCGCTGACGAGCTCCCAGCAGGCGTCGAGATCGACGATGTTGTTGTAGCTGAGCTCTTTGCCTTGGAGCTGCTGGGCTGCGGCTACGCCTTTGCCGCTGCCGTCGATGTAGAGAGCGGCCTTCTGGTGCGGATTTTCCCCATAGCGGAGGGTCTTGGCAAGAGGGTCGATGACGCGGAGGGTTTGAGGAAGCTCGTCGTACGAGAAGACCGCCGGGCCGGAGGGGGTCACGATGCTCTCGAGCGCGGTGGCGATGCCAGCGTCGTAGGCGGCGGTGACGGCGAAGGCTAGTTTTGCGAGGCGCCAGCGCGTTGCACGAGTGAGGCTGCCGGAGTTTGCGGCGAGCTCTTCGGCGAGCGCGGTGTAGTCGGCTGTAGCCGTGACGATGGCTACGTCTTCGAAGTTCTTAGCGGCAGAGCGGACCATCGATGGGCCGCCGATGTCGATGTTCTCGATGACGTCTGCGAAGGCTACGCCGGGGCGCTGCGCGGTCTTCTCGAAGGCGTAGAGGTTTACTACGACCATGTCGATGGGCTCGATGGCGTGGGCGTTTACTGCGGCGACGTGCTCGGCATTGCTGCGAATGTGGAGGATGCCGCCGTGGACCTTGGGATGGAGGGTTTTGACGCGGCCGTCGAGCATCTCGGGGAAGCCGGTGAGGTCGCTGATGTCGCGGACGGTAAGGCCGGCGTCGCGGAGGGCCTTGGAGGTGCCTCCGGTGGAGACGAGCTCGACGTTGTGGGAGGCGAGGGCGCGGGCAAAGTCGACGAGGCCGGTCTTGTCGGTGACGGAGAGGAGAGCGCGGCGGATGGGACGGAGGTCAATCGTTTGAACTGGGCTGGTGGCGGAGGTGTGGTCGATCATCACGGTTTATTCTAGAGGC